>JBEKWN010000032.1:0-42665 GCA_049513055.1 Thermodesulfobacteriota bacterium
TGCTCCCCAGTACATCTCAGCTATCCGAGAAGGGAATTATAATCTGGCCTTTGAGATCAACCGTGGCGATAACCTCTTCCCAGCCATTCTGGGGCGGATCTGCGTTCACCCCTGTGAAGAGAAGTGTCGAAGAGGTCTCCTGCTCGATCTTCCTATCTCCATCTGCTCATTGAAAAGGGCCTCTGCGGATTTCAAAACTCACACCCCTCAAAAAGAAACAGTGATCGAAAAGAGGGGCAAAAAGGTGGCGGTCATCGGTGCTGGACCATCCGGACTCTCGGCCGCCAATGATCTCGCCAGGCTCGGTTATTCCGTCGCGATCTATGAGTCATTCCCCATCCCTGGCGGAATGCTTAATGTCGGAATTCCTCCTTACCGCCTTCCCAGGGAAGTGGTGCAACAGGCAATTGAGGAGGTGAGCCGATTGGGAGTGGAAATCATCACCGGAACTCCC
The DNA here is from genome assembly GCA_049513055.1 of Thermodesulfobacteriota bacterium. Lineage (GTDB taxonomy): Bacteria > Desulfobacterota > BSN033 > BSN033 > UBA1163 > UBA1163. The sequence continues at coordinate 455 of JBEKWN010000032.1, forward strand.
ATTGGAAAAGAGTTGAATTTAGAAAGTTTGAGAAAGAAGTATGATGCCGTCTATATCGCCGCAGGTGCACATAAGGCTGAAAAATTGGGAATCCCCGGGGAAGATCTCCAAGGAGTGATCCATGGTGTGACCTTTATGCGAAGGGTCAATCTGGAAAAAGATCTGAAAATTGGCTCAAGAATTGCAGTGGTCGGAGGCGGAAACACAGCCATGGATGCAGCCCGTTCTTCTTTTCGATTAGGAGCGAAGGAGGTCTTTATTATTTATCGAAGGACCAGAGAAGAGATGCCTGTGGATCCCAGGGAGTTGGAGCAGGTGGAAGAGGAGGGTATTGAAGTGCATTTCCTCACCCAACCGACTCGGGTCCTCTCCAGAGATGGAATAAGGGTCTCTGGCGTCCAATGTATTCGAAACCGATTGGGTGAACCTGAAAAGGATGGCCGGAGAAGGCCTATTCCCATCGAAGGAACTGAATTTGACATTGATATCGATCTCCTCATCCCAGCGGTCAGCCAATCCCCTGACATCTCCTTCCTTCCTGAAGAGATCGGTCTTGAAATCTCTAAATGGGACCGTCTATCCGTCAACCCAGAAACTTTTGAGACGAATGTACACGGTATCTTTGCCGGGGGTGACTTTGTCACAGGCCCCATGGATGTGATACGGGTGATCGCCGATGGGAGAAAGACAGCCCTCTCTATCCACACCTATCTCAGTGGAGAGGAGTTCGAAAAGAAGCCTGTTCACTTTACAGCTGTATCAGAGGTTAAGATTGATCCGGATCTCGAAAAAATACCACGACAGAAAATAGAGACCATTCCCATACAGGAAAGAAAGTCTGTGGATAAAGAAGTCGAATTGGGCTTTTCGAAAGAGGTGGCAGTGAAGGAAGCCCTACGATGTCTCCAATGCCACATCTTCACCATCTTCAATCGGACAAAATGTATCCTTTGCGGTGGATGTGTTGATATCTGTCCAAAATCTTGTTTTCGGATGGCAAGGCTCGATGAAATAGAAGGAGATGAAAAGCTCTCAAAATTGGTTGAATCCCTTTACCGAGTAACCTTCGAAGAAGCTCAACAACGCAACCTGGCTACCGTTATCTTCAAAGATGAATCCCGTTGTATCCAATGTGGCCTATGTGTTAAACGATGCCCTACCGGAACAATCACGATGGAAGAGTACCATCGTGAATCAGCCTTCTACAGAGGTGAACAAGGATGAAGAAAGGGATTTTACAGCGCATTTCAGATTCGGCGGTGTGGCGTTCGATCTTCAGAACTGGAATACCGGATACCGACCTGAAACGTTCCCTGTTGATCTATAACAACTTCTTCCTTCATATTTTTCCGGCGAAGATAAAGCGTCACGGCCTCCGTTTCTCTTATACATTCTGCCTGGGAGGGATCTCCTGTCTCCTCTTCATCATTCTCACGGTCACTGGCATACTCCTGATGTTTCATTATACGCCTTCTATTGAAAGGGCATACTTCGATATGCAAGCTTTGGCCCTCATTTTCAATGGCAAGATCTTAAGAAATTTGCATCGATGGGCTGCCCATGGGATGGTTGTGACCGTCTTCCTTCACATGGTCAGGGTATTTTACACACGTTCATACAGGCCTCCTCGAGAGTTTAATTGGGTGATCGGAATTGGCCTTCTCATCCTTACCCTGGCTCTGAGTTACACAGGATATCTTCTCCCCTGGGATCAGCTTGCTTATTGGGGAATTACAGTAGGCACAACCATTATGACCTATACTCCTTTCATTGGAAATTATGTTCGTTTCTTTCTTCTGGGGGCGGATGAGGTAGGCCACGAAGCCTTGCTTCGTTTTTATGTAGTGCACTGTGTAGAGCTTCCTCTTATCATCGGCGTCCTGATGGTCGTCCATTTCTGGCGGGTGAGAAAAGATGGAGGAATATCAGGACCACTTTAAGAAAGGCCCAAATTCGGATTGCGAATTGCGGATTGCAAAATGAGGGGTGAAATTTAAAATGGACAAAGATAAGGAGAAAATCTTCGTTAAAGATCCCAACAAAACCTATGGCCTCATGGAGATTGTAGAAGGAACTTCACCAATGGTGGAGAAGGCTCCAGAAGACACGGTGGAGACCTTTCCGCATTACATCATTCTTCTAACCATCTGCTCTTTAGCCGTTACCGTTGCCCTTTTACTTATCTCCCTTTTCTTCGATGCCCCCTTAGAAGATCTCGCGAATCCCCTTGTCACCCCCAATCCTGGCAAGGCACCCTGGTATTTTACAGGGATTCAGGAATTAATCCATTACACGAATAAACCTGTGATTCCTGCAATCATCCTTCCTCTGCTTATCTTCATATGGCTTTTCTTGATCCCCTATATAGATAGGAAACCAAAAACCCGATTTACGTCTCTTTTTAATCAAATCTTTATCGGTGGTGAGAAGCGGAGAATATTGATTACTTTATTCACCATATTCATTTTCGGAGCCCTGATCTTCACAATCATCGGATCCCTCTTTAGAGGACCAAATTGGAGTTTTGCCCTACCATGGAAATGATGAAAAGCGAAATGGATGCCAAATCGCAGGTCGACAAAAAATCTATCTCAAGAAGGAGATTGATGGCATATGCCTGGATTGGGGCAGCGGCCATTGTGGTGGGTGAACTGATCGGCGGCACTTTTGCATTTCTTTGGCCAAGACGAAAAGGACCCAAAGTTGAAACGGTTTTCATCGCTGGCAAGGTAACCGATTTTAAAGTAGGTGAGGTCATCCCCTTTCGTAAGGAGAGAACCTTTATTTTGAGAACAGAAGGAGGGTTTTTAGCAATTTCGGCTATCTGCACTCATCTCCATTGCATCGTCAATTGGAATGAGATGCTCAAGAAGTTTGAATGCCCTTGCCATGGGGCTAAATTCAATCAGAATGGGGAGGTCCTTGAGGGGCCACCTCCGCGGCCTTTAGACCTTTATAAACTTCAAATTGTTGCGGGAAACGTGGTGGTCGACAGAACCAGTCCGATCGAAAGGAGCAAGTTCGAGCCTTCTCAGGTCATCAAGGCTTAGAGAAACTAATGGCAAAGAAAATCTTCACAGCCATGGTATTGACAGTAACCATTGCCGCCTTTCTATCTGTTTATTGGCTATTGGAACCCCATCGTGTGAAGGTAGAGGCCGAAAAGATGAGATCGGAGGCTGCCGAAAAAGGGAAAAGTCTCTACAGGACACACTGTGCCCGATGCCATGGAGAGCCCGGTGGCCCTCAGAAGGGAATCAAGGCCATCAACTCGAAGAACTACCTGAAGGCCGTAGATGATTCCATCCTTTATAAAATCATCGAACGGGGAATCCCACGGACGGGAATGGTTGCTCTCGGTGACAATGAAGGAGGCCCATTGAATCAGGAGCAGATTAATCAACTGGTGGCCTTCATCCGAGGCTGGGAGAAGACAGCGCTTGCGTTGCCCGAAGAAGCACCGCCAAAAGAGAGGCCTGTTTTTATCCAAGAGGAGGTAGCCTATGTCGGCTCCGAATCCTGCATTGGGTGCCACGAAAGCCTCAATAAAAAACATATCGAAACCTGGAAAAAGTCACCCATGACGACCAAAGCCTTTTCTCTCATCCAGAACGAAAAGGATAAAACCAAATGCATTTCTTGCCATGCCACTGGATACGACCCGGAAAAGAAAACCTTTAAAGAGAAGAATGTGGCTTGTGAGGCATGTCATGGTCCAGGGGAAAAATATCAGGAGATGATGATGGGCGCAGATGCTCTCGAGGGCGGGAAGATAGCGAGAGAGAACGGTCTGAAATCCTGTACCCGATGCCATCATCCCCATACTGGAAAAGAAGAACATATCACCCTGGCAAGAAAAGGGTTACTGTCCTATCCATAGGGTATACAGCCCTAACGAAAGGAGGAAAATTTGATGAAAAAAACGTTAGGATTTTTTCTTTCTGTTCTAATCCTTATTCCATCGTTGGCCATGGCTCAGGCCACTTATGTCGGTTCTAAAAAATGTATATCTTGTCACAGTTCGATTTATGAGACATGGAAGGATACCCTTCATAATAAATCTCAACAGATTTTAAGCCGCACCAACGATACACTTGTGGTCGATTGGCAGGGCATGATCAAATTAAAAGCTGGAAATATCCCGGAGGTCATTGTCAAAATGGAGGATGGACCCGGAGGCGTTCATCAAGCCACATTAGTGGATGCAAAAGACCTTTCTAAGGAGGTCACCTATAACTTGGCGAGGACTTTTGGGGGATGGGGTTGGAAACAACGCTATCAAGTCAAGATTGGAAATCATCATTACATTCTCCCATTCCAATGGAATCAAGCGACTTCGCGGTGGGTTCCCTATAATCTGCAGGATTGGTATCATGAGGATGGGAGTCTCAAAAAACCCTCTGTAGAGAAATCCTTTGATATGAGCTGTGCAGGTTGCCATAATACTGGGCTCGAGTTGAAGAAAGTTGACAGGGGATATGAATCCAAATATGTGGAGCTCAATATCGGATGTGAAAAATGCCATGGCCCTGGCTCTGAGCACATTAAGTCTCCCAAGACCAAGGGAAAAATCATCCATCCCCGAAAACTACAGTACGAAAGAAGCTTGGAGGTGTGCGGCCAATGCCATTCCAGAGGGGTGAGCGTTCCGAATGGAACCTTTGAATATCCCTGGAATGACAAAGACAACAAACCTTATAAAATTGGGGAGCCCCTCTCCAACTATTACCAATTTAAGCCTGGAATCTGGGGAGATCCACGAGCCCACTCTAAATCCCAACATCAGCAATGGCTCGACTTTCAAAGGAGTGGGCATTTCTTTGTGCGGGTCCTCTGCTTTGATTGCCATAATCCCCATGGAGGACCCAGTCGTTCCCAACTGGTCAAAGCAGACTATAATAATACTCTCTGCCTCTCCTGCCATGGCAAAGACAAAAAGTTTGCCAATTCTTGGGCCATCCGGATCCATACCAAGCACAACTATGCTCCAGAGACCAGAGGAACCAGCCGATGCTCCTCCTGCCATATGGTAAAAACAGCTTCTTCAGCTGAAGCTGGAGATATTCACAACCACGACTTTAGAATCATCAGACCACGGGTAAGTTTGGAGATGTTCGAGAAAGACCCGAAAAATGTGGTCCCAAATTCATGCAATGGGTGCCACACAGAATGGGGTAAAGATGAGGCAGGGTATAGGGCAGGCGCAAAAACCTACGAATCTCTCTTTTTAAAATAGAAAATTTGGGAAGGGCGCCTTAAAAAATGTTGAAGTCCCCTTCCCTTTTTAGCCTCCCATTTCCTATTTCCCATTTGCCATTTTCAGCTTTAGCTATTTTTAACCTTATTGGGAAGACCAGAGTCTAAAGATCTGCTCCAACAACTCCTTTTTCTTTTTCAGCATCTCTTGTTTTGACTGACAGCGTACCGTTCCTGCAGCCGCCCCTGGATGACCATCCCCAATGTTGAGAGTTCGCATGATCTCACCGATATTTTTACTCTGGTCTTGTCTATTTCCATTGATGGAAAGGGACATGGAGAGACCGAGATGATTACTCTTCACCCCTTGGTGGTCCATCAGATTATAGACCTCCAAAACCCCCAAGGCTTCGGGATAGATCAAGAAGGCTAGGTTTTTGATAAGATAGGGCCTCCGTTGATAAGGGGTGAGATCGATTATGACCACTTCTTTCTGTTCATCCTGCTCAATGAAATAAGAGGCATCCCGAATCATTCGAAGCATCCGCCCCTCTTCTTCCCGATATTGTTTTAACCGTTTCTGAACAAAGTCGAGGAGGGATACTTCTTCGATGGAACGGTCTCGAAGTTGTTGAACTAAGTTTCTCATATAACTCGCTTGATCCTCGGCCGTTTGGAAAGGGACATTTAAAGTTAAAGAGATCACCTTCCCAGGGGTCTCTCTCCTCCAATCCTCTATCGAAGCATAAGAAAAACTGTCAATGACATCCGCCTCCTCTACCGCCTTCAAGAAATAGAGAGGGAATTCTTCTCTTTCATAAAAATATTCATAAACCACCCGGCTGCAACTCGGTTTTAAATCGAATCGGCCAGGAATCGATTTTGGATCGATCTTGCGGTAGGTCAACTCCTGGAGATTTCCTTCATGGTGATCGAACCAGAGTCCACATTGGAGGGGGTAAGGCAAATCACAGACCACATCTTTCTCGGTGATCGTGATTTGAGAGCGGGCAATGGTAAGGGGACCAGTAAAGATAACCCTTTGAATTTTTAAAACCCATGAACAGAGGGAAGCGCTGACGATGCCATCGAAGTCATTGTGGGTGACGATCTTGTCGTATCCTTCTAAGTTTGGGTTGTCAGGAGTTGCCATAGGTCTTATTCACTCCATGGAAATTTTAACAGAGACCAAAGGCAAGGTCAATTTTAGCATTGACAAATCAGAGGGGATGGGTTAGATTGAAATTGAAATTCAATTTCAAAAATGGGGCATCCCATGAAAACCGATCTATTTAAAACACGGATTTCTCAAGAAGGATTGAAGAATTCGTCCGGGCATAAGAACCTCGCACAAATTTATGCCCAAGTCGCCAAAACAAATCCTAAAATCGGCTACACGACCGTTTATCGCACCCTGAAACTCCTCACCCGTCTCGGTTTGGCAACCCAACGAAAATTTGCTGACGGAGAGACCCGATATGAACCTGCTTCGGAAGGGAGCCATCATGATCACTTGATCTGTCTCGATTGCGGAAAGATTATTGAATTCGAGGACCAAACTCTTGAAGCCCTCCAGAATGGGATTGCTCAACGTCACCGATTCAAGATCTCTCATCATCGCATGGAACTCTATGGTCGATGTGAGGAATGTCACCGGAAGAAAAGAACCGTCAGGAGAAAAAGTTAAGGGATGGAATCTTGCAGTAGAACTGAATTAAAACAGACCGATGTCTCCAGAGAAAAAGTAATTCTCATTGGAAATCCGAACGTCGGGAAATCGGTCATCTTCAATTACCTCACCGGTAAATATGTGACCGTCTCAAACTATCCAGGGACCACCGTGGAAGTTTCCACCGGAACCCTGTCCGCTCATGGGAAGAAGCTCCAAGTGCTGGATACCCCTGGCGTCAACTCCCTCATTCCGATGTCAGAAGACGAGAAAGTCACCCGGGATATCCTTCTCAAGGAACCTAAAAGTTATCTGATCCAGGTCATGGATACGAAAAACATTCGTCGGGGACTTCTCATCTCCCTTCAACTGTTGGAGATGGGACTTCCCTTTCTCGTCCTCTTGAATATGTGGGATGAGGCAAAGAGCAGAGGCATTGAAATTAAAATCCAGACCTTATCCGAGATCTTAGGCGCTCCCATCCTGAAAACGGTGGCCACAAGACAAAAAGGTCTGGAGAAGATCAAAGAAAATCTTCAGGCTCGGTCTCCTTCTTCAATCTCGATCAACTATCCAGAAGCCATCGAAAGTGGGATCTCACGAATAACTCCTCTCCTCCCTGAGGCATCTATCTCCAAACTTTCTCTGGCCCTGATGCTGCTCTCCGGGGACGAGAGCCTCGCCGAATGGCTCCACCATCATCTTTCAGAGAAAGAGATTCTACAAATTGAAAAAATTCGGCAGGAGATCCAGATGCATCTTGCTGAACCGATCGGCTTCTTGATCAATCAGACCAAGCTTCGAAAGGTAGATGAACTGCTATCGCAAGTGATGGGGGTAAGGGGAGAGGCACCTAAATCCATCTCTTCATTTCTAGGAAACCTTTCCATTCACCCCTTCTGGGGGATTCCCATCCTTCTGTTTATCCTCTGGACCACTTATGAATTTGTTGGAGTCTTCGGAGCACAGACCAGTGTCAAATTTTTAGAGGAAACCCTCTTTGGGAAATGGCTCCTTCCACCCATCACCTATCTCATTCAGCGTTTCATCCCTATCCCTTTTCTTCAAGAATTATTTATTGGCCCTTATGGAGTCATCACCATGGCCCTCACTTACGCCATTGCGATCGTTCTCCCCATTGTCGGCTGTTTCTTTCTGGTCTTTGGACTCATGGAGGATTCCGGATATTTACCCAGACTGGCCGTGATGACCAATCAAATCTTCAAAAAGATGGGGCTAAATGGTAAGGCGGTTTTGCCCATGGTTCTGGGCCTGGGATGCGACACCATGGCCACCATGACCACACGGATCCTGGAGACGGAAAAAGACCGGACCATCGTGACGCTCCTGTTAGCGCTCGCCGTTCCCTGTTCTGCTCAATTGGGGATCATTCTTGGGATGTTTGCAAGCCTTCCTGCCCCTTACTTCTTGATGTGGATCTTTATTATCTCAGGGATTCTCATCTTGGTGGGCTACTTGGCGTCGCGGGTGATTCCGGGTGAAGGTTCTGATTTCATCCTAGAGATTCCACCTTTACGGATCCCTCTGCTCTCCAATGTGTTAGTCAAAACCTTGGCTCGAATCGAATGGTATCTGAAGGAAGCTGTTCCCCTTTTCATTCTGGGCACCCTAATTCTTTTTGGCCTTCACAAGACAAAAATATTAATTCTTTTAGAAAAGGTTGCTACTCCGTTGATCGTCTATTTCCTAGGCCTTCCCCCCAAGGTCACCGAGGCATTCATCATTGGATTTCTGCGAAGAGACTACGGGGCAGCAGGTCTATTTGTTTTGGCCAAGGAGGGGCAACTCAATCCCCATCAAATTCTGGTCAGTTTGGTCACCATCACTCTCTTCCTCCCCTGCATTGCCCAGTTTTTTATGATGGTTAAAGAAAGAGGTTTAAGAAAAGCTCTGGGGATATCGGCGGTGGTCATCCCCATTGCTTTTGGAGCGGGCGGGATAGTAAACTTTTTATTAAAGATTTTTGGAGTTTGATATGACGAAGTCCTCTTCATGCAAATGTCCCCTCTGCGGAAAGGAATTTTTAGAGAGCGAGATGAAATGTCACTCGGGATGCCTCCTTTCGAAAAACTGCAACCTCCTCTGCTGTCCCCATTGTGGATATAGTTATAAGGAGCAATCCGCTATTGTCGATTTTTTAAAATCCTTATGGAGAAGAAAGGCGAAACCATGACGAAAGAATCTGAACCTAAAAGGGGTCTCCATCCAAGGATGGGTGCATCCATTGACGGAGTCGAAGAGGACCGGATCGATGAGCTCCTCGAGCTCATCTGGACCTTAGGGGAAGAAGGGGTTGCTGATATGGACCACCTTCTTGAGACGACCCAGGACATTGAAGCGAACTCCATTCTCCGTAAGATGATCAAGGATGATCTTTTTCAAATAGAAGGCAATCGAATGATCCTCAAAGAACGCGGGGAGGAGAAGGCAAGAGAGATCGTTCGACGTCACCGTCTGACAGAGAGGCTCCTCTTTGAAATTTTTGAGATGTCTGAAGAGGAAGTAGAAGAAGAGGCTTGCAAACTCGAACATATTCTGAGCCCTACGGTGACAGAAAGCGTCTGCACCTTTCTCGGCCATCCACCGACTTGCATCCATGGGAAGCCCATTCCAAGAGGAGAATGTTGTACTAAATTTAAAAAAGAGATGAAACCTCTCGTCATTCCTCTTGAGGAATTGGGATTGGGCGAGGAGGGTCGAATCGTCTTTATCGCACCCAAATCACACCAAAGACTTGACCGGTTGAGCACCCTGGGGATCGTTCCAGGAAGTATCCTAAGAATGCACCAGAAAAATCCTTCCTATGTCTTACAGATTGGAGAAACGACGCTTGCCTTGGATAGGGATATTGTGAAGAATATTTATGTCAAGAGGGTGTGAGATTTAATCATTCTCCTTTTTGGAGGGTAACCCTCCACCTCGTTTTTCCATCTCTTCCTGAATCAATTCTCCCAGACTGTGAGAAGTGGGTCCTTGGTCCGAGATATATTTCTCGATCTCTGCCTTCTCGGCCTTCTCCTTTAGCCCTTTGATGCTGAGACCAATCCTCCGATCGTGGGGATCAATATGAAGGACCACGGCAGATAGGGTATCCCCAACCTTCAGGACATCTGAGGGTTTCTCTACCTTCTCTCGGCTGATCTCAGAAACATGGACGAGTCCCTCAATCCCCTCTTCCAGTTCCACAAAGGCACCAAAATCGGTCACATTGGTGACCTTCCCTGCGACCACCTCTCCTTTTCGATATCGCCGTGCAACATCCTTCCATGGGTCTGGAGTCAATTGTTTAATGCCTAATGAGAAGCGTTCATTTTTACGGTCAATATTTAAGACCACTGCCTCCACTTCTTGTCCCTTCTTATAAAGTTCGCTGGGATGCTTGATCTTTTTTGTCCACGACATCTCGGAGACATGGACGAGCCCATCCACGCCTTCATCAAACCCGATGAAGATGCCAAAATCGGTCACGGTTTTTACCCTTCCCACCACTTTGGTCCCCACCGGATATTTCTCCTCGATCAAAGCCCATGGATTGGGTTCGATCTGTTTCATCCCCAAAGAGATACGACGTTTGACCGGGTCGCAATCGAGGACCATGACCTCCACGGTGTCACCGATGTGGACGATCTTGGAAGGATGTTTCATTTTCTTGCTCCAAGTCAACTCTGAGATGTGAACGAGCCCTTCGACTCCCCCTTCCAACTCCACAAAAACTCCATAATCCGTCACATTGACAACTTTCCCCTTGATGCGGGAACCCAATGAATATTTCCGGGGCACTGACTCCCATGGGTCGGGCAGGGCTTGCTTTAATCCCAACGAAACCTTTTCTTTCTCCCGGTCATAATGAAGGACTTTCACCTTGATCTGTTCTCCGATGGAGAGCTTCTCTGAAGGATGCCCAATTCTACCCCAGGAGATATCCGTAATATGGAGAAGACCGTCCATCCCACCCAAATCGATGAACGCACCGTAGTCGGTAAGATTCTTCACCGTCCCCTCTACAATATCCCCCTCTTTGAGATTTTTTAAGGTTTCCCCTCTCAACTGTTTCCGCTCCTCATCGAGAAGAACACGTCGGGAGAGGACAATATTGTTTCGTTTCCGATTGAACTTGATCACCTTAAACTTTAATCGTTGACCGATCAAAACATCCAGATTCCGAACTGGTTTTAAATCAATTTGAGAGCCAGGTAAAAAGGCGAGAATCCGGCCGATATCTACGGAAAGTCCTCCTTTCACTTTTCCTACAATTTCCCCCTCTATGACCTCCCCTTCCCGGCAGGATCTGCTGATCTCCCTCCATACCTTTATCTTATCTGCTTTTTCCTTCGAGAGGGTCAATAACCCTTCCTCACTCTCTTTCCTTTCCAAAAGCACATCGATCCGGTCTCCGATCTTCACATCGACCTTCTTATCCCTTTTCAAAAACTCCTGCATGGGGATCTGTCCTTCGGACTTATATCCCACATCCACGGTCACGTGATCTGGAGTAATGTCAATGACTGTTCCCCTAAGGATCTGACCTTCCTCCAAGGTCTTTAGGCTCTCTTCATAAAGTGTTTGAAAATCTTCGGGTTCATCCCTGCGAGGAAGTTCTCTCCCCTCTCTCTTTTCCGCTTCTCTTCCCAGAGAGGCCTGCCTTTTCTCTTCCTCTAAAGAAACCAATTCTTCCTTCCCCATTCAAAAACTCCCTTCTTCTGATAATCTGGAGATATATACCACACCGGTTTAAAAATTACAAATCTTTTAACCCCTAAGGCTTTTCAGGTGCCGAATTTTCAGCTCTACCTCCTTGATGATCCAAGAGGGGGTCGAAGCACCAGCTGTGAGGCCGATTTTCTCTCTCCGAGCCAACCATTCCGGATGGAGTTCTTGGGCTGTCTCAATGTGATAGGTGTAGCGTTGGATGTCTCGACAAATCGCAGCCAACCTTTGAGTGTTTCCGCTATTATAGCCACCGATCACAATCATACAATCCACTTTTTTGGCGATCTCCACGGCCTCCATTTGGCGAATCGTTGTGGCATGACAGATCGTATTAAATACCCTCAATTCCTTCGCCCTTTCTAAACAGACGGCTACTACCTTTTTAAAAAGGCTGAAAGATTGGGTGGTTTGAGCAATGATTCCCAATTTTTCCCACGGTCCTAATCCTTGGATTGACTCCACCTCTTCAACCACCTCAACCCCTTTTGGGATATAGCTCTGAATCGCCTCCACCTCTGGATGTTGTGGATCCCCAACAATCAATAAGGCATATCCATGCTGGTGAAGGTATTTCGCAAAGAGATGCGCCCTTTTGACGATAGGACAGGTTGCATCAATGATGCGTAACCTCTTCTTTCTGGCCTTCGTCAGATCTCTCAAAGAAACTCCATGGGATCGGAAGATCACTGTTCCTCGGGGGATATGTTCTATTCGGTCTTTCACCTTTACCCCTAACTCCTCAAGGAATTCTACGGCTTGGGGGTTATGGATTAAAGGTCCTAAAGTATAGAGGTCTTTGGTTTGCTTTTTGGCAGCCTCCATGGCGATGTCCATTGCCCGCTTGACACCAAAACAAAAACCAGCCGATTTAGCAATGATCAGTTTCACTTCCTCTTACCTTTGCCGTCACAATACAGACCATCTCTTCCACGACCTCTTCCACAGACCGATGGGTGGAGTCAATGAACACAGCATCGTTTGCCTTTTTGAGAGGAGAATGGATCCGGTGCATATCATTATGATCTCTTTGAACCAATTCTTCTTGCGTTTCCTTGAAATCTACCTTTACTCCCTTCTGAACCATTTCATGGTATCTTCTTCTTACCCTTTCATCACTCTCGGCATCTAAATAAAATTTAACATCTGCGTCAGGAAAAACAACCGTCCCGATATCCCTTCCTTCCAAGATGACTCCGCCTTCCTTTCCCATCTCCCTCTGCATCTGAACGAGAGCTTCTCTGACCCCCTGTTGTTTTGAAATATAAGAGGCGAGACGACTGATCTCGGGTGTACGGACGGCTAAGGTAATATCTTTCCCATCACAAAAAACATGAGTTTGTTCCCCTTCTGTGACGAAGGTAATACGAAGGGAGGAAGCCAATTGATTGAGTGCCGATTCATCCTCTGGAGAAATGCCTTTCTCTTTAGCTCTGAGCGCCACAGACCGATACATCGCTCCTGTGTCAATATAAACGTAACCCAATCGTTTGGCTAAAGACCTCGCTACAGTGCTCTTCCCGGCACCAGAAGGGCCGTCTATGGCAATGGTCAATCTTTTTCTTTTGGATATCCCCACCATTCCAACACCTGAAAAAGGTAGGAATGGTTTACCCCGTATAGAAAGCTCAGCCCCTTAAGGGATGATGATTAGAAAAAGAATGTTAATTCTTTCCTAAGACCAGGGTAGTAACCCCTACCTTTTCTAACGGGGTTTACCATATCAGGAAGGAATTTTCAAGGAAGGAGAAGAAAAGGGATTTTGAATAAAAGCTAATCCAAAACTTTCAGCTACGGCCTGACAGACGACCTTCCCGTCAATCAGATTAAGGCCTTTTCTCAAGGCTTCATTCTCTTCCATTGCCTTTTCAAAACCTTTGTCTGCGATCTGATGAACATAAGGAAATGTTGCATTGGTGAGGGCGAACGTGGAAGTTCTCGGAAAGGCACCCGGGATATTGGTTACGCAATAATGGACAATCCCTTCTTCGATATAGGTGGGATTCTCGTGAGTGGTGGGGTGCGTGGTTTCAAAACACCCACCCTGATCCACAGAGATGTCCACCACAGCAGAACCAGGACGCATCCTTTTCAGCATCTGGCGGGTCACCAGCTTTGGCGCTTGGGCGCCTGGAATAAGGACCGCCCCAATGACAAGATCGGCACCTGCGATCTCCTCTCCAATGGTCATTCGATTCGAAATGAAAGTGGCAATATGACCTTGGGTAATGTCATGGAGATAACTCAGCCTCTCTGGGTGAATATCGAGAATGCTGACACGAGCGCCAATCCCTAAAGCAACCTTGCAGGCATTGGCACCCACTACCCCTGCTCCAAGGATGACCACTTTAGCAGGAGGAACGCCTGAGGCCCCACAGAGGAGAACTCCCCTTCCTCCATACCTCGCCTCTAAGCACATTCCTCCTGCAAGGACCGAGGCCCTCCCTGCAATTTCGCTCATCGGTCGAAGAAGAGGGAGAGATCCATCTTGTCCCTGAACGGTTTCATACCCGATCCCAACGATCCGGCGCTCCATTAATTTTAAAGTAAGTTCCCAATTAGCAGCCAGGTGAAGGTAGGTAAAGAGGACCTGGCCAGGTCTCATCAGGGGAAATTCTGGCTCTAAGGGCTCCTTGACCTTCACCACCATCTCGGCTCCGTTCCAAATATCCTTTGCCTTGTCAATGAGGATGGCCCCAGCCTTTCCATATTCATGATCTGAGAAACCGCTTCCCACCCCTGCCCCTTTCTCAACCAATACACGGTGGTGGTGAGAAACTAAGGCATCGACACCTTGAGGTGTCATCCCCACCCTTTTTTCACCATCTTTAATCTCTTTTGGCACTCCGATGATCATAGCATCTCCTTAATCAAATCCCCTGCCCAGAGGACAAGGCTCAGCGACAAATTCGATGGAGTCATGATACCCTCTTTTTTCAAAGTTCCATAAAAACAATGCCTGAGGCAGGTGGGTGTGTTGAGCCGGCAAAAAATAAAAATAGATAAATACATCCCCGGGCGATTTATCGCCAAAACTTTATAGCGACACCCTTGTTCGTTTCGCTGCTCTGTTTCCAGACATTTTACAAAGGTCACCTCAGGTAAAATAGCTTGTCCCCCATTAAATATAGAAAAGAACCGCTTTATAAAGTTTTGGAATCACACCCACCTGACGATTTAATGTAATGTTAAGATTCTCTTTCCCAGCATCAGGATGGTTCTGACGAGCTGTTAGCCTTTCTAAGTAGCTTTTATAACCAAATTCCAAAATTGTCAATGACAAGGGGTTCCAATGCTTCCAATAAACACCTTCGTGCCAATATCCTCTTCCCAAAAGGGTAATAAATGTGATATGAGGATTTATCTATGCTGCGACGGAGGTAAAAGATGAGCGGAAAAAGATTTGATGCTGAAAAACTGGATGAAGGATCTCTCAAAAGGCTATCTGAACTGGCGAGATTGGCGAGAGGCGATATATTGAAAATGACTACCCTTGCCAGATCAGGACATCCTGGAGGGTCCATGTCATCCATCGATTTTTATTTAGTCCTTTATTCTTATGCCAATGTTCATCCTCAATCTCCATCAGACCCGAACAGGGATCGGATTGTGATCAGCCACGGCCATACTTCTCCGGGAGTGTATGCAGCCCTTGGAAGAATCGGTTTTTTCCCCATTGAAGCGGCTATCATCAACTTTAGAAAAGCAGGGTCTCCTTTCGAAGGCCATGTGGAGAAAGGAGTCCCAGGGGTGGAGTGGAATACCGGTAATTTGGGACAGGGATTGTCAGCGGGTTGTGGGTTTGCTTTAGGATCAAAGATATTGAAAAATGGATTTCATGTTTTTGTCGCCATGGGTTGCGGAGAACAGCAGAAAGGTCAGATTTCAGAGGCCCGTCGGTTTGCCATAAAATATGGTCTTGATAACCTTACGGTGATCATCGACTACAATTGCAGGCAGATTAGCGGAGTGACTCAAGAGATCATGCCCCAAAATATCTCGAAAAATTTTGAATCGGACGGATGGCGGGTGATGGAAGTGGAGGGTCATCAATTTCAAAAAATCTATACCGCATTTCGAGAGGCTACCCTCTCCAAACACCCCACTGCGATTATTGCTCATACCATCATGGGAAATGGAGTCTCTTTCATGGAAGGAAAAGAAGAGTTTCATGGAAGGGCTCTCACCCTTGAAGAATATAAGAAAGCCGTTCAAGAATTGGGAGTCGAAGATGATTTAGAACGATATCAAAAAATTCGGGAGTGGGGAACTCTTTCCTTTGCGGGAAGAAAATATTTAGTGAAAACTCCTTCAATCCAAATTGGGAGCCCGAGAAACTATGGAAAAGATCAGAAGCTGGACAATCGGTCGGCCTTTGGAAACGCCTTGGTCGATATCGCCAAAGCCAACGTTCGAGAGGATTCCCCTCTCCCCGTGGCGGTCTTCGATTGTGATTTGGCCTCCTCGGTGAAAACGGCAGGATTCGCCAAACAGTTTTCGGATCATTTCTTCCAGGGAGGAATCCAAGAGCATAATACCGCCACCATCGCAGGAGCCATCTCCACTCTTGGTCTTCTCTCTTTCTTTGCAGATTTTGGAGTCTTCGGTGTGGATGAGACGTATAACCAGCATCGTCTCAATGACATCAATGAGACGAACCTCAAACTCATCTGCACCCATAACGGCCTGGATGTGGGTGAAGATGGAAAAACCCACCAGTGCATTGACTATGTCGGAGTGATACAAAATCTTTTTGGATATAAAATCATCATCCCGGCAGACCCTAACCAAACCGATCGTGTGATTCGATATGTGGCAAAAACCCATGGAAATTTCCTCGTCGCCATGGGTCGATCTCCCATCCCGATCCTCCTCACGGAAGAAGGAGCCCCCTTATTTGGTACCTCCTATGAGTTTCAATATGGTCACGCTGATCTGATACGGAACGGAAAGGATGCGGCGATCATCACCACAGGAGGAATGGTTTACAGGGCATTCCAGGCTTGGCAGAAATTAAGAGAAAAGGGAGTCGGGGTTCAAGTGATCCATATCTCCTGTTTAAGCGATTTAGATAAGGAAGCGATCCTTAAAGCGGCCAAGACAGGAATCATCATCACCTACGAAGACCACCATATTCAAACAGGTTTAGGAACTCTCATCGCCAATGTCCTGGCGGAGCATGGCTTGGGGATTCGTTTTCGGAAAATGGGAATCACTCGATACGGAAGTTCTGGCAAACCGGACGATTTATACCAGATGCAGGGGTTAGATGTTGAAAGTCTTGTCCAGGCAGTACTTCATGAGGTCTCAAAGAAATAATTTGTAAATACCCAAATCCCAAGCACCAAATAATGACCAAAGTTCCAATGACCAAAAATCAAAGATAAGACTTATAGAAAGGTGTTTTGGATTTGGAAATGGGTGATTGGTTATTATTTGTAATTTGGGATTTGATAATTGGAATTTTATGAATTTAGATGTCCTTATCTTCGATATGGATGGGGTTCTGATTGACGTCTCAAGGTCTTATCGAAAAACCATTCAACGAACCATCCATATTTATCTTGAAACCTGCCTAGGGTTCCAAAGAAGCAGAGGAGATTGGATCATGGATGAGGAAATCTCTCTCTTTAAGTCAGTAGGTGGGTTTAATAATGATTGGGATTTGACCTCTGGACTCCTCCTCTATCTTCTCTCCATTTCAGGTATCCCTCCTCTTCCAAAACAGAAAAGATTTTCTTCCATTCGAGAGATTGTCCATTATCTCATAGCAAAATCTTCCACATCTCACTGGAAAACTGTCATCCGATTAAAAAGGAAGCATTTCCTTTCCTTCTTAGAAAAAGTAAAATCAACAGGGGGAGGGTTGAGAGGGGTTCGCCGGATATTAGGAACTTCTTGGGATGGTTGGGTCTATCGATCTGGGGACCTTGATCAAGAAAATATGATCAAGCGGATCTTTCAGGAAGTCTACTTAGGGGAAAAATTTACTGCTTGTTACCATCTTTCCCCTCTTTTTAACATGGGGAAAGGGTTTTACCTGCAAGAAAGGATCCTGATCCCCAAAAAGATCTTAGCATCTCTTCGTAAAAAAATCCGGATGGGAATTGCAAGCGGTCGACCAAGATTCGATGCAGAACTTGCGCTGAAACGGTTTCACCTTCGTCCTTATTTTAATAGTGTGGTTACATTGAATGAATGTGACGTAGAGGAGAAGCGCATCTTTCAATCAACAGGAAAAAAAATAAATTGCTCAAAACCCCATGCCTATTCCATTTTAAGGGTAGTTCAAGAAATCAGCATTTCCAACCCCCGATGTGGATATGTGGGAGATGTCGTGGACGACATGATGGCTGCCCAGGCAGCGAAAAAGCATTCGTCAGTACTCGCCATTGGTTTTCTCAGTGGGAATCGTAGCAGGAACGCTGCGAGAGAATCTTTGATCAAAGCCGGTGCTGATCTGGTGATCGAAAGCCCGAAGGAACTTCTCCGTCTCGTCTCCTAACCAAAAATATTGAAAATCCTCATATTTTCAATTATAAATTGTCTACACAGGTAGTTAGCTTAAAGAGGGAGGGAAAAATGGTATTTGGTTTTAAAAAGAGAAAACCATTTCCCAATAGCGAAAGCCGGTTCTTCGAAATCCTTTCTCGTCAAGCTGCAAAGACCTTGGAGGGCCTGGAGGCCCTTTGGAACTTTGCGGAGAATGGAACCAAGGAAAATGCCAATCTCGTACGAAATGTCGAACGGGAGGCAGATGAATTGAGGCGAATCCTCATCGGGGAACTGGATCAAACGTTTGTCACCCCCCTGGACCGGGAGGATATTTATGCCCTCTCACGGGCCATCGATGATGTCGTAGATTATGCAAATACTACGGTGGATGAAATGGAAATTTACGAAGTTAAGGGAGACGAACACATTAAAGAGATGGTTAACATCCTTAGAAAAGCAGCCAGGGAGTTGAATGATGCGGTCAAAATCTTGAAAGACTACCCCAAGATCGCCTCAGAGCATGCGATCAAAGCAAAATCCTATGAGAATCAGATGGAGAAGGCTTATCATTTAGCGCTGGCTGATCTCTTCAAGGGAACAGATACGGTTTACATGCTTAAGATGCGTGAGATTTATCGCCATCTCAGCAACGCTGCCGACCGGGGAGATGAGGCTGCCAACATCATCTCCAGCATCGTAATGAAACATACGTAAACATCGTTAGAAACAAGGTTTATGTAGTTAATAGTTCGGAGTGATTAGTTCGGAGCAAAAAATAAATTGATTAAAGCCTAAAAAACGATTTGGAAAAAGCTCCGAACTCCGAACTAACTACTTTGAACTAACTCGCCACGGAGAGAGTGAGGGTAAGCTTTTTACATATTGTAAATTGCAGATCGTAGATTACAGATTGAAGGATCTTGAGCTGAAGTTATTCCACCCCTAAGGGAATGGGGACAGGCTTTGTTGATACGAACATATGCAAGTTTTCCCACTAATTCTAAGTTCCCTTCAAAATTAACAATTTTATTAGATCGGGTCCTGCCTGTCACATCTTGATCGCTCTGTTTGCTCCGACCTTCAACTAATACTTCTTCCACTCGACCTTCCAATTCCTGATTTTTTTGAAGAGTAATCCCCTTTTGAATCTCTTGAAGGATGGATAGCCGATCCTGTTTCACCTTCTCTTCGACCTTATCCATAAACTGGGCAGCCCGGGTCCCTTTTCTCTGTGAGTATTTAAAGGAGAAGAGGTCATCGAATCGAACCTTCTTGAGAAGATCTAATGTTTCCTCAAAGTCCTTTTCCTCCTCACCCGGAAATCCCACAATCACATCAGCAGTCAGGGCAATGGAAGGACAGGCTTTTTTCAGGCAGTCTATTTTTTCAAGATAGGATTCTTTCGTATATCCCCGATGCATGGCTTTTAAAATTCTATCCGAACCTGATTGAAAGGGAAGGTGGATGTGCTCACAGAGTTTAGGCAATTTTGAGAAGGCCTGAATCAGTTCTCCTGAAAGATCTGCAGGATGGGAGGTGGTAAACCGAATCCGATGGAGTCCTTCTATTTCGTTGATGCGATGGAGAAGTCCCGGAAAACGTATCTCTTCCTCCAATCCCTTTCCATAACCATTCACATTCTGACCGAGAAGACAAACCTCCTTTACTCCCATTTCAGCCAGATGCTCCACTTCTTCAATAATCTCTCGACTGGATCGGCTTTTTTCTCTTCCCCTCACATAGGGAACAATACAGTATGAACAGAAATGGTCGCATCCCTGCATGATAGTCACATAGGACTTCACCCGTTCGGCCGCGCGAAGCCCGGCCTTTGAAGCAGGGGTAGACAAGCCCGGCTCAGGGTAAACCTCAAGCAAGCCAAGGCCTTCAGGCTGGTGAGTCGAGAGGTTCACCTTATCCAGGGGCTTTTGGGGCAGGATTGTCTTTAAATAATTTCCCTCTGGATCAAAGCCTGTTTCACAAACCCTTTGACCAGAGCACTCTACTTTTTGCAGCAATTGTGGAAGCATAGGAATGGCATGGGTCCCGATGACCATATCCAGATAAGGAACCCGATCTAAAAGTCGGTCGCCTTCCTGCTGGGCAACACACCCAGCCACCCCAATAATCGCTCCCCTCTTCTCCTTCAGCCATTTAAACCTCCCCAGAGCGCTATAGACTTTATGTTCAGGCTTCTCCCGAACACTACAGGTGTTAATGAGGATGAAATCTGCCTCTTGAGCGTTTTTGGTTTCAAGATAATGGGACCCTTCTAAGAGACGAAGGATCCGCTCCGTATCGTATTCATTCATCTGGCAACCATAAGTCTCAATATAGACTCTTTTTTCCACTGGTTCTCTTACTCCAAGTAACCTTGCTACTTCCCTTTGCAGAGCGGGCACTGAATCTCCAAATCCCAAAATTCCAAACATTTTTGTTTGGTAAATTGTTATTTTAAATTTGGTGCTTATTTGGAATTTGGGATTTGGTGCTTGGAATTTCCCCTTATTTCTTCACCTTAAACTTCTTATCCAGCATCCCCATCTTCTCTACGATACCGCCATATTCGAGCTCACTATAAGGCAACATTGCTACCCCGGAAAAACCTTGTTGTCGAATTTCCGTAGCCTTCCGCGACACCTTATTTCTCACCCAATCCCAATAGGGATGATCAAAAGCATCGGCAGGTTCGGTCAATTTCCCGTTGTGGACACAGAAGGCATGACAAGCGACCACAGGAGGTCCGTCGAAGTACGAGATCGGCGAATTGAATCGGACAGGCATTAACGGTCCAGTATGGCTTCCTCTCATAAATCCTGCAACATAGTGGCCGATGTTGAATGGAGCAAGCACCTCACCTGTGGCAGGGAATGCACCTTGAACCCTTACCAACATGACCGGGTCGTCTTTTCCTGTATATTTCCCGGCGATATTGTGAAGTCGAGTCGTGCTCACCGAAGCAGCAATATCCCCATTGTTTCTGGAATAGATGGACTCGACCACAAAGCGCTGATTGTCTCTCAGCAGGGCGGCAATGTCGTAGATCTCCTCAGGGGCATTCAACTCGATCACCCGATCCCCCTTAGTGTAGTTGACATCCATGATGACGAACCGAAACCCTTTATTCATCGAAGGACTGAGCATCAATCCCGCATTGTACATGGGATCTACAAAAGCTAAATAAAGAGGAAGATTATAGGCTCCAGGGTCGGTCTTATCCGCAGCAAAGAAAAGAAAGGGTTCATTCGGTCTCTCCTCAAACTCCATCTCCGCTACAGCCGGACCCATCCCCCTTACATTTCCTGAGAAGGAATCTTTCAACAAGTCCTGACCGGCTCCGTAAAGGCCCTGCTCTTTTGCCACTTTTGTTCCGGCGACAAAGGCATCCCAGGCTAATTGATGGACTTTCTCACTTCCTTTTCCTAGCGAATGGGAGAAAAGAATGGCAATATCATCTCCCGTATGGCTGATAAAAAAATCGGTAATCATCCCTTTACCTTTTCCGGCCACATAATTTCTGACCTCCGCAATCAATTTCTCACTGGGACGGATATGTCCCCCAATGCTTCCAATATCGGCTTTGATGATACTGAGTGTGGTCTTCATAGTTCTCTCCTTTTTTAGTTAGTGAATTTAAATCCTCCACTTTTTTAATTCCCGAATTGAGGAATAATTCGTCAAATCGAGGTTGAGTGGAGTAATGGAAATATAAGATTTCGACACCGCGTCCACATCTGTATTTCTTCCTTTATCGAAGATCAACTGCCCGCCACCGATCCAATAGTACTTTCTCCCCCTGGGATCCGTCTTCTCGATCACCCCATCCCCATTGTGTATGAATCTCCCCTGCTGTGTAATCTTATAGGATTTGATCTCTTTCTCATTCAGATTGGGAACATTAATATTGAGGAAGGTATTCTTTGGAAGTCCCCTCTTGATAATATACCGAACCACCCTTAGCGCGAACTGGGCAGCTACGTTGAATTTAAAATGGCTTCTGGAAACCAACGAGATGGCAAAAGAGGGAATTCCCAGCAATGTTCCTTCGAAGGCAGCAGAAACCGTTCCAGAATAAATGATATCATCCCCTAAATTCCCACCCTTGTTAATCCCTGAGACGATCAATCGAGGCCTTTTAGGAAGAATAGTATTCACTCCAAGATGAACGCAATCAGCCGGAGTCCCGTCCACGGCATAAAAATTCTTTTTAATCTTTTCTACTCGAAGAGGTCGGTGAAGGGTGAGAGAATGGGCAATGGCACTCTTCTCCCTGTCTGGGGCGACGACCAAAACATCCCCAATCTCTTGGAGAGCCTTGGCCAACACGATAAGTCCTTTTGAATGGATACCATCATCATTGGTAACCAGGATCATCAATCGTTCAGCCATCCTCGGTATAAAAAGAAATGGTCGGGGCGAGAGGATTTAAACCCTTGCCCGTTCCAGAGCAAGTGTAGCATTTACAGGGAGTTATTGCAACAGGAAATCTCTGTTCATAATCGGTGCATAAAACCAAATTCTCGTAAAATAGAAGTCGGAGAGGGATGGGGGAAGAAATGAGATATAAAACCATCCTTGCCGACCCTCCTTGGAAATGGGAAGCCTATTCCGCAAAAGGCGATGGTCGTTCCGCTTTTCAACATTACCCAACCAAGACCATGAACCAACTTTTTGTTATGCGAGATTTGCTATCGGGATGGGCGTATAAGGACTCAGTTCTTTTGCTCTGGGCTATCGGTTCAATGCTTCCCCACGCGATGGAGTTGATGAAGGTATGGGGTTTTAAATTCAAAACGGTGGCTTTTGTCTGGGTTAAAATTAATCGTCACGGCTCGCCATTAATAGGACTGGGTTATTGGACGAGGCAAAATGCCGAATATTGCTTATTAGGCACTCGTGGTCATCCAAAGCCAATTTGGAGGGATGTTCCCCAGGTTATTCTTTCCCATCGAAGGGAGCATAGTCGTAAACCTGATGATCAGTATGAAAGAATTGAAAGGTTAGTCAGCGGGCCTTATCTGGAATTGTTCGCCCGTCAAACACATCCTGGGTGGATTGCTTGGGGAAATGAAATTCATAAGTTTGATGAGGGCGGTTCTTTTTCTCCTAACCCTTCCAAAGGGGTGATATATCATGCCCCACGACAAATATATGTGAAGATATCAATTAGTTCAAAAAATTATTAAAAAAAGGAGATAAGACTACCTTGAATTTATATGTATATATTGAAAAGTGAAGAACTATGGTCAAGTGACCAATTGAGGAGGATGTGTTTCAATGGTAGAGGAAAGACTTATAACGATGGAAGAAGTTGGTGACCTGATAGGACTAGATAGGAGCATCATCTACAATTGGAAAAGACGGGGACTCTTACCACACTACAAAATTGGCAAGCGTGCAGTTCGTTTCAAATTGTCGGAAATTCTCCAGTGGTTAGAGACTTGGAAAAGGAACACCGAGCCAAGATGAAAGAAAAGATCAAGGATATATAAATTATATTTGCAAGAAAATTCCTAATGCCGAACTGAATTTTGGTGGTCATTGGTAGTTCTTAGTGAAGAACCCTAACCTTTGTATAAGAAAGATAATGAACAACATTACAACTATGTAGAGAAACCAGACAAAATTAAAGCTTATAGCCATTATCAAAAAGAAACTGTCCCAGTCAATTGGCTTCCCCATTATAGAAAAGGGAAATATTAATCCTACCAATATAGACACTACAGATGTAACCCTGAAGAAATTTCTTCACCTTTTCATTTTGCTTTCTTCTTCAATATTAGATTTACTGTCTTTACCGTCACTTACGGACATACAATTGTGCTGAGAAAATTAAGAAACGAGCCTGGGGAAAAGGACTCCCAATTTGTTAAGTAAGTGGAGCCATATTTAACATGGTCTTCTTTGGTGTAACTAATTATTGCTAAAAAGGTGTACATTCTTTCTTTACAATTTAACTCTATAAGACATTTCTTTTAATCCCCCTGTTTATCGACATTTTTTACCCATACCCTAACATTGCCTGGGGATGGAAAGGTTATACCTTCCACATTATAATAATAGGAAATTTCAGTATCTTTAGAGAAATAGAAGTATCTCCATTTCCAGTCTGCTCCTTCTGCATCAATGTCCCCACAAAAAATAAATAACCAGATACCAATAAGAGATACTACAAACTTAGTCAGTAATATATTCCTTTCAATGGTTTCCCGTTTCATTTCGCTTGCACTTGGCAAATAAATAAAACCTCGTTCCTTTAGCTAAAATAGGGCTTAAATCCAATGAACATATAGCCTGGGAGCCTCCGCGTCCATTAAAGCTTGATCAATGGTTAAAATGGCTTCTTCACGTAGACTATTTCACTCAATTTTTACAAGGCCTCCAAAAGCAGGCAACAGACCATTTTCTTTAAGAAGAGATATCATCTTCAACACTTCATTTTTATTATCAAACTTCCCAATCACCACACGATACCAAGTCTCTCGGGGTGATACTTTCCGGGGAAGGATCTCTATTTTTTTCCCCTTGAATACTGGTTCATCGCTGTAAAGTTTGGCAGTATCAGGAGTCTCAAAAGTTCCAGCATTAATTTTATAAGTACGGTCAGGGGATTGGATAATCAATGATTCTTCTGTGATGTTTGGTATCTTAATTTTTTGATTCACAATAATCAGATGAACATTGGTAATCTCTGGATTCAAATCTAAGATGAAATCAATAAGGGTTATATTGGCCATCCCATAATATTTTTGTGTTAGTTGGGAGATGTTTTGCCCTTTTTTTACGACTACAACTTCCTTCAGTTTATATTCTCTACCCATGGTGGCAATAGAAGCAGGAGGCGGAGTAATCTGAATAGAAGTTGACGTTGAGGATGGTTCGGTATCGACATAACGACTCTTAAGGGATTTGATATCCCATATTTTGGAAGATTTTTGCTCGAGGTATCTATGGGTCAGGAGAATGAGCGCTCCCAGAAAAAGTAAGGAGATAATGATAGGGTAAGTTTTATTTAGGGAAAATTGTAATCCAAAGGGGAACGCGCGAAATTTGTTAGCAATGGTGGTTGAAGAAGGGATGGTTTTCTGAAGGCTTGGACCTTCCATATTCTTTATGACCTCACGGATAATATCAACATCAATCCTTTTTTTGGGTAAACTGTAGCCCATCAGCAAGGCATTATCACAAGTTACATTAATAACGCGCGGAATCCTTTGGGCATAGCTACAAATCATGGAAATGGCTTTTGGGGTGAATATTTCAGAACTACTGCTTCCCACTAATTTCAGTCTGTGATCAATGTACCCCTTGGATTCCTCCTCGCTTAACACTCTGATTTGGCATCTGATCTTTATGCTCTGTTTGAGTTGCTTTAGATCTTCTGAATTGAGTTTGTCTTCAAGCTCTGGTTGCCCCACGAAAACGATCTGAATCACCTTAGATTCTAAATTAGAAAACATTTGGAGCTCTCCCATCACTTTTCGGGGAAGGTTCTGGGCTTCATCAATGATGATCGCAAGGGTTTCGCCCCTACTGCCCATTAGCACTAGATATTGAATCAATTGATGTAAAAGATCCATTTTGTTTTCTTTTACAGGGGTTAGGTCCAACTCCCGGAGGATGGTTTTTAATAAATCGTTAAAGGTGATAGTGGTGTGAAAAATAAAGACAGTTTTCACCTTCTCGTCGAGATTGTTAAGCAAAGAGTAAATCAGCGTTGTTTTACCTGTTCCCACCTCACCCGTCATAGAAATAAAACCCTTTGGATTTTTGATCCCATGAGTCATAGAAGCCAGTGCTTCTCGGTGGCTGCGTGTGAGATAGAGAAACCTGGGATTCGGAGTTAATTCGAAAGGCTTTTCTGAGAAACCATAAAATTCATTATACATATGTTATCTAATTATAAATAGAGATGTATCTCTAAAAAATCCATCTTCTTTGAAGAAAATATGGACTGAGCTCATCTCTGAATCATTTAACCACATTATGGGTTAGTTGAGTCGACCTCTACCCTTGTCGGTCATGGGTTTTCCCCACCTCTTTCAATAAGGTTTTCAACTTTTTAAGATCTCCTTCTTGGAAAGATTGAAATTCTAATCCATATCGATACTCTCCCCAAGCTTTCTTGGCGGCCAAATCAGACCAAACCACTTTTGCAATCCCCCTGATCGTATTCAATTCCGATCCCTTTACGAAAAGAATTTCAATTTTCAATAAAGCCCCTAATTCAGTAGTTTCAGAGAGATAGACAAGGAGTCCTCCTTCGCTGGCATTCGCCACAATCCCCCCATAGGTTTCTTCCCTATCCGCAAGGGAATAATCCAGAGGAAGTTCAACCCTGATTCTGGGATGTTTTCTCCTCTCAACTATGAAAATACCTTCTTTAGACTTTGACTTGTCCTTTTCTTTTTTCCTTCTAACCGCTGTAAGAAACTTTCGAGGACTCATTGAGACCTCCTTTTATGCATAAGGTGTTTGGGGGCAGGTTCATCTCCTGCCGATTCACTTCCCCAAGAGGTCATTGATGGAAGGCTGCATTTTTATAGAAGAATACTAAAGAGGGGCGAAGAAGTCAACGGAAAGTTAAAAGTCCAATAAATAAGAAACCTTTCTCATATATTAAAGATTGAGTTGTAAAGAAAGTTTACGATTTTAAAAGAGAGGGCAAACCAGTATATGTATTAACCAGTTATCTCTATATATACCCACGAATATGGAAACCTGTCGGAAAGTCTTACACTTACCGCCCTTCTTAAAAAATATCTCTTTCTAAAAAAACCTTATAATTATAAATAGTTATAATATTAGTTAAGGTTTGGCATCAGAATTGCGGCAATATAAAACCATTTATTGTGTCTCGTCTTGCAGGAATCGGGAAGAAGATAAAAAATTGGGTGGAGGATTACAGCATGGTAGCTTATGAATTCTACTGGCGTGACGATACGGAAGGAGTCCATTTTATTGGTATACTCCCAGAGAGAAGGAAAAGACCAGAAAGAATAACTCAGAAATCCATCCTGAATTGGGGGTGGAAGATTATAGGCAATGATTCAGATGTCAAAGACATTTATTTCGTTAAGGTAGAATTTTAACCATTAAATCGTAAGTCTATGTCTAATTGTCATTAACGAAGGCAGGGTCAGAAACGTCTCTGCTTTTTTTATCAGTATTTATATCACTAATCTCCGACGTGAAAGGTTATCTTAGAGTAAAGATAGGTAATGGATTTAAGCGGGTGGCGGTATGGTAGTCTATAAAGTCCTTTACAAGAATTATGAGCTAAAGAAAGGTGAGTTTATGGGTATGTTGATAGAGAGGAGGAAAGACTTGAGGGGATTGACGCAGGTTGAATCTGGTTTGAGATGGGCAAAGTTCACATTTGGCCGATTGGTGAAAGATGAGAGAACGATTTTTGTTGTGCCCAACGAGTTGAAGTTAGGGAGCGATACCAAGTGGCTCATGGAGAAAGGGATATTTACCAAAGAGGAGTTTTTTGGGATGGTTAAACTGGTTGAGCATGAAATGAAAAGATAAAGAAAGACAGGGTTCTGATAGGTCCCCAAGTAGAAAAAACAACTAATTTTCAACTTCACTCAATATCTGATTCTGAGAACAATAATAGCTTTTTTTATTTTATTTTGGTTAGAGTACTTTTTGCTTCCTCCGCACCCGGGAATTTCGGATCCAATTCAAGAGCCTTTTTCAACTCGTTCTTAGCAAGTTCATTTTCCCCATTCTTATAATAAGCCATTCCCAGGTGGTATTTGATTACGGGATTATTGGGAATCTTCTCGTTTGCCTCTTTCAAATAGACGATGGCACGGCTGAAGACATTCTTTTTATAGTAGACCCATCCAAGGGTATCGGAGGTATGAGGTTCATCCGGAACCTGTTCCTTTGCGCTCTGAGCTAAATTAAGGGCCTCGTCAATGTTTTCTCCTCTCTCTGCATAGAGGTAGGCCAGGTTATTGGCCGCTGGAGGAAACTTAGGATTAATCTTCAAGATCCTTTGATAATACTCTTTGGCTTTGTCATATTTTTTCTGAATGTCATAGATCATCCCTAAACCCATAAGGGCGAAAATGGCGTTCGGATCTTTCTGAAGGGAAGCATTATATTCCTCTATCCCTTTGTCTGTCTTATTCTGCTTGATATAAAAATTAGCAAGGTAGATATGAAAAGTTGCGATGTTGGGATTTATCTCAATGGCCTTCTTATAATTATTCTCAGCTTTAGTTAAATCTTTATCTCCCTCATAGAGATTGCCTAACATGTTATAGAAAAAAGGATTTTGGGGAGCAACCTTGATTTGGGCTTCTACCCTTTCTATCGCTTTCCTAATCTCTTTTTGATTGAGATAGGCTATCACAGTCAAATTAAGGGCATCAACAAAATTAGGTTGGAGAGACAATGCTTTCTCGAGTTGGTCCAGCGATTCTTTCCATTTTTTTTGGGCTATTAAGACTCGACCTACACTGTAATAACCAATTGGGTTATTGGGTGCAATTCTTATCACTTCTTCAAAAGATTTTTGGGCTTTTTGACCGTCTCTCTTGTAGAAATAGGCGTTTCCAAGGATCAAATAGGCCTGGATGGAATTAGGCTCGTTTTTCAAAATCTCCTGGGCCTCCTCGATAGCAGGGTCGTACGATCCAGTTTTAAGGTATAGATCAGCCAAAGTGAGTCTTGCTTCATTCCATTGGGGATTTAGTTTGACTGCTTCGACCAATTCTGTCTTAGCCTGTTGAACATCCTTATTTCCCAGGTGCGCAAGTCCAAGGAGATAATGACCCATGGGCACATTTGGATTTTCTTTAAGATAAGGCTGAAGGAAAGCGATGGCATCATTGAACTCCCCTTTCACAAGATGTATTCTTCCTTTTAGGAACATCCCCTCATGGCTCTTAGGGTTAATCTGAATAATTTTTTCAATGATTTTTGAAGCATCTTCGTATTTTTTGTCGTTGATATAGATTTCTGCCATTTTTGCTCTTGCCGGGATATTTTTTGAATCAACGTCGATCGCCTTTTGATAGGTCTCAATTGCCTTGTCCTTTTTACCCGTTGCCAAGTAAAAATCTCCCAGGTGGAGGTAAGAAGCTATTCTTTTAGGATCGATCTCAATACCCTTCATGAACTGCAATTCCGCCTCTGCCATTCGATTTAGAGAAACAAAAAGGTTTCCCAAATTGATGTAGGCGCTTGGATCTTTGGGGGTAATCCTCGTTACTTCCACAAATTCGCCCAATGCTATGTCCGTCTGACCAGTCCTACGATAAAAGTCACCCAAGGCATAGTGAGCTTTGGTCGAGTTTGGATCGATCTTAATCGCCTCTTTCAGTGTCTGCTCTGCCTTGGCTAAGTCTTTTTTTAGAATATAAAGGTTCGCCAAATGGAAATAAGCATCAATTTTCTTTGGATCCATTTCGATGGCTCTCTTAGCCTCAGAAATGGCTTTATCTAAATCTTTTTCTGCCACATAGATCGAACTCATCAAAAGATGACCCAAAGTATTATTCGGATCTTTAGCCAGGACCTTTTCCGCCTGTTCCTTCGCTTTTTGTTTGTCTCTCGAAAGGAGATAGAGATTTCCCAATTGGAGTCGCGCCTCAATCATGTCGTGATCCAATTCCACACTCTTCGAAAATTCAGAAAATGCCTCCCGAAATTGTCCTGCCCTTAAATGGGAAAGCCCAAGTTTGTAACGAACATTAGGATCTTTTGGATCGATTTGAACGACATTCTTGTACTCAATGATCGCCTCTCTGAACTTATTCTCTGAAAAATACTTCTCACCTCTCTTCCAATGACGTTCCTTCTTCGCTTCTTTACTACAGCCCGATAGACCAGAAAGAATAAAACAAAAAAGTATTATAAAAGTAAAAATCAATCTTCTCTTATTGGAAAAGTTCATCAACGTACCCTCCTCTATCAAATGATCTGCAGAACTCACTTCTTCAAAGAAGATCTTTGATACTCACGAATATACCTGATAAACTGAACAAAATCCTCTAACCGATATTTCAAATAATCGAATAGTTTATTTAGGTCAATCCGTAGATATTCATGGATGAGGATATTCCTAAGGCCGGCCATTCCTTTAATCTGGTCTACAAATTCTTGTGGAATAACCCCATGTTTTCCCAGTTTCAAGATGACTTCACCATAATCTTCCCAGTCATTCTTAATTTCAGAGGCCAGCAAATGGGCTCCTATATCCAAAAGATTTTGAATCAAGATCTCCAAACCCTTTTCTACAATCCATACCAGACTTAAATCTTTTTGAAACTCATTAAAAGAAATATTTCTATATTTGCCCAATTGAGCCAAAGCTTCTTCCATATTCTGGATATGTTGTTCAATGATTTCCCAATTAGGCATACATAGATATTCCTTTTTCGCTTCTTATTTTTGAATAGATTCGCTTAATATCCCTTAGAGGCTTTGTATCTGCATGTCGCTTCAAAGAAGAGAGCTCAAATGCTATTCTCAGATCTTCTGAACGTGAAAAGAACAGAATCCCGTTGTGGATTACTTCGTAGGCAAGCAGTGGCGTTGCTTTGTTTAAAAGAACGAGGTCCACACTTTTGTGCTTCAACAGGTGAATGAGCTCTGTGATCATTTCTGCTTCGTATCCATAGGGTTGACTTTTATCAAGGCTCTCAATTTTTTTTTGATCGACGAAAATAGCAATATCGATATCATGTCTTCCACCTAATCTGTTTTTTAGACAGGACCCAAAGAGATAGGCCAGAATAACTTCCTCTTTATTTTGAAAAAAAAGGGTTAAATTTTCTTTAATCCCTTCTAAAGTTATTCTCTTCCTGTTCCCAGTCTCCATCTGTTTAATCCCTTGGAAATTACCCAAAATATTACCATAACTCCCCAAATAAAACAAATACCTGTTCTTTATCTACAGCACCGAAACACTGAAGAACTCAGAAATTCTCTTTGCCCTTTGCTCTTAGCATTATTTAAATGGCCACATTGCAACACTTCAGCACTGCAGAACTTAAAAATGCTCTTTGCGTTTTTTTTATTCTCCAAATTGCCCCGTATCGACCCATTCCTTTTTAAGAACAGACCAGAAGTCTTCCGCGAGTCCCTTCAAGAGATACTCATAGGGCAACCATCCATATCCCTTTTCTCCCCACTCCTTTCCCCATGAATTTCTGATGAGGAGCGCCCCTGTGGTCTCAACCTTTCCATATTGATTTTTAATTTTCATCTTATCATCATAACCCACTACAGCGACTGCATGTCCACCCTCAATCTTCTCTTTGGGAGATGGGAAAGGAATTTTTCCTGTGCTTTCTGCCTGCTCTATTGAATTATAAACAGTAAATCCAAACATGGCTGGATGGCCTTTAGAAAGATAGGTTTTTACTTGTTTAAGTATCTCATCGGCCTTCGTTCCAGGTGGGTCGTGTCTGAAGTATTTGATGGTTTGATAGCTCTGAGCGAATGCATAACAGAAAGCCGGAGGTTCCTGATCAAACTTCTTTTCGTCATCGGTATAAGGCCAGTAATCCTCAGGTGGCACTCCAAAGAGGACCATAGCTCCCATGGTTGTTCGAAGGTAAGCGCCTGTATCTCCTTTCATCTTCATCAAATTGCGTGTCACTTTATAGAGAAAGAGCCGGGAGGCATCGATATGCCTTCCAAAAGACTTCCTCTCGTAGTACTCAATGACCCCTGCCCCGGCATGTGCAGTGCAGGAACCGAGACTTCCTTGATCCTCAATAGGCGAAGACCATTCTCGGAGATCTACAGATGCAGGCATACTCTTAGCTTTTAACACCCCCTTCTGGCCAAGGACCAATTTAATCCCTTCTGTTTTCTCTGTATAATCCCTGAAATCAGGATAATCCGGAATCCACCCCATCCCGTGTTTTAAGAGTGTATTAGGCATATCCTCCTCCTTTGGAAGCTATTAAATAATTGAAAGCTTATTTGAGACGAAGTCTAATATCTTCTGGGCCATTTTGATTGCCTCGACAGAATCTTTCCGTCTGTAGGCATGAGCTGGAATTCCTCCAGGGAGACTATTTGGATAACGAGTTGGAATATAAAAGCGATCTAAAAAAGCACCAATCGGAATTAAGGTTTTAAAATCTTTATCATAAATTTTACATTTCTCGGCCAATTCCGAGACTGAATGACCAATTACAAATCTTTCACCTTTTGAATACAGAAATGCCTTTACTGCCTTTTCAGCCGATTGCTGAGCCCAGAAACAGGCTGGAGCAAACAGGTTTCCTTTCACATTCCATTGGGAAGTTTTGAGGTCATATTTCGCTTGTTCAAACCATCGTTTTGATTCTGGATAAGGATTTTTCATAGATGACTCTTCCATCCTTAATGACATATTCAAGGAAGGGATTCCCCTCAGATGTCATCTTTCGGAATTCCTCAGGGGTATAGACTAAGACATCAATGGCAAAGTTGGGTTTGATGATCTTTAGAACGTCTTTAATGCGATCCAGAAAAGGTTTTTTAGTTCTTTTGATAATGATAAGATCAATATCACTATACGAATCAGTAGATCCTCTGGCATGAGAGCCAAACAGAATTACTTTTTCAGGTTTATATTTCTTTAGTAAGTTCAATATATTTTTAATTTTTGAGGCCATATTAAAATAAAGATTATCATAATCCTCCTTTAAACTCAATGGAATTATGGCTACTACCACCGAGTTGTTTATCAATATTAACCTTAAACCTCTAACCTCCTCCAAAGATAACGCATTCCTATGCGTGTGAAACGTTTTTCCATTTGAAGGAAATAAATCGGGGAAAAAGAGAAAACTGATTCTCTCTTAAAAAAGTTTGTAAATTCAAATCGAATAACTTCATGTAAAATCAAGTAAACCCCGTTAGAAATTCCAGTCGTTCGACCTAGAGGCTCTCGACGGGCGGGGCATTAAACCCCGCCCTCCGGGGTGGAGCCCCCTACGGGGCGGAACCCGGAATTATTCTAAAATCTAACCCCCGCTGCCGGCCCAGAGGGCCTCTGGCCCGGAGGGAGCAGCGGGGCATTATTTCTAACGGGGTTAAATCATGTAAAAAATTAGGTTTGTGGCGGACCTTATGTTAATCAAGAAGGGATATCCCAAACCATCTTCTTATAGTGACTCGATCTTTAAACTTGGAGAGTATGGCCTCATCCAGAAGGAGTTTGCCAACAGATTCGTGTATATTGCCGGAATCAGAAACTTTCTTGCCCATGATTACCAGAAAAATACAATTCCCGAACTGGAAAAATTCTTGAAATATGGTCTTAAAGACCTTAATAATTTTATTAAAGGTGTTGAAGCATTACTTTGAAAAAAGAAAAAAAAGCTATCATCGAAGTACTCAATAAAAAATCCCATATCATTTTTGCATACCTTTTTGGATCAAAAGTTAAAGGTTATGCGAATGAGAACAGCGACTGGGATATGGCTGTTTATTTTAGAGAACCCATAAAGCAGAGTGGAAGATGGCCTGAATTTGAACTTGAAGCCGAATTGTCGAGAGCGGTTGGGGCCACGGTACAGGTAATCGTCTTAAATTCACCTCTACCTCCTGTTTTCGGTTTTGAAATAATGAAGGACGGGTTTTTGCTCATTGACAGGGATCCAAACCTGAAAATAGATTTTGAAAATAGGATGTTAAGGCGCTACTATGACTGGCAATATTTTTTAAAAAGACAAATGGAATCGGAACGACATCCACAACGTATGTAAGTTAATTGGGTTATTGAGCTAATTGGGCTATTTGAGTTATTCTGATAACAGAGAGCCCATCAGCCGAAAGGCTGGGGGGCTCTTTCATTTCAACCCTATTTACGGAAACAGTACAATTATCGCAGCGCTTAGAATTTATGACTCAATAAGCTACTCCGAATGCAACACCTAAGGAGTTGCTAAAATCTTCTCATTTTTATCAGCTTCTAAACCAGTTCAATAGTTTAAATGAGGTAACGGAAAACAATCGGCAACAATCGCAGATTCGATCAAGAGAGGAAAAGATTTTCCACTTTAGTGGAAGCAAATCAGGGGAAAAAAGAAAACTTTTTCCACTTTTAAAGTTATCCCAAAATAAGAAAAATCGAAAAATCTACGAGATACAGTTGGTTACAAATCAAAGGGTTTTTGGCCTGTGATTTGCATTATATTTTAACGATATAGGAATTGACATGAACAAAAAAATAAAAATCTATTTAATCTGTTTCTCATTAATATCCCTTACATATTTGTTTTTATTTCCACTCCCCCATCTGTTTGGCTACAATCCATTGTCCCTTTTGAAAGGGTACCAAAATAAAATTACTTTTTCTGAACCTGCTATTATGTTGCTTCTTGGCTCAGGGCTGATTGCAATGGGGATATTTGCAAGGAAAAGCTTCGGAAAGAAAACTAAAATTTTGTAGTTTAAATAGAATAAAGCAAGAGAGAAAAGGGCCGGGGTTAATCTTTTGATCGCACCCGCCTTTATTATGGTCAAAGACTTAGCAAAGAGCCAAAAGAGAAGCCTAACTCATCTCCTTTTACACTTCTTCTCCCTTCGTTCACGCTGTGACATGCCAACTCTCTTTGTGTACATCCACTCCAATAAAAACTTCCTTGCCTCTGACCAAAACCTTTTTGTTCTGAATTTGTCCCTTCATTGTTAGCCTCCTTCCTTTGTTTTTCTACTGGAAACAGTATAAAGGGGGCTAACAATCTAGCATAGTATCTACTAATGCAATATCTTTGACAATGTGAATAAAGCTCAGAGGGGGATCCCATTGTATATATGCAGGATTTAAAATAGTGCCATGATCGAATTATCGTGATCCCAGGGGGGTGAAATGAGATGATCCTAAACCCCTCTAAAGTGGTGATTTAACATGATCCTCGACAAAAAAGTCCCTATAGAGGACGCGACTTATACCGACATCAAGTATGTTCAGGAGGCCAGAGCGGCATATCTTGCTATATTAAAAGCGTTAGATGAATATTTAGTAAAGAGGGGAGTGGATGAGAAAGAATTGCCTCAATCTGTAGATGACTATAGAGAAATGATCAAGAAATATGCGATGATACACGATGGTAAGAGATGCTTTCAGGGCTGCGAAAGTATTTATTGATAAGCTCAGATAGTTTATTGGGTTAGGGGATTTAAAAAGCCCGTCAGCTTAAAGGCTGACGGGCTTTTTGTTACTAACTTTACAGACTCAATAACCCAACAAGCTCAATTAACCTATCAACTTATTCACCTATTAATTCAAAGAAATCCATTCCAAAATATATTTTGAAAACTTCTTAAAATTGTCCAGGTTCTGAAGATTATCAAACAACCTTTCAGCGTCAAACTCGTTTGGCAAATAATCATGGATGATCCTATTTCTGAAAGCAGGCATCCCCTTAATTTTGTCTGCAAACTCTTTAGGAATGATTCCTCCTGACTTTCCAGAGAGAAAGCGCAGAAGCAAGATGGGCACAAATTCTTGTTACATCCTGTATAGCACAAGCCAGGCTGTATTTGACTGCCTTTATTTGAATAGTATTACCCCTATCAAGGAAGAAATCCTTATTCGAAATAGGAATAGACTTTATATCCTCGACCTGGCGTTCAATGTTATCGAGATATTCGATGATTCGGTCTTTTCTAACTAAATCTTTTGGATTCATCTAAATACCAGCTTTGATCTTCAACAGAGACAACTGTCGGTACTCATCGATGTAAGGTTTTAATTCAAAAAATCTTTCCATAACCCTCGTCTCAAAATCAACTCTCTCTCTCTCATCTCTGACGAAAATGGGTGTTCCTTCTTTGAGGATATTATACTGCAACAAGAGGGGTAAAACATTGAGGATTCGAAGATCGATCTTGTCGGTGTGGAGTTTAATGGCTAAAGTAGCGGTTAATTCTTCCTCTTTCCCGATATATGCCTTGATATCCGCGGGCTTGAGATATACAGCTAAGTCAATATCGCTTCCTAAGAGATCCGCGTAAACAGAGGACCCGTATAGATAAGCGAATAGGACTTCCTGATCCTTTTCTATTATTTCCTTAATAATATCCAAAACCTCTGCCTTTTTTCTGGTCATGTTCACCCTACAAATAAATTTATCATACCCTGTCGCTCATGTCAAAATGATTAATGGTAAGTCGCCAGTCCGTCGGTGTTTTTTGGTCAATAATAACTCATAATTCAAAATTCATAATTTCTATGTCTCATTATCTTCCCTTTACACTTTTCGCTAAAACCCCTAAAGGATACCCCATGCCCTTTTATTTTTACAGGAATTTTATCTGACATCATTTTTGACTTTTTCCACCGATTTGCAATAATGATATTAATAGAAAAAGGAGTGCAAAGGCATAACACTTTTCGTCCATCTCTTTAACATTATCAGGAGGTCCTTCAGATGAAACAGGTCACTCTCAAAGACCTTTACGAGAAAGTAACTGGTTTACAGCGCGATATAGCCTTAATCAAGAAAACCTTGATTGAAGGACCTGACTTACGTGAAGATTTTATTCTACGAATGCAGAGCATCGATCTCGAAAAGTCGATCCCTGTTGAAGATTTTGGTAAACCCCGTTAGAAATTCCAGTCGTTCGACCCAGAGGCTCTCGACGGGCGGGGCATTAAACCCCGCCCTCCGGGGTGGAACCCCCTACGGGGCGGAACCCGGAATTATTCTAAAATCTAACCCCGCTGCAGCCGCCGGCCCAGAGGGCCTCCCTCCGGGGCATGAGCCCTTCCGGGGCGGAGCCTGGCCCGGAGGGAACAGCGGGGCATTATTTCTAACGGGGTAAACGATACGGGTTAAAGTAATGTTTAGCCTTGCCATTAAAGAAAGTCTGAATAGGAAATTTAAGAGGCTTCGGACGAAAGATAAGGAGATGCTTCGGCTGATTGAAAGGAAAGTCAACCCTTCGACTCCCCGGCCTGAAGGCCAGGGCTTGCTCAGGGTTGACCCTGAGCCGCGCTTTCTCACCCCGTCTTTAAAGACGGGGCTTGGCGCAGCCGAACGGGTCAATGACATTCTGGCCGATCCGTATCGTTTTAAGCCTTTACGGAAACCTATGCAAAACAAGCACCGTGTTCACGTAGGAGTCCTTTTGTTCTGATCTATGAAATAAATGAAAAAGAACAACTTATAACCCTTCTCGATTTTGATCACGACAACAATTTACAAGATATAACCCCACGAGGTTAGGATTGATTTAATGGGCCTTCTATCAGCATCCATTTCGCCCTATGCTTTCTAGATTCCCAATCAGGTCCTCGGCTTCGGTTTCCATATCACAACCGAAGTATGGTATTCAAAGCTGGAGATCCATCTCTTGACTTTCCTACCGAAAACCGCCCATCTTATCGGGCTCTATCTTCCTTGCCAGGCCACAACTAATGGTTAACCTCAGAAACCACCCAAGTTGCATTTGAAACAACGTTCCCCTCAATGGTTATAGAGACTGTGTCGTATATTTATTTTCGGAAGGGACGTACACAATATCTTGTAGGGGCTCAATTCATTGAGCCCTATTAGCGGGCTTGACCCGCCTGCCAAAGAACTTGCTTACCTGCGCGTAGCCTGCTTGCGCTAAAGCTTCAGCCAAGTCAAGCCGCTTTGGCGAAGACAGGTTCGGTTTACCTGACCGGCCCCGAAGATTTTGATACAATTGAAGTTAATATTAACCTTTGGGTTTTCTAAGACGTCTGTAAAGAGCGGCACCCAGCAAGCCAGAGCCAAGGAGAATTAGGGTAGTGGGTTCGGGAATCTCCGAGAACTGGTTTGTCACGCTTGAGAATGCTGCGTCCCCATTAGCACCACCTATTACACCGAAATCCTTTTCCACAAAAATTGGGCCAAAAGTTTTAATTGGGAGCTTGGTGATGGGATCAGTAAGAGGAACCTCCCCAAATGTATTAGTATTGGTCGAATCAAAAATTAAACCTATGTTAGCTATATGTGGGCCTGTTATATCATTTCCCAGATATACATTCTCACCAAGACTAGCAATCCCAGTTCCGTGTTGAGACAATCCTCCAAAGCTGGCGCTGACATCTGCGATTGTTTCACCTCCGGGAAGCACCCTCACATTATAAGTAAGAAAGGAATCACTAAGATTGCCGGTACCCGCAACCCAAAGACTGGTGAGTAGAAAGCCTGGATTTCCAGCAGTTGTTATAGGGGTAAAACTTATCAGGGCGGCAGTAGGGGCACCGCCGGCTATGGTATAGCCAAAATTATAGAACAACTTGTCGTCGATTTGGATTCCGTTGGATCCAAGTGCCATGACATCCGCCAGGGTTAATGCTTTAGCCAAACCTGGGGAAAGAGCTAAACCCAATGCCATTGTGATGGCAATTACTCCTAAGAACATCCTGCTCTTCCATTTTTTCATTTTCGTTACCTCCTTTTTAAATTTGAATTGCTGTTGTTTGTATTACTTCAAAAAGCATGCCGATCTTATATTTATTGCTATATTTCTTAAAAATATTTATAAGTATATAATTTCATTAAATAAATTATCATGATACATTCTTCGCGAGTAGTTCCCTTACATTTACTCAAACCTGCTATATTGTAAAGAAATCCGACGGTCTTCTGGAACATTAAGTGTTAAGCGTTGAGTGTTAAGAAAAATAGCCTTAAAAAACAATAAGTTAGAAATATTCTTGATGAAAGAATTGAAAAATTTGAAATTGTAAGGTTTTCCGACGTTTTTCGAGGAAATGGAAGATTGGAACCTTGAATATTGGAAAATTGGATTTGATACAATATACGGTTTTGGTGTTGGGTATAGG
The DNA here is from genome assembly GCA_049513055.1 of Thermodesulfobacteriota bacterium. GTDB lineage: Bacteria > Desulfobacterota > BSN033 > BSN033 > UBA1163 > UBA1163. The sequence goes on from JBEKWN010000032.1 coordinate 39,331, forward strand.
GTGAATAGGTGAGAATGATGCAATTTCATCTTTCCTCTAAAAATGTATAATATAAATAAAAGGGCCATTTTGAAGACGGCCCTCGGAGTGTTATGAAGATCGATAAACCAATTTACTTTTTGCGGCGGAGGGCTCCTGCTAAACCAACGAGTCCAGCACCAAGGAGTATTATAGTTGCGGGTTCGGGTGCATGAGCTTGTCCTTCAATAACATCGTTGCCACATTGCATTGTCCAGTGTAAACCAAACTCATTTCCAAGTCCCAAATGTGTTGTATCAAAATTATATGTTATACCGCTCGAATTGATTGAACCTGTAACATTACCAGGGACTGGGTTCCCATAACCCCCTTTCCACGCTTGGTCTGCCCTGTATGCATAACCAGATGGAGCCCCGGTCATAGTAATATCGCTAAATTTTATGTCATAGATATTTCCTGTAAGAGTATTAGGATCTAAGTGGATAACATAATCCCACCCTTCGGAGCTTGAAAATATATCATCATAATAATGGGGTGCTGTCCCTGAAACACTCCAACCGTCTTTATTTATATATAAATCACCAGGCCCATAACTTGCAGCTAATCCCAGACGCTTAAAATAATCACCTGTGATCACAACAGCCATTGTGTTACCGTTTATTGTTATAGTCATGCCGTCCAGAGAGAAATCAGGGTATCCAATCACATCTCCGTAATAAGTTGGACTTGAATTTACCACACTCCCACCCCAGTATGTATCAGAACCGTTTCTCGAATCATCAATCATTGCCCCTTAAGCATTTAACCCGATAAAAATAAGAGAGAGAATCATCCAAAAAATAAAAAATCTCTTTTTTCCCATTTGTTCCTCCTAAGAACTCGAAGATTTTAGTTTTAAAAATGCATTAATGATGCCAATTAAAATACCAAAACAAAAAAGTTATAATTAATTGATTTTAAAGAACAATTTATTTTTGGATTGACATTTAATTATCTATGTAATTGTTAACTCTTTGTAAAGAAAACCGACAGTTACGCAGAGTGATAGGTGTTAAGTGTTGACTGGTTAGTGTTAATATCAATTCGTTAATATCAAATGTAAGCAAATACTGTCAATGGCTTATCTTAAAAATACATAACAAAAACAATATATTACAATTAGCCTTATAAAGCAGAAAGTGTAAAGTTTTCCGACGTTTTTCAAAGAAATGGAAAAATGGAAGGATGGAAGATTGGAATGATGGAAATTTGGAATATTGGAATACTGGGCAATAAACAAACCTTTAAAAAATCTGAATTTTTTCGCGGAAAAATTGAAGAATAGAAAAAATTGTTCACTATTCCATTATTGATGGTCTCGTAAAAAGTAATGGATATCCGTTTTTGCCATTCCCGCTGAAGCGGGAATCCAGGAAATTCAAATACTTCTGGACTCCTGCTTTCGCAGGAGTGACAGCTTTTCGGACTTTTTACGAATCCACCATTATTCCATTATCCCTATGTTTCTACCCTTCTTTTCCAATTCCTAATTTTTCCATCATCTCGTAGAGAGTTGGGCGGCTCAATCCCAATTCTTCTGCCGCTTTTGTCAGATTGCCTTTATTCCTGGATATCGCTCGCTTAACAAGATCTCTTTCCATTGCATCACGTGCTTCCTTAAGACTTTTTCCTTCATATTTGGCATGGGAAGAAGTAAGCTCCAAGTCCATCGGCGTTATCCTTGAGCCTTCGGCCATGATAACAGCCCTTTTGATCCGGTTTTCGAGCTCCCGGATGTTCCCAGGCCAGCCATAGACTTCAATTTCTCGAAGGGCTTGCTTGGTGAATCCTGTAATCTTTTTCTTATTCTCAGCAACATATTTTCTCAGAAAAGCATTTGCCAGAAGCAGAATATCCCCTTCGCGTTTTCTTAGAGGTGGCAAGTCGATACTGACGACTTCAATCCGGTAGTAGAGATCTTCCCGAAATCGTCCGTCACTGATTCCCTGTTTGAGATCCATGTTCGTAGCGGTCAAAACTCGCGCCTCAACGACTATCTCTTCTCTTCCCCCAACCCTTTCTATTCTTTGCTCCTGCAAAAAACGGAGAAGCTTTACCTGAAGCGGGAGCGAGAGCTCTCCAATCTCATCGAGAAACAACGTCCCACCATGGGCTGCTTCAATCCGGCCCTTTCGTTGAATATGAGCGCCCGTAAAGGAACCTTTTTCGTGTCCAAAAAGTTCGCTCTCCAACAGATTTTCTGGTATAGCGCCACAGTTGATCACCACGAAGGGACCATCTTTCTTGCTGCTTTCCCGATGGATTGCACGAGCAACAAGTTCTTTGCCCGTTCCGCTCTCTCCTGTAATCAGAACAGGTACCTCTGTTGTGGCCACCTTTCGGATGGCTGCAAATACTTCTTGCATTTTTGGACTTGTCCCGAGCATTTTATCAAAGGCTTCCCCGGTCACTTTTTGCTGCAATTCTCGATTTTCCATTTCGAGCCGTGAGAGATGAAAAGCCCGACTCAAGACGACTTTGAGTTCATCTATCTGAATGGGTTTGCAGAAAAAGTCGTATGCCCCCTGCCCAATCGCCTTGAGGGCATTATCCTTCTCCCCCTGCCCTGTGATAATAATGACTTTGGCGAGACTATCCTGCTCGAGCATATCAGCGAGCGCAAGAAAGCCTTCTTCCACCCCTTCAGGATGGGGAGGCAGACCGAGGTCCAATGTCACAACAGCAGGCCTTTCACTTCTGAGAATTTCCAGGGCGTTCGGCCGGTCATTGGCTAAGAACACCTCGTAGTCCCGGACGAGAGCCCACTTCATCTGGGTGCGGAGTTCTTCGTCGTCTTCTACAATGAGGAGTTTGGGATTATCCATAAGTTATCCAATGGCAAGTGTTGAGTTTTTTGCTATTTATAAATTAAGTTAAATAATTTGTTGGCTAATTCTGAATCAAGGTTTTTGAGTATCTTATATTGTTCAATAGAAATTCTTTTTTCCTTCGCTTTTAAATAGGCCTCCCCGAGGTTATAGTGGGCCTCGGCGAAATTTGGTTTGATTCGAATGGCCTCCTTGTATGCTTTGATGGCTTCTTTATGAAGGCCTATCTCACCATAGGAAAATCCAAGGTTGAGGAGAACCTCAGCATCGTCTGGTTTAATCCGAAGGGCTCGTTTGAATGCTTCGATGGCTTCGTTATGATTACCTAATCTAATGTACGAAACTCCGAGGTTATAATAGAAACCAGAATCATCTGGTTCGTTTCGAATCGCTTGCTTGTATGCTTCAATCGCTTCATTGCTACGGGATAATCTTGCAAAAGCCAATCCGAGGTAAAAATGGGCCATAGCATTATGTGGACTTATTTGA
>JBEKWN010000033.1:0-27655 GCA_049513055.1 Thermodesulfobacteriota bacterium
CCTCGGCTGGCCACTTGAAGGGCCATGCGGGCGTTCTGTTCAACCAGGAGGATGGTTGTGCCATCTGCGTGGAGCTGTCGGATGGTTTCAAAGATACTGTCAACCAGTACCGGTGCCAAACCCATTGAAGGTTCATCCATTAAAAGAACACGCGGATTAGCCATCAGGGCTCGACCCATCGCCAGCATCTGTTGCTCTCCACCACTGAGCGTACCCGACACCTGTTTGCGGCGTTCCTTCAGCCTTGGAAAGAGTGTAAAGACTCGCTCCAGGTTTTCGTTGATGAGCCGTTGATCGGTACAAGCAAAGGCACCCATTTCCAGATTTTCTGTAACCGTTAGTCGACCAAAGACGCGGCGCCCCTCAGGAACTTGCACCACCCCTTTCGCCACGATTTCGTGTGGAGGATAGTGAGTAAGATCTTCCCCATTGAGGCGGATAGACCCCTGGCGTGGCCGCAACAAACCGCTGGTGGTCTTAAGCAAAGTGCTCTTGCCCGCCCCATTGGCTCCGATCAGGGTGACAATCTCTCCTTTATCAACGGTTAGAGAGACATCTTTGAGGGCATGGATTTGTCCATAATAGGTATGCACATTTTCGACTTCGAGCATAGCCATAATGTTTACTCAATTGTAGATTTATGATTGAAGATTTCGGATTGAAAATCTTAAATCTAAAATCTGAAATCTAAAATTACATAGCTTGACTTACTTCAGCGGCGCTCCCCCGGCCAAGGTAGGCCTCGATGACCTTTGGGTTCTTCTGAATTTCAGCCGGGGGACCCTCCGCGATTTTTTCTCCATAATCTAATACGGTGACAGTTTCAGAGATACCCATCACGACCTTCATCTGATGCTCGATGAGAAGGATCGTGATCCCCAGTTCATCACGAAGGTGCTGAATAAAATCCATCATATCCTGCGTCTCCCGTGGATTCATGCCTGCTGTGGGTTCGTCGAGGAGTAAGAGTTTGGGACGAGCAGCCAAAGCTCGAGCGATTTCCAGCCGCCGCTGGTCGCCATAAGGAAGATTCTTTGCCCCCAAATCGCCCTTCCCAGTCAGGTTGACGAACTTGAGGAGGCGCCGCGCCTCTTCTGCCGCCTCTTTTTCTTCCTGTTGAGTAGCAGGTAACCCGACCACAATGCCAAAGAACCCCGCTTTCAAGTGGCCATGGAGACCCACGAGAATATTTTCCATGGCTGTGAGGTTCGGGAAGAGACGAATGTTTTGATAGGTGCGAGAAATTCCCAATCGGACGATTCGGTCAGGCAACAAACCAACGAGCGAGTGGTTTTTAAAAAGAATCTCTCCAGCTTCAGGCCGGTAAAAGCCGGTGATGCAGTTGAAGAAGGTTGTCTTACCAGCACCGTTGGGTCCGATGATACTGTGGATGCTATGTTCTTTGAGCTCTATGTTCAAGTCACCCACCGCCACCAACCCACCAAAGCGTTTCGTAACTTTTTTTGCAGAAAGAATGGTCATAAGGCCTTTCTACTTATTAGGTCCGGAGCCTGATGGTGATTCTGTTTCAGCAGATTCCCCTCCGTGTAATTCGCGACGGCGCAAGGCCTCCGGCCAAAGACCTTCTGGCCGAAGAAGCATCATGACTACGAGAGCAGCACCATAAACCAGGAGCCGGTACTCGGCAAACTCCCGCAGCAACTCAGGCAGGCCAACCAGGGCGATCGCTCCCACGAGCACGCCTGGAATGCTTCCCATCCCTCCCACGATAATTAAGCAGAGGATGTTGATAGAAATCATCACGTTGAAACTGTGGGGATAGACCGAGCCAAGTTTGCTGGCAAAGATCGCTCCGCTCAAAGCAGAGAAGGCAGCTCCGGTGGCGAAGGCCAGTAACTTTGTAGAGACAAGATTGATTCCCATCGCCTGGGCCACGTCTTCATCCTCACGCACTGCCATCCAGGCGCGTCCCAGCCGAGAATCTCTTAGCCGCCACGAGATAAAGCCAACAAGCAGACAACCAGCGAGAATAAGATAATAGATCTGTTGGGGGGTCGCAAATTCAATACTGCCGAGAGATGCTTTAGGAATTTTACCGATACCCTGTGCTCCACCCAACCATGGTCGTAAAAAATCGGAGAGGACAAGAATGCGGATAATCTCACCGAAGCCAAGGGTGGCAATAGCAAGATAATCGCCACGCATCTTGAGAACAGGGATGCCCAGAAGAACACCCGATAGGACTCCCATGAAGACCGCGAAGGGCAGTGCTCCCCAAAATGATAGACTAAAGAAACCCAACTCGGGTGAGGTTAATACAGCAACGGTATAGGCACCGATGGCGAAGAAGGCTACATAACCAAGATCCAAGAGGCCGGCAAATCCAACCACGATATTAAGCCCTAAGCCTAAGAGAACATATAAGCCCACAATGGTGAGCACTTCGCTGAGGAAGAGGCCAAGAATCTGTGGCAGAGCGAGCAAGATCATGATGAGAAGAAGGAGGCTCGTTATCCTCAGCGCTCGTTGACTGGTAGGAGACAGACGTTTCAAGTCAGTTCGAATTGCATTCCCTTTTTGAGCCCAAAAGTAGAACAAAGCGGCAATCGAAACAAACAATCCTATGGCGCCATGGAATGTAAGTCCGTTGGCGGTGAAGAGCCACTCGTTCATGACGGCAAGGGGTCCCCAGAGGGCGAAGGTGGGACGCAGCAAATCCTGTAGAACACCCGCCCCAACAACGCTGCCTAGCGAGACGATCAACACCCGACGGAGGAGGCTTGGTCCGAGATAGAGAAGGCCTGCGAGAAGACCACTTAGGGCACCACCACCGAGGAGCAGAGGAATGCCTGCCTTTATTCCCTGATCAAAAGTGAGTAATTTATAGAGGAGAGGAGAAGCATTGATAAAGACTTTCCGTAAATTTATCAGACCTCCCACAATGACCAGTAGAGCGAGGACGCTTCCTACTATCAACCCCGATATAAAGCTACTTATTAGAATCCATAACGGCTCAGTCCTGGGTGTCCGTTTTGCTGCCAGATAGGCCATAAACAGGACGACCAGAAGCAACAGGGTGTGGCCCATTGAGATGATGTGGCTGATAATATCGCGTTGGCTGAAAGCCTCAATCATTCCGACGAGTGCAAGGAGTACTTCGACGATGCCGCCAATCAGTCCGATTTTCAATCCCTGTTGCCAGACAGATTGTCTCATAGTCCTGTAGTCCTCTGGTCTTGGTGCCTTATAGTCTCATGGTCGTTAGATATTTTATTTTGGGTTCATTACTACCAGACTATATGACTATACGACTCACTGACTGTTTAAGCTTTCTTTCCAGCCAAACGCTCTCCCAAAATGCCTGTGGGGCGAAAGATCAGCACGAGGACGAGCATGATAAAAGCTATGGCATCTTTCAGTTGGTAGGGCGCTACAATTCCCAGACCGTCCAGGACAAGGCTGGGTCCTACCGATTCAACAAGGCCGAGAAAAATTCCACCCAACATGGCTCCTGGAATATTCCCGATGCCGCCCAATACCGCTGCGGTAAAGGCCTTAATCCCTGGAATAAAACCCATGGAAAAGTGAACCTGCTTGAACATCACCGCATACAGGACACCCGCTGCTCCAGCGGCCATTCCACCGATGACGAATGTGGTGACAATCATCCTGTCAATGTCAATCCCCATCAACGAAGAGATTTCCTTATCTTCAGAGACGGCGCGGATCGCTTTGCCAATGCGGGTGCGTTGGACGAAGGAGTAGAGAGCAGCCATCAACAGGGCGGCAGCCACAATCACCACCGCTTGAAACTTTAGAATCCGGAATTCTCCGAGCATCCATTCACCTTCGAGGATCTTCACCACTGGATAGGCCTGGAAACCAGAACCATAGAGTCCTCGAAAAGTATATTGCAGAAAGAAGGAGGCTCCGATGGAAGTGATGAGGGGAACCAGGCGTGGCGCAGTTCGTAAGGGGCGATAAGCAATCCGCTCTAATAGAACAGCGATCAGGGTTGAGGTCGCCATGGAGACAATGAAGATGATGATTAAGCTAATAATCGGCTGACTATCCAGAAAACCGGATGAATAAAAGGCAGCTGCGACAAAGTAGGCAGTGTAAGGACCGCTCATAAAAACTTCGCTATGAGCAAAATTGATCATCCGAAGAATTCCATAGACCATGGTATAACCCATAGCGATGAGGGCATAGATGCTTCCTTGAGCCAGACCGAAGATGATGAAATCAAACCAGTGGTGAGAGGTGTATCGGCCTTCGGTTAATGTGGCGGCAGAACCCCAGATCATTAACGCCAAAATGGCCCCTCCGATGACCCACATGACGACATCGGTAGGAGTCATCCTTTCTCTCCAACGTTTCAACATAAGGATTTCAATCCTTTGGGATCGTTTAGCCAATCGAATTTCGCCCTTGCTTTTATGAAGCGGTCAAGAGCAGATTGAGTTCATGGGTACAAGTTCTAAATTGAAGATGAGCCAGGAACAATTTTTATCTCTGGTCCATTGTTTCTATTTATAAGTAACTCGATTTTTTTAGAATACCGAGTTACTTCTTGGGTGGTGTTTGTCCGGCTGGAGCTGAATAAGGCGTCCAGAATGGTTTGTCAGGCATCACCAAGTTCTTGACATTATCAGCGCTCGTCTTATAGATGGCGATCCTCGGGTCTGCACAGTCGCCATATTTGTCGCAGGTAAGATTTCCAGTTAAGCCTTTGAAATTCTTCGTGGCGTAAAGGGCATCCCTTAAAGCCTTTCGGCCAATGCAGAGGGTCCCGTCTGGAGCTTTTTGGGCCACCTTTTCGATGGCAGCAAAGATCATCATTGCCGCATCATAGGCGTGGGCATGGAAGGGTGCGATTGGTTTTTCGCCATATTTCTTTTGATGCTTCTCCAAGAAGGTCTTATAGCCGGCGGCAAAAGCGGATTTGTCAGGACTGGAATGATACATGCCAACAGCAGTCTCCCCTGCTGCCTTATAAAAATCGGTTGAGAAAATACCATCAGCGCCCATCATGGCAACCTTCTCCAATCCCTTTACCTCCTTCACCTGTCGCGTGATGTGACCGCCTGCTGCGATAAAGACGGGGTAATAGATAAATTCAGGTTTGCCTGTGGCGATCTTTGTGAGAACGGGCCGCATATCTGTATCCGTAGGGGCAACCGCTTCTTGAGAAGTGATGGTCCCACCCAGTTTTTTAAAGGTATCTGCAAAAATAGCCTGTAGTTTTTCGGCATAAATGCTTCCATCGTGAATGGTCGCTGCCCTTTTAACCTTTAATACCTTAAAGGCGAACTCGGCTGTCACGGCGCCTTGAACTTTATCGTTATGAGCAGTACGGAGATAACCGTCATATTCGGGCCCACGCTTCGGGTCTGTCAAATCCGGCGCGGTAGCCGATGGTGAAACCGTTGCTATACCAGCTTTCCAGAGGATCGGTACTCCAGGCCGGGCCTCGCTTGAACAGCTCGAGCCGATTGCCGCTACAATCGTCGGGTCGGCAGCAAGTTTGGTGGCAGCCGCCAGGCCGCCTTCGGCGTTACAACCTGTGTCCTGAACGGTTATTTTAATAGGGAACCCAAGAATTTTGCCGCCCTTGTCATCAATGGCAATTTCCACACCCCGTTTGGTATCTGTTCCCAACGAGGCGTCCGGACCTGCAACAACAAACCAGCAAGCAATGTGAACAGGTTCGCCGGGTTTGATCTTCACCACACCCATCGGGTCTTCATATTTGAAAGTTGGTTTTGTCTGCTGCGCTGAAACCATTGATCCCGTCATTACGATAAGACCATTCGCTATGATAAGAACGAATAATAAGATGGGTAGGCGTTTCATAAGGACCTCCTTCCTCTTCAATTGGAAATCCGAACCTCAAAACCCAAACTTCAAATAAATCCCAAAATTATGGAATCTAAAATCCAAATGTCAAACTTTAAAACTTCGTAAAATTTTTAAATTCATTTTAGATTTTGATTTTTGGATTTCAGAATCTTAATGGTTTTTGCCAGGCCTCTTTGAGATCATAAATATTGGCCTCAATGATCGTCTTTCCATGAAGACCAATGATCCGGAAGATTTCATCATCTGAAACCACGCCGATCTCTCCATAAATGGCATCGCCGAGAAGTGCTTCAAAGGCTTTCTTCTTTGATGGATCCAGGGTCACCACAAAACGGCTCTGGGATTCAGAGAAGAGGAGGAGGTCGTTTCGATTCAATCCAGAATAAGGGACGTTCTTGAGATTAATTTCCATTCCTAAGCCGCCTGCGAATGCGGTCTCTGCCAGAGCCACCCCTAACCCTCCATCCGAACAGTCATGACAGGATCGAATCAATCCTCTCTGTATCGCTTCGTATAATTTTCTATAAAGAGATCGGGCTTTCTCCGCATCAACCCTGGGGACCCGATTTCCTATGAAACTTTTCGAGGCATAATACTCCGATCCTCCTAACTCTTCAAGTGTCTTCCCTAGGATATAGACCAGGTCGCCGGCTCTTTTGGCATCCATGGTGATCGCTTTCCTCACATCATCCATTTTGCCCAATGCTGAGATAAGAACCGTGGGAGGAATGGAGATTTTCGTCCCACCGATGAGGGTATCGTTTTTCATACTGTCTTTACCTGAGATAAGTGGGACACCAAAGGCTTTACAATAATCATAGAGTGCTTGGTTGGCACGGACGAGCTGGGCAAGTTTATACTCTCCATCGGGTGTCTTCTCGGATTGGACCGGATCCGGCCAGCAGAAGTTATCCAACCCGGCAATCCGATCAGGGTTTCCACCGACCGCGACATTATTTCGGATCGCTTCATCCATGGCGCAGGCCACCATGTGATAAGTGTCAATGTCACTGTATCGGGGGCAAATTCCATTGGAGACAACGATTCCTTCGAAGGAGTTGAGAATCGGTCTCCATACCCCTGCATCACTCGGCCCGTCATTGAAGCGACCCACTAGGGGTTTGATCACGCTGCCTCCCTGAACCTCATGGTCGTATTGTCGGATCATCGATTCTTTACTGCAGATATTGAGACGAGAGAGCATCTCCTTCAGGGTGGAGATCAAATCCTTGGGCTCTGGAAAACTTGGTTCTTCATGAACGGGCCTCTTCCATTTCGCCCGAAGTTCCATCTTGGGGAGGCCGGAATGGAGAAAATCCATATCCAGATAGGCCACTGTTTTCCCCTGATAGAGCACATTAAATTTTTTCGTATGGGTAAAGGTGCCCAAGGCCGTTGCTTCCACATCCATCTTTTTAGCTAATTGAAGAAAGGCATCGATCTTCGAGGGCGAGACGGCCAGTGTCATTCTTTCTTGGGCCTCTGAGAGAAGGATCTCCCAGGGATGAAGGCCATGATACTTGAGGGGAGCTTGATCGAGATGAAGCTCACAACCGATCTCTCTTGCCATTTCGCCCACGGAAGAGGAGAGACCACCCGCCCCATTATCCGTGATTGATTTATAAAGCCCCTGGTCTCGAGCCAGAAGCAGAAAATCGGTCATCTTCTTCTGAGTGATAGGGTCGCCAATTTGAACGGCTGTGACCGGAGAATCTTCGCGGAGCTCTTCCGAGGAAAAGGTCGCACCGTGAATTCCATCCTTGCCGATTCGACCTCCGGTCATCACAATGAAGTCGTCGGGTTCTGCCTTTTTCGAATGGGAGGGTTCGCCCAATATCTCCCTGGGCATGATTCCGGCTGTTCCGCAATAGACCAAAGGTTTTCCGAGGTACCGGTCATCAAAGACCACTCCTCCATTAATAGTGGGGATTCCACTTTTGTTTCCTCCATGCTCCACACCTTCCCTCACTCCATCATAGATCCGTTTTGGATGAAAGAGACGCGAGGGAAGGGGTTTGGAGTAAAAAGGAGAGGCAAAGCAGAAGACGTCCACGTTAAAGATCAGTTTTGCGCCTTTTCCTGTTCCCAAGGGATCGCGATTCACTCCAACAATTCCAGTGAGTGCTCCTCCATACGGATCCAAGGCAGAAGGGGTATTGTGTGTCTCTACTTTGAAGACTAAATGATAATTTTCATTGAATCGAATAACCCCTGCATTGTCATCAAAAACCGAAACACAAAAGTCTTCATTTCTAAGGATGGTTCGAATTTCTTCGGTGGTTTTCTTGATATAGGTCTTAAAAAGGCTGTCAATTAGCTTTTGGTCTCTTGGTTCATCCAGATAATCAATTTGGGCATTAAAGATCTTATGTTTGCAATGCTCAGACCAGGTCTGAGCAATCGCCTCCAATTCAACATCCGTAACCCTCTTCCCCAAACCCAATTTCTTACGGCCCTCAATAACGTTGGTGTTTTTTAAATAATTTTGAATGGTCTTCATCTCTCTGAGATCGAGAGCGAGAAGCCGCTCTTGGCTCAACTGAAGAAGGGCTTGATCCGTGACCTCCAAATCGATTTCTTCGACTCTTCCCTCTTCATCTCCTCTTACTTTTGGAACCTTGGGTTCAACTTTTCCAACCCATTCATCAGCTTTCCAGACTTCAAATCTCTGAATAAGAGAATTTCCCAAAAGGTCGGTACATATTCTTTCCACATCTTCTTGTTTCAGATGTCCCCAAAAGAGATATTGGGTGGAAGTGTAAACTTTTTCTTCTTCCTTTAATTTTCTTCCGAGCCTCCATTCAATCGCTTCTTTGGCTGTTTTTCCTACATTATCCGTGACACCGGGCTTGAATCCCACCTCAGCCAACCAGTCGAAATCTTGGGCCAGAGGTTGATCGATCCGATATTCTTGTATGATCGGATCGACGAGGGGGCCCGTAGCGACCCTCTCCAGTTCTTCTTTTGTAAGTTTCATATCGAGCGTGAAGACAGAGATAGTTCTGACCGATTTCACAGGCAAACCGAGGTCATTTTGAACTCTTCTACTGACTTTTTCACCCAAGGGATCTCGAATCCCTTTCTTCAATCCAATCTCAACGCGGTGCGGCACAATCTCCTCCCAAAATTTGAGATTTCAGATTTTTCAATTTGCAATCTACAGTCTGAAATCTTAAATGTATTTCTTTACGGCCTCCAATCCCCTCCAGAGATGGGCTTCTTCATGGGGTTCGATGGTGTAAAGGGGGTTCAGTTCCAGTTGTGAAAGAAGAATAAAGAATTGATTAAAATCGAATCCTCCTTCCCCCACAGGGAGATGTTCATCCATCTCTTTGTGATTATCGTGGAGATGGACCTCACTCAGAAATCCTCCCAATGTTTCTATCCAAATGGGGAGAGGGGTCTTGCTGAAGACGTGATGGTGGCCCGTGTCGAAACAGAATCGAAAATGGGGTGAATGGATTTCCTCTAAAAGATTTTTGATAGAGTCGGGAGACTCTTCAAAAACATTTTCAACCGCAAGGGTCAGCCCCATCTCCTCTGCCTCCTTGACCAAAGGCCTCCAGGTTTGAAGACTGCTCTCGAGCCAAAGCTTGACATCTCCATCAAATTTCCATCTCTCGTACCCTGGATGAAAGACGATCATCTTGGGTCTGAAGAATTGTGCCAATTCGATCGTCTTCAAGAATCGGTCAAAGGTCACCTCTTTAATCCTTCGATCCACTCCCCCAGGACTTAAATCCATGAATGGACCATGGAGGGTAATTTCCAATTGGTTTTCTCGGAGCCTCTTAGACAAATGTTGAACATCCTTTTCGTGGCAGGCATCCAAATCCTCTGCACTGAAATAGATTTCAGGATGGATTCGGTTCTCGATCGCAAAATCGATACGATGAAGAAGCATGGAATAGGGGACATTGATGTGGATGACAGTCATCGTTGGTTTCTCCAGTTTTTTGGGTTACCAATTTATATCATGCAACCTTTCAAAACTCAATTCCCTCTCTATCAGGGTAGGGTGCGACTCTGTTTTAGGATTCAAGACTCCAACAATGTAAAGGACCAAGGTTTTTGGAAATTCAAGTTCCATGGTTTATCCTTTAAAAATTATTATAAGGACTATATGATGAAACGACAAGGACATTTAAGTGACCTCTTCAGATTTCACACAAGTCAAAAGGTCTGTCCCCCATTGCAATAAAGAGAAAAATTATGATATAAAACTTTACAGGAGGATTTATGTTCAATATCGGACTTCCGGAGTTGTTGATCATCGTGGCTATTGCCTTGATCGTCTTCGGTCCTAATAAACTTCCAGAGCTGGCCAAGGCTTTTGGGAGGGCAATGAGGGAGTTTAAAAAGGCGACCGAAGAGGTGAAGGAAAGTTTTGTGGCTGAGACAAAAGATCTTGAGGAACTGAAAAGCACCTTCACCGAAGAGAGAGAGAAGTTCCTTACTGATCTGACTGAAAGTGTATCGGAGGCTGCAGAAGAGACCTCCCCTTCTTCAGAGGCCACCACCGAGAGAGTGGCAGAGAGTGAAGCTTCTGTCCTTGCAGAGCCCCCGGCCCACGAAGCGGTTTCAACCCCCACGGAAGAAGAAAAGACCGAAAAGGAAAAGAAGGAGGAACCCAAAGGGGCAAAAGAAGGGATTCCTTCCCATGGATGAGAAGAAGCTTCCTCTAACCTCTCACCTCCAAGAACTGAGGAAGCGACTCATTCTCTCATTTATCGCAATTGGGGTAGGTTTCGCTCTCTGTTATACCTTCGCTGATTCTATCTTCAACATCCTTGCCGCACCTCTCATGAAAGTGATGCCCAAAGGGGGATCATTAATATTCATCAGCGTAGCAGAAGCCTTTTTTACTTATATGAAGGTAGCGTTCATCGCAGGGATTATCTTGACCTCCCCCTTCATCCTCTACCAAATCTGGGCCTTTGTCGCCCCGGGTCTATATCAAAAAGAGAAAAAATATGTGGTTCCTTTTGTCCTCGGTGGTTCGTTCTTTTTTGCTTTAGGGGTTCTCTTTGGATATTTTGTTGCCATTCCCGTCGGATTTAGGTTTCTTTTAGGTTACGCCACTGACGTCATCAAACCCATGCCGAGCATGAAAGAATACCTATCTTTTAGCATCAAGTTTTTACTGGCTTTCGGTCTGGTTTTCGAATTTCCTGTGGTGTTAGTCCTTCTAGCGAGGATCGGAATCATTGATGCAAAGATGTTGGCCCGGCAGAGAAAATACGCCATTCTCCTCATTTTCATCTTTGCGGCGGCTGTTACCCCATCTCCTGATCTTATCTCTCAAGTGCTCATGGCCCTTCCTCTGATGGGGCTCTATGAGTTGAGCATCCTGCTTTCTAAAGTTTTCGGGAAAAAGCCTACGCCGGTTCCTTCTGAAGGTGATGGGAATAAGGTAGAATCCCCTGCTTCCACTTAATCAATCATGGCTGAATCCTCTTACAAAATTACTCGATGGCCCAAGGAGGAAAGACCCAGAGAGCGGCTTCTTCAACATGGTCCTCAACTCCTCACCGAAGCAGAGCTTTTAGGCATTTTACTTGGAAAGGGGATAAAAAAGAAGACGGCCATTGATTTGGCAAGGGAGCTCTTAGATCAATACGAATCTCTTCAGAAGCTCTTCTCTCGTTCCCCTTCGGAGTTGATGAAGGTGAAGGGCATTGGATCTGCCAAAGCGGCCACCCTCTCTGCCGCCTTTGAGCTGGTGAGAAGGATTCAATCTCAGAAGAATATTACCAAGGCATCTTTCAAGCGATCCTCAGATGTGGCAAACCACTATCTCCCTTTGATGAGAGATCTAAGGAAAGAGGTCTTCAAAGTCCTTCTTCTCAACCGAGCAAATCGTTTGATTAAGGAAGTGACAATCTCTGAAGGGACACTCGAGGCGAGCATTGTCCATCCCAGAGATGTCTTTCGCGAGGCTTTGTTAGAACCTGCGGCAGGGGTTATTTTAATCCACAATCACCCGAGTGGAAATCCGAGCCCAAGTGAAGAAGATCTCCGCATCACCAAACAATTAGTAGAGGCGGGTCGACTTCTCGGGATCAAGGTTTATGATCATATCATCTTGGCAGGGGAGAGTTATCGAAGCCTTGCTGATGAAGGCCTAATTTAAATATAGAAAGGATTCAAGGGGTCGAGTGGTCAAGGGTTCTAGTGAAAACCCTGGGTAATAAAACCTAGAACCCATGGACCCTGGAATCCTGGAACCCTTTTATTAACCATGACGAGCGTTCTGGTCACGGATGGGCACTTTAGAAAAACATTAGCTGTGGTTCGATCTCTTGGTCGCAAAGGGATTCACGTCACGGTTGGAGAACGGACATTCCTGAATACCTCCTTCTTTTCGAAATATTGCACCAGGCGTCTCGTCTATCCTTCACCACGGCGATCCCCAGATCAATTTATCGAATTTCTTCTAAAAGAGATTAAAGAAAATCACTATGATTGCCTCTTCCCGATGGAAGAAGAGACCCTGCTTTTACTGGCAAACTATCATTCTGAAATCTCTCCATATACTTACCTCCTCAGTCCTGGTTTGAAAAAGATTGAATTCGTTCGAGATAAAAGAAACCTTATGGAGTTTGCAGAGACCCATGGAATTCCAACGCCAAAAACATTTCAGATCTCCCCCTCCCTTTCTCCCTCCTCACTCATGGCGGAGGGAAGAGTGGGGGAAATTCCTATCCCAGCGGTCATCAAACCCAGAATCAGTTCTGGATCCTTTGGCATTATCTATGTGAAAAAAAAGGAGGATCTTATTCCCTCTTATCAAAGCGTCCACGAACGATACCCTTTTCCATTAATTCAGGAATGGATTCCTGATGGAGGGGGAACCTTTGGGCTTTCTGCTCTTTTTGACGAGGCTTCAAACATTAAGGCAGCCTTTGTCCACAAAAAGTTGAGGATGTATCCAGTTCAAGGAGGTCCCAGCACATTGCGGGAAGGGGTTGAACATCCTCAGATCATGGAGTTGGGCCTCTCCCTCTTTAAATCATTAAATTGGGCCGGTGTGGGCATGGTTGAATTTAAAGTGGACCCAAGGGATGGGATTCCGAAACTGATGGAAATCAACCCCCGTTTCTGGGGTTCATTGCAACTAGCCATTGTCTCTGGAGTTGATTTTCCCTATCTCATTCTAAGAATGGCCAGGGGGGAAAGTTTCGAACCCATTCTTCGCTATAACGTGGGGAAGCGCTGTCGTTGGCTTCTTTTAGGTGACATTCTCCATTTTCTTAATAATCCCAATCGTTTTCATCTCCATCCCTCCTTCTTCCATTTCTTTGACCCCAACACCTCTTATGATATAATTTCAAAAGATGATCCCCTTGCACTATTGGGATCGGTTGCAACCTTTTTTACCTTCCTTTATGATCCAGAGATGAAACGATTTTTAGAGAGGCGATGAAACGCTCAACATATCAACTCTTGAACTGCCAAAAGGAGATGTAAATCTGAGGAACGTGGGACTCAAAATTCCAATTTCCAAATTTCAAATTACAAATAAATCCCAATCACCAAAACCCAATGACCAAAATGATTTTGTTTCGAATTTGAAATTTCGGTCATTGAGATTTATTTGGAGTTTGGTGTTTGGTATTTGGTGCTTTGTGGGTCAAAATATTGCGATGATTATCAGAACGGAGATGATAAGTTAATTCTATGCAGTGCTTCGACAAGATTTGTATCCTTATTCCTGCTTATAACGCTCAAGAGACTCTTGGTTTTGTCTTAAAAAAGATTCAACCTTTCAAAATTGATACCCTTGTCGTCAATGACGGATCTTCAGATGAGACGAAGAGAGTGGCTTCAGAAAATGGAGCTCAACTCTTGGAACATTCCCTTAATCTTGGGAAGGGTGCTGCCCTCCAGACAGGGTTCCAATACATCCTCCAAAAGGGCTATCAGGTCGTCATCACTCTCGATGCCGATGGTCAACATGATCCTTCAGAAATTCCATCTCTTCTTAAGATTTTTCAAATCGTCAAACCCGATATCCTCATCGCCTCTCGCGCCGCAGAATTTGGGAAGATGACCTTCCTCCGTCGCTTCTGGAATCGTTTGGGGGTGAAGGCGGTCGCACGGCTTTGCCATTCGGACATTACGGATAGCCAATCCGGTTTTCGACTGATTCGGACAAAAGTATTAAAGGAAGTCGACTTCTCCACGTCTCGGTTTGAGACTGAGCTGGAACTCCTGATTAAGGCTTGCAAAAAAGGGTTCAGTGTGTTATCTGTTCCTATCAACACGCAAAAGGTCGATGGAACTGGTTCCAGCCATTTCAGGCCAGTGGCCGACACCTGGTTGGTTTGTAAAATCTTTCTTCGAAGTCTGTTTTGGTGAGGAACAGTATGGACTTTTACCAGCGAGCTAAGCGATATTCTATAGAAAAATTTGCAGCGAGTTCACTCTCCCTTCTGACCAATGCATCCGAGGAGAATTTGATCCGTCTGACCTATCTCGCAGAGAAGATCCCTCAAAAGGAATCCTATCGAGAGAAAATTCAATGGATCCGTACTCTCTTCCAGACCGATCATCCGGGTCTGGCCATTGCGAGGAGAGTCCTGAGGGAAACGAACCCGCATCACCGGGAAAAGATCATTTCAAACTTCATCGTCAACCAGCTCCTGATGGGCACCAACCGGAGAAAGGCCTTTGAGGCGGAAAGGGGATTCTACCCGCCGAACGCCATGATCCTCAGCCCGACCATGCGATGCAATCTCAACTGCTATGGTTGCTACTCGGGGAGCTATCCCCAGGAGGACCTTCCTTTCGAAGTGATCGATCGTGTGGTAGGGGAGTGCAAGGAGATGGGCATCCATCTGGTGCTGATGACAGGTGGAGAACCCTTCCTGAGAAAAGACCTCTTTGACCTCTTCGAGAAGCACCCGGATACCATTTTCCAGATTTATACTAATGGCTCCTTGATTGATGAGGGGATGGTGGAACGGTTTATTGAGCTTGGAAATGTCATTCCCTCGATCAGCCTCGAAGGGTTCCGGGAAGAGACAGACGGGAGAAGGGGAAAGGGCCAGTTCGATCACATCGCAAAGGTGATGGACTGGTTGAAAGGGGCAGGAATCTTCTTCGCGATCTCGACCACCCAGACCTCTAAAAACACCGATATCCTCACCAGCGATGAATTCGTTGATTTTCTGATTGAAAAGGGATGTATCCTCCTCTGGAACTTCCACTACATCCCCATCGGTAGAAAGCCCGATCTTTCCCTCATGGCAACTCCTGAGCAGAGGAACCGGATGAGGGAACGGCTCGCCTATTTTCGGGCCACCAAACCTATGCTCTTTGTCGACTTCTGGAATGATGGATGTCTCACTCAGGGATGCATTGCAGGGGGGAGGAAATACTTTCATGTCAATGCCCGTGGAGATGTGGAGCCTTGCGTCTTCTGCCATTTCGCCTCTGACAATATCAAAGAAAAGTCTCTCGCGGAGGCCCTTAATTCGCCCCTCTTTCGGGAAATCCGTTCCAGGCAACCCTTCTCGGAGAACTATTTCCGGAACTGCCCCCTGATTGATCATCCTGAGCAGGGAAAAGAGATCGCCCTGAAATTTGCCCGGTACTTTACCCACGAGGGGGCGGAGGAATTCTTTACAGGACTGTCTCCGGCCATTGATGCCTATTCAAAAGCCTATGGAGAGATTGCAGAAGTTACCTGGAAGGAGAGGACCGAAAGTCGAAGTCGCGAGCCCCTTTCAGCAGGGAAAAAGGTAGTGGGTAGACATGGATGAAGGTAACTTTTCCCCATCTGGGCTCTATGCACATCTTCTGCAAGGCTATCGCAGAAACCGCCGGCATTCCTTATATTGTTCCTCCTGAAACCAGCCGAAAAACCCTGACCCTGGGTGTCCTCCACTCCAATGAGAGTATCTGCCTCCCCTTTAAAGTCATCTTGGGAAATTTCATCGAAGCCCTTCAGATGGGAGCGGACACCATTGTGATGGTAGGCAGTGGTCCTCCCTGTCGTTTGGGACTTTATGACCTTGTTCAGAAAGTGATCCTGGAAGATATGGGTCTTCATTATCGATGGTTGACCATTCCGCCCCGATTGACCTGGCAGGCCGTCTGGAAGAATCATGAAGAGACCAAGGAGTTAAGAAAAGAATTAAGCGCGAGAAATATCCTCCTCTTTCCCTATGGACTCTGGATGGGGTGGAAGAAGATGATGGCCTGCGAGACCTTGGAACGATTGGCCATGAACGTCAGGCCGATGGAAATCAAAAAAGGGGAGACCCAGAAGCGATTGAAGAAAGCCCTCTCCTGGGTGGATGAGGCCAAGACTCCGAAAATCCTTGAGGAAGCGGCTCGAAAAGGAAAAACCTTTCTTCAGGAAATGGAGCAAGATCGTTCCCGCATTCCATTTAAAGTGGCGATGGTGGGTGAACTCTACACGGTGATGGACCCTCACATCAATCGAGGAGTGGAACAAAAATTGGGAGAGTTGGGTGTGGAAGTGACACGCACTTCATGGTTTTCCACTCATATCCTAAGGAGTCTTCGAAAAAATAAGGCTGATCGAGCCTCAGAACGGGTTCGTTTCTTCGAGGCTTCAAAGGCTTATCTGGGTTACGATGTGGGTGCAGAATGTAATGTCTCCATCGGCGAGGCCATCCTGAGATCCAAAGAAGGATATGATGGGGTCGTCCATCTCATGCCGTTTGCCTGCATGCCGGAGACCACAGCTTCTGGGATTCTAACAAAGGTTGGGAAGGATTGGGACATCCCCATCCTCACTCTCATTTTAGACGAGCAGGAAATCGAAGGCCGCATTCAGACACTCCTTGAGGCCTTTGTGGAGATGTTGGAATGGAAGAGAAGGGCCGCTTAGGCATTCCCAGAGCCCTGATGTTTTATCGTTATTTTCCCTTCTGGCGTACCTTCTTTGAAAAATTGGGTTGGAGGGTGGTGGTTTCCGACAGGATAAGACAGAAGGAGAAGATCGTTTTTTTCGAAGACAGTTGCCTTCCGATGAAACTTCTGGTCACCCATGCCATGCAATTGAAAGAGAGGGTAGACCATCTTTTCATCCCTCGATTAGTCAGCATTCATCGAACTTACATCATGTGTCCTAAGTTTCGGGGGGCTCCGGATATCGTGCGTCTTGCCACGGAACGAAAGGCCTCCATCATTGATGAGACCATCGATCTTCGAAAAGGAGGAAGTTCCCTTCTCCAATCTTTTCTAAAGATTGGAGAAAAGATAGGGGCAACAAGACAAGAAAGCAAAAACGCCTTTCAAGAGGCTGAACACTCTTTCTCTAAATTCCAAAAAGAGTGGATCGATCGAATCAACCGACTTCCCACAGGGCAACTCTTTGAAATGGATATTGCAACGCCGCCCGCAGGGAGAAAGGCTCCGTTGCGTGTCGCCTTCATCGGCCATCCTTATAATCTCTTCGACATCGACATCAATAAAGATCTCCTCGCCCTGGCGAAAAGTTTGGGAATGGAGATCATCCCCTCTGATTTCCTCTCTGGAAAAGAGATCGATCGAGAAGTTTCTGACCTTTCCAAAGAGATTTACTGGTCATCTGGAAGAGAGATTGTGGGGTCTCTGTTTCACTTTCTATCCGGTGGGGTAGATGGGGTGGTCTTCCTCACTTCCTTTAAATGTGGCATTGATGCCCTCCTTCAAGAATTCATTAAAAGAAGATTGAAAGTTCGGGGAGGTTCATCCATCCCCCTTCTCGTTCTCTCCTTTGATGAACATACAGGAAGGGAAGGGCTGACGACTCGGTTGGAGGCGTTCCAGGATGTGATGGAACAGAGGAAAGGAATTTCAAATGTCAAAGCTCAAAGTTCAAATTAATGACAAATCTTAAATTTCAAAAATTTTGATTTATTTTTGACATTTGCAATTTGGGCTTGATTTGACATTTGGATTTTGAACTTTGAACTTTAGGGTTTTACGTTATGGCAAATTATTTAGGCATTGATGTCGGCTCCATCACCACCAAGTTAGTGGTGATGAGCGAGAGCGACCAGGTTTTGGCCAAGTCCTATATCCGGAACAGTGGTCGGCCCATTGAAGCCATCCAGCAAGGGATGGAGGAAATCCTGACTCAACTGGGGGAAACCGTTCCCATTGACGGAGTTGCCACGACCGGCAGTGCCAGACATTTAGCTGCTTATTTGGTAGGGGGCGATCTCATCAAAAATGAGATTACCGCCCATGCCATTGCGGTGATCGATTTTCTCCCTGAGGCAAAGACCATCATCGAAATCGGTGGCCAGGATTCCAAGGTCATCGTGCTGAGAAATGGCGTTGTCGTCGACTTTGCCATGAATACCGTCTGCGCAGCAGGCACAGGATCTTTTTTAGATCAACAAGCCGCCCGGCTTGGGATCTCCATCGAAGCCTTTGGGGATCTCGCTCTCAAGGCCAATCACCCTGTCCGGATCGCGGGACGATGCACGGTCTTTGCCGAGACAGATATGATTCATAAACAACAGATAGGACATTCTGTTGAGGATATCGTGGCAGGCCTCTGTGACTCCCTGGTGAAGAATTATCTGAATAATGTCTGCCGGGGAAAAGAAATCCTTTCTCCCATTGTCTTCCAAGGAGGCGTGGCGGCGAATCGTGGTATCCAAAAGGCGCTCGAAAGGGAACTGGAGGTTTCGCTCATCATCCCGAAACATTTTGATGTCATGGGTGCTATCGGTGCTGCCAAGTTGGTGAAGAAAGCCAAATTCTCCAAAACTCAATTTAGAGGATTTGACCTTCCGCAAAAGTCCTGTTCCACACGGGGCTTTGAATGTGGTGAATGTGAAAATCAATGTGAAGTGATCGAGCTTCTAGTGGATCATCAAGTGGTGGCCTGCTGGGGCGATCTCTGTGAACGCCATCGCCAAACAATGAATGGCATAGCGCATGGCGCATAGAGCATAGTGTCAAATCTTTTTACGCTATGCGCTTTGCGATTAGTAATTATCAAAGGATTTTTCCTGTGAACATCCTTTTAATTAATCCTGCTCCTTTAGGGACTCTGAAAGCAACAGGAGTTCTCTTCCCACCTCTCGGTCTTCTCTATATCGCGGCTTATGTGGAAAAAGAAGGCCATCAGGTCGTGGTCAAAGACTTAGCTGTTCGAAAGAAGAAAGAAGAAATCGATTTTAAAAAATATGACGTGGTGGGTATCTCCACAGATACGACCCGTCATCGCCAGGCCCTCCAATTAGCCAAGAAGGCGAAGGCGGGTGGTTGCATGGTGGTGATGGGAGGGCCACACCCTAGCTATGTGGACGAAGAAATCCTTTCGACCCAAAGAGTTGATTTCATCGTCCGTGGAGAAGGGGAGATCACCTTCTCAGAATTAGTGGCTACTTTACAGAAGGACGATGGAAAATTCCATTCCATCCAGGGGATCAGTTTTTTTTCAAAGGGGCAACTTGTGCGAACCCCTCCCAGGCCCTTCATTGAAAATCTCGACCGTCTTCCCTTCCCCGCCAGGCATCTCATTCATATGGATGATTATCGAAGAACCAAATTGGGAAGCCGGGACATCACCCCTTTGGTCACCAGTCGAGGATGTCCGTACCAATGTGCTTTCTGCGCTTCCTCCCATTTCTTTGGTACGAAAGTAAGGGCGAGGAGTGTTGCCTCCGTTTTAAGCGAGCTCGAAGAGATTTATCACCGATATCATTTTAATGCTGTCGCCTTTGTGGATGACACCTTCAACCTCTTTCCGAAGAGGGTGATCGAAATTTGCCATGGGATCCTTGAAAAGAAACTCGATCTGTGGTGGTGGTGCTTATCCAGGATAGATCTCCTCCTTCGAAATGAAGAAATGGTTAAAGAGATGGTCAGGGCAGGGGCCAAGTCGGTTTTCATCGGAGTGGAATCCTCCAATCCAAAAACCCTTGAAGAATTGAAGAAAGGGATTAATGTGGAAAACACGGTTCAAACCGTGGACATGCTCAAACGGAATGGTCTCGAGATCCATGCCTCCTATATCCTGGGAGGGCTCCATGAAACAGCCGAGATGATTCACGAAACCATCCGTTTTGCTAAAAGACTCGATACCAATGTTGCCCAATTCTCCATTCTCACCCCCTATCCAGGCACAGCCATCTACGAGCAGGTGAAGGACCGGATCCTTAAATGGAGAGCACCTTGGTCCTTCTTCGATATGCAGCACTTAGTCTTTAAACACGACCATCTCTCCTTCATCCGAATGGAGTGGCTTCTGCTCAAGGCGCACCTCCTTTACTATACCCGATCGAAAAAGGCGATCCAGGATATCTGGCATCACATCAAGAAACATCGTTTGGGCATCGGGACACTTTTCCGTTTTCTAAAAGAATTCTTTGGGGGTTAATATGGAAGAACGATACCCCCGAGCTCTCAATCGTTTTATTTACCTCTTTTTCTTCCAGTTCTGCTCGACGCTCATCCCCCGGTCGATCCAGAAATTCTTCAGCGTGGTCGTAGGAGATCTCTTTTACCTCATGATGAGAAAGACGAGAGCCCATGTCCGAAAAAATATTGAAGGGGTGAGCAGAGGAAGGTGGTTAAAGGAAAGAGTGAAGGTCTTAACACGGAAAACTTTCCAGAACTATGGCCAATACCTTTTGGATTATATGGTGATGCATCGCCTCCGTCCATCCAATAAAGACCAATGGGTTGAAGAAGAAGTCGGAGGGGATTATATGATGGAAGCCCTTCATGCTGGAAAAGGAGCGATCTGTATCACGCCTCATCTTGGGAATTGGGAGATTGGGGGACTGCTCTTCTCCTTCAAAGGAGGAAAGCTCAATGTCCTCACCCTCGATGAGAGAGATGTGGATACCAGGTCCTTTCGGGAAGAGATGAGAAGAAGAAGGGGAATAAAAATTCTCTATATCAATCCGAAGGACGATTCTCCAATGGCTATCTTGGATGCCGTCAAAGCCCTTCGGCGAAATGAAATCGTAGCCATGTTAGGAGATCGGATAGAGTCTCAAAAGACCATGTTTTTTGATTTCTTTGGGAGGAAGATGGCCTTCCCCATCGGTGTTGCCATCCTCGCCATGGCCACAGAAGCTCCGGTTCTACCGGTCTTTGTGGTGATGGAAAGAAATCGCAAGTATAGAGGAATTATTGAACCTCCCATCTATTTTAACTCCTGTTCGAGGGAAGATCGGGAGACCATCATTCGAGAAGGGATGGAGAGATTGATTAAAAAATTTGAAGAGTATATCGAAAAATATCCAGATCAATGGTATAATTTTTATTCTTATTGGAAAAAGTAGTTGCAAGCTTCATGTTTCAAGTTTCATGTTTCACATCCTCACTGCGGTTGGGAGGCGAAATGTCAGACTTGCATCTTGAAACTTGCAACTTGAAACTAAATCTCATTGGGGAGAGGAGAAGAATGGCTGAACCGAATGATCACCTGATCGAAAAGATCAAACAACTCATTATTCAAAGATTGAAACTCATTGAAATGACCCCGGAGATGATCGAAAACGATGCCCCTCTCTTTGGCGAGGGCCTCGGACTGGACTCTATCGATGCCCTTGAACTCGTCCTGGGTTTGGAGAAAGAGTTTGGAGTCATCATTCCTGATGCAGAGGTAGGGAAAAAAGTCTTTCAGTCTGTGAAAACCATGGCCCAATATGTGTTAGAGCACCAGGGGGCATCATGAAGGCATCAAAAGGGAAAACAGCTTTTTGCTTTCCTGGCCAACTCCAAGAGAAGCCGATGTTGAAAGATCATCATCCTCTGACGGAGGATCCGTATTTTAAAGAATTATTCACAAGGGCTTCCAACCAGACGAAATTCGACCTCCTCAACTTCTCATTCGGGGGTGAGGAGAAAGAGGAAGATTTCAGTCTTAAACTTCAGATCTCGACCTACATCCTTTCTATGGTCCACTTCTATCGTCTTCGAGCCGCAGGATGGAATCCGGATATTTTTGCCGAACATAGTATGGGAGTCTATTCAGCCTTAGCTGCCTCGGAGGCCATCAGTTTTGAAGAGGGCCTCTTCATCACTGAAGCCATTGGCAGGCTCCTTAAAAGAGAAGGGGCAATTCACCGGGGAGGCATGGCCAGCATCATCGGTCTTCCCTTAGAGGAAATCCAAAAAATCTGTCAAGACCTTAATGGCTTTCAACTCTCCATTGCCAATTATAACGGCTCGATGCATTTTGTCCTTTCCGGGGAAGAGGAGGGGGTGGAAAAGGCGATTTCTCTTGCCCTTTCCAGGAAGGCCGTCTCCGCCACCCGCCTTGCCTTCAATACGGCCCTTCATTCCCCTTCTCTTTATTCTTTAAGAGAAGAAATCATGGAGATCCTTCAAGACATTAAGATTCAACCCCTGAAAGTTCCCATCCTCAATCATTGGACGATCAAACCTTTGCGAAGAGAGGAGATCAAAGATTTTCTTTCCCAGGAGATCGGGCGACCGGTCTATTGGATTCGATGTGTTGAGAAATTGCTTCAGGAAGGGTTTACCCACTTCATCGAAGTGGGACATGAAGCAACGCTTACGAAATTGATGCGATGGATTGATCGTGAGGCAAAGGCTTTTTCTGCTGGGGATCGTTTACCCCGTTAGAAAGGCCCGGTATTTTTGGCGGGGATGCTACGGGTAATATTTGTATTCTTATAGAAAAGTGGGGGTAAAAACCCCGTCCTTTCTAACGGGGTTTACTGGAAAGGATGTGAGATGAAATACCACGAGACATCCCTCCAGGTTCGATTTTATGAAGTGGATGCTTATGGAGTGGTTTGGCATGGTCACTATGTGGGTTGGTTTGAGACGGGACGAAATGACCTGACCCAACGATACCAGATGGGTCCACTTCAGCTTAAGGAGATAAGTCTTTTGGCACCGGTGGTGGAATTAAACTGCCAGTTCAAGCTCCCGGCCACCTTCGGCAATTCCCTCATCATCCAAACCATGATGGAGAGAACAGAGGTGGCTAAATTGATCTTTCACTATCGAGTCCTTGATCAAGAAAACGGAAAGGTTCTCGCCACGGGCTCCACAACACATGTCCTCACCGATCTTAAAGGGAATCTTCTCTACCGGGTTCCTCCAGAGGTGCTCGAAAGAATCGAAGCGATGCGAGCGTATTTGGAGGTGTAATTTAAAATTCAAAATTCAAAGTTCAAAATCGAAAATCTGAAAATTGAAATCTGAAATATAATGAAAGTTCTTCTGATCGATCCGCCTCACAAACTCTTTCCGGGCCTTCGGATGTGGACCCCTTCTTTTGGTCTTCTCCAATTAGGCGCCTATCTGGAAAGGGAAGGCATCGAGGTTCAAATCGTTGATGCCACTGCCCTTCCGACCCCATGGAGAGACCTTGGGAATACCGTTTCCCTATCAAAAGCTGATGTCATCGGCATCACCTGTTCTGCCACCTGTCTGTCGCCGGAAGCCATCCAGACCATCAGCCTCTGTCGAAAACTTTCACCGAATTCCGTCATCGTAGCAGGAGGAAGCCACTTCACCCTGATGGCTGAGCCCATCCTCCAGGAGTTGAAGGAATTAGATTACATTATCTTGGGCGAAGGAGAGATCGCCTTTTCTCAATTTCTTCAGGACCTATCCAGAGGTGGGAAAGGAAGAGGGGGGGTGGGCGTTGCTTATTCGGATAATGGAAAAATAATTGTTAATGAAAGACATCCTCCCATTCCAAATTTAAACTCCCTTCCTCTTCCGGCCTACCATCTCATTGATATGGAGAGAGAGGCTTATTACTGGCATGGAATGGGAAGAAGGGCTTTTGGTCTCTCCACCAGCCGTGGCTGTGGAGATCGATGTGCTTACTGTTCTGAGACGAGATTCTGGGAAGGGGTCTGGAGGGGACGGAGTGGTAAGAAAATAATGGAGGAGATTTCCTATCTACACCATCAATACGGCAAAACCCTCTTTGTCTTCAACGAGAATACCTTCAACTGGAGTCGGAAGCGGATGGAAGAGTTTCTTGAAGAGTTGAGGAAGTCGGGTCTCCGAATCCATTTCTGGTTTCAATCCCGAATCAAAGATATTCTTCGAGATGAAGATCTCATCCCCGAGATGAGACGCCTTGGTCTCTATGAAGTGATGTTGGGAATCGAGAGCATCCTGCCCGATGTGCTCAATCGATATGAAAAGCAGCAATCCAGAGAGATGGCCCAGAAGGCCATTGATATTCTCAGAAAGAATAAGATCATGGTCATGGCCAACATCATGGTCGGAGATTGGAATGATTCCCAAGGGACACTCAAGGAGGTCTTCCAATTTGTTAAGTCTCAGAGCGACTTTTTGGTTCTCACCCTGACCACTCCCCTTCCCGGAACAAAATACTTTGAAGAGGCAGAACGATTGGGGAGGATCAGAGAGAGGGATTTGGGTAAATATGATTTCATGCACCCTGTGATGGATACAAAATTCTTATCCGCAGAGGAGGTTCATCGTCTTCAAGGGGTCTATCTGAAAAAATATTATACCCAGCCGAGGATCCTCCTGGGTGCTTTCTTCAACCCGAATCCCTTCAAACGAATGGCCTACCGGCTCATCCTCCGATATGTATGGGAGAATGCAACGAAAAGGCCCTGGAAACAACCGAACTTTGATGAAGAACAGTTAGTCGTCAGTGGTCAGTAGTCAGTCGTCAGAAAAGATGTAGAAAAGAACACAACGGACAAAAGACAACGGACAACATACATTGGGTAAAAGGACAAAGGGTTAAAATTTGAATCCGCAATCCGCCATGCACCACGTAGGGTGCGTGGCAGCCCTGAACCTCATAGGGTTCAAGGCGCACTCTCTTATTTGAATGCTGGTAGTTGAACAAAGATGAAAAAGGTTCTTTTGATCTTCCCCAGGGAGAAAAGGATCAAATTTTCTAATGACACACTTTACCCTTTTCCTATTTTAGGTCTCACCCTTCTCGCCTCTCTCTTTCCCAGGACCTATGAGGTCAAGATCATCAACGAAGCGATTGAAAAGATCGATTTCAATGCCGATGTCGATTTAGTAGGGATCACCGGCCTGACCTGCGTGATCAAAAGAGCCTATGCGATTGCCGATCGATTTCGTGAGAGGGGAGTAAAGGTGATTTTGGGAGGAGTCCACCCCAGCCTTTTGCCCGAAGAGGCAAAAGAACATGTTGACTCCGTGTTCATTGGAGAGGCAGAAGGGATGCTTGAAAAAGTCCTGCAAGACTTCGAGGCGGGGGAACTCAAACCTTTTTATAAGAATCGAGAGTGGTCAGATTTAAAGGGAATGCCTCTTCCAAGAAGGGACCTTTTGGGTAAACGTTATCGACCGTTTTTCAAAGTCATCGAGACAACCCGGGGTTGTCCAAACCGATGCGAATTTTGCTCTGTTCCGACCATCAATGGAAAGCGTTATCGTCTCCGTCCCCTTGAAGAAGTGGATCAGGAACTTTCCGCAATCATCAAGGGAAAAGGAGAATATCTCTTTTTAGCTGATGACAACGTGACAGCAAAAGAGGACTATGCCTTTGGCCTCTTCGAAATCTTCAAACACCATGGAGTGAAGTGGATGGGGTTTACGACCATCAAGATTGCCATGAATGAAGAACTTCTCAAAAAGGCTCGAGAGAGCGGCTGCGTCTCCCTCTTCATCGGTTTTGAATCTCTTCTTCAGGAGAATCTGGACAATGTTTCGAAACGATTTGTGAATGCAAAAGAATTATCGAATTGGGTCAAAACGATTCAACATCATCAAATCGGGATTCAGGGTTCTTTCATCTTTGGATTCGATGGAGATGACCCCACCGTCTTTAAAAAAACGGTTGAGTTCGTTCAAAAAAATAATATTGAACTTCCTACCTTTTCAATTCTCACTCCCTTTCCAGGGACCCCTCTTCAAAAGCGATTGGAGGAGGAAGGGAGAATCTTTGACCGTGGCTGGTCCCATTATGACATGAGTCATGTGGTCTTCAAGCCTAAAAAGATGACCATCCAAGAACTCCAAGAGGGATACCTCTGGGCACAGAAATATATCTGTGCCCCTCGGTCGATATTAAAACGCCTGCTCTGGGGGCCCAAACATCACTTCTTTTACTTCTTGATGTCAAACTTCGTCCTACGGGGTGCTCAGATGGAGGTGATTCGAAGGATCAAAGATAAAGAACTTCCTTATGAAAATTCTACTCATCTCCGTCAACCGTGAGAGAATGCCTTTTCCTGTCTTTCCTCTGGGGTTGGCTTACATCGCCAAGGTATTAAGAGAAGAAAGCCACCAGATTGAGGTCATGGATCTCTGCTTTTCTCAAGAGGTATCGGTTGATCTTCACAGCACCCTTCATCGATTTCGACCCGAATTGATCGGCATCTCTCTGAGAAATCTCGATAATCTTACCTATCCAACCTCCATTTCTTATCTCAAAGAAGTGGAGGAGGTCGTTGGGATTTGTCGTCAATCACCTTTATCGCGATTGGCCATCGGAGGCTCAGGATATTCTTTGGCCCCCCAAGAGCTTCTTCAGCATTTAAATGTCGATTTTGGGATTGTGGGAGAGGGGGAGGAGATCTTCCTGCAATTAGTGAGGAGTCTCGAAAAAGGTGGCCCGATCTCCCCATCTCCTTATCTCCTCATTAAAGAGAAGCCTTTTCCTCCTTTGATAGAAGAAGCAAGGGTCTTTCCCATCCAAAGTCCTGATCGGAGTCTTTTCGAAACGCACCGTTATTTAGAAGAAGGAGGGATGGGAAATATTCAGACGAAACGAGGCTGCCCCTTCTCCTGTATTTACTGCACTTATCCTTTATTGGAAGGGAAAAAGGTGAGGCTGAGAAAGACGGAGGAGGTGGTGGAGGAAATTCAACACCTCGTGGAGGAGGGGGTGGATTATATCTACTTCGTTGATGATATTTTTAATTATCCACCCTCCTATGCAGAAACTTTATGTCGTGAGATGGTTCGAAAAAAGTTCGAAGTCAAATGGAGTACTTTTGTCAACCCGGGTTTTCTGAATGAAACGCTATTACAATGGATGAAAGAGGCTGGGTGTGTTGGGGTAGAATTTGGAACGGATTCAGGATCTCCGCGGATGCTTGAGAATTATAGGAAGTCATTCACTCAGGAGGATATCATCCAATCCTCAAAAATCTGTTCAAAATTGATGGTCAATCACTGCCACTATCTCCTCTTCGGAGGACCAGGCGAAGATGAAGAGACGATTGAAGAATCTTTTCATTTGATGGATCAACTCGATCCCACAGCGATTATTGCCATGTTGGGTATTCGAATCTATCCGGGAACGGAAATGGAGCGGATCTCCCTTTCTCAGGGGGTCCTCCATCAGGATTCTAATCTCATCTATCCCCATTTTTATATCTCCCCGACGTTGGGAGAAAGATTGAGTAAAATCATTCAAGAGAAAGCCCTTGCAAGGAATCGATGGATCGTTCCCGGGTTGGAGATCAACATCTCACGGAATCTGATAGAGCAAATACGAAAATTTAGAATTCGAGGACCTTTGTGGGAATTGGTGGGAAGAATGAAGAGGCCTAAAGTTCAAATGACTAAAAATAGAGTTTTGAAATTTAGTCATTTGGAATTCATTTGGTATTTGGATTTTGACATTTAAACTTATGTGCTTAAGTTCATTTAGGGATTTCGGTTGCAATGATGCTGAGGTTAGGAGGTGGAAGATGATACTCGAGGACAAAGTGGCTATCGTTACCGGGGGAACAAAGGGGATTGGAAGGGCGATCTGCCTCCTCTTAGCTGAGCAGGGGGCAAAGGTCGTAGCCAATTTCTCAAAGGATGTGGATGCTGCAGAAGATCTGATGAGCGAGGCCAAATCAAAACGATTGAGTCTGGGTTTGTTTAAAGCGGATGTCACACA
>JBEKWN010000034.1:0-42543 GCA_049513055.1 Thermodesulfobacteriota bacterium
TCAACCCGTAATCCGCAGCCGAAGATGTCATCGTTGAGCAAAGATTTGTAGGTGCAATCGTTGAATCGGTAGGGAGAATTTTGGTACTCACCTATCTCATAATCCCCAATAGACCTTCTCCTAATTCTTCTTGTGATGCAGGTGCTTACAAGTAAGTTTTTTCAATCCTGCCTTCCACCATTTAATTAGCCCAATGGACTTATCCTTCAGAATAAGGATTCTCCTATTTTTCGATGAGCATCTGCTGATTATGGGGTGAAGTCTTCAGAGGGGATCTTCTACGGAGAGGGATTAAGTAGAGGGATAAGGAAACGCCATTATTCCTTTCCAAAAGAAATCCTCACTGTTTGGGGGTTCCCCTGTTAACCGATGGTGGGTCTGACTGCCCATTCCTTAGGCAACCAAGTGGGTAGCAATGCAACATTGCTTCCTGAAGTCTTGTTTTTAGAGTTTTTCCCATGGTTACCACATTTCAAACGTAAATCCTCAATTGGATGAAATCCGAGCCTATTTCCAAGAGCTTTTTTGGCCTTGACTACCCCAAAGATTAAGAGTATTTCTTAGACAGTTGTTTCCCGCCAGTAACTGGGCAACTCAAACCATAAACCGGAAAGGGGGAATTGTTATGGTACGAAGAATCACTAGTTCGTTACTTGTGGTGATGGCAATTTTTTCATTTGCTTCAGCAGAAGCTGAAGTGACAGTTGTTGGACAGAATAATCCAAGCATTGACATCCAGGCAGTTCAAAAGGCTGTCGATGAAGGGGGGATCATTAATCTGAAGGGTACCTTTGACTTTGGGAATGAAGGCAGGGTGAACATCACCAAGGACGTGAAGATTGTCGGTGAAACAGGCAGTGGGGGAAAACCTGTTACGAAGATTAAGGGCGGATTCTGCACGTTGCATACTCCCTTGCCGGCAAAATTACCACCAGAGATTCTAGGCCCAAAGATCACAATCCGGTCCATCCATTTTGATGGAGCCTTATGGACTCCGATTTATTTGGCCTACAGCAGTGGGGCCACCATATCCAATAACAAAATGACGAACATCAGACCAAAAGCAACGGACGAACCTTCGTTTGGTAAACCAGGATTAAATCGCCAGCAAGGGATTTGTTGTAATCCAGGTTATGCTCAAACAATACAGACCAGGAAGTATTTACCTAATCTCTTCACAGGAAATTTAATAATCGAGGATAACGAAATTGATTTGACTAACGATGTCCCAACAAAAACCATGGCTCAGGGAGTAATGGTTATCTGGACCACGGGGATTAATGCACACATTCAACGGAATACCATTATTAATTGTGGGAGGAATTCAATAGAAACGATAGATAACTTTCTTGGCAAGGATGGGGACGGGATGATTATTGTAAAAGATAATAAACTTGTCTCAGCCACTGAGGGGTTGCCGGTTCCTTCGCCACAAACCCCCAACGCCATCGTGGCGGGATGGTTCCTTGACGTGTCGGGTGGACTCGACTCACAAAGAAACATCAAATATGTTGTTGTCAATAATGCCATAAGAACTCGTGGAAAAACTTCTACGGGTATCGCCGTCTTCACAGATGGGGCTGTCGTTGTGAGTAATGCGATTCTATCAGAGGGGACGGAAGCCCTTGGTATAGCCATACGCTCTTCCAATGGATACATCGCATTTAACAAGATAGAGGGCTCCAGTAGTAGGCCAGGAATAGGAGTTTTACCATGGAAGCCCTTGAAAGGAAGTAACAATTTTCTCATGGAGAATGATTTAAGTAAATTCAAAGGATCGACAGCTGATGTGCTTTTTGATAAAGACGCATGCAATAACTCGTTTATCGGCTCTATGTGTAAAGTCTCTAACCTTGGCTCTAACAACTCGATCCGAATGACTAATTAAATTTTCCGTTTTTAGGAGAATCTTAGCGAATATACAACAAGGAGGAGGTAATGGTTATGGAAAAGAAGATGAGTCGGAGGGAGTTTTTGAAGGCATCAGCAGCGACAGGAGCAATTCTCTCCATGGCCCCCAGTATCACTTTAGCAGAGGAACCGAAAACGATTCAGCTTCTGACGCCTCAACCTGGTGGCGGCAGTCCTCTAATGCACTTATTGTGGAAAAGGAAGTCTTCAAGAGAATTCAGTTCGAAACCTTTGCCCGTAGAGGTTCTTTCAAATCTCCTGTGGGCCGGCTTCGGGATCAATCGCCCTGACGGGAAGCGCACCGCCCCTTATGCGAGGGCCAGCATGAAGAATCCAAATGAACAGGACATGGATATCTACGTTATTCTTCCTGATGGCCTTTACCTCTACGACCCGAAGGCAAATCAATTAAAGCTGGTAGTGGCCGAAGACCTGCGTGGACTCGCTGGTACCCAGCCCTACGTTAAAGAGGCCCCCGTGAACCTTATCTACGTGTCTGATTATGCGAAAATGAAGGACAACATACCGAATGAACAAAGAACGGCTTTTTCTTTTGCTCATGCGGCATTCATCTCACAGAATGTGTACCTCTACTGTGCTTCAGAAGGATTGGCGACTGTCGTCAGGGCTTGGATCGACAGGCCGGCCCTCTCAAAAGCCATGCAACTGCGGCCCGATCAGAAGATCATTCTGGGACAGCCAGTATGATATCCGAAGGCATCGTAAAGGGAAGCAAACAAGGGAGTGGGCTCTTAACCGCAGCCCACTCCTTCCTGTCAATCATCCACATTTCTACCCGTAATCCTTGACTCTCTGCGTCATCTTAGACTGTAGACTTGTGTACTGGTTAATCAAGAGATCTGACAACGTCTCTCAAGTGAACGTTCGCCTCTTACATCTTAAGTTTAATTTAGATGAAAGGAAAATCCCGTGCAGATTGAGATATAATTAAGGGAAAACCATTTTTTCGAGGGCTTTGATTCTTGCCTCTAAGGCGTTAAATCTCTTCTCTAAATCTGCATAAGAGAATTTTATCATCGAACCCAATTCCTCTTTGACTTTAACAAAACCTTCACTCATCTTCTCTTTGACGGAGGCGATTTCTTCTGTCACCTCCCTGATCCCTTCTCTGAGGCTCTCCATTCCATCTCTCAGCCCATCAAGGTCAGCTTTTGTTTCTTGTCTTGCATGGGCAATATTGGCTCTCTCTTCCTCTTTGAGCATCTGGAGGCTTGAGTCCATTTCCTGTTTCCTTTGGTCAAAGGCAATTTTTATTTCTTCTCCGATCTTCTGAAGGGATGATTCCATGATCCGTATCGATTGATCAAGAGCAGATTGGGTTTCCATTCGAGACTTCTCCAATCTCTGCTTAATCTCTTCCTGGACTGGCCCGATTTCAACCCTACTCTCCTTCCTCAACTGCTCAAGATCCGCCTTGACCTCTTGTTGCCATTCCACAATGTTTGCCTTCTCTTCTTCTCTCAATTGCCGGAAGTTTGACTTCGTTTCTTGCCTCAGCTTCTCCAGATCCTCTTTAGTGGTTAGGCCCAGTAATATTCTCTCCAAATATTCCTTTGTCTCTTGGTCCATTCTGATCCCTCACCTTCTTATTGATGAAAACCTGAATACCACAGACCCATTTGAATATCAATCTTTTTTTGGTTTAACCCCTTTTGAGTCATCACTTTTTAATCCTGAAGCAGTAATGATTGACTCCAGAAATGCATGTGCCTCTTTGAAGCTATCTAATTCTGAATGAACAACCTCATGAGTTCCATCTTTATTGATTTTAATTGCAATGAAGTAAGGGGACCTGACATCTCCCAGGGCTTTATGGATGGTGAAATCGTTGTCCGGAAAAAGGGGAAAAGGCGTATGATATGTTTTCTTGAATACCTCAACTTCATAATGCGAATTCCCCGCACCGACACCGATTAATTTAATTTTGTTTTTAAGATCCAGGTCGTTTTCGATGAGATGATAAAGCTCTTCTATCCCCGGTGCTATTTTTTGGCATTGTGGGCAGTACATGCTGAAAATTTCGATGATGACCACCTTGGCTTTGATCTGTGGTATCCTGAAAAAACCGCTGCCAGAAAGCCCTAAGTAGTTTTTCTCATCTGGATCTTTTGGGACCGGAAGTTTGATCCGCGGCAGCACACCACCTTTTACTGGGGGAAGGTTGGCGGCTAGGTTTGGATCCCCAAATACGGAGAACGACAGTAAGATAGCAATCAGTGGCATTAAAAATTTTTTCATCCCTCCTAAAACTCTCCTCGCCCTCTCTGAAAAAACAGCGGTTGTTCCTTTCGTCTCACAATTTGATCTCTTATTAAAACATTTAGATAAGAAAATTCGGGTAAAAAGTCAACTCAGCAAGCACTCACTACGGATAATTGGAGTATCTCTTCCTGTCCAATAGAAGATTTGTAGATGACCCTCTTAAAATAGATTTGTCATATCTTCAACTTACCAATACAATCATTCTCGTAGAAACATGTTTCCAAAAAGTAATTTTTTTCTTGACAAAAAAAATCTTAACAAGTATCTTTTTATTTGTAATTGGGAAATTTTGAACAAGTAATACAAAGAGGTATTGCAATGACAAAGATGTCGAAGAAATGCAGCGCCTTTTTCTATCTTATATCTATCCAAGAGACTTCATTGGCTAGGGGGGAAATCTTCTAAAAAGAAATTTAAGAGTTCATTTAATCCGAAGCGGGGGGTCATATCACCCACGTGTAATTTTAACATGAATAGAAAACAAAAAAAGATCCAAATTTTCCTTGCTATATCATTTTTTTTCTTTTTTTTAGTCTTTCCAGCTTTTTCCCTTTACAATAATTGTGTAGAAACTGATTTCCCCTCTGCCAAACCAACGATTGAAAATCTTGACCAAGATTATCTATTAGCTAACGAGCAGAATAAATCGTTCGCATTCGGGATAGGCCCCTCTTTTATCATCCTCGGGACCTATCTGTTTCAACAGCTTCCATACTCTTCCTTTGTAATGTCCTCTCTCGATCAGAAACTTTTCGCCCTTCGTTGTTGAGAATACCTCCTTCCCATTACTCACTTGTTTAGGCTTTCATTGGTTAATCGATATTCTACATTCAGAAAAATGATTGACCGGAATTCTATGAGAAAAAAGGAGGTGATGATGATCCAAACGAGTTTTTCTAGGTAAGCTAAGATCAATATCTTTTAAAAAAGACAGAAAGGGGTGAATATCTCATGCCGATTACCAGAAGGCAATTTTTAAAAATTTGTGCAGGAACAGGTATCGCCATTGGTGCATCGGAAACGCTCCTGCCTGAAATCGTTTCGGCATTGGAAAAGGCAGCAGCGGGTAATCCACCTGTGTTATGGATTCAGGGGGGGAGCTGCACAGGCTGTTCAGTCTCTCTTCTGAACACCGCTCATCCGACGATTGCAGAGGTGCTTCTAAAAATTATCAGCCTGAAGTACCATCAAACAGTGATGGCTGCCTCTGGACAAAAAGCCTATGATTATCTGTGGGAGACCGCAGCAAAGAATTATGGTAAATACTTCCTGGCGGTAGAAGGAACAATCGAAACAGCTTATGGAGGGATATGTTGCCTCACCGGAGAAAAGGGCGGCAAAGAGGTCCCCTTTACAGAACTCACGAAATATCTGGGAAAGGGGGCAGCGGCTGTATTGGCACTGGGTCAATGTGGTAGCTTTGGAGGAATCCCTGCAGCCAAACCTAATCCCTCAGGCTCAAAGGGCGTGATGGACTTTTTCAAGGATGAAGGGATTAAGACTCCTGTGATCAACATCCCAGGCTGTCCTCCTCATCCTGATTGGATGGTTGGGACGATTGCCCATGCTTTGATGTTCGGGATTCCTGAGCTCGATTCAAACGGAAGGCCTAAACTTTTCTTTGGCACCCTTGTCCACGACAACTGTCCGTACCGTTCTTACTACGATGAAAAGAAGTTCGCTAAATCTTTTGGAGAAGAAGGATGCCGTGTGGAACTGGGCTGCAAAGGACCTGAATCTTTTTCAGATTGTTGGAAGAGGGGATGGAACAACAATGTCAATTGGTGTATCCACAATTCCCTTTGTTTAGGCTGCACAGAGCCGGGATGGCCGGATAACTTTTCACCATTTTATGTGAAAACAACAGGATAAGGAGGGAGGTGAAAATAGATGACAAAATTATCAATTTCTCCGATAACGAGAATTGAAGGTCACCTTAAGATTGATGTGGATATAGAAGGTGGTAAGGTAGTGGATGCTAAGTCAACAGGAACCATGTTCCGGGGTTTCGAAATCATCATGAAAGGAAGAGATCCTCGGGATGCAAGTCAGATTGTGCAGAGGATTTGTGGAGTTTGCCCCACCGCCCATGGAACCGCTGCAGTTCGATGTCTTGACAATGCCTTTGGGTTGAAACCCCCGACGAATGGGAGGATTATCAGGAATTTGATCTTCGGATCGGATTACTTGATGTCGCATATCCTCCATTTTTATCATCTGGCTGCCCTTGATTATGTGAAAGGGCCTGATACAGAACCTTTCATCCCACGATATGAAGGGGATTATCGCCTCGATCCAAAAACGAATAAGGTTGCTGTTGAACAATATATCAAGGCATTGGACATCCGACAAAAATGTCACCAGATGGTCGCCCTTTTTGGAGGAAGAACACCGCATGTCTATGGGATGGTTGTTGGAGGAGCTACTGAGATTCCGACTGTAGACAAGATGGTTTCTCTTCAGTGGAGATTAAGGGAGATCAAGGAGTTTATTGACGGGACTTACCTTCCAACGGTATATCTTGTCGCTGGAGCATACAAGGACCTTTTTGGCGTAGGGACCGGATGTAAAAACCTTCTCTCCTTTGGGGTCTTTCCCTTAGACGATGATGAAAAGACTTTTCTCCTTAAACCAGGCTCCTATACTCAGGGCAAGGACCTTCCATTGGATAAAGCTCAGATCAAAGAGTATGTTAAATACTCCTATTATCAGGATAAAACCACTGGGTTACACCCAAGCAAAGGGATGACGGAACCCGAATTTGACAAAAAGGGTGCTTATTCTTGGATTAAGGCCCCTCGGTATCGCGACCTTCCTCATGAAGGCGGACCGATGGCTAGGATGTGGATTACCAACCCTGTTCTAAGCAAACATGCCAATAAATTCTTAGGTATCGATGAGAAGAAGGAAATCCGATTCAGAGACCTTGGAGATAAAGCCTTCTCAATCCTTGGAAGGCATGCGGCGAGAGCTGAGGAGTGCAAATTAGTGGCCGATGCGATGGAGAAATGGATTCTCCAACTCAAACCGGGAGCTCCTTCTTATGTTAAAGTTGACATTCCCAAGGAAGCTGAGGGTGTTGGACTGACTGAGGCTCCTCGAGGCGCTCTGGGACACTGGATTTCCATCAAGGACCAGAAGGTTGATAATTACCAGGTCGTGGCAGCCACGATCTGGAATGCCTCACCCAGGGATGATAAGGGGGTTCCAGGCCCTCTTGAACAGGCCCTCATTGGCGCACCTGTCAAAGATATCAAAAACCCATTCAATGTCGTGCGGATCGTTCGTTCATTCGATCCCTGACTGGGCTGTGCCGTGCACGTGTTGCACGCTGAAACCAAGAAGGTTTATGAGTTCAAAGTGATTTAAATTTCTTTAATCAAGTTCAACTTTTGAGGCTGTTGGATTGACTCCAGCAGCCTCTTTATTTTATAAAACGCTAGGTATCTATGGATAAAATTTTAATAGTCGGAATCGGTAATCTGCTTTGCCGGGATGAAGGCATTGGCGTCCATGTGATTCAAGAAATGGAAAACATGAAACTGCCAGATCATATCGATTTACTTGACATGGGAACCTCTACCATGGATTTAATCTCATATTTGGAAGGGGTGAAGAAACTAATTGCCATCGATGCCATGAAGGCAGGAGGGGCGCCAGGCACGATCTATAAATGCAGACCAGAGGATCTCTTACCCGAAGAAAAAGGACCCATTTCTCTCCATGAGATTGGCCTGTTAGAAAGCTTAAACATGGCACAAAAAATGGGCATGAAGATCGATACTGTTATCATCGGGGTTGAACCAAAAATATTGGACTGGGGGATGGAGTTAACAGAGGAGGTAAAAATTAAGATTCCAACCATCATTGAAGCAGTCTTGAAAGAGTGTTAATGTTTGGACATGAAACGGGCGGAGATCGCAATTACTGGAATCGTTCAAGGAATTGGCTTCAGACCATTTATCTATAATCTGGCTAGAACCCATTCTATTCGAGGATGGGTTCTCAACAATGAAAAGGGGGTCTTGATCGATGCGGAAAGCGAAGATGGAAATCTTGACCAATTTATTCAAGATATCCCCAAACTTGCTCCACCTCTTGCCCGGATTGAATCATTCCAAATAAAACACCTCGAACCTTTAGGCTATACTACCTTTGAAATTAGAAAGAGTGAGGAGACTCAGGATAAATTTGTCCTCATATCCCCCGATGTGGCCACCTGTGATCAATGCCTTTCTGAACTTTTCTCATCAGAAAACTTTCGGTATCGGTACCCTTTTATTAACTGTACCCTTTGTGGTCCAAGATTTACGATTATTCAGGACATCCCTTACGACCGTCATAAAACAACCATGGCCTCTTTCACCATGTGTCCTGTTTGTCAAAAGGAGTACGAAGACCCTTCTGACCGGCGCTTTCATGCCCAACCCAATGCCTGTTCTGCTTGTGGTCCTTCCCTTCATTTGGAGAATAGAGAGGGGAAAAAAATTCCTGTAGATCCAATTGAGATGACCTTGGATCTGCTCGGAAAGGGACGGATCGTAGCGATCAAAGGCCTGGGAGGGTTCCATCTGGCATGTGATGCAAAAAATCAAGAC
Source organism: Thermodesulfobacteriota bacterium (assembly GCA_049513055.1). GTDB lineage: Bacteria > Desulfobacterota > BSN033 > BSN033 > UBA1163 > UBA1163. The sequence continues at coordinate 8,793 of JBEKWN010000034.1, forward strand.
GCTGTTTCCTCTTTGAGGTCCCGAAAATTCAGAGAGGATAAACCTTTCGCTGTAATGTGCCGGGATATGGAAGAGGTGAAGGAACATTGTGAAGTCAATGGAGAGGAGGAGAAGTTATTATTGAGTGTGGAGAGGCCCATTGTCATTCTGAGAAGGAGGGAAAATTCTCCAGTCGCCCATGCTGTCGCTCCTTACCAGGATACCCTCGGTGTCATGCTCCCCTACTCGCCGCTTCACCATCTTCTGCTCAATAGTCCCCTCAAGACTCTGGTGATGACGAGCGGCAATGTGAGTGACGAACCCATCTCTTATAAAAATGAGGAGGCCTTTCACCGTCTCTCCCACATTGCTGATTATTTCCTCTTTCACAACCGTGAGATTCATATGAGGTGCGATGATTCGGTGACAAGAATCTTTGAAGGAAAACCTTACATCCTTCGGAGGTCAAGAGGTTATGTCCCCTTCCCTATTAAACTTTCTTTCCCCCTTGAAATGATCCTGGCCTGTGGTGGGGAACTAAAAAATACCTTTTGTCTGACCCGTGGTCAATATGCCTTCATGAGTCATCACATCGGAGACCTTGAGAATTTAGAAACCCTCACCTCTTTTGAAGAAGGAATCGAGCATTTCAAGAAGCTCTTCTACATTGAGCCAAAGGCAGTAGCCTATGATCTTCATCCGGATTATCTTTCTACCCAGTACGCTCTATCGATTCAAGATATTCCAAGAATCGGTGTCCAACATCACCACGCACACATTGTCAGTGTAATGGCTGAAAATGGAATCGAAGGGGATGTGATCGGAATCGCCCTGGATGGAACAGGTTTTGGATTGGATGGTACCATCTGGGGAGGTGAATTCATCAAGGCAAATCTAAGAGATTTTGATCGATTGGCCCATCTGAAAAAAGTCCCTATGCCTGGAAGTTCGATGGCCATTAAAGAGCCATGGCGAATGGCAATGGTTTATCTTTCAGAGGCCTTTGGAGATGAAGCCATCCATTTAAGAATTGACCTGATGAAAAGAATGGATTTTCAAAAATGGGATATCTTGAAGAGGGCAATCGAAAAGAAGATTAACACCCCTTGGACCTCAAGCATGGGTCGCCTCTTCGACGCCATCTCATCCCTTCTGTCCATCAGGGATAAGGTTCAATATGAAGGACAGGCAGCCATCGAACTGGAGATGATCGCAGATCACGGAGTGGAAGAAGAATATCCTTTTCATATTCATAAAGACGAAATACCGATGGTGATTGACCCTACAGATATGATCAGAGGGATAGTCCGTAATTTAATAGATAGAATACCCTCCTCAAAAATCTCAGGAAAGTTCCATAGAACCATCGGTCACCTTATTGTGGAGACCTGTGAGACGATCCGGTCCAAGCAAAAGCTGAATCGGGTCGTCCTAAGCGGAGGAGTCTTTCAGAATATTTTCCTCCTCACTCTTGTCACAGAAGGGTTGAAAAGATCGGGCTTTAATGTCTATACTCACCATCTTGTCCCCGCCAATGATGGCGGAATCTCTTTAGGACAAGCAGTCATCGGTCATATGAGGTTATTTCAATGTGTTTAGGTATTCCAGGAAGAGTGGTTGAGATTGAAAAGAATGTGGCGAAGGTGGACGTGGGAGGGCTTTTAAGGGATATCTCGCTCGACCTCTGCCCGGATGTTTCCATTGGAGAATATGTCCTCATCCACACAGGCTTTGCGATTCAAAAAGTTGATGAAAAGGAAGCTGAGGAAACTTTATATCTTTTGATAAAGATGGCAGAAGGGATATGAAGTTCGTCGATGAGTTTCGGGACAAAGAGATTGCGGAAGGTTTGATCCGGAGGATCCAAAAAACCTCTACCCGTCCCATCCAATTGATGGAGGTCTGCGGGACGCACACCGTCTCTATCTTTCGATACGGAATTAGAGGAGTCCTTCCAGAACACATCCGGTTGATCTCCGGACCAGGTTGTCCTGTCTGTGTCACCCCCAACGGAGATATTGACCTGGCCATCGCCCTCTCCCGCCAAAAGGACACCATCATTGTAACCTTCGGTGATATGATGAGGGTCCCTGGTTCGACATCGAGCCTGCTGAAGGAGAAGGCTGAGGGGAGGGATATCCGAATCATCTACTCTTCTCTCGAAGCATTAAAGATTGTAAAAGAACATCCCGGGAAGAGAGTGGTCTTTCTGGCCATTGGTTTCGAAACCACTTCTCCCACGATTGCAGTAGCGATCCTGCGAGCCGAAGAAGAAAAGTTACATAATCTCTTTTTCTTGAATAGTCAGAAACGGGTCCCCCCTGCCCTCATTGCCCTCTTGCAATCGAAGCAGGTAAAGATTAATGGCTTTATCCTCCCCGGCCATGTGAGTACAATCATTGGGATAAATCCCTATCAATTCATTGCAAAAGAGTTTGGCCGACCTGCTGTGATCACTGGTTTTGAACCCCTGGACATCCTTCAGGGAATCTGGATGCTCGTCAAACAGATTGAAGAGAATCGTGCGGCCATTGAAATCCAGTATCGAAGAGTCGTCCATGAAGAGGGTAATCCAATTGCCTTAAGGAAGATTGATCAGGTCTTCGAAAAAGATGAAAGCCGGTGGAGAGGGCTTGGACTGATTCCGGACAGTGGATATCGTTTTAAAGAATCTTACAAAGAAATGGACGTTAGGAATGTTGATGTGGAGGTGGAACCACCGAAAGAGCATCCTGAGTGTCTTTGCGGAGAAGTGCTTCAGGGAATCAAGAGCCCTCTGGAATGTCGTCTATTCAAAAAGGTCTGCCATCCAGAAAACCCGATCGGCCCTTGCATGGTCTCCATTGAAGGAACCTGCCATACTTATTTTAAATATCAATAAGAAATAATCCCAAATAATGTTAGGATTCAAGGGGTCGAGGGGTCAAGTGAAATGTGTGTAAAATCGAATTAAAACATAACAAATTTTCTTTAGCCTTCACTTAAACCCATGAATCCTCGAACCCTTTAAGGAGAAAAATCTATGCCCGAAGATAAGATCCTTTTAGCCCACGGGAGCGGAGGAAAACTCTCTCACGACTTGATTAAACAGATTTTTCTGCCCCGATTCTTAAACCCGTTTCTCGAACCATTGGATGATAGTGCTAAGATTACCAACCAGAATGGATCGATTGCCTTCACGACAGACTCCTATGTGGTCAATCCCATTTTCTTTTCTGGTGGGGATATCGGGAAACTGGCTGTATGCGGAACAGTGAATGACCTCTCGATGATAGGGGCTACTCCATCTTACCTCAGCCTCTCGCTAATTGTTGAAGAAGGATTCTCCATCGAACTTCTCAAACAGATTATTTCTTCCATCCACGAAGTGGCTGAGCAGGCAGGGGTGAATATTGTGACAGGCGACACCAAAGTGGTGGAGCACGGGGCTGCAGACCAGTTGTTTATTAATACTGCAGGGATCGGATGGATCAAACCAGGAGTCAACCTCTCGGGCATCAATGCCAAACCAGGAGATAAAATTCTTTTAAGCGGTTACCTCGGAGATCATGAGATGGCTGTCCTTTCCCAGAGGGAGGGATTTAAATTTCAGGGTGAGTTGAAAAGCGACTGCGCTCCACTAAACGATTTGGTTGGGAAAATGCTCGATGCCTGTCCTTCCATCAGATGTATGCGGGATCCAACCCGTGGGGGTTTGGCCACGACTCTCAATGAGATTGCATCGATGTCCAATGTGGGAATGGTGATCGAAGAAGAAAAGATTCCTCTCCGAGAATCGGTCAAGGGGATCTCGGAACTGCTGGGTTTAGACCCGCTGTATCTTGCTAATGAAGGGAAATTGATCGCCATCTGCCCACCCAATGAAGCAGAACGGCTATTGGAGGTAATGAAAAACCATCCCCTTGGTAGAAACGCAGAGATCATCGGAAGGGTGACAGGGGAAAATCCAAAGAGGGTAATTCTCCACACATTGATTGGTGGGCACAGAATTCTGGACATGTTAACTGGAGGACAGTATCCAAGGATTTGTTAACCCCAAAGATGAATCATATCCAAATGTCAAAATCCAAATGTAAAATGAATGTCAAGTTCCTTAATCCCAAATGTTATTCCGTTTTGAAATTTGGGCTTTAGATTTCGTTTGAACTTTGAGCTCTGACATTTGACATTAGTTCATCCCCTATCTCACCACTTGAATTCTTCTAAGAATACACTCCCGCCCTTTTTCAATCTTAAATTGGAAAGAATTGCATTGAGGACAAGTTTGAAGGGTCAAGTGCCGGAAAGAGTCCTCTTGGTCAGATCTAATCCCTCCCTTGTATCCACAGGCTTTGCAAAGGATGCGGGCCTTGATCGTTTTAATCTTCACTTCTGCGTCTTCAGCCGCCGAACCTTTAAATAGCTCTTTAACCCAAAAACCGACCTGGTCTCCGTTGAGAAGGGTTAATTCACCAATCTCTAACTGGACAGAAAGAACTTTCTTTCCACTACTTTTCTTCGTGGTATCGAGAACAGTTTTTACAATCTCAGAAGATATCGAGAACTCATGCATGGTTAGGTTTTCAATCCCAGAGCATTGATGATTTTTGATATTCCCATCCCGCTCAGCGCATTCGTCTTAATAAAGGGAACATGGGGGTTGATCTTTTTGGCATCCTTTTCCATTTGGGAGGGACTTACCTTCATCGCTTTAGCCAGATCGATCTTATTGAGCACAATGACATCGGCCTCCTTAAAGATATAAGGATGTTTCATCAGCGTATAGGGCCCTTCAGTCACGGAGGTAACAACCAGCCTCTTATGGGCTCCTAAAGGAAATTCTCCTGGACAGATGAGGTTCCCCACATTTTCAATGAAGAGCACTTTGACACCATCCAGTTTCATCCTCTCTATCGCCTGACGAATCAGGTTGGCATCAAGATGACATTCTTTCCCAGTATTGACCTGAATAACACGGGCTCCTTCCGTCTGGATTCTTTGTGCATCGATGGTGGTGGTAAGGTCTCCTGCAATGACCGCCACCTTCTTACCCATTCCAAGCCTTTTTAAAATTGCCTTGACCAAAGAAGTTTTCCCTGAACCGATCGAACCCATAATGTCAATGGCCAATATATTTGAACGATCAAACCTCTTCCGGTTTTCATTAGCCAGGCTCCTGTTCCTGGCTAAAAGGTCTTTCTCCAATTCAATATCGAATATCTCCGGACCTTTCGATTTTATTATTTTCATCTCCAAATCTCCTTTGATTTTACTTGTCAATAATTGTGAAGAATTATAACGGAATTCATTTTGAAAGGAAAGCTTAGACTGTAATCGTAATATACGTTTTTATATCGATGACCCTGATTGCTGTACCAAGTTTATCCTCGAGGGCGGAGAGGCTTAAACCAGCTTAAATTGTAGTAATAAGTAATTTTTAGAAAGAAATGGTAAAAAATAGTAAATATATAAATTAATTCAATTTTCCCCTTGACAAAAATAAGCTTTGTGGTATCTTTCACAAGTCTTTAATCTTATCTAATCTTTTTTTATAGTTTTCAAGGAACGAGGGGAGCCTTAGAAAAATATAAGTTTCATTAAGTTAAAAGGAAGTGAATTAAACTTCCATTTAAAAAATTCTAAGAAAGGGGGGAACGAATCCTCATGGAAATTACCAGAAGAACTTTTTTAAAAATTTCGGGAGCCACAGCTGCTGGAACAGTGATGGGTGGACTGGGATTTGATCTCTCTCCAGCTGAGGTCTATGCCCAAGAACTTCGAATTAAAGGGGCAAAAGAAACCACCACGGTCTGTTGCTATTGTTCGGTCGGCTGCGGAATTATAGTGAGTGCTGATGCGAAAGGAAAAGTGATAAACACCGAGGGCGATCCCGATCATCCGATCAACGAAGGAGCCTTATGTGCGAAAGGGGCATCCCTCTATCAAATCGCCGTCAATGATAACAGATTGAAAAAGGTCCGCTATCGCGCTCCTTACAGCAATACCTGGAAAGAGGTAAGTTGGGAATGGGCTTTAGATAAGATTACGGTCAACATAAAGAAGAGCCGGGATGCAAGCTTTATGGAGAAGAATGCGAAAGGTCAAGTGGTCAACCGAGCCAATGGCATTGCTTCAGTGGGAAGCGCAGCCCTGGATAATGAAGAATGCTGGCTCTACGCAAAGTTCCTCAGGTCACTCGGCATCATCTACATTGAACATCAGGCCCGTATCTGACACAGCCCCTCTGTAGCGGCTCTGGGAGAGTCGTTCGGACGCGGTGCCATGACCAATCATTATATCGATTTTCGAAACGCTGATGTTATTCTGAACATGGGTGGTAATGTGGCTGAGAACCATCCGGTCTCTTTTAAGTGGATCCAGGCAGCCCGTGATAAAGGAGCCATCTTCATCCATGTGGATCCAAGATTTACTCGTACTTCGACTAAAGCAGATATCTTCGTCCGACTCCGTTCGGGGACAGATATTGCTTTCTTGGGCGGTATGATTAAGTACATCTTGGACAATAAGCTCTATGATGAATTTTATGTCAAAAACTACACCAATGCCTCTTTTATTGTGAGCCCCAAATACAGCTTTGATGACGGCCTTTTCTCAGGCTATGATTCCACTAAAAGGGCATATGATGCCTCAACCTGGGCTATAGAAAAAGATGAAAATGGGATTTCAAAAAGAGATATGACACTGGAAGACCCCCGGTGTGTCTTCCAGCTTCTAAAAAAACATTATTCACGTTATACACTGCAGAAAGTCACGGAGATCACTGGGACCCCTGAAGACGACTTAGTAAAGGTTTATAAGGCTTATGGCTCCACTGGAGCCCCGGATAAGGCGGGAACTGAATTATACGCCATGGGTTGGTGCCAGCATACAGTAGGTGTCCAGAATATTCGCGCCATGTGCATCATCCAGTCTCTTCTCAGTAATATGGGTATTGCGGGTGGCGGAATCAATGCCTTGCGAGGAGAGTCGAACGTTCAAGGCTCCACTGATGCGGGTCTTCTATACCACATCTGGCCAGCGTATTTGCCAACGCCCCAGGCCCATCTGGCAACACTCGCCGATTACAACAAGACGACGCCGGCTTCAAAGGATCCCCGAAGCGTCAACTGGTGGAAAAACCGACCCAAATACGTTGCAAGCTATCTCAAATCTGTATTTGTAGAGAAGGCCAACAAGGAGAACGACTTTGGATACGCTTGGATGCCCAAGCTGGATCAGGGTCAGGACGCATCCTGGTTGAACCTCTTTGACGAAATGTATAAGGGAACCTTCACTGGTTTCTTTGCCTGGGGTATGAACCCAGCCTGTTCAGGTGCCCATTCCGGGAAGGTTCGTCAGGCCATGACCAAACTGGATTGGATGGTGAATGTAAATCTCTTTGATAATGAGACGGGTTCCTTCTGGAAGGGTCCGGGCATGGATCCCAAGAAAATCAAGACTGAGGTCTTCGTACTACCGTGCGCTGCCTCCATGGAAAAGGAAGGCAGTATCAGCAACAGCGGCCGCTGGATGCAGTGGCGGTACAAGGCATCCAATCCTCCTGGTGAGTCCAAACCTGATGGGGATATTATGTATGAGTTGTTTAAAAAGGTTCGAGCCCTCTATGAGAAAGGAAAAGGGGCATTTCCAGAACCGATCTTGAATTTGAAGTGGGATTATGAAACCAATGGTCATTTCGATATTCATAAGGTAGCTAAAGAAATCAATGGTTACTTCTTAGAAGACATCCCAGAACATCCGGCAGACAAAAAAGCATACAAAAAAGGAACTCTTGTTCCAAGCTTTGTTTACCTTCTGGATGATGGCAGAACCTCTTGTGGCAGCTGGCTCTATTCTGCCAGTTATACCGAGGCAGGAAACATGGCTGCTCGGAGAAAGAAGACCGACCCAACAGGATTGGGTCTCTATCCAGAGTGGGCTTGGGCTTGGCCGGTTAATCGAAGGATCATTTATAATCGAGCCTCTGTAGATTTGGATGGAAATCCGCGTGATCCAAAACGGCCGCTACTTAAATGGGATGCGGCCGGAAAGAGATGGATAGGGGATGTTCCTGATAATGCAGTCCCACCCATGGGTACTGCTGGAGCCTATCCATTTATCATGAAGCCTGATGGAGTAGCCTCGATCTTCGGACCCGGCTTAAAAGACGGACCATTCCCTGAACATTATGAGCCTCTGGAATGCCCGATTGAGAAGAATGTAATGTCTAACCAGAGAATTAGCCCGGTCATCAAGATTTTTGAAGGAGGTCCGGACAAATTTACCACCTGCGATCCGAGGTATCCTTTTGTCTGTTCCACCTATCGAGTGACTGAACACTGGCAGACTGGGGTTTTGACCCGATGGCTACCCTGGCTTATTGAGGCTGAACCTCAAATGTTCTGTGAGATGAGTTTGGAATTGGCCAAATTGAAAGGCATCAACAATGGTGATCGAGTGGTTGTGGAATCTCCAAGAGGTAAGGTAGAGGCCGCGGCCATTGTGACCAGTCGTCTAAAACCTTTTCAGGTCGCTGGTCAGACCGTTCACCAGATTGGAATTCCTTGGCACTTTGGTTGGATCCATCCTAAGGATGGTGGGGATAGCGCAAACTTGCTAACTCCTACGGTTGGGGATCCCAACACAATGATCCCAGAATCCAAGGCATTCATGGCCAATGTCCGCAAACTAACTACAAAACCGGCCCAAAAAGGCTAGGAGGAGGTGATATAAATGGCAGAAGGAAAATCCTTTTTCATCGATACCACCAAATGTACCGCTTGCAGAGGCTGTCAGATGTCCTGTAAGCAATGGAATCAACGAGCAACAGAAAAAACGATCAACCGGGGAAATCATCAGAATCCCCCGGATCTTTCCTACAATACATGGAAATTAGTTCGATTCAACGAGATCCCTGGGGATAAGGTGAATTGGTATTTCTTCCCAGATCAATGTCGTCATTGTATGTCTCCTCCCTGTAAAGAGGTGGCAGATGGGAAGGTAAAGGGCGCCATTACACAGGACGAGAAGACAGGGGCAGTTGTCTTCAATCCAAAAATGAAGATAAAGCCCGCCGACTTCAAGGAAATTCGTGAGGCTTGCCCCTATGATATTCCAAGATTCCTCCCCGGTACAGGAATTATGGCGAAATGCACAATGTGTTTCGACCGCACCAAAGAGGGGATGCTCCCGGCTTGTGTCAAGACCTGCCCGACTGGAGCAATGAACTTCGGAGATAGGAAGGACATTCTCGAGAAAGCTAACAAGAGGTTGGCAGAGGTAAAGGGCACTTATAAAGATGCCATGCTTGCCAATCCCGATGACGTTCGGATAATCTATCTCCTTGTGGATGATCCTAAGAAGTATCACAAATTTGCTGTGGCAGAAAATACGATCGGGATCACAAGGAAGATGGCACTCAAACGTCTCTTTCAACCCTTGAACAGTCTTCAACACATGATTGGATAAAACCCTGAAAAAAAGGGGGGTGTTATCAGGGCTTGTTTCGGACTCCCATCCGAAACAAGCCCGTTTTTTTCGTAATCTCCCCTCTCATCACCAACAACAAATTTCTCCCTCTCCCTTGACGGGAGAGGGTTGGGGTGAGGGTGATTTATCGTATTTGTCATTCCTGCGAAACCAGGATTCTATATCATTTTTTAAACTTATACATAGATTCCCGTTTCCACGGGAATGACAGACCCGAAAAGAAAGCTAAAGAATTTTAAGGAGGACTTTTTGGAACTTAAAAATAGAATTGAACAACTCAAAAAGAAAAGACCTGGCTATGGAGAGATTCTGGATTTCTATCAAATGGTCAAAGAGGCACAGGATAAAGTGAAGGCCTCTTTAAAAATTGATCCCATAAAACTCAAGAAGGAATGGAAGGAACTCTTGGCCAAAGAAGGCTTCTCATTGATTCAGAAAGAAGATTTCCCATTGGATATCGAGGCATCTGCCAAACTTTTTCAAACCCTCTGTCAGATCGGAAAAGATTCAAACCCTCATATAGCTGAGCAGGTGAGGAAAATCAAGGAGGCTATTGACAATAAAAGAATAGACCTGAAGAAATTATTAAAGAAAGGAGTAAAGGAACAAAGGATTGACCAGGTTGCTGAAGAATTGGAATTAGATAAAAAAGTTTTTTTATTTTTAATCCATAGCAGCACTAAGCCATCGATTGAAGCAGGAATGGAACAACTACGTAGTGAACTTGATCCTGAAACCTGGCTCAAAGGATATTGTCCTGTGTGTGGCTCCCTTCCCTCCTTAAGTCTATTGAAAGAGGAAACGGGAAAGCGGTATCTCCTCTGCTCCTATTGCGGTTATCAGTGGAGAATCGATCGATTGTACTGCCCTTTCTGTAACAACAAAGAACAGGAATCTCTTCACTATCTTTATGCAGAGGGGGAGGAAATCTATCGGATTGACCTCTGTGATAAATGCCACCAATATATTAAGACCATCGATTACAGAAACCTTGAAGAGTCAGATCCAGTTTTAGAGGACCTCGCCACCCTCCATCTCGATATTTTAGCCTCTCAAAAGGGCTATAAGAGACCAGTCCCCAACCCCTGGACGATCTGAAAAATAAAAAATGGGAAATAAGAAATTTGGATCTAATTTCCAATTTGTTATTTTACCTTCCATTTCCTATATTTCCTACTTTCCATTTTCTTATGAACTAATTACCCCTTGTTTTTGAAGGATGAATGGGATATAAATATTGGATAGTGCAGGTAAATGGTAATTGTGAAAAGACACTTTTCACTAACACTGAACACTATCACTAATTATTGAACGGTGAATGATATGAAAAGAAAATGGTTTGTGATAGGCGTTTGGGTTGTGGGATGTTTCTTGTTCTTCAATGTATTTCCATCCTATGCCCAAAAATCGCCCAAGACTCTTACTCTCCTCTATAGTAATAATATTAATGCCGAGATTGACCCTTGCCCAACCTGAGGGGAAAAGAGTCGAACTGGCGGTCTGGCCAGAAGAGGAGCATGGGTCAAGGATTTACGAGAGAGTCAAAAGGGGATACTCGTTTTAGATTCGGGCGATCTCCTTTTCAAAAGATATGCTAATCCCATTCCTGAAAATGAATTAAAGGGGATGAGCGAGAAAGCCCATCTTATTATCGAGAGTTTCAATTTAACGGGTTACGATGCCATAGGAATTGGGGATGATGATTTAAACCTGGGGAAGGAATTTCTATTGGAAATTTCAAAGAAAGCCAATTTTCCATTTCTCTCTTCCAATCTCTTTGATGAGGCGTCAGGAAAAATTCTTTTTCAATCCTCTCTCATAAAGGAAATCCATGGTCTTCGAATTGGCATTTTTAGCCTTCTCTCGCTTGATTTCTTTACGGATCCTTCTGATCCACGAAGAAGGGGATTGAACATTCATTCTCCGATCGAAACAGCACAAGCCATGGTTAAAGAACTTAAACCCAAAACCGATTTGATCATTCTCCTAAGCCATCTTGGCTATGTGAAAGATATCGAGTTGGCCCAGACTGTCCAAGGAATCAATATCATCGTGGGTGGCCATACCGGCATCAATCTCCCCTATCCTCCAGTCATCAAAAATACAATGATCCTTCAGACCGCTTCTCGAGGGATGTTTGGGGCAAGGCTTGACCTCTTTTTCTATAACAATGAGCCTATCTTTTACAATTCGGCAACCAAAATATCTTTGGAGAACAACCTCAACAGCATCAACCAACGATTAACCTCTAAGGAAACACCGGAGGCTGAAAAGGCTCAATGGCAAAAAACCAAAGAGGATACTGAACGAACCCTTAACCAACTCCGGGGTAAAAACCAATTTACGAATAACATCATTCCACTGCAGGATCAGATGAAAGAAGATCCCAATATTAAAAAGTTGGTCGAAGCCTATAAGGCAAAAAGCCAGGCAACAGAAAATCCTGTCTCTTCGAAATGATAATGGGAAGCATTGATCTAATCCTTTTACATCCCCCAACCCTTTACGACTTCAGAAATCGACCTGGGATTCATGGTCCGATCAGCGATGTTGTTCCCTCCACACCCATCTTTGAAATGTATCCTATTGGGTTTGCCAGCCTCTCAGAATATTTGGAGCGCCACGGTCTCAAAGTCAGGATCATCAATGTGGCCATGAAGATGCTCAAGGATGAGAAATTTGATGTGGAGCGGCTCATCCAGAAAAATAAGCCCGTAGCCTTCGGCATCGATCTCCATTGGATGGCCCATGTCCAAGGAGCATTGGCTTTTGCAGAGATCATTAAACGGTTTCATCCCAACATCCCTGTCATCTTGGGTGGGCTTTCTGCTACCTATTATCATGAAGAGATTCTTCATCAATATCCTTTTATCGATTTTGTGGTGAGAGGAGATTCTACAGAGAAGCCGCTGCTTCGACTCCTCCAAGCGATCAAAAAAGGGGGAGATTTCAAAAATATTCCTAACCTCACCTATCGGGATGAGAGAAATGGAATTCACGTCAATCCCCTCACCTGTGTACCGAAGAACCTCGACGAGATTACGATCGACTACCGCCACATCATGAAGAAGGTGGTGAGGTATGTTGACCCCACAGGCTACCAGCCTTTTATTGATTGGTATACTTATCCTGTGACAGCCGTCTTCACCTGCCGGGGGTGTATCTACTCTTGTAAAACTTGTGGAGGATCCGCACAGACCTTTCGAACGATGGCCAACCGGAGGAAACCAGCCTATCGGGATCCCAAATTATTGGCACAGGATATCTTCAATATCTCAGATCACCTCCATGCGCCAGTGATGATCATCGGCGACATCTTTCAACCCGGAGAAGAATATGGCTTCAACTTTCTTCAGGAGATGAAGAGGAGGCCGATCACCAACCATATCGCTTTTGAATTTTTTGTCCCTCCTTCCAGGACTCAACTCAAAAGGATTGCCGAGTCTATTTCGAACTTCAATATCGAGATCTCTCCAGAGTCTCACGACGAAGAAGTTCGAAAGGCTTTTGGAAGACCCTATAACAATGAACCGTTGGAAAGGATGCTCGTGGATGCCATCGATCTTGGCTCGAAACGGATCGATCTCTTCTTCATGACCGGCCTCCCAAAACAGACCTATCAATCCGTTCTGGAGACGGTGGATTATTGTCGCTCCCTGTTAGAACGATTTCGTTCCTACAACAAGCTCTTCCCCTTCATCTCTCCTCTGGCCCCCTTCTTGGATCCTGGGAGCACTGTCTTTGAAGCACCTGAAAAATATGGATACCGCTTGCTTTACCGGACAGTGGAGGAACACCGTCAGGCCTTATTGGCACCTAGTTGGAAATATATCCTCAACTACGAAACGGAATGGATGAATCGGGATGAGATCGTCGCGAGCACCTATGAGGCTGGGAAGAGGCTCAATCGTTTGAAGGCCGAATTCGGTCTGATCGATCCAAAGACAGCAGAATCGGTTGAGGTGCGGCTCGAAGGGGCAGTCCAGATGATGAAGGAGATCGACCGGATCATGGCCCTTCCAGATGCCAAAGAGAGGGAGGCTGCATTGGAATCTATTTCAAGTGGGCATCTCTCCCTCCGTCACTATAGCATGTCCACGATCTGCGAGAAAAAAGAACTGGAGTGGCCCACTCGATTTATTCGAATGAACTTCATCAAGATTCTTAAGACACTCCTCGTGAGGAGGAAACCCAATGTCTCCATCCCCTCATCAACAGGTTCTCCGTAAGATACCCAGTGTGGATGAAATCCTCTCTAAACCAGAGGTTTCCAATCTCTTAAAAACCTATCCACGAAGCGTAGTGGTCGAAGCTATCCGAAAAGGATTGGGACGACTGCGTGAAGAAATCCTCCGTAAAGAAGAATTATCTCAATTAGGAGATGACCTCTTTTCTTTCGAACGCCTCTATCCCCTCTTCCAGAAAGAGATCGATCTCCAAATTCAACCCCGGCTCCGTCGAGTTATCAATGCGACCGGCGTGGTGATCCACACCAATCTGGGCAGGGCTCCACTCCATTCTTCTGCGATTAAACATCTCATTGACATCTCTAAACACTATTCCAACTTAGAATATGACATCGAATTGGGTGAACGTGGAAGTCGATATACTCATGTAGAAGAGATCCTCTGCCGCCTCTCGGGTGCAGAATCGGCTCTGGTGGTGAATAATAATGCAGGGGCAGTCCTGCTTGTCTTGAATACCCTTGCAGAGGGCAAAGAAGTTATCGTTTCGAGAGGGGAACTAGTCGAAATCGGGGGAGCATTCCGGATCCCTGATGTGATGAAACGAAGTGGAACTTTGCTCAGGGAGGTTGGGACGACAAATCGTACTCACCTCAGCGATTATCAAAAAGCGATCGGCCCCCAAACAGCTCTGCTCCTGAAGGTTCATACCAGCAACTTCAGGGTGATGGGCTTCGCCTCTGAGGTATCTCTACAAGAATTGGTTCAACTGGGAAGGGAACATCAACTCTCTGTCGTGGATGATCTGGGGAGTGGCTGCCTGATAGATCTCACCCAGTATGGATTAGAAAAGGAGCCTACCGTTCAAGAGACGATCAAAACTGGGGTGGATGCGGTCACCTTTAGTGGGGATAAACTCCTGGGAGGTCCTCAGGCCGGAATCATTCTGGGGAAGAAAAAATTTCTGGACCTCTTCAAGATCAATCCCTTGACCCGAGCCCTTCGCATCGATAAGCTTACTTTAGCTGCTCTTGAATCCACCCTTCTCCTCTACTTCGATGAGAAGAAGGCAATGGAAGAAATTCCAACCCTTCGAATGTTGAGTTTAGATACGAGGAGATTAAAAAGGAGAGGAAGACGTCTGTTGAAAAGATTGTCAGGGATGATGAACAAAAGGATGACATTCACTCTGAAAGAAGATGTTTCTCAAGTGGGAGGCGGAGCCCTTCCCCTTCAGGAACTTCCAACCGTGGTCGTCGCCATCAAACCTCTCGACTTTTCCGTAAACAGCCTCGAAGAAAATTTAAGGAAGGGGGACCTTCCCATCATTTCTCGAATCAGCAAAGAAGAATTGATCCTGGATATGAGAACCGTCTTCGATGAAGAAATCCCTCTATTGGCTGCTGGTCTTGAGAAGACCTTGAAACATCTCCAGTCACAATGACGCAATATTTACTTAAAGAACACAACCAAGGAAAATCTTTTTCAATCCAGATTTCTAAAAAAGATCAGGGAAGACGCCTCGACCAATTTCTCTCGGACACCAACCTGAACCTCTCTCGCTCTCAGGCAAAGCATTGGATTGAGAAACATCATATCTTTCTGAATCAGAAACCCACTAAGCCCAGTGCTCATGTCAAAAAAGGAGACATTGTCTCAGGAACCCTTCCCGAACCCAAACCCCATTCTCTCAAACCAGAATCCATTCCCCTCACCATCCTTTATGAAGACTCCTCTATCATTGTAATCGATAAGCCTTCGGGAATGGTCGTTCATCCTGCTTATGGAAACCCTTCTGGCACATTAGTCAATGCCCTTCTTTATCATTGTAAAGATCTCGGTGGTATTAATGGCGTCTTGAGGCCGGGTATTGTGCACCGATTGGATAAGGATACTTCTGGTGTGATGGTCGTCGCTAAAGATGACGAGGCTTTCCATCATTTGACCAAGCAATTTAAAAACCGGACTGTGGAAAAGGTCTATCTGGCCATTGTCTATGGAAAATTCGGTCAGGACGAAGGCTTAATCGATTCGGCCATCGGAAGACACCCAAGTGAAAGAAAAAAGATGTCCACTCGGACTAAAAAAGGAAGAATGGCGATCACCCGTTGGAAGAAGGTTGAGGAATTTAATGGCTGTATCCTTCTTGAGATTTTTCCTCAGACCGGACGAACTCATCAGATTCGGGTGCACCTCTCCTCCATTGGCCATCCCCTTTTGGGAGACTCTTTATACGGAAGAAAAGGAAGACCCGGGGCGATCCGTGACCCTGTTTTGAAAGAGTGCGTGAAGAGAATGAATCGTCAGGCCCTTCATGCCCGACGATTGGAATTCGATCATCCTCGAACAGGAGAAAGAGTCCAGTTTGTTTCACCCATCCCTCAAGATATGGAAGAAGTGCTGGAATGGTTGAGGTCACAGACCAAAAACTCCTCCCTCTCCCTTGAGGGGAGAGGGCGTGGGTGAGGGTGACAAAAAAGGGTTAGTTCCCCCTCCCCTTTACCCTGTTAGATAAGGTTATTTGTTTGCCCCTGCTACTCAAGAAATATTCTATCTAACAGGGTGAATCCCCTCCCACCAGGGGAGGGGAAAGTTTTCTGTGGAATTATTTTTGATATAAGGAAAAGGACGAATATTCTTAACCGATCTGCTTTAAAAACAAAGAACAACCTTCCCTATTTCGAAATCCCTGAGCTGATAAAACTTGAATGGGTCCGGCATGCTTTTCTCACTCGTCAGGGTGGGGTGAGCCTTCCACCTCATAATTCTCTCAATTTGAGCGATAAGAATGGTGATCGGGAAGAATTTATCTCCAAAAATAAAAACCTTGTTGCTGCAGCCTTTGGTTTTGATTCGAGTCGTTTGATTCTGCTCGATCAAATGCAACAAGACCAGATCCTTCTCCTTAAAGAACCTATCATCACCCTTCCCTCTCCTTTAGAATATGATGCTCTGATCACGAATTCTCCGAATGCATTCCTTGGCATACTCACCGCAGATTGCCTCCCAATCTTCCTCGTTGATCAAAAAAGAAAAGTGATTGCTGCGACCCATGCTGGAAGACAGGGAACGGCTCTACACATTACAGCGAGGCTTATAAAAAAGATGGAGAAGGAGTTCGGTTGTTCATCAAAAGACTTCCTCATCGCCATAGGCCCATCCATAGGGTCTTGCTGTTACGAAATCGACGAAAGGGTTTTTCAGCCGGAGTGGGAACCCTTTTCAACCTCAAGAGGAGCGGGAAAGTGGATGGTGGACCTGGCTCAGATCAATATCGCTCAGATGAAAAGGGAGGGAATTAAAGAGGAGCAAATTTCTTGGATCAATCTCTGCACCCATTGTCATAGTGACCTTTTCTTCTCCTACCGAAAAGAAGGCCGAACGGGAAGGCAACTCTCGTTTATTGGAATGATTCAACCCAAATGACAAATTCCAAATTCCAAATCAATTCCAAGCACCAATTCCGAATAATCAAAATGATTTTGTTTGGGATTTCGATTTTCGTTGAGTGTAATTTATTTGTTATTTGGCGCTTGGGATTTGGTGCTTATCCTTAAAAAAGACTTTAGAAAAATGGAAAAAATCCTTCTCAGAGTCTATCTCCAACCCAAATCCTCAAAAAATGAGATCGTCAGACCATATCGGGATGGCATTAAGGTAAAAGTAACTGCCCCGCCCGTGAAAGGAAAAGCGAACGAGGCCCTCATTCGATTTTTGGCCAGGGAGTTTCGAATTTCCCCATCTTGTATTGAAATTATTAAGGGCCACCATTCCCGAGAAAAAATATTAAGGATCTCAGGGATAGCCCTGCATGAACACCTTGACTTTAAAAAGAAAACCTTTTAGGTTATACTTTGGAAGTGGACAGGTTCTGGTGGGCCTCCTGGACTTCAAATCCAGTGACGGGCAGAAATGTCCGTGGTGGGTTCGATTCCCATGCACTTCCGCCAAATTGTGTTAATAACATTAAATTAAAAGGAGAAAAAAATGTTTGGAATAGGAATGCCAGAGTTGATCGTCATCTTGGTCATCATTTTGATCATTTTCGGTGCCGGGAAACTGCCTCAGATCGGTGAAGGACTTGGCAAAGGGATCCGAAACTTTAAAAAGTCGACTAAAGACGAAGAGATCGACGTCACTCCCAAAAAGCCTGAAGAGATTTCTGAAAAAAAGTGAAAAGTCGAGTGCTTTTTACCTCCAATCAGAATGGGACACATTGCCTACATTGGGATTGGTTCTAACCTTGGCGATAAGTTACATCACTGTGAAAAAGCTATTTCAGAGATCCTAAAAATCGACCGCCACAAACTCTTAGCAAAATCTTCCCTCTTTAAAACTCAACCCATTGGCTACACCTCTCAGAATTGGTTTGTGAACGGGGTAATAAAAATCGAGACCGATTTGGAAGCCCCTGAACTTCTCCGGACCTTGAAGACCATCGAGTCCCAATTGGGCCGTACAGAAACCTTTCGATGGGGACCCCGAACCATTGATCTGGATATCCTCTTTTTAGATGATATTGAAATTCACACCGAGGAACTCCAAATCCCCCACCCTCTCATCCAAGATCGCCAATTTGTCCTTATCCCTTTGGCTGAAATCGATCGAAATTTCATCCATCCTGTTTTGAAAAAAACCGTCCAAGAGCTCTTAAACAATTTCAAAGAAGATCAAGGGGTTGAAAGGCTTTAAATCCCAAATCACAAATTCCAAATCCCAAATAAGCTCCAAACTCCAATTCCAAATGACCAAACAGATTTAGTAATAGATAATGGGAGGTTGGTTTACTTTTGTAATCAGGAATGTATGGAAAATTATATTAATGGAATCAAAAAAATAAAAAAAGTGTTGACAAAGTCAAATAGGTTCGTTATGTTATGAAAAATTTAGAAATCCTACTTATAAAAGTTGAAAGGGGGTGACTCTATGAGTAAAAGGGCTTTCACATTACTGCTGGTTCTGGTTTTCTTTTCCTTATCTGTTTCCGGATGTGCCTATTTCACCGCACGAAATGAGATTAAAGCAGCAGAGAAAGCGACTGCTGAATTGAAGGGAGCGGGAGGAGCAACACTGGCTCCTTACGAGTATTGCAGTGCCGAAAGTTTTTTAGAGGTTTCCAAATTTGTATTAGCGGAAAACAGCTGGGAAAAGTCGAAGGAATTTGCAACTCGTTCAAAATCGGCTGCAGAAGCCGGTTTAGCTCAAGTCAAGAAAAAATAATCTAGCAAAGAAGAGAGGGGGTGAAGTATGAATATGAATCGGAAATGGATGGCATTAATACTTCTCATCCTGGGAGCGATGATCGTCTCAGGATGTGCTGAACTAACCATGAACCAAAAGCAAGCGATTAATGAGGATCGAGAACTTTTCAATAAAGCTACCTTAGCGGGTGCAAAGAAGTGTGCACCCTGTCAGTATGCTACGGCTGAGGCCTACTTAGCCCTACTGGACCATTATGAAAAGATAGGGCATGGATGTTCTCCTTATTTAGACAAACAAGTGAATTCAATTAATATTGTTAAAGAGAAATCTTTAGAGGCTTTGAAACTGACGCCTTGCGAAAAACCAACACCACCCGCACCAGCGCCACCTGCGCCACCTGCGCCACCTGCACCACCCGCACCTGCGCCACCTGCACCACCCGCACCAGCGCCACCCACACCACCACCACCGAAACCAGCACTGGTGTTTGATACGATCTATTTCGATCCCAATAAGACGAACATTACTCCGACAGCAGCGAAGGCCTTGGATCGGAACGGGATGATTCTGAAGGAAAATCCAAATATCAAAGTAGAAATTGGAGGCCATACGGATGGATCGGTAAGGGAGAAGGCAAACCAGAAGCTATCGGAAAAGAGGGCGTTGAGCGCCAAGAAATATATTCAGGATAAATTCAACGTTCCGGATAGTCGATTAGTGGTCAAAGGCTATGGAAGCACAAAACCTGTGGCAGACAATAAGACTCAAGAGGGTCGCTCCAAAAACAGGAGGGTGGAATTTAAAGTGATTCCATAATTGGACCGTCTATGGGTGAAGGATCGATATGTAGGTGGTAGGGAGAAATTCCCTACCACCTATTTTTATCTAACGAGGAGGATCAGAATGAAATTCTTTATCGATACGGCTAACCCCGGCGAGATCCGGAAGGCTTATGAGATGGGAGTGATCGATGGCGTCACCACTAATCCCACCCTGATCTCCAAGGAAAACAGAGATTTTACTTCCCTGATCAAAGAGATTTGTGAAATCATCCAAGGGCTTCCCATCAGTTTGGAGGTCTTGAGTCTAAAGGCTGAAGGGATGATCGAAGAAGCCAGAAACCTTGCTGAGAGGGGAGACAACATCGTGGTCAAAATCCCCATGACGGTAGAAGGCTTAAAGGCGATCAAAGTATTAGTTTCGGAAGGGATTAAGACGAACACAACCTTAGTCTTTTCCCCAACCCAAGCCCTTCTCGCTGCCAAAGCTAAAACGACCTATGTCAGCCCTTTCATCGGAAGATTGGATGACATTTCACAGACGGGAATGGATCTGGTGGGACAGATTGTTACGATTTTTAAAAACTATGGGTTTGGATCTAAAGTGATCGTCGCCAGCATTCGTCATCCCATTCATGTCCTGGAAGCAGCTCTCATCGGAGCGGATGTGGTAACGATTCCCTATAAAGTGATTGAGCAGTTGGCTCAGCACCCTTTGACGGATATTGGTATCGAAAAGTTTTTGGCAGACTGGAAGAAGGTTCCTAAGAAATGAAGCCTCCCGCCCTACAGGACGGGGCTTCCGCGTAAGGTAATAATATTAAGAAAGTCCCGCTCATAAGCGGGACTTTCCCGCAAAAAGGGGGCCTTTTGAAAAGGGGCCCCTTTGACCTACCTGATTTACTTGGGTTCCACGGCGATCTGCTTGGGTTGGGTTTCTGATTTTCTGGGAAGGATAACTCGGAGCACTCCATCTTTGTAAGAAGCCTTAATTCCCTCCGGATCAATCGTTCTCGGGATGTTGAAGATCCGACGAAAGGTTCCATAAGGTCTTTCAATCTGGATGTAATTTTCATCAGGGGTATCTTTGATAAACCTTCTCTCTCCTTGGATGATCAGGGTGTTCTCTTCTACTCTAATATCAATCTCATTTTGACTCACTTCAGGGAGGTCAACTTTCAAAACCACCTCGTTTCCTCTCTCCAGAATATCCACAGGAGGGGCCCAAACTCCCCGAACAATATCCTCTTTCCAAAAACGGGAAAGAGTCTCATCAATGAGTCGGGTCATCCGATCTTGCATTACCATTAGGTCTCGGAAGGGTTCCCATTTCACAAGGGTCATACCCATCACCTCCTATAGTACATGCCTCTTAAAAAGAATATACTCGAATTGAGCAGAGATTTCAAGTCCGACAGGTGTAGCAGACATCAAAAAATTCTTTGGGAAGTTTGACCTGCTCTTTAAACTTCTCCAACTGAAACCAGGGAGCGAAATAGTTCCCGCAGATCTTGCATTGTTTCATCTTTAATGTTCTTTTCCACCGGATAATCGTCCGCTCATCTCCTTCCTCTTCCATCCGGATCACATCGACAGGACAGACGATCACACAGGCACCACATGCGATACAATTCATGGCCTCTCCCCCAAAGGGAGGGATCATCTCCTTTCGGTCTCCTCGAAAAGCAAATTGGATCGCATGGGCTCCGACCACTTCATCACACACCCTTCCGCAAAGGCCGCAGAGAATACAGTCTTTATCCTCCTTCTTGAATCGAACCTCATGGACTCCCATCTTTCTCGCCATATCCTGAATGAGTTTATCTCCCGGGCACATAGCCAAAATGAGTTCGATGATCATCCGGCGAGCCCGAAGGACCTTCTCCGTTCGGGTCAATACTTCAATCCCTTCTATGACGGGATAGGTGCAGGCGGTAGTCATTCTCGACCTCCCGTTTCTCACGACCTCCACCAGACAGAGACGACAAGCACCATAGGGCTTCACCGATTCGTTGTAGCAAAGGTGGGAAATTTCAATTCCTGAGTCAAGCGCTACTTCTAAAAGATTCCCGTCTTCTCTCCCCTCAACAGGTTGACCATCGATCACAAATGGAATCATGAACCTCTCCTTTTATTGAACTTCGACCGCTTCAAATTTACAGGTCTCAAAGCACATGCCACATTTGATACATTTTTCGGTGTCGATCTGAAAAGGTTCTCCCGCCTCTTTCTTCGTTTTCTTTTTGCCAGTGATCGCCTTCACTGGACAGACCTTTGCACATCTTCCACACCTCGTACAGACATCAGAGAGAATGCGATACCGAAGGAGAACTCGGCAGACCTTTGCTGGACATCGCTTGTTGATGATATGTTCCCGATATTCGTCACGGAAGTAACGGATGGTAGAAAGGACGGGATTGGGAGCTGTCTGGCCTAGACCGCATAGTGAGGTCTCTGCCGTCACCCATCCCAGTTCTTCGAGGAGATCAATATGTTCCGGTTTCCCTCTGCCCTCTGTAATCTCCGTCAGGATTTCATGCATCCTCTTTGTCCCCTCCCGACAGGAGGTACACTTCCCGCACGATTCGTCCTTGAGAAAATTCGTAAAATACTTGGCCACGTCCACCATACAGGTGGATTCATCCATGACAATCATCCCACCGGAACCCATCATAGATCCTACTTCCGTCAGTCGGTCAAAATCGACCGGCAGATTGATCAGCGATTCAGGAATACAACCCCCTGAGGGTCCACCGGTCTGGACGGCCTTGAATTTCTTCCCTCCAGGAATTCCACCTCCGATATCATAAACAATCTCTCGAAGGGTGATCCCCATGGGAACTTCAACCAGACCGGTATTATTGACCTTACCGACCAGAGAAAAAATCTTGGTACCTTTGCTTCCTTCTGTGCCAATCTGGGTATACCGATCAGCACCGCGTTCAATGATGACCGGTACATTGGCCCAGGTCTCCACATTATTCAAATTAGACGGACGGTCCCAGAGGCCACTCACCACGGTATGGATATGTTTTGCCCTGGGCTCTCCGACATTCCCTTCGAGCGAGGCCATGAGTGCAGTCGATTCTCCACAGACAAAAGCCCCTCCTCCTCGACTGATCTGTACGTCGAAATCGAACTTTGACCCGAGAATATTTTCCCCAAGGAGCCCTAATTCCCTATCCTGTTGGATGGCAATGCCGATATTCACAACAGCCAGTGGATATTCGTTCCGGACATAGACATACCCCTCATGAGATCCGATGGCATAAGCACCAATGATCATGCCCTCCAGAACACTGTGAGGATTTCCTTCGAGAAGGCTTCGATCCATATAAGCACCGGGGTCTCCTTCATCAGCATTGCAGATCACGTACTTGATATCACCCGGTGCCTTCTTGCAGGTCTCCCACTTCACACCAGCAGGGAATCCTCCGCCACCCCGTCCCCTTAGATTGGCTTTCTTCACCTCCCGGATGATCTCTTCGGGAGTCATTGAAAACAGGGCTTTTGATAAGGCTCGATACCCTCCCACTGCCAGATAATCCTCAATTCGGGTGGGGTCAATATTTCCATTATTCCCGAAAATGATACGCATCTGTTTTTGATAGAAGGGAACTTCTTCCTCATGAACGATCCTTGTCCCCGTCGTAGGATGATCGTAAAGAAGGGATTCTATAACCTTTCCATTCAAGACCGTTTCTTCAAAGATTGTCCGGGCATCTTCTGGTTTGACTCGTTGATAAAGAATCTTTTGTGGATAAATGACCACCAAAGGTCCTCTTTCACAAAATCCGTGGCAACCTGTGACTCGAATGTTTATTCCATTGCCTTGCGAATGATCCTGAAGGACCTTTCTGAATGCGTCGATGACTTGATGACATCCCGAAGCATGGCATCCCGTTCCACCACAAACCGTCACACAAGGTTGATGGGGATCTCTCTTGCTGAGAATCTCATTCTGATATCGTTCTAATTCTTGAGGAGAACTAATCTTTCCCATTTGTCCCCTCCTTTTTACCCGGGCGAAATTTCTTAAGGGTTTCTTCCACCTTGGTGGAACTCATCTTTCCAAAATATTGACCATCAATGGCTACGACTGGTCCAGCGGCGCAGACTCCCAAGCAGTTCACGGTTTCCAGGGTAAAGTTCCGATCCGGGGTGGTCTCTCCAGAACGGATTCCCAATTCCATGGTGAATTGATCTATAACTCTCTGTCCTCCACGGACATGGCAGGCCGTCCCAAGACAGACAATGATCTCGTGTCGCCCCCGGGGCATAAGGCTAAAAGCCCTAAAAAAAGTCGCAATCCTGTAAATCTTGCTTGAAGGGATGTGGAGCCGTTCTCCCAAATGTTCCAGGGTTTCTTTTGGAAGATATTTTTCCTTGGCTTGGATGTCTTGAAGAATGGCAAGAATGGCCGACTCCTTGCCATGATATCGTTCTATGATGCTATCGATCTCCTCATAGGTCATCTCTTACACTCCTTTTTTTGCCTTCTCTCTCAATTGTTCATATTCCTGATGGACTCTTTTTTCAATCTCCTCGATCATGTCATCCGTGAGGTGGCGAAACCGACCCTGAAGCTTGAGGTATTCCTTGATAGGTTTCAATTTCGGGAAATCAATATTCAAACGATATTGACCTCTCTCAACCTCATAAATAGGAAAAATCCCTGTCTCTACAGCCAACCGACCCAGTTTGACCGAAAGTTCTGGTGCCGACCTCCATCCGGTAGGGCAAACAGAAAGAATATGGACATAAGCAGGCCCCTCCATATCAGCTGCCTTCTTCACTTTCTGCACCAAGTCGATTGGATAGCTGGGGCAGGCTGTGGCCACATAAGGAATATTATGAGCCGCTGCGATAGCAGGCATATTTTTTTTCCATGTGATCTGCCCCATTTGAACCCTTCCAACAGGAGAGGTGGTTGTGGAGGCACCAAAAGGCGTCGAGGAGGACCTCTGGATACCGGTATTCATATAGGCCTCGTTGTCGGTGCAGACGTAGAGAAAGTTGTGACCTCTCTCAAGGGCACCTGAAAGGGCTTGGAGTCCAATGTCTGCTGTCCCACCATCTCCAGCCATGGCAAGGGTGACTATTTTCTTACGAGGAATTCTCCCCTTTCTCATCAAGACCTTTAAGGCTGATTCGATGCCCGAGGCAACGGCTGCAGTATTCTCAAAAGCCACATGGAACCAGGGCACCCTCCATGAAGTGTAGGGAAGCGGAGAAGAGACGATCTCCATACAGCCCGTGGCCGCAGCAATGATCACATTCCTTCCCAATGCTTTGGCAACTAATCTCACTGCCAATGCCTCGGCGCATCCCTGACAGGACCGATGGCCTGGTGCAAAGTATTCTTTTTGAGTCAAAGTCCGAACTGCAAAAACATTTAAATTTTCAGTCATCCTCTCACCCCATAAATTTCGAAACCTTCTTTATTTCCTTCTTCAATCTCGATTTCAGCCTTATCCACCATCTTGATGAAGTCTGAAGGAGTTACATCCCTTCCTGAAATCCCTGCCACGAAGTTATACACGGATGGTCTCTGGTCCTTCCCGTAAAGGGCTGCCTTCACTTCCGATGCTACAGGTCCACAAGCCCCAACAGAGATTGCCCGGTCGAT
Source organism: Thermodesulfobacteriota bacterium (assembly GCA_049513055.1). GTDB lineage: Bacteria > Desulfobacterota > BSN033 > BSN033 > UBA1163 > UBA1163. The sequence continues at coordinate 34,034 of JBEKWN010000034.1, forward strand.
CACGACCAACTGTTTTGCATGGAGGGTGGCCTTTTTCAAATCATCAAAAGGGAAAGGACGCCAGAGCCGAATTTTCACGAGCCCAACAGATCTTCCCTCCTCCCGCATCTTATCCACGGCTACAGAAGCAGTCTCACCACAACTTCCCATGGTGACCAGTAGGGTATCGGCATCCTCTGCTTTATAGGTCTCGACGGGATGATAATACCTTCCTGTCATGTCTCCAAAGGCCTTCCAGGTTTCTAAGATCTTAGGCATCGAAGATCGAAGAGCCTCCTCCTGGGCTTTTTTAGCCTCTGCAAAAATACTCGGAAGCGCAAAAGCACCCATGGTGACCGGATGATCAGGGTGCAGACTATGAACGGGCTGATAAGGAGGAAGATATTGATCAATCTTTTCTTGAGGGATCAGTTCAATCGGTTCGATCACATGGCTGAGGATGAATCCATCCATATTGATGATGACAGGAAAGAGAACATTTCTGTCCTCCGCTAATCGATAGGACACAAACACATGATCATAGACCTCCTGGCCATTCTCCATAAAGAATTGGATCCACCCACAGTCCCGAATGGACATCACATCACTGTGATCGTTCCATATGCTCAAGGGAGCGGAAAGCGTTCGATTCGAAATAATCATGAGCATCGGTAACCTCAACCCCGATGCAATATAAGTGATCTCACTCATCAGGGCTAACCCCTGAGAGCTCGTACAGGTGAACGTCCTTGCCCCGGTCGCCGCTGCCCCCACGCAGACACTCAAGGCGGAGTGCTCAGATTCCACACAAAAGAATTCTGCATCGAGCTCTCCATTTGCCACCAGTTCTGAGAGATGCTCAACAATATGCGTTTGAGGCGTAATGGGATAGGCTGAGATCACATCCACATTGGCCTGCTTGACCGCTTCAGCGGCAGCGATTGAAACCTCCATTCCAATCCTTTTTCCCATTTATTTCTCCTCCTCTTCCAGCACCATGGTGATGGCTCCGGTGGGACATTCTTTTGCACAGATGCCACAACCCTTGCAATAGAAAAGGTCCGCGATGAAATAACCTTCTTCGTTCAGGTTATAGGCCATGTCCGGACAGAAGATGTAACACAATCCACAATGGATACAGAGCTCCTTGTTCAGAGCTGGTTTAAGGGTCTTCCAATCCCCCGTCCGATATTGGCTGGCATTTCCAGGCTCTAAGATGATGTTTCCGACTGTCAATTCCTTCCATGTCCATTCTGATTCAGGTTTTGTCATACCTTTCTACCTCTTCTAATTGAATAATTTATATCCCCCAAACCCTCCTTGGCTAAAGGAGGGTTTGGGGGATTATTGAAATTTATTGAATGAGGATGGTTTCCTGATAGGCTCTCTCGAAAGCAGAAATGTTCTTTTCGGCAATTCGGCCAAACCGCTCCTTCAAAGGAGACACAAAAGACTCCTTCTTGACCAATCCCGAGGCCCTCACCAAAGATCCAAGCATTGTTGTATTCGTAATGGGAAGACCAAGAACCTCCCTTGCAATCTTGACCGCGTCCACCACTCCGATCCGGTTTTTTATCTTCAGATCTTCTTTCACTTTTTCAGGAGAATCATTGCTTGTGGTAACCAGAATACCCTCCGGCTTTAAGCCAGAGGCGACATTGACAATTTTTAAAAGGGAGGCATCAAGGACGACCACGATATCGGGTTCGTAGATATTGGCTCTGATCTTAATGGGTTGGTCGCTGATCCGACAGAAAGCAAGTACTGGCGCTCCTCTTCGCTCCGGACCAAAGCTTGGAAAAGCTTGAGCATACTTACCTTCTTCAATAGCTGCCAGGGCTAAAAGTTCCGCTGAAGTTACAGCTCCCTGGCCACCTCTTCCGTGAAATCTAATCTCAATCATCTTATTCTCCTGAATTTATTCAAACATTTATAATATACTATATTTTTGATGGTTTTTCAATAATAAAAAATTTAAAAAAATCAAATAGTTAAGACAACATGACTGGTTCATAACCTATATATAACCTGAACTTTCAATTATTTGCGTTAACGTTAACAAGCAACCATATAAATGTCAATAAAAAATCCTAAATCTCTCTTCGGCCCTCAAGCGCTTTTGATAAAGTCATCCCATCTGAGTATTCAATCTCGCTCCCCATTGGAATTCCATAGGCGATCCTTGTCACTTTTACAACCATGGGTTTAATGAGATCGGTAAGATAAAGGGCGGTGGCCCCCCCCTCGACAGTTGGATTGGTGGCCAGAATCACCTCGGAAATCTTTTCGCTCTGAAGTCTTTTCAACAGTTCTTTAATCTTGAGGTCATCGGGCCCAACACCTTCTAAAGGGGAAATTGTACCGTGTAACACGTGGTACCTTCCGTTAAAAACGCCCGTGTTCTCGATGGCAATGAGGTCGTTCGGTCCTTCAACCACACAAAGGATCTCCCGGGATCGGCGCTCATCTTGGCAAATCCGGCAGGGATCTTCATCTGTCAGATTGAAACAGGCGGAGCAAAGGCGGATCTTTTCTTTTACATCCAAAATTGCCCTGGCCAGTTCCTGAGCCTCTGATGGATTGCTCCGCAAAATATGGAAGGCCAGTCTGGAAGCGGTCTTTTTCCCAATTCCCGGGAGTCTCGTCAGGGCTTCTATGAGGTGATCAATGGGCTTGGCATAGAGGGCCATAGTTTTTTCACTTTAAATTCGAAGCACGAATACGAAATAAGGTTTTTTAAATCCAAATTTCAAAATCTAAATGTCAAACCCAAGTTCAATAAGCAAGTGCAACACTTTTAGGTTTAGGGCTTCCGCATTATGATTGCGGGATGATGCCAAAAACCTACAAACACTTAGACGCAAATGAAAGAGATATTCTCGCCGTCCTCAAAAGCAACGGCAGATCGTTACGGGAAATCTCCACCATTCTCAAGCGGAGTCCCAGCACCCTTTCACGGGAGCTTCAGCGAAATGCCCCTCCGATCAATGGATTTACCAGGAGGCTACCCATCTCATTTTGTCCCTGGTGCGAGCCCATCGCAAGCCCAAACACAGAGGGTACTCCCGGAAACATAAAAAATCGCATATTCCAGAGAGGATCTCGATCCAAGAGCGTCCTCAAACCGTTCTCAGGCGCCTTCACATCGGCCATTGGGAAACGGACACCATCAGCTGTCGCAAAAGCTACCAGGCGGTGCAAGTGACCGTGGAACGCAAAGCCCGATATGCCAAGTTGGCGAAACTCAAGACCAAAAGTTCAAGAGCCATGAGCGTTGCCTTGACTCGAAGACTCAACCGCTATCCTACAAACCTTAGGCTGTCGATCACTTACGACAACGGACCTGAGAATGCAGAGCATATGCGCACCAATAAAATTCTTGGGACATGCTCTTACTTTTGTGAACCATTCCATAGTTACGAACGCGGTACGGTTGAAAATACCATTGGTCTCGTTAGACGCTTCTTGCCAAAGAAGACCAACTTGGCTAAGATCTCACAAGACCATTTAGTAAAAATCGAATACCGGCTCAATAACCGTCCGAGAAAATGTCTCGGATTCAAAACACCGGCGGAGGTCTTCAAAGCCGAGTGTTGAACTTAATGGTTGAATCCAGGAAATAAATGTCAAAGTCCGAAATTAAAATATTTTAAAATTTGAACTTTGGCATTTGACATTTTCATTAGTAGGTTAAAACAACCCTGGTATGTTCAACCCACCGGTGACCTTTTTCATCTCCTCTGTCATCATCTCCTGGGATTTTCGGATGGCCTCATTCACAGCCGCTACCATTAAATCTTGCAGCATTTCAATGTCTTCTCGATTAACCACTTCTGGGTCGATCCGAATGCTAAGGACTTCCTGCTTCCCATTCATCACGATGTTCACCATGCCTCCTCCAGAACTGGCTTCCACCGTTCTACCAGCCATCTCCTCTTGGAGTTGAGAAATTTTGGCATGGATCTGCTGAGCCTGTTTTAATATGTTTCCCAAACCTTTTGTCATGCGCTTCTCCTTTTACCCCGTTAGAAATGTAACCCCGTTGCTCTCCGGCGGGGTTACATTTTAGAATAATTTCGCCGGGGTTTAATGCCACGCTGGAATTTCTAACGGGGTTTACCCTTCTACAATCTTTCCGTTAAAGAGACGAAGAGCCTCTTGGATGATGGGGTTCTCTTCTTCTCGCTTTTCTAATCGTTTGTCCAACTCATTGCGGGTGACCTCTCCTTTGTTGAACATCACCCTCCCCTTTGATCCTACCCCCTGGTTCAACGGTGAAATGACTACCTTCGTCTTCTTTTGAAGATAATCCTGGCAGATCGACTCCAATTGGTTTCGGTTCTCCCTTTCCAACATTCTCTCGTAGTGAAACGAATCTTTGTCGAAGCCAATCTCAACCTTCTCATCGCTTAGATGAACAAGATTTCCTAAGGCCAAGAACGAACCCAATATGGGGTTCCTCGCTCGTGTAAAATCGACCAACCCTTTCCAAGTCTCTTCCCAGATTTGGGGAGGGGCGCCACCAAACTCCTCTTCCTTTTTTAAATCCTTCAAATCCTCATTTTTTTCAAAAACCTTTCTCTCGCTGGTTTGCTCTCGCTTCTTGGGTGATGCTTCTTCTTTTTCTTTGTCTCTTTCCGGATCCTCTGAATGGATAACCCTCCCTAAAGCAGGGGAGGGCTCTTTCTCCTTCCATCCTTTGGGCAGTTCCTTATTTTCTAAAGCCTCCAACTTCTTCATCATCTCATCGATGGAAAGGATGGGCCGTAACGTGGCCATTCGAATCAATGTCATCTCCAGCATGGTCCGAGGAAAAGTGGACTGTGCTATTTCTTGTTCTCCCTTCAAAAGAAGGCTGAAGAGATGATTCAATTGATCGAATTGGAATTTCTCCGCCTGTTTTTTAAATAATTCCAATTCCTCTTCCGGCAATTCCATTAACCCTTCCGGATGTTGACTGACCTTGATAAGGATTAAATTTCGAAGATATTGAAGAAGCTCTCGACAGAAATGTTGGAGATCGTATCCAAAGTGGTAGACAGTCTCGATAGCCTCCATGCACCGTTCAACATCCCTATTGGCAATGGCTTCTATAGTATCGTTGAGAATTTTGCGATCGATGAGTCCAAGGACTTCGGCAATGTCTTCATCACGGATATTTTTTCCTGCATAAGCGATCACCTGGTCGAGGAGACTTTGAGCATCCCTCAGACTCCCTTCGGATTCTTGGGCAATAGAAAGAAGTCCCCTCTGACTGATTTGGATCTTTTCTTCTTCCACGATCCGTTTCAGGCTCCCGATGACCTCCCTAAACGGAATTCTCTTAAAATCGTATCGCTGGCATCGTGAAAGGATGGTGGCCGGGATTTTATGGGGTTCGGTGGTGGCGAAGATAAAGATGATGTGTGGGGGAGGTTCTTCCAAGGTCTTCAATAAGGCATTGAAGGCCTCTTTGGTTAGCATGTGGACCTCATCGATGATGTAAATCTTGTACCGACTCTTGGCCGGGGTATACCGGACATTCTCCTTCAACTCTCGAATTTCATCAATCCCACGGTTGGAGGCTCCATCGATCTCAATCACATCCATCGAAGTCCCGTGGGTAACCTCTTGACAGTTTGTACATTGACCGCAGGGATTAATTTGGGGACCTTTTTCGCAGTTTAGGGCTTTTGCCAGAATACGAGCCGTAGAAGTCTTGCCAACCCCTCTTGCTCCGGTAAATAAAAAGGCGTGAGCCACCCGTTTTTGTGAAATGGCGTTTTGTAAAGTTTGGGTGATGTGTTGTTGCCCAACAACCTCCTCAAAGAGTTGCGGCCTCCACTTTCTCGCCAACACTAAATAGGATGTGTCTTCTTTCGCCATAGGCTTTGGGTTATGGGCTATTGGCCATAAGCTACTAACTGCCAGCTATCCGCCATCAGCTTTCATTCTATAAATAACTTGTTGATAGCCAGGCACCCCTGCGGCACACAAAGGGGATTACTACCGCTGCTTCCTTCCGGACCTGGCGGGGTTTGTAATCTTTTGTTGCGCAGGACCCGACTATCAACAAGATTTCACTTGAAGTGAAATACCTTAAACAATTAACTTTTAACTCTTAACGGTTGTAAGTTAAATGTTACAAGTTTTTTTGTAAAATTTACTTAGCAAATTTTCTGGCGGAGAGGGTGGGATGTGCTCATCCGCTCCGCTCCTTCCGCCTCCCCTTCGGGCCGCCGAACCCTTTCCCATTAAAAATGGGAAAGGGTTCTCATCCCTCATTCCGATTATTTACATTACAATGTACATGGCGGAGAGAGAGGGATTCGAACCCTCGATCCCGTTATTAGCGGAATACACGATTTCCAATCGTGCCCCTTCGGCCTCTCGGGCATCTCTCCGTGATCTCAACAAAGGCGAGATACTTTTAACAATTAACACATTTTACTGTAACTTTTTCTCCATTAGATGTCCTCGGTATTTAGTAAAATTTGCCTTGCAAATTTTTTGGCGGAGAGGGTGGGATTCGAACCCACGTCCCGAGATCATCGGGAACCGCTTTTCGAGAGCGGCGCCTTAAGCCAACTCGGCAACCTCTCCCAGACCTTCGATACTCTTTACTTTAGAACTTTAAACTCTCCTTTTCTTAAAGAAGTTCTTTAAAATTTCAGCACATTCTTTTCCAAGAATACCTCGATCAACTTTCACTTTGTGATTCAAACCATTACCATTTAACAACCTTAATTTTGACTCTACTGCCCCAAATTTCGGCTCAAGTGCTCCAAAGATCAATCTCAATATCCTGCTGTGAACCATTGCGGAAACACACATCGGGCAGGGCTCTACCGTCACATACATCACTGTATCATTCAATCGATAATTTCTTAAAATTTCACCCCCTTTTCGGAGGACAAGGATCTCTGCATGGGCAGTGGGATCGCTGAGCTCGATGCAACGATTATGATCTTTTGCAAGCACCTGATCTCCTTTCAGTAAAATGGCTCCCACCGGAACCTCCCCTCTCTGGCCAGCCTTCTTGGCTTCCTCTAAAGCCACCTTCATATATTTCTCATCAACCATTCTATCTCTTAACATTGTCTCCTGTTATCAAACTAAGAATTTTGTAATGAAATTTTAACAAGAAATACAGGATGAGGCAATAGAAATCCGATTATTTGAAATCCGATTATTCAATTCATTAAGAATATCCAAAATCTAGATCGACAATAGGTAAAAGGAGGTATACATGAATTTTATTTTCTCACTGGTTGTATGAAAATCCTCTCTAATTCAAACTTTTCTCCAGGTGTGGTCATAATGATTAAGGTATCGTCTTGTTTCAGAATATAATCTTCACCTGGATTATAAACCCAACCCTCTTCCCTCTTAATCGCAAGCAAAAGTATGTTTGGATACTTTTTTAAGTTCAGGGTTTTAATTGGCTTATTGACAAAGGACTCAGATACTGAAATTTCTTCAATCCGAAGGTTTTTCTCTTTATCTCTCATCATGGTATCAAGAAAGGACACAACCGTTGGTCGGATCATCTCCGAGACGATTCTCAAACCACCAATAAAGGAAGGAGAGACAACAGCATCCGCTCCAGCTATTTTTATCTTTTCCATATTCTTTAAATCATTGCACGCAGCGACTACTTTTACACCCGAGTTGAGGGTCTTCGCCGTTAGGCTGATGACAAGGTTTTCATTATCATCTCCTGTTACTGCAAACAATCCATGTGCCTCGCTGATCCCGGCTTTAATCAGGACGTCACTATCTGTAGCATCCCCCTCAACGAACAACTCATTCTCCAAACCACCGATAATCCTTTCCACTTTTGCCTTGTCGTTGTCCACGATGACATAAGTTCTTTGGGTGCTGCTAAGTTCTTTTGCAATATAAAACCCTACACCCTCAACACAGCAAATGATGTAGTGATGTTTCAATTTTCCGATCTCTTTTTCCATCTTCCTCCTCCAAAAAACTTCTTGCAGTCGCCCCTCTACCATGAAGGCAGTGACATTTGAAAATAAATAGGCCGCTATACCAATGCCGGAGAAAGCGATGAACATGGTGAATACTCTCCCCATGGGTTTATTGGAGAGATCTATGATTTCACCATATCCAATGGTGGTAATGGTAATAACAGTCATGTAAAGGCAATCCACAATGGAATGCCGCCCCTCACTGATAATCGAATAGCCCACAGTCCCAATCAGCAAAACGATGGCTAAGGCTGCGAAAAGACCGAGATTTTTTCTAATGAATCGTAAGAGGAACTCTTTTAACATTTTTTCACGAATAGAATATTTCTCTGAAAGACTAAAAACAGGGCAATGATTTTGGGGCCATTTTCATATGTCAATATTAGGTTAATATTCCCCTACATCCTTTCTTATAAATGACACCCGAATATGTGACCTTAAGTTAGTCCTTGAATTATTTATCGGCGTCCTGAACTATGTAAGGTTCAAGACTGCCATGCACCTTACATGGTGTATGGCGCGCCCAGGGTGATTCGAACACCCGACCTGCGGATTCGTAGTCCG
>JBEKWN010000035.1:0-32981 GCA_049513055.1 Thermodesulfobacteriota bacterium
ACCTCCTCCTCTGAACTCCAATTTTTCTTAATCACATTCATCCGATCACAATCAAAAAAAGTGTCGCAGACAATCTTCAATTCCGCATGGGGATATTTCTCGCCTATCCTTTCGAAGAGCGGTCTCATTTTTTCTAAATAATGAATGGAGCCATGATCCCCGATCCATCCGAGAATCACCCTCTTCTGTTGAACCGGATACGTTTTCAAAGGATATCTTTCCTGATCGATGGTCGTGGGGATCACCTCGACATTTGGATTAAATGGAAGCACCTCTCTCTTCAAAAATTCATTTCCGGCAATGACGAAGTCAGAGTTCTTGATCATCTGGATAAAACGCCTTCTCCGGGTTGAAGAAATAGGGTTTTCGGCCTTTGAGTTTCGATACATCACCGCATCATCAAAATCATAGAGGATACGTTTCGCTCTTCCCCTCAACAATCCGAGCCGGGGTTGGTTGAATCTTTTCCTCTGAAGAAAGAGGAGGTCATATTGAGGGAGATCGCTGAAGAATTGAAAATTCTCTTTCAAGGTCCTTGGGTAGAGGCTGACCGTGGCGTCCACCCCTTTGGACTTTAAATAGGGAATATATTGAAGCACGCGATACCGACTGGCGGCTACGGAAAAACCTTGAATCAGGAATAGGATTTTCATTTACCTTTCACCCCGACCGAGACTTTGAAGAACATGAAAAAACATTTCAGAGGTAACTGCCAGGGAGTACTCCCGTTCTACCGTCTCTATCCCCTTTAACCCCATTTGCAACCTAAGATCTGGATTTTGGATAAGGGTCGATAAGCGGTCTACCCATTCTTGATGATTCGTCGCCCAAAAACCATTCTCTCCGTTTTTAACGATATCCGGATTGATCCCTACGGGAGTGCAGACGACAGGCACCCCGACACTGAGATATTGGACGATCTTCAATCCACATTTCCCTCTTGACCACAGATCATCATTGAGGGGCATCAGACCAATGTCAAAAGAGATCAGGTCTTCATTCTCATCTTCCAATTTCCAAGGTTTCTTAACAATGGGAAGGTGGGAGGAGTCATAAAAATCATTGCTCACAATTTTTAATTTGACCTGGGGAAATCTTTGGTGGAGGGTCTCAAAGACAGGCTCCAATTTTTTAAGGTACTTTAAATTCCCTTTCGTCCCAATCCAACCCAAAATGATCTCCGGACGCTCAGAAATTTTCTTTTTTTGTGGATAAAGATTCATATCGATGGAAGTCGGGATGACAAAGACCTTCTTCTCCCGATCCACTTTGAGGACCTCATTCTTTAAAAACTGGTTTCCTACAGTCACGACATCGCTCCCTTTCACCATCCATCTGAATTTCAGCCACCTGGACAAAGAATGAGGGTGAGGGGAGCTGGAAGATCGGTACATGATGGCGTCATCGAGATCGAAAAGGACTTTCGAAGACTTTTTTCGGATCCAATAAAATTCAAAAGGAGATAACAACCTCCTTTGAATGCAGACCACATCGAAGAAGGGAAGTTGCCGGTAAAAGATAAGCCGTTTCTTCCATGAACCGGAGAGGGGTTGCCATTTCGGTTCCACCTGGTGAGCAATGAGATAGGGGAAATACTGTTCTACCCGAAATCGGTGGCCCTGATCACTGGAATGAGTGAGGAAGATGATTCTCATTTTGCCCCGCTCGACTTCTTTTCCGCGATCACCAAAATCGATTTGGCAAAGTCGATGCCCAGATACCGATGGAGGGGGGCCATGATATAAAGTCTGAAGAGATAGCGGTGAAAAGCATCGCTGTAGGTTCGATACATCGCCTTGATTTGAAAACCCTGAGCAAGGAGAAGGCCACCTAATTCATCATAACAATAGGCCACTTTGTGTGTGGCATCCCTCCAAAACCGGCTGGGATTGAAGACATTGGGAGTGGTCAGAATCAACCGCCCTCCCTCGTTGAGAAGATCATAAACCCTCTTTAAAAGTTGGACCCCTTCTTCAAGACTCAAATGCTCGATCACTTCGAACAATAATATCACATCAAAGGATTCTTGAATCTCTTCCATCGTGTAAAAGTCATGAACCTGCTCACGATCAATATCCATGCTCTTATAAATCAGTTTTGGAAAATGGCGCCTCAATCGCTCCTGAAGATTTCGGTTCGAGGCCCCGATGTCCAGAACCTTCTCACCGTCCTGAACCGTCTTGACCATCAAAGGAAATCGCTTCCGAAGGATCTTTAGATCCCAGATCTCGGGATAGCGGTGGTGAATCTGATCCCGATATTCAAAGAGCTTTCTCCAAGAGATTCCTTCATCCATTCAGCTTCACCCATTCTCTCCGATCAAAATCATACCGTTTTACCACCTTGGCTGGAGAACCAACAGCTAAAGAATAAGGTGGAATATCACAATTCACCACAGAGAGGGCACCAATGATGCAATGTCTTCCAATCGTTACATTCGGCAAGACACAAGCCCCATAGGCAATCCAGGAATCCGCTCCAATATGAACATAACCGATCTTCAAATCTTGTTCCTTACTGGGACGATTGATATCTCCAGGTTTTCGTGAGTTGTCGATAATCATCACGTTCGGCGAAATTCCCACATTCTCCTCGATAACGATCCGGTTACAGGCGCTGATAAAACAACTCTCCGAAATGATGACATTGTCACCAATGAAAAGAAGGATTTCTTTTGATTTCTTATCCTTCGGGTGGAGGTTGATGCTAGTATTCCTTTTAATTCTCACATGATGACCCACATGGACAAACCTTGGCCGATTGATTACCACTCCGGGTTCAATGTAGGCATCCTTCCCGTAGGCTCCAAAGAGGAAACGATTTTTGATGTTGGCAACCGGATACCAGAACCATTTCTTCATCCCTAGGTGACTCCTTCCCAAAAATCGCCCAAAAAAATAATCGAGTCCAAATCAATAAATGTAGGGGAGCCCCTCTGTGGGCTCCTCAAGAGGGCGGCCACAGAGGGCCGCCCCTACGGGAGCAATCAATCCATTTTCATTGTTCGAAGGGTAACAACCACGTCATGGGAAACTCTTCTGAAAGATATTTTTCATCTCTTTCCAGTTTCTTTCAAGAGAATAGGATTCTGCCAAATAACGAGCGGCGATCGAAGCTCTTCCCACTCTCTCACGGTTTAAAAAGAACAAGATCTTTTCTACCAAGGCTTGATCATCTCGGGGGTCAGAAATGACAAAACCCTCTTGGCCTTGGGTGATAATCCCACTTGCCCCATTGAAATAAGTGGTGATCACTGGAAGTCCACTGGCCAAAGCTTCTAACACAGTAAGGGAACAGGCGTCATAAAAGGTGGGATGGACAAGAAAGTCTGATGCACCATAATATTTTTCAGGTTCATTCGTCGAACCTGCAAAGATCACTTCATCAAAAATCCCCATTTCTTTGGCCAAACGTAAATAGTAACCTTGACGATCCCTCCCCAGAATAAGAAGCTTGAAAGGAGGGTGGTCCCCATTTCTAATTTTTGCCAACGCCTTGATCAGAAAACTCAGTCCTTTCATCCGAAAGTTGTTTGAGACAAAGAGAAGAACCATCTCATCTCCACCAATACCATGCCGTCTTCTGATCTCCTCCCGATATTGACGATTTCGTGGATGGAAGTGCTCAATATCGACCCCATTATAGACCACTGTGATTCTCTCCTCAGGGATCTGATACCAACGCATCATGTCCTGATTCACCATATCGGAGATGGCAATGATTGTTTGAAGGTGTTTACCTTGATAAGAGGCATCCTCGACCCAACCGCTCACCCATTGTTTTAGACTGAAGACCCTCCCTAAAATTTTTATCGTCCAGACAATGGGATTATCGTAGGCCCGGAGACTTCTCCAAAACCACGCCCAATGCACCCCTCCATGGGGTTGAAGAATATCTGCCTTCAGCGTATTTCCCACTCCGAAGGTGATGTCATAATTCTCATTTCCTATCGCTTTCGTCGCCCTCAATGCAAAAGAGAGAAGTCGAAGGCTCTTCGGGAATGGGATCGTCTTGACAGAATGAAAATGGATTCTCGGATCTTCTTCATCCCGGTGCTCTGCATAGACATGGACCTCGTAACCCTCTGCCGCCATTCGAGCGCATAAGTCGACTAAATATCTTTCGGCTCCCCCTCTCTTTTTAGAGAAGTCAAGAATTCCTATTGCAAACCTTATCTTTCTCATCGTTATAACGAATGATACCCCCCACCCTCCCCTCCCCCTCAAGAGTCTGCTAACAGGGTTCTCCTTTCTCTTGAGACCTGTCGGCTGCACAATGGGGAAGCTATCCAAACGCTGGGACGTGAAGCGTCATCAGTTTTTCGATCAACCCCCAAACGCCAAGAAGCGTGATCATCCGGGCCAGGTTGAAGCACGTGGCAAGCAAAGAAGTCTCTGCGTTAACCCCCGTGCGCCCCCGCAGCAGAAAGGCATCGGTTTTAAGGTTCCTCTTAATGTGCCCAAAGGGATGTTCCACTCGGGCCTTTCTTCTGGCATAAATCTCCTGAGACGATGCTTCCTCATATTGAGCTTCCAGTTTCTCTTTGATCTCTTCGAGAGGAAGACGAATGATTTTGCGCCCCTTCTTGGCAGTGGTACAGCCCCCATAGTGCACACAACCATGACAAATCTTTCGATTGGTGATCTGATAATGCCTCTTCCCACTGCTCTTATCCGTCCCCCCATAGCTCAACCGATGCCCCTCGGGACACCAGTAGCAATCCCGCTCCTTGTCATACCGAAACTGGCTTTTGCTGAAGGGCCCCTCCTCCTCGTGTAAAGCCTGCCGCTGTGAGGGAACAACCACTTTGATTCCTTGCTCATCAATCTTTCCAAGCTCCTCCGTATCGGCATAGCCCGCATCCGCACAGGCCACCTCACAGGGCTCTTTCAACACCTCATCGGCTTGATCAATCTGCTGGGCAAACTGATTGACATCACTGGTCTCACTGACCGCTTCCGCATGCACGATCAACCCATGCTTGTCATCCACCACACTCTGCACGTTATAGCTCGCATGACTGCCTTGAACACTGTGCATCAGCGCACAGTCCGGATCGGTCAGATTAATTTGCTCTCGACCGGTCTCCTTAAGGGCTTGCAAAGCCTCCTGGATCTTGCCCCTTAAACGCTCCGCTTGGGCCAGCTCTTTGTCCATAGCCACACTCGAACCCAGTCCCTCTTCCTGCTGGTCTACCCTTTCACACTCTTCCAAAAGCTGCTCAACGCGACCCTCTATCTCCGACATCAACCGCTCATAATAGGCTGAATCGTGCGTCTTCGAACGGGAAGCATTGGCCCGAATCTTCGCACCATCTACAAACAAGGCATTGCCCGAGATCAGATCCAACTCGATGCAAATCTGGGCACACTGCTTCAACACCTTCTTCAGGGCCCTTTTGTTCTTGCGCCGAAACTCAGCAATCGTCTTATGGTCCGGTTTTAACCCGCCCATAAGCCATATAAAGGAGAAATTGTAATGAGTCTCCCGCTCCAGTTTCCGGGAACTCTTAATCCCGTAAGGATAACCATAAACCAACAGTCTCATCATCGCCTTAGGATCGTATTCCGAATTGCCCACTTTGTCTGGGTCAATCTCGATCTCTAAGGCACTAAAATCCAGGGCTTCCACAAAAGCATCATAAGCCCGAACGGGATGATCTTCGGGAATATACTCTTCGATGCTTCGTGGAAATAAGGCCATTTGATAACGGTTACCATATCGATATGCCATGGGCCACTCCCCTTTCGTTGTGCGGTATTGTATCATATCGATATGGTTTCCTTATAAGATATTTTACGTTTCATGCTAAAATTACCACCCCTCCCTAATTACGACACAGTCTCCATAGGGGGGAGGGCGAGGGAGGGGGTGATTTCCTCATATTTCTCGCGTCTGCTTTAACTGTTCCTCGAAGTCCCTCTCCTTTAAATTTTTTCCATGAAACATCGAATCCCTTCAGCCACTTCCTCCATCTCGTATTCCTTCATCTCTGGGAAAAAGGGAAGGGAGAGCGATAAGCCTTCTGAAGAGGGATGGGGATAGGGTAATGGATGAGTGTCTCAATCCCCTTCTTTTTTAAAAACGTTTGAAGAGAATCCCTCTTCTTCGTCTTGATCGTATAGAGATGAAAAACATGCCGGACTCCTTTCTTCTCTGTGGGACATACCACTCTCAAAGGGGAAAGCATCTTGGTATAGAGCTTGGCCTTCCTCCTCCTCTCCTCATTCCATTGATCCAAATATTTTAATTTGATTCGAAGGAGTGCTGCCTGGATTTCATCCAATCGACTATTGTGCCCCTTCAGGATATGTTGATATTTCTCCCTTTCTCCATAACATCGAAGAAGTCTGAGCTTCTGATCATACTTTTTATGGTTAGTCACCACCATCCCGCCATCCCCATATCCCCCCAAGTTCTTGGTTGGATAGAAACTGAAACAACCCATAACCCCGAATGAACCCACCATTTTTCTTCCATATTTTGCCCCATGGGCTTGGCAGGCATCTTCGATCACGATAAGATCATAATGATTTGCAATTTCCATAATCGAATCCATCTCTGCCGGATGGCCATAAAGGTGAACAGGAAGAACGGCCTTGATCTTTCGCCCGCTTCCTTTTGCTTTTTGGCGTTTCAAAAGAAGTTCCAAACAAATGGGATCCATGGTGTAAGTTTTCGGATCGATATCGACAAAGAGGGGCTTTGCCCCTGTAAAGGAGATGGCGAGGGCTGTGGCGATAAAAGAATTCGCTACCGTAACGACTTCATCTCCCTCTCCGATGCCGGCTGCTTTCAAGGCCAAATAGAGGGCATCGGTTCCGGAGCCCACTCCGACCCCATATCGGACCCCACAATAATGAGAAAATTCCTTCTCAAAAGTTGAAACTTCCTCTCCCAGAATGAAGCGACCTTTCTCATAAACCCTTTGGGTTGCAGAAAGAATTTCCTCTTTAATTTTTTTATACTGCCTGGTTAAATCTAAAAAAGGAACCATCTCCTCAATCCTATTGCGGATTGCAGAATGCAGATTGGGAAATTTGAAAAACAAAGTTCATTCTTTTATTCCGCATTCCGAAATCCGAAATCCGCATTATCATTCAGCCCCAGTATTCCTTCTTATACCTTCTGTAGAATTCGATCGTCCTTCGGAGCCCTTCCTCCAAATCGATCTTCGGCTCCCAGCCCACCACACGTTTGATTTTGGAGATGTTTGTATAATAATCCCCTGGTTCGACTTCCTTTCGCTCCTGAGTAAATTCGGTAAAGGCCGCCTTACCTGTTCTGGCAATTTTTACAATCTTTTTTGCCAAGTCGATGAAGTTGATGGGAATGCCGGTCCCTACATTAAATACTTCTCCATAAGCCTGATCACAGGTGGCCACTTGCAGAAAACAATCGACCAAGTCATCTATATAGAGAAAATCTCTCAAGATCCGACCGTCTCCAAAGACGGGAATGACTTCATCATCGATGGCCTTTCGGATAAACCAATTGAGAACACCATACTCATCATGAGCCATCTGGTGTCGGGGTCCATAGGTGTTCGTGATCCGAAGACAGGTTCCCGGAATTTTGTGAACATCGTGGTAGACTAAAACCATCTTTTCCGCCGTTAAATTAGTCACGGCATAAATTCCCTTTGGATTTGTAGGATGATCTTCCCCCACCGGCAAGGTCACACTGGAACCATATTCTCCCCGTGTCCCAGCAAAAATGATCTTCACCTCTCGATTATATTTTCGGCAGGATTCGAGGAGAACCAATGTTCCTCGACAGTTGATGTCTAAATCTTGGATGGGATTCCGGATACTGTCCACATGATTCACCTGTCCGGCGAGATGAAAAATGATCCCCTGCCCTTTCACCAAATAATCCATGGAATGGGCATCCCTCACATCACTGAAGTTGATATGGACGGCATCGACGATCTCTTTCACATTGAAGAGGTTTCCTCCCAGGCGGGGTATCATATTATCGACAATCGTCACCTTCGCCCCCCATTCAATCAACCTGGCCGACAGATTAGACCCAATAAAACCCAATCCACCTGTCACCAATACTTTCTTTCCTCTGAAAACCTCTTTATCAGGAGCCATTCTCTTCCTCCTTTTTAAAAATCGTCAACTCCCAAAGTTTGGCATATTTGATAAAAACATAGAACATGGTTGAGACAATGATGATGAAGCCTGGCAACCCATCTCGAAATCCTGACTTAAAAAGATACTCTTTGATGAATCGAAACGGTGGGTGGAAAAGAAGTTTTAAAAGGCTAAACTTCTCTCCGCTCTCAAAGAGATCCGCTGCAGCAATCTTGGAATACTTATCAATCGTTTGAATCTGATCTGAAATGTTTCCATAGGTATAATGGTTGTACTGATTCTTTAAAACACCCACCTTTCCGTCCACCACCAATTTGGCATGAAGTCCACCTTCCCATCTCCCTTTGTCCCTTCGATAAAGCCGAACCTCACCATCTGGATACCATCCTCCATATTGAATCCATCTCCCTAAGTAATAAGTACGCCGATAAACGAAATATCCATCTAAATCCTTTGCCCTTCCATTCAACTCCGTTCGAATCTCTTCAGCCAGCTCTGAAGGAATTTCTTCATCGGCATCCACAAACATAATCCAATCCCGAGTCGTGAAATCGGCGGCATACTGATACTGATCGCGATGTCCCGTCCACTTCCTCTGAAATATTTTATCGCTATATTGTTTACAGGTTTCATAGGTCCCGTCCTCGCTGAAGGAGTCAACGACCACCAACTCCTCAGCCCAGGAAAGGCTCTTCAGGCACCGTTCAATCGTCCTGCGATTGTTGGTGGTGAGGACATATACAGAAACCGGAACCTTCTCGATCATTTTCTCTTACGCCTCAATTGTTTATCAACGACTTCTTCGACTTCATCCACCGTAATGAGTTCCATGCATCGATGATCTGTTGGACAAATCCTCTTCCAACAAGGGCTGCAAGGAACATCCTTTCTCACGACCACATGACCTTCTCCCCATGGCCCTGTGGTGAGAGGGGGCGTTGATCCAAAGAGAGCCACTACAGGGGTGCCGACAGCAGTAGCCACATGCATGGTCCCGGTATCATTGGTCACAAGGAGAGTACATCGTTCCAGAAGGGCGGCCAGTTGGAGTAAACCGGTCTTTCCGGTCAAATCTATTCCTTTTGTTCCCAAATGGTATAGAATCTCATGAACGATGGGATGCTCTTCTTCCTTCCCGAATAGGAGGACCCTGGCTTGCCATCTCTCCGCAAGCCTCTTTCCCAATTCCCCGAATCGATCTGGGTACCAACATTTTGCCAAACCATAAGTGGCACCAGGATTCATACCAATCAGGGGCTTTCCTTCCAGAATCCCCAGGTCTTTCAGCACTCGATCTGCCCACCTTCGATCTTCCTCTCTGAGAAATATTAGAGGAGAAGGAGGACTTTCTATCTTTCCTAATGGCTCAACCAGTTTCTGGTAATAATGGACTCGGTGGCCATGAAGGATCTCTTTGGTTCGACGGATTCCATGGGTAAGAAAGAGTGAACGCCCTTCATCTCGATAACCAATTCGGATTGGGATTCGAGCCAGGTAAATATGAAAAGCAGAACGGAAAGACCGCGGGAGGATGACAGCCAGATCAAAATTCCTCTCCTTTAAAGATTGGCTGAGGTTTAAATCTTCCCAAATAGATCCAATCCCCCCCTTCTTTTGAAAAGGGATGATCTCATCCACATAGGGAAATGTTTTCCATAAATCGACGAGATAGCTTGGAATAAGGACAGCTAAGTGGGAATTGGGAAAGAAGGTTTTTAATTGTTGAACCGTCGGATAACTGAGGACAGTATCTCCTACCCAGTTTACTCCTCTTACCAATATACGATTGACTTGGCTAAAATCGCGTTTCAAAGCATCCTTCCTTAATTAAATTGGATATAGTATGGTATTAAACCCATAAAATCAATAATAAAATATTTTCAATGAGTTATGCTTAAAATCTCTTTTGTTGCCTTAAAAACTTCATCGGCTGAGATAGCTTTTATACAGACAAGTTCTTTGCAGGAATACTTATGGCACGGATTGCACCCCACTTCTTTTCTTACTTTGATGTGATTTCCAAAAGGTTCGTTTTCAGTAGGGTCTGTCGGCCCATAAATGACGACGACAGGGATTCCCATTAGAGAGGCAATGTGCATAGGTCCAGTATCTCCACCGATATAAAGATCGCAGTGTCTATATACCTCTCCCAGTTGTGTCAAAGATTCGGTTTTTGGCCCCAAAAGAGACGGCTCCTTCATTTCTTTTCGAATCCCTTTTACCCATTCAAGCTCCTCAGCTCCCCAGGTGAAAAGAACTGTGGCGTTGAGTTCCCGGACCAATCGATCCGCTAATTGGACATATTGATCAGGCACCCATCGCTTAAAAATAGCTTTGGGGTTGGTCCCCGGATGGATTGCAATCAATGGTCTTTTAAGGAATGCTGATGAGGTATTAAAAAATGACTTCACATACTCCTGATCCTCTGGGGGGATATGAAGACTATATTTAAGCTCTCTCACCTCCAACCCTATCCCTTTTAGAAGTGCAAGATTTCTTTGAAATCGAACGATCCTTTCTTTTGGAAGTTTCACTTTTACATTCGAAAATAAGAAATTCCCCTCCTTGGTCGAACTTCGATCATATCCAATCCTCTTAGGGGAACCTGAAAGAAAAGAGAGAAGACCACTTTTAAGGATCCCATGAAAATCGAAAACCACATCAAACTTTCGTTTTCGAAGACCCATAATGAATCCCCACATTTCCCCGATCGTCCCCCATATCTCCCTTAATGACTTTATCCCTTGCGTCCACCTTTTCCTCGGAAACAAAATCACCTCATCAACCTCGGGTTGACTTTCCAAGAATGCTCGAGAGGGTTCTTCAACGATCCAGGTAATGGAGGAAGAAGGAATGTGTTCTTTTAAGGCCTTTACCGCAGGCAGTGTTCGAATGACATCCCCCACAGCACTCAGCCTTAAAATTAGAATTTTGTGGGAATCCATTTCTGAAACATTACCCTATTACCCATTAATTTTCAATAGCGAAAACAAGAAGATGCCCTATTTAAACAACTTATTGTGACCGAGTTACAAAAAAGATGATGAAAAGGAGATAGAAAAACTATCCGGTGAGGCAAACCAAAAATTTTTCTGGAAGGCTTTTTGTTTTACCATTTGAATCGACACAGATGTGTCGGGTCTCTCCCTCGGCAATCACCTCCTCCTGATCTTTACGAAGGATCTGATACCCAAAGGTGATCATCCGTTTATTTACTCCTTTCAGCTTGGTTCGCACAATAACGGTTTCATCATATCGGGCAGAATTCCGATACCGGCAATGGACATCGGTGACAACGAGTTTATACCCCAATGCCTCCAAATCAACATATCGGAACCCCCTTCTCCGACAAAACTCAGACCGCCCTACTTCAAACCAAACCAGGTAATTGGCATAATAAGCCACCCCCATTTGATCCGTTTCTGCATACCTAACTCGAATATCAACATCCACGATGTCTTTCATCCAGGCCTCCTAATTCATAACGTGACCGTGCCCGCGTGACGTGTCCGTGACTTAGTGTAACATTTAAAATCCAAATTTCAATTTCCAAGTCCCAAACAAATTCCAAATCCAAATACGAAAATTATAGACTTTACTATATCTCTGTTCTCTTTTGGATATTGGAAATTTTGAATATTGGTGCTTATTTGGAATTTGATGCTTGGGATTTGGGCTTCTTGTTTATCATAGTGCCCTTAAATACTCAGGTCGGAGCAAATCCGGATCTTTCCTCCGGAGGACTTCCCGAATTCGCTTAAGGGCTTCTTCTTTCTGCTCCGGCATTTGAATTCGAAGAGGAAGATAGTTGGAGGCGTGATTGGAAGCAAAAAAACAATGAGTGAATTGGCAATTTGTAATCATCGTTTCCAGTTCTTGAATCAGACCGAAAGGAGTAGGCAAAACCAACTTTCCTGTTTCAATCTCCTTCTCAATGGGTGTCCCGGGAACAATCATGAGAGAAAGAGCGCCGACATAGTCCGGGTCCATTTCTGAGAGAACTTTTCCTGTCTCCGCGGCATGAACCTGACTACCTTTCACACCACCGATACCTAAAATCACAGTCACCGATAGAAGAATTCCTGATTCCTTTACCTTTTTCCCGGCACGGATCTGTTGATCCACAGTGGCATTCTTCCTTATCCGTTTCAATACTTCCGGATCTCCTGACTCCAAGCCCAGATAGAGTATTTCCAAACCCAGGTCTTTCAGGGCTTTTAGTTCCTCCACCTCTTTTCGAAGGATATCTTTTGCATTGGCGTAGATCCCTACCCTTCCGAGCCCCCTTAATTTTTGTTTCAGATAGGATAGGATTTGAAGCAGTTCTTTCTGCGGGATGATCAGAGCATCCCCATCCGCCAAGAAGACTCTTCGAATTCTAAACGGGCTCACTTCATCGATATCCTCTTTGATCTCTTCGAAACTCTTAATCCGGAAACGCTTCCCCTGATAGGCACCGCAAAAAGTACATCGATTGTAAGAGCAACCCACCGTGACTTGGAGGATCAAGCTGTCTGCTTCGCTGGGAGGTCGGAAGATCATCCCCTCATATTTCATTTCGAACTCTCCTTTCCCTTTGAAGGGGTATCAAATTGATAAATGATCTCTCCCTCCTTGACCATCCCCAACTCTTTCCGGGCGATCTCTTCAATATAACGTTTATCACTCTGTAGCCGTTTTACCTCTTCCTTCAACTTCTGATTCTCCTCCTCCAGTTTTAAATTTTTCTCCTTGATTCGGACGACCTCCTTCTGGAGGCGAAGGAGGTGGAGGATTCCTTTTTCCCCAAAGAATGTAAGGATTCCAAGAATCAAAAGAGAGAAAAGGATCAGGAGAAGAAGACGTTTCTTTTTCATTTGTGAATGGCTCTTCCCCTGTTGTCCAACAAACAATAATACCAAAATAAATCTATTTTAAATCCCAAACTCCAAATTACAAATCCTAAATAAATTCCAATTACCAATACCAAATTACCAAAACGATTTTTTTGGAGTTTTAAATTTTTGGACATTGGAGTTTATTTGTTATTTGGTGCATGTCATTTGATACTTCGAGACACAGACCACATTAATAATTTGACTCTATTCTATTGCAACCTAAATTTAATCGGGATGGTCCCCCATTGATCAGTCTGAGGTTGATCTTTTGTCAGTGGAGCAAATCGCCACTGTTTTAAGTATTGGATGGCAATCCTTTCCAACTCGGTATCCCCTTTGACCGAGGGGACAACTCGATCCACTGCTCCACTGGGCAATACCCAGAGCGTCAACTCGATTTCTGCCTCTACTTTCACTTTGACCTGTGGGGGATTAAGCCTTTCCAGAATTCTCCGGCTGACGAGAGGCCCCTTCATCCCCAACCGAAGGTTTTCCTCCAGAGGCTTTTCCTGAGCATTTCCTCCTTTGCTACTCAGAAGTCTTTCGATCACCTTCTCCGTTCCTTTATCCCTAGGAGGAATCAAGTCGGTTGCATCCTTTAGAGAAGGGGTAGGAGCTTCTGGATAAAAAAGATCTTCCTTCTTTTTCAAATATTCTTTTAACTCCTGATCCATCTCATTAAACTCTGGAGAATCCTTCAAAGCTTTCATCTTCTCTGCGACGTTGGAGGATTCTATTTTTTTTGGTCGAGGATATTCCGGGGCAAGGGTTCTCCAATCTTCACGGGCGCTGGCTTCCTCCATCTTCTTAAGAATGACCTCCTCCCGTATCCGTTTTTCTTCTGGAGGGATTGTGCCCTTTTCCCATCCTAAAATCCTTTTGCTTTCATAGCTCAGAGCTCTCCATCCGTCCCTCAGGCGGATATGGAAGGTGGGGGCGAAAATGAAAATCCAGGACAAAAACCCAATGAGGATAAGGAAAAGGGCGATGAGAAGGAAGGGACGCTTCTGGTTTTTCGTCGATCGTTTTTTCATCAACGAATATTCCCCTTATCCATCTGGTCGAGCATTTTTCTGGCTACCTCTCTTCGATCTTCCCTCTTACTTTTCTCCAACAATTTGCGATAGATCTGTCTGGCCTCAGAGATTTTTTTCTCTTCCATATAGAGAGTCCCCAATTTCAGAAGAGCTTCTTCCATCATGTCGGAGAGATGGGGATAGAGGTAGACCACATTTGAAAATTGCACCAAAGCCGATTCTCTATTCCCAGCCTCCCAATAGGCCTCTCCCAATTTAAATTGAGCCTGACTGGCTATTCTTTCTTCAGGGCTTCGGACCGCCACGGAAAGGGCGGCGACGGCCTCCCCCAATTTCTTCTGGGCGAGGTAGAGGATCCCCAACCTCAATTGTCCTTCGAACTGGATTTCATCCTGGGGAAAACTGCCTACCAATTCTTTCAAAATCTTCTCGGCCTGATCCATCTTCCCCAAGCTCCGATATCCCTCCTCCATCCCCAGATAAGCCCTCTTGGCTAATGGGTGCTGGGGATGATTCTTAATCACCCATTCGTATCGTTCGAGGGCCTTTGGGTAATCTTTGAGAAGGAGGTAAAGACCTCCCAGTTCGACATGGGCTTCAACAAAAAGATGACCTTTGGGAGAATGACGGATGACCTTATCCATTTCCTCAATGGCTTCAGCCCATCTTCTATCCTGTATGAAGAGAAGGGCAATATGGAACTGTGCATCCTCCGCCCACTCGCTATTAGGATAAAGGCTGATCAGCTCTCGATAGGTCTTCACTGCCTTCTCCTTCATCCGTTCTTGTTGATAGGTATCCCCTAACTGCATTAAGGCCTGACTGGCGAGGGGGTGTTGTGGATATCGTTTTACAAACGTTTCTACCCTGGAAACAAAAACGTCGTACTTCTTTTCTTGAAGGAGGCAGAGGAGGACTCCAAAATCAGCCTCCGGCGCTTCTTTTGATTTGGGATAGGCTCTCACCACGTGGGAATAGGAATTGGCGGCTTGTGCATATCGTTTAAGGCTATAGTGCCCATCTCCCATCTTCAGAAGTGCGGAAGGCACATAAGGGCTTTCAGAGTACTTTTGGGTGAGACGATAAAATTCCTCAATCGCTTTATGGAACTCTTTCTTCCGAAAATATGACCACCCGATCCAGTATTGGGATTCATCTCCATAAGGGCTCATCGGACTCGATTCCAATAGCGTTTGAAATTGAGCGATCGCCTCATCAAATCGTTCTTCTCGATAAGCCACCCATCCAAGAAGATAATAAGCTTTTTCTCTATCTTCGTTTCCCTCCGTCATGGAAGCCAATCGCATCAAATAGCTCTTGGCCTTTTGATAATCATTCTGATTTAAATAACATTCCCCTACCATCAGGAAGATGGAAGGGGTGGACCGATATTGAGGGAATTCTGTGAGGATCTTCAAGAAATACTGGTTGGCCTCCTTCCACTCTCGCCTTTGAAAATGGTACCATCCCAAACTATTCAGCCCTTTTGGATACAAGGTTGGATCTTCCTTTAATTTATCTACATATCCAACCCCTTTTCGATAATCCTGTTTTAAAAGCGAAGCCTCGGCCAACCAATAAAGAATTTCGTTTTTCTCCACCCAATTAGGAAAATCAGCGAGGAGCTTCTCCCAATATTGAATAGCCACTTCATAATTTTTTAAATAAAAATGGGCGTAACCCAATTTTGAGAAGACTTGGGGTTCAAGCCTTGCCCTTCCCTTTTCCTCCAAGACTTGATAATAGGCAGCAATCGCGCCTGAATAATCTTTCTGATTAAACAGACTTTCTCCGAGCATAAAATGGACCCACTCGTGAAGTTCACTTTCTGGATAAGTCCTGAGGAATTGACGAAAAGTGCTTGCGGCATTGGAGTACTCTTTTTTACCGAAATAATATTGCCCGATGTCAAATAGACTTTGCTCTACCCATGGGGAGGAGAGAAAGTTTGAAAGAAACCTTTGATGGAGAAGAATGGCTCTCTCCACTTCATCGGTGCCTAAATAGGTCTTTACAATCCCCCAAAAGATCGGATCCGAAAGTTTCGTTCCGGGGTAGGTCAGGAGAATGTCCTCAAAGGTTTTTCTTCCTTCGGAATATTGTCCCAGAGAGACCAAGCTCCAGGCCAACGCATAACGAGAACTCTCTTCTAAGAGATGCCTTGGAAAACGTCTCCAGAAGTCTTTGAATTGGTCTGCTGCCTCTTTGAATCTTTTGAGCCGAAAGTAGCTGACACCGATCAAATATTCAGCCTCAGGTCTCCACTTCCCGCCCGGATACTTTTGAAGGAGAGTCTCCATTTCCTGAAGTGTCTCTGTATATCTACCAAGCTGATAGAGGCAGTACCCAGACCAAAATAGGGAAGACTCCGCAATAGGATGGATAGGAGATTTTTCATGGACTTGATGAAAAAATTGATGTCCTTCTTCATAGACACCGTGTTTGAGTCGGATCCATCCACATGAGTATAGGGCATACGCATAGAATTCACTTTCAGAATATTTTTCAATCACCTTACGAAAATATGAAAACGCTTCATCATCCTTCTCTTGGTGATACCTAGTTTCTCCCATCCAATAATAGGAAGATCCAATCCACTCACTCTGAGGATATTCTTGGATTAATTTCTGGAAAGAAGTGATGGCATCTTCGTAAGTCTTTTTAAGATATCGGTATCTTCCCTGCTCATAAAGGGCCTTATCTCCCACAAAGGCTTTGGCCAGGCCCGAGGTGAATCGACTTGAATAGGCACAACCGGGCTGCGTGGTGGAAGCGCTCATCTTTTTCATCGGACCGATGGTGTCTTCGCTCAAATCGAAGGAATCCACCCGAGGTTCTTCCTTTATCCCTTGACCCATGATCGCGGGAAGGGGAACCTCCCTCTTCTCGATCCATTTTGTCTCTTCTTTCCCAAAGAAGGTAATTTCAGAGGCTCCGGTATGGTTCCGGTACTGTCCCTGGCTTTGGAGAATAGGAAAAGAGAAAGTGATAGATATCAAGAAACAAAGACTCAAAATCTTAATGGAAGAGTTAAACATCATCTAACCTTTTGTGTAAAAAGTATCAGATATTTTTGAAGATTGTCAAGGATTGACAGGATTTTTATAACTATGATAGGTTGATGTTGATGATGAGAAAGATGACATTCGTCATATTAGTATTTTTTATTCTTCCAATGGTGTCTACTCAATGCACCGATGGAAATAGGGTTTTCGAATCAAACCCGAGGGGGGATTTCAAAGCCATGCGTGAGAAGATGGTGGAAACTCAAATCAAAGCAAGAGGAGTGAAAGACCCTCGCGTTCTTTCTGCGATGCTCAAGGTAGAGCGACACCGATTTGTCCCTGAAGAATATTTGAACTCCGCCTACTCCGATCAACCCCTTCCCATTGGAGAGGGCCAAACCATCTCTCAACCCTATATCGTTGCCTTAATGACAGAACTTTTAGAACTCAAAGGGGATGAGAAGGTGTTGGAAGTTGGAACAGGTTCGGGATATCAAGCCGCTATCTTAGGGGAATTGGCCAAAGAGGTTTACACCATCGAGATCATTGAATCCCTTGCCTCCGTGGCAAAAAATCGACTTTCGAAATTAGGCTATCCGAACATCAAGGTGAAGGCTGGGGATGGATATTTAGGATGGCCTGAGGTCGCACCCTTCGATGCCATCATCATTACCTGTGCTCCCGACCATATTCCAAAACCCCTCATCGAACAGTTAAAAGAGGGAGGCCGGATGGTCGTCCCCGTGGGGGCTTATGCACAGGAATTGAAAAAGATTGTTAAGCGCTCTGGAAAGATTGAGACGACGGACGTCATCCCCGTCGTCTTTGTCCCCATGACCGGCGAAGGAGTGAAAAAGAAAGAATAATGATCACGATGTCTCACCTTCCATTTTCTTCCTCCTCCAATCTTCGAGCCTCTTTTTGATCTCCTTCTCAAATCCCTGCTCAGTCGGGTGATAGTAAGTTCTTCCTTTCAGGTTTTCAGGAAGGTATTCCTCTTCAATGAAGTGCTCTGGATAATCATGTGGATATTTATATCCTTTTCCATAACCCAGATCTTTCATCAACGTAGTGGGAGCATTTCGGATATGAAGAGGAACAGGCATATTCTCGAGTTCCCGAACGTCCTTCCGAACCCCCTGGAATGCTGTATAAATGGCATTTGATTTTGGGGCTGTGGCCAAGTAGACAGCTGCCTGGGCAAGGGCTAAATCGCCTTCTGGCAGACCAATAAAGTGAAAGGCCTGCATGGCCGCCACTGTCACCTGAAGGGCCTGTGGATCTGCATTTCCTACATCCTCGGAAGCAAACCGGATCATCCTGCGAGCAATGTAGAGAGGATCCTCTCCAGCCTCTAACATTCTCCCGAGCCAGTACAGGGCAGCATCTGGATCGCTCCCTCTCAAGCTCTTGTGGAAGGCCGAGATAAGATTGTAATGTTCCTCTCCAGATTTATCATACAGAAAAGCCTTTCTCTGGAGGACTTCTTCCAAATCTTCCTTCTTGATATGGCGAATGCCCTTTTGATCCGGAGGGGTGGTGAGGACAATCATTTCTAATGTGTTCAGTGCTATTCTTGCATCTCCATTTGCGATTCGACAGATCCCTTGGAACACCTCTGGCTCGGTCACCACCATGTATTGACCTAATCCTCTCTCTTTGTCCATCAGCCCTCTCTTCAAGATCAACTCAATCTCTTCCTCTGTTAAAAAATGCAGGGTAAAGACTTTTGTGCGGGAGAGCAAAGGGGGGATCACTTCAAAGGATGGGTTTTCTGTGGTCGCTCCAATGAGGATGATGGTCCCTTTCTCCACATGGGGAAGGAAAGCATCCTGCTGAGCTTTGTTGAATCGATGGATCTCATCCACAAAAAGGATCGTCCGCTTCTTATTATATTTCCATTCTTCGATCGCTTCTTGGATGACCTCTTTGATCTCTTTCACCCCAGAAAGGACAGCACTGAAGGCGAGGAATTGAGCACCTGTGGTGGAGGCAATGATCATCGCTAAGGTTGTCTTGCCAGACCCTGGAGGTCCCCATAAAATCATAGAAGGAAGATGATCGGATTCGATGGCCTGGCGGAGAACCTTTCCCTGACCCAAGAGATGATCCTGGCCAACAAATTCATCCAATGTCCGAGGCCTCATTCGATCGGCAAGGGGAGCCTCTCTCTTGAACAATTCTTTCCCCTTCCTCTCAAAAAGATTACTCTGCTTTTTCAAAGGTTTACTCTTTTAAATGAACTAAATTCACTTTACACTTTATGCCTTACGATCTTTTCGATATTTAAATATCCAATTCCTGAATCGCCTGAAGCATTTCTTGATGGATCAACCCATTGGAGGCCAGGGTTTCTTCAGAATAGATATTGAAGGGCCGGCCCTGAAAGTCAGTTACCTTCCCTCCTGCTTCGGTAATCATTAAGCTAGCTGCCGCCACATCCCAGGCGTGGAGTTTAAATTCCCAGAATCCATCGAAACGGCCTGCTGCTAAATAAGAAAGATCGATGGCCGCTGAGCCAGGTCTCCGAATGGCAAAACTTTTGGTCATAAACTGACGGAAATAACGGAGGTAGAAATCGGCATGTTCATGAACATCATAAGGAAAACCGGTGCAAAGAAGACTTCTGTTTAATCTATCAATCCGGGAGACAACAATCCGTTCACCATTGAGAAAGGCACCCTTGCTCTTTTCCGCATGAAAGAGTTCATGGAGGGTCGGGATATAAACCACTCCTAATTTTACCTCACCTTCCACTTCAAGCCCGATGGAGACACAGAAACAAGGAAACCCATGAAAATAATTGGTCGTCCCATCAATAGGATCGATAATCCACCTCCATGAAGACCCTCTCCCCTCGAACGGGCTCTCCTCTGTCAAAATATCATGGTCCGGGAATGCATCCAAAATCATTTTTACGATGGCTCGTTCACAGAGCCGGTCTACTTCCGTCACCGGATTGAATTCTCCCTTGTACTCAACCGGATGGGAATGGCCGAAATGGAGCATCTGGATCCTACCTGCTTCTTTCGCCGAAGCAATGGCTAATCGGAGATAGCGATCATCAATCTTCATTAATTGACAATACCTCTATCAAAACTATATGATAGCTTAAAGGATCAAGTCAACCGTGAGATTGCTTCGTCATCCTGCAATGGCAGGATCCCTCGCAATGATAGTTCAATCAATTATCGGAGTATGTGGATGAAATTTGAAACTTATGGAAACTGTTTTGTCTGTGGAGAGAATAATCCAAATGGATTGCGATTGAGTTTTGAGATCGATAAGGAGAGACAAACCCTCAAAACAACTTTTGTTGCAAATCCAACCTTCCAAGGTTGGGACGGCATCGTCCATGGAGGGATTATCAGCACGTTGTTGGACGAGGCGATGGCAAAATTAATTTACGAATTGGGCTACCAAGCGGTCACGGCCTCTTTAGAGATCAAGTTCAAAAAGCCAGCTCTAATTCTCGAACCATTAATCGTCTATGGAGAAATTACGGAGGTGAGTAAAAGACTGATCAGAGCAAAGGCCTATGTGGCAAAGGAGGATGGGACGATTTTGGCCACAGGGACTTCCACCTTCCTTAAACAGAGTTTATCGGGTGGGGTCCCCTTTAACCCTTAACCTTTCTTTCGACTGTACATCCATTGGGCAAAATCCGCATCAAATCCAAATTGTTCTAATAGGGCTCGATTCTTTACCAGTTCTCTCATCGGAAGATCTTCTACCTTTCTTCCTCCATAGAGCAGAACGGCTCTCTCGCAGAGATCCACAGCCACAGGCAGGT
Organism: Thermodesulfobacteriota bacterium; assembly: GCA_049513055.1. GTDB lineage: Bacteria > Desulfobacterota > BSN033 > BSN033 > UBA1163 > UBA1163. Next base: position 20,815 of record JBEKWN010000035.1, read on the forward strand.
GATGGGTGACGATGACTTTTGTTTGAGGGATGGATTGGATTCGTTCAACCAGCATGCGGCTTCCAGCGGGATCAAGGTTATCCGTGGGTTCGTCAAGGGCAAGGATCTCAGAGTCCATGGACAACACAGTGGCCAAAGCAACCCTTTTCTTTTCCCCTTCGCTCAAATGGTGGGCTGATCTTCCTTCAAATCCATTCAACCCCATCACCTCAAGGGCCTTTTCCACCCGATGCCGAACCTTTTCCTCATCCAGTCCCATATTGAGAGGACCGAACGCCACATCATCAAAGACCGTGGGGCAGAAGAGTTGATCCTCTGGGCTTTGGAAGACGAGACCCACCCTTCTCCGAATTTCCATCAGGCTTTCCTTCTTGATAGGAATGCCCAAAATGATCACCTTTCCATCTCCCATCAGGGTTCCATTCAGATGATAGAGGAGAGTCGACTTCCCAGCTCCATTTGGGCCAAGGATCGCAATGGACTCGTGTTGATAGACCTCCAAACGGATGTCCCTTAACGCAGGTGTCCCGTCTGGATAATCATAAGAGAGATGGTCAATTTCAATAACTTTATTGAATGTCATGCTAAATAGATCCTCAGAAATAAGAGAAGAGGAGAAAGGAAGAGAAAAATTATTTCGCCCAACCCAAATCTTCTCGCTGTGGTTTCGGGCATCGTGCCATGATAACCTCTGGAGAGCATCGCCAGATAAACCCTTTCCCCACGATGAAAACTTCTCAAGAAAAGCGTTCCGATCATGTGTCCGATGACTTTTGTTTGCCAGAACCCTCTCCCTCCAAAACATCTCGAATCTCTGGCCCGCTTCATTCGGTACATTTCATCGATGAGGATAAAGGAATAACGGTACATGAAGGAGGTGATCATGGTAAAAATTTTTGGGGAACCCAACCTCTCCATGCCTTTGATCAATTGGGGAAAGGAAGTAGTGGAAGAGAGCAAGATAATAGAAAAAACCCCCAAACATGATTTAATGACCACATTCCATAGAATCCAGAGACCGCTCTGGGATAGGGAAAGGCCTCCGAGGCCTAAATTGTATCCCCCACCCACGGCATCTTTTTTCATGAAGGGAATGGAAATGGTCACGACAAAGAGAAAAGGGAGGATGACCAGAACCTTCTTGAGCAAATGGCCTAAGGGAAGTCTTGCCAAAAGGGCGATGCCGATGAGAGCCATGGCCAAAAGGCTGAAGAGAAGAAAGGAAGTGGGGGGAGAACTAACTCCAATCAAAATAAAAGTGAAGAAGACGATGATCTTTGCCCTGGCATCCAGATGGTGAATGGGACTCTCTGTTTGACTGTGGTGATCTAAAAAGGCATGCTTCATCAAATTCACAAGGGCAAGGGGACAGGCTACTTTTTGATTTGACAAAAAGTAGCCTGTCCCCCTTTTCCAATCAGCCTTGAAAAATTGAGGCCAAGGATCTTTTCCCGATCCTGTTTTGAGAGACCGGATTCTTCCAATTCTTTAAAATATCTTCGAGGTGAAATCAGTGGAAAGTCTGTCCCAAATAAGATCTTCTCTACCCCTAAGATCTTGCTGGCAATAGCATAAATCTTCTTCGAATAGAGAAAGGGCGAGGCTGCCGTATCGTAATAGACATTGGCCATGACCTTCGCCACCTCTGGCATCAACTCGTAGAAGGGAAGGCCTCCTCCCCAATGCCCTAAGATGATTAGAAGGTTTGGAAAAGAGAGGATCAGTTCATAAAAGCGTTCAAGAGGCGTCCTCCCCTTCCCGGGGTAGGAATGGCCGATTGTCTCATTGGTATGGAGGAGAAGAGGAATCCCCTGCTTCTCCATTTGGGTAAGGATCGGGTTCATGGAATGGATATCCTGAGAAGTCATTTCATCACGGTAGAATGCGATCTCCCCTACCCCTCTTGCCCCGCCCTTCACAGCTCGATCTAATTCTTTCTCTGACCAATCTGGATTTGAAAAGAGAAGGTTAACAAAAACAATCAATCGATTGGGATACTGTGAGGCGCACTCCATCAGATATTGGTTATGAAGGGAACAGAGATCAGGTTGGTTCCAAGGAAACCCACAAATCACAGAGCGGTCTATTCCGGATTCATCCATCGAGGCAATCAAATCTTCCACCCCGACCATCTTCGCCTTTGAATTTTTATAAATAAACGAAAATCCTTCATCCCTCTTACAGAAGGCCTCTCGATCTTTTCTCACTTCCTCTGGGAAGATATGAGTATGGCAGTCAATGATCATGGTTTGCCCTGAAGTATCCAATAAAAAATAGTTTGAGTCTCCTTCATGTCTCAACACATCCCAAGGACTTCAATCCCAGCTATCCTCGATGCTCAGTCACTTTAGGGTTTCCCTTTTGTAAAACCATAATGGCCGATGCATTTTCCGAGATTCCAATACTCGTTAGCACCTGGACAGAAGACTAACGGGAGGGCCTTCGTGATATCGATTCGACCTTTCTCCTTTTGAACTTCCTCCTTGACGTGGAGGGCAACAATTTCACCCAGAAAGAGATCATGACTTCCTAAGGAGATCATTTCTTTTACCCTACATTCCATTTGGACAGGACATTCATCGATCAAAGGAGGCTTCACTTTTTGGGCAGGCACCTGTTTCCATCCCAGGGAAGCAAACTTATCTGTTTCCTTCCCCGAAAGAACTCCACAGGCATCCACCTTTCTGACCATCTCCTCGGAAGGAAGATTGACCACAAACTCTTTGGATCGCTTCACACAGGCATGGGAATATCGTCCCGGCCGAATGGAGATTCCGATCATGGGAGGTTCTGAATTGACCACCCCCACCCAAGCCAAGGTGATGATATTGGGTTTCCCTGCTTCATCCACGCAGGTCACCAAAACGACTGGAGTAGGGAAAAGCAAAGTGGTGGGTGGAAGACTTTTTCGCCCCATCCTCTCCTCCTTTCTTGCGCTATTCGCCGTTATTGGAAAAGGCTTACATCCCCTTTCCCTTTTCGGATCACTTTGGGAAAATCATTGGTGAGGTCAATGATACTGGAATGCTCGGCGACGATCACCCCTCCATCAATGACAAGGTCTAACTGTTTTCCAAAGCGCTCTTCAATCTCGGCGGGATCATTGTACAGCCCCTCATTGGGTCTATAAACGCTGGTGCTGATAATCGGGTGCCCCAACCCCTTGACGAGGGTTAAACATATCTTGTTGTCGGGGATTCTTATTCCCACCGTATTCTGTTTGGTCATGGCTATCTTTGGAACCAGCTTCGTCGCCTTCAGCACAAAGGTATAGGCACCGGGGAGCAGGCGTTTCATCATTTTATAAGCATAGTTGGAGACATAGGCATAGCGACTGATGTCCTTCAAATCGGAACAGATGAAACTTAATGGCTTCTTCCCTTCCATTTTCTTCAGTCGATGGATTTTTCGAATCGCCTCTGGGTTGAAGAGGTCGCACCCCACTCCATAAATCGTATCGGTAGGATATCCGATCACCCCCCCTCCCTCAAGAACCTCCACAACCTTTCGGATCAATCTTGGTTGAGGATTTTTCGAATTGATGGGTATGATCATTTCATCTTCTCCTCCATTCTATCACAGGTTCCATCGGGAACTATCCCCTTAACTTTCCCTCTCCAATTCCTTCACCCGGACTCCTCTGAGAAAGCGCTTGCTGTAATAAGGGGCATCCAAATGATCTATTTTCACCTCTCTGTTGTAGGAGGAGGCATGAACAAATTGATTGTCACCGATGTAGATCCCCACATGAGAGCTATTCCCACGCCGTCTGAAAAAGACCAGATCCCCTTCTTCCAATTGGGCCATTCCAACCTTTTTCCCTATCGAGAACTGTTCTCGGGTAGTCCTTGGAAGTTCGATATTAAAAATTTCATAGATCTTTTTTACAAAGGCAGAGCAATCAATCCCCCTCAATGTAGATCCTCCTAATTTATACGGTACCCCTAAAAAGGTTTTCACAACCCTCACCAGAAGACTTCTTTCCTCTGAATTGTTCCATGTCCCAAGAGGGTTGGAAGCGACTGGCTCTTCTTTCTCACCTCCGGCTTGTGAAGTTCCAGCCATTTCCTCCCCATCCCCCAACTCCCCTGCTTCCTCATCCAATCGACTCTCGTCTTTTGGGAGAAGAAGTACTTGGCCAATTTTTAAGGCCGAAGTATGGAGATGGTTCATCTTCTTAATTTCCTCTATCGAAAGGCCCACCTTCTTTGAAATACTGGAGAGGCTGTCTCCCTTCTGTACGACATAAGAATCCGTTTCTCCCAAATTTCTTTTTACAGTCTCAGTTGGAAGTTTTTTAGGAGTCCGACTTGAAGGCCTTCTCGCCGCCTCATCCACCTTCTTTTCTCCCTGGAATGGAATGGTGAGAACCTGTTTCGGCTTGATCGAATCTCCTTCCAGTGCATTCGCTTTTTTCAACACCTCGATGCTGACACCAAATGATTTTGAAATTCCATAAAGCGTATCACCCGGTTTGACCGTATATCTCTCCTCTGCCCATCCCCTCTGGTAAAAGCCCAACGCTATGAACAGGACAATCAATCCCGTTCCTAAAATTTTCCATAGTCTGATCATGGAACCCCTCCCCCCTTCATAAAGGACAGTTTTTCCCTTTTTAAAACACTGGGGAAATGTGGAGAAAGATGAAATTGGATGAACGATAGGATTTATTTATACAAAACTTAGGCTCAGAAGTCAAACCAAACTTAAAAAGAAGATTATTCCTGAACAAGGAGGATGCGAACGATAGTTCGACTCTCCTCATCGGTTGCAAGTTTTGCCGGCTCTTTACTTTTTCCGTCAACCTCTTTTCTTTTCACCCCTGGGGCAGCTCTCAAACTTACTGCGATCTGTTTTTTTTCGACCACTTTATCTGTCTTGGGGGAAGCACTTAGCCCTGCCAATTCTTTTTCAAACTCCGCCAATGAACCAGTGGGAAGGGAAGCAAGGAACATATTCCCCTCTGCGGCGACCATCTCACCTCCGAATTGTTTGACCAGTTCATTAAGTCGGGAGATCCCCTTTTCCCGATCTGAGATTTTCAAGATGATTTCTTGAGGAGGTTTCGAAGCGATAACGGACTTCTCCTTTGGAGCCAATCCTTTCTCAATTTTTCCCGATTCTGGGGATGGGACTTTTGCCCTCGCTGCCTCCTTCGAATCAAATGTCTGATACGCCATCATCTCAGTCTTTGGAGAAGGTGCCTCCGCCTTTTTCGCTTCTGCCTTCATCTGTGATACATAGGTCTCTTCAAATTTTCCCTCTCCTGGAGCAGGGGTTTTAGCCTGTTCAACATCCTTTGGGCGAGGTGTCTCGGTAGGTGTTTTCAAGGTCCTTCGCTCTCTCTCAACCTCTTTTTGAGCTAATACCTGTTCAGACTTTTTCTCTACAGAAAGAGGGGAAGATGGCTGTTGGGTCTCCTTCAGGCGGTACACCTCCATCGGCATCATCTTGGTGAGATAGAGCGCCAAGAAAACGATGGCCACCATGGCGACCGCTTGGACCGGAAGTTTCAAGGAGGACGGGAAGCTGAACCATCTTCCTCTGGCCTTCTCGCCCAGAGGGGCCCTTTTTCGTCCTTTCATCTTTTTATAAAGTTCGGGGAGAAATCCTTCTGGAACCTCCACTTCTCCAACAGAGCAGAGCCATCCCATCGTTTTTCCGAATCGCTCAAATTCCTTCTGGCATTCTGGACAAGAAGAAAGATGTTCTCTAACCATTTTCTCCTCGGATGGCGTCAACTCCTTTTCCCACAAGGAGGAAAACCGATCTCGTACTTTTTCACAATCCATAGACCCTCCTCCTCTCCCTAATGAGCGGACCTCTCTAACACCTCTTTCAAATCCATTCTTGCCCTGTGGAGTTTCGATTTAATCGTCCCCTCGGGAAGGCCAAGTAATTCACCCATCTCTTCATAAGAGAACCCCTGGAGGTCTCTCAATACAAGTAATTCCCTCTGATCTTCTTTCAGTTTCAGGAGCCCTCTCTGAATAAATTGTTGGATCATCTTCTTCTCGTAGAGGGTTTCAGGATTATCAGAAGGATCAACAATGGCTCTTGGCATATTCCCGTCTTCTATTTCGATCGGATCGTTCAATGAATCGGAGTTGAAATACTGCCTTCGCTTTAAATATTTCCAGCGGTTCCGACAGTGGTTTAAAGTGATCTGTGTGAGCCAGGCATCAAATTTGATCTCCTCCTTCAGATCCTTGATCGACTCGAAAACAGAGATAAAGACCTCTTGAGCCAAATCCTTTGCCTCTTCCAAATTACCCAACATCCGGTAAGCGATGTTGAACACCTTTTTCTGGCAGTGGAGAACAATCTCAGCAAAAGCCTTTTCATCCCCAGCCTTGCAGCTCTCGATCACCTCTTTTTGAACCTTGGGAGAAGTCTTCATCGAAAACCTATTCTTCCCCTAACTCTATAGACAACAGGAGATCGGTTTTTGTTCCATTTTTTAGGGATGAGGGTTGAAGGTTGATCACCTATTCCATTTCTACTCCCTTTGCTGCGATGCAAGGAATGAAAGGAGAAGGAAGGAGTGTTACAAATTGAATATTTTTTTAAAATATCACTATAAATTGGAAGGGTTGTCAAGTTCAAAAAATTATTTGATTTTTTTATGGCAGATATCTATAATTTGGTAAAAGAGAAACCAATCTATTAAACTTATAAAAAGGAGGTGATGGGGAGATGAAAAAAGCAATATCTGCTATCTTGTCGTTGCTCTTGATTGTTATGTTTGTGGGTGCCTTGGTGGGATGTGGAGCCGATATCAAGGCCGAAAATGAGAAACTAAAAACCGAAAACACCAACCTCAAATCGGACAATGACAAATTAAGGCTGGAAGTACAAAAACTGAAGGAAGAAATCCAGAAGGCCGCCGAGAAGGATGCAACCATCAGTTCTTTGACGGCAGAGAATGAGGCCTTGAAAAAGCAGGTGGAAGATTTAAAGGCCCAATTGTCAAAAAAGAAAAAATAACCACACGACGATGAAGTCAAAAAAAGGGAAGACCCGGGCCAAAGGGTTTTCCCTTTTTTGGTTCATTCTTTCTCCTCATGAAAAAACAAAAACGTTCCAAAAAGAGAGGAAAAAAGGGATTGGCTTTTTATGCTATTTACGCCTTTATCTTCTCTGCCCTTTTACTTTTGATTTCTGGAGCTTTGCTCTTTTTCTATTACTCCCATCGACTCCCTGACTTCACACCGCTGAAGGAACGAAACCTCAATGCTTACTCCATCGTTTATTCTGAAGAAGATGAAGTGGTTGGAAAATTTTTAATGGACAACCGGATCCCCATTCCCTATGAACAGATTCCTAAACAATTAGTAAACGCTTTCACCGCCGCAGAGGATGCAGAATTTTTCCAGCATAAGGGAATCGATGTCAAAGGAATACTCCGAGCGATGTTCAAGAATCTCCTCGCCGGAAGGATTGTCCAGGGAGGAAGTACGATCACTCAACAGGTGACCAAGACTTTTTTCCTTACGCCAAAGAGAAGTTTAATTCGAAAATTGAAGGAGGTCGCCTATGCCTTTGGCCTGGAGCGGGATTTATCCAAAGAGGAAATCCTCACCCTTTACCTCAATAATATTTATTTGGGAAATGGAGCCTATGGCGTGGAGGCCGCCGCAGAGAGTTACTTCAATAAGCGGACGGAACAACTCAACTTAGCCGAGATGGCCATGATGGCTGGTCTGGTAAAAGCCCCCAGCCGTTATTCGCCGGTCAACAATTTAAAAAGGGCCAAAGAGCGGCAGGCCTATGTTCTCACCCGCATGACCGAATTGGGTCTCATCTCTCTGGAGCAGAAGGAAAAAACCCTTCGGACTCCACTGAAAATTCAATCAAGGGAAAGCGCCTATTTCAGCAAGGCACCCTACTTCACGGAATTCATTCGGCACCAGGTAGAAAGAAAGTACGGAAAGGGGAAATTGTATCAGGAAGGACTGCGGATTTACACCACCCTTGATCTATCCCTTCAGAGAACTGCTCAAAAATCGGTGGAAAGTGGGTTAAGGGAACTGGATAAGAGAGAGGGATTCCGAGGCCCTCTCCATACTCTTTCTCCAAAGGAGGTGAAGGAATTTCTAAATAAAAAGAAAGGATCATTGACCTCCCTCCCCCAAAACGAGATTTTCGAAGGGGTGATCCTCTCTAAAGATGATTCAAAAAAGTTCTACACCGTCTGGGTAGAAGACCGAAAAGGAATTCTCCTCTTCTCCGAAATGTCTTGGGCCCTCAACATCAAACCCACACCGAACTACAAACCACAAAAAGTGAAAACCCCTGGAGATCTTCTTAACACCGGAGATGTGATCCATGTTCGTGTGAAAGAATCTCCTAAAAAAGAACAGGCCCTTGTTCTCACCTTAGAACAAGAACCTCTCGTTCAGGGTGCTTTGCTCTGCCTCGATCCGAAAACCGGGCATGTCAGGGCCATGGTGGGGGGCCGTGATTTCAGTGAGAGCCAATTTAACCGTGCGATCTCCTCTCGAAGGCAACCCGGTTCAGCCTTCAAACCCTTCATCTATGCAGCAGCCCTGGAGAAAGGCTATACCCCCTCTACTATTCTCATGGATTCTCCGGTAGAGTATTCAGATCCCGATGGAGGGACTTATTGGGCTCCCAAGAATTATGATAAAGAGTTCATGGGGCCCATCACTTTCCGGAATGCCTTGGCTCATTCCAGAAATGTCGTCACCGTCAAAATCCTCGAAGACATTGGCGTGGGTTATGCCCTTAAATTCATCAAGAGGTTGGGAATTGAATCTCCTATCAAAAGGGATCTCTCCGTCGCCCTTGGTACCTCAGGGGTTTCCATGTTGGAAATGACTGCAGGTTTTAGTGTCTTTGCAAATGGGGGAGAACGAGTCACACCCATCTTCATCAAAAAGATTGTCACCATGAAAGGCGAGGTCCTCGAGGAAAACACTCCTTATATCGAAATGGAGGAAAAAGAGGAAGAAGAGGAAACCGCTGAAACTCTTTCTCCTGTTTTAAAGGAACGGGTGATCTCGCCACAAAATGCTTTTATCATGACCCATCTCCTCCAGGGAGTTGTCCAACATGGGACGGGCCAGAGAGCAAAAGTTCTCGGAAGACCGATCGCCGGGAAAACGGGGACTTCCAGCGATTATTCCGATGCATGGTTCATGGGATACACTCCTTCTCTTCTTACAGGAGTCTGGGTGGGCTTTGATGATAAGACTTCTTTGGGAAAAAATGAGACTGGGTCTCGGGCAGCTCTCCCGATCTGGATTTCTTTTATGGGTCAGGCTTTAAAAAATACTCCTATCGAAACCCTTAAGCCCCCTAAAGGGATTACACTCATAAAAGTGAATATGGAAACAGGACTACCCAGCGATAAGGATTCCCCTGAAACGATCATGGAGGCATTTATTGATAGCTCCATCCCTTGGGAGAAGGAGGGTCGTGAAAAAGAAAATCCCTCTTCAGGAGCACCGGTCCGCGGCAGGTCTCCTGGAGATTCTCCTGCTTCATCAGGCTATTACTATTAACTTTAAAGTTAAAAGTAAAAAAGTTTAGAGTAGAAGATTTTTTCTTTAGGAGGAAGCATGAGAGACGAGGAAATAAAGCATACATTGCGTAACGTTAAGACAGTCGCCGTGGTAGGGATTTCTCCAAAAGAGGACCGTCCCAGCTATATCGTTGCATCCTACCTTAAATCGAAGGGGTATCGGATCATCCCGGTTCGACCTGATGGGGAAGAAATTCTGGGAGAAAAGGTCTATCATAGCCTTTCAGAAATTCCTAAAGAGATCGGGGTGGATGTGGTAGATATCTTCCGAAGATCAGAAGATGTCCCACCCATTGTGGAAGAAGCTATCCAGCGAGGAGCCGAGGTGGTCTGGATGCAGGAGGGGGTCATCCACAAAGAGGCGGGGGAAAAAGCCGAGAAGGTGGGGTTAAAGGTAATCATGGATCGTTGCATGAAAAAGGAACACCAACGACTTCTCTAAATCCCAAATCACGAATAACAAATTCCAAATAAATTCCAAATACCAATTCCAAATGATCAAAACGATTTTGTTTGAAATTTTGTTTTTGGAAATCGGGATTGGTTTGGTATTTAGTGCTTATTCTGAATATGGAGAAAGTATCATAAATAAATCTTTACCAATTTGGCGACCATTGAAGTTTCACGATCCAAGTATCGTTCTTCGACCGTTATAACGTTCTGTATCATATTGGGTTTGAACATCCACCAAGTTCAATTTACCAAGGGCCTCTCTCAATGGAACAGCGGTGATCCGTCCATTTTGATAGCTCACCATCTTTCCGAAATCTTCTTTGACAATCAGGTCCACGGCAGCGATGCCAAAATACCTTCCCATCCGTCGATCATAAGCACAAGGAACCCCTCCGCGTTGTAAGTGGCTGAGTGTTAGGCTTCGCGTCTCGATTTTCGTCAACTGAGAAATCCACTTCGCCAGGAATTCTCCAATTCCTCCTAAAATCTTATGACCAAAACTATCGACGCCCTCTTCTTTTACAACTTCAGTGTATCCAGCAGGTTTCGCTCCCTCCGCCACGACAATAATTTCGTATCGGGCTCCTTTTTTCCTTCCTTCTATGAGCAATTCGTTGACCCTATTAATCTCAAAATTGTATTCCGGAATTAGAATGATGTAAGCTCCGCTTGATTCCCCCCCTTCCAGAGCTAACCAACCTGCATGCCTCCCCATTGTCTCCACCACAAAGATTCTTCGGTGAGAACCTGCCGTCGTCCTGAGACGATCGATTTCTTCGGTGATCACATTCACGGCGGTCTCAAACCCCAGGGTGTAATCCGTTCCAGAAAGGTCCTTGTCGATGGTCTTGGGAATGCCTACCACTTTTACGCCTTCCAGATAAAGTTTGTGAGCCACTCCGAGGGTATCTTCCCCTCCAATCGCCACTAAGTAATCCAAATGATACCGTTCTATATTCTCGAGGACGATCTTAGATTGATTGCTCTTCGGATCATAGGGATTGGTTCGTGAAGTTCCAAGCATGGTCCCTCCATGTCGATCCCAGGTTCTTACCATCTCCTCTGTCAAAGTACCGATTCTCGTCGTGGGATCATTCTCATCTCCATCCGGTAAAACCAGCCCTTTCCAACCATCTCGGATCCCAACGGCCTCATATTCGATCTTCCTGGTCTTCTGGAGCCGATCATCCAATGCCGTTTTCACTACCCACTTAATCGCTGAATTTATTCCGGCACAATCTCCGCCACCCGTGAGAACTCCGATTCTTTTCTTCTCCATCTTCCTCTCCAAATCTTTATGTTAGTCTTCTGCAGAAAGTAATCCGATCATTACCAGGATGATAATAATCCGGGATTCTCGCTACCTCTTTAAATCCATTCTTTAGATAAAAATTCTGAGTCTTTTCATAATGAGGTATCGTAGAGGTATCTGCAAAAATCAGCCGCCCTCCCTCCGCCTTCACCATTTCCTCTAAAAACCTTAAAAGTTTTGAGCCCACCCCCTGTTCCTGGAAATCAGGGTCTACAGCAATCCAGTAGAGGTCGAAAGTTCCCTGGGTCATAGGGGTGGAACCATAACAGATATAACCGATGGCCTGATCCTGATCATCCACCATGCAATAAATCTGATATTCCTTTTGGATCGGATCCTTCAGCACGATGTCGATCAATTCCATCGCCACATCGATTTCTTCAGAGGTGAAGGCACGAGCCTTGATCAACATCGAAAGCAGCCTTGCTCTATCATTTTCAAACAATGGACGAATTTTCATCGAACTATTTTGAGGGAACCTTTAACCTCCCTTAGAGAATTTTAAAAATCTTTAACGAAACCTCTGCTTCGGAATCTTTCCATTCTCATTAAATCATCTTCTTTAGATAAAAGATAAAGAAAAAAGACGGGTGTGTCAACTGGAGATCTTTGATTTAATGAGAATGACAAAGGGTTTAAAAACTTTTAACACAGGCTGTAATGATGTTCGGGATAATTTTTTAGAGGGGTTGATTGATCGTAAGATTTCTCGCATAATAGCAAAGAATGAATAGGATAAAAAGGAGGGAATCGTCTCTATGCGTAACGGGGTGATGATCTTTTGCCTAATGGCTGTCATATCCTTATTTTGTTTTGGGTGTGCCTGGACAACGAAGGAGTCATCGAAAGCCACTG
>JBEKWN010000036.1:0-27135 GCA_049513055.1 Thermodesulfobacteriota bacterium
GGACATAATCTAAAACCTCCTTTTGGTTTCTTTAGATTATGTCTCTTCGTCAGATTAAAGAAGGGTGCACTTTTAAACTTTAAATCCATAAAAACCAGTGCACTTTTAATTTTTAAATGACACTCATATAAAAAAGTCTTGACTCTTCTCCTTTAAATCCTGTAATTTATTTCAAGATCATTTTCTCCCTTGAGGGGGTGAAAGGGAGGGGAAAACCTTCGCAGGGGTCACGGGAGTCTATCAATGGAACCAGAGATCTTGGAAGCAAGATACACACATCAAGAGATTATCCGGAAATATAATTGGATTGCACCGATCTACGATTTGTTTGGAATTTTGATGGAGTCAAAAGCCCGCCAACGGGCTTTAGAGATCGCTACGATTCAGAATGGAGATAAAGTTTTAGAAGTTGCTCTTGGAACTGGACTCAATTTTGTGGAAATACTGAAGAGGAATCCAAATGGGTGGGTGGATGGTATCGATGTCTCCATGAAGATGGTGGAGAAGGCAAGAAAAAGAATTTCTAAAACAGGGCAAAAGAATTATACCCTCCATCTCTGTGATTGTCGGCATCTTCCTTTCGAGGACGATACGTTTGATGTCATTATGAACCAATATCTCTTGGACATCCTTCATGTTGAAGATTTCATTCCCATTCTTTTGGAATTTAAAAGAGTTCTAAAGGATGGGGGCAGAATTGTTTTAGTCAACATGACTAAAGGGGAGAGGTGGTTGAATCAAATTTACGAAGGTATTTATAAACTAAAGCCACCTCTCTTAGCCGGATGTAGAGGTGTCAAGGCCCAACCTTTTCTCGAAAAAATCGGATTTAGGGAATTTCACAGGGAATTTGTATCACAACTTGGATTTCCATCAGAGGTGGTGCGAGGGATAAAGGGGAATGGTTTGGGTCAAAAATTGTCAATAACCTCTAAAAATTATTGAGAATTATATTGATTAAAGATTAGGCATTTTGCTAAAAAAATGTAGAATAGGCCATTTTTAGATTAAAAGATTATGGTTTTCAACAGGGTATTCACAAAAAATGTGGGAAACAAATCTAACCAATTAATTTTATGTAATAAATTCAAAAGGGATCAGTTAGAGGAGGGCCATAACTGATCCCAACCAGTACATCAAATGGGGGTGAAACAAGGAGGTGATATGGTTTGATGTACTAGCTAAATAAATAATAATATATTATATGGTGAAAATCAATATTTAAAAAGTATTTGGCATAAGAATTGCTGAAGGAATAATTATGAAACGAATTTTAGTCACCATTTTATTCATCTTTTTTATTTCAGGGATCTCTTTTGCAGAGGTTTACAAATGGGTTGATGAAAAAGGAGTGGTCTATTTCACGGATGATATTACTCAAGTCCCTGAAAAATATCGATCTAGGGCTGAAAAAATTGGATTGCCGGAAGAGAAGGGAGAAACAAAAGTTGAAGGGGAATTAATGCCCAAGAGAAAAGAGGAGACTTATAGGGATCGATTGGGGAGGGGAGAAGACTATTGGAAGGGACGAGTGGAGGAATGGAGAAAGAAATTAAAAGAATTACAAGATAAATTGGAAATCTTGAGAGGTAGATATAATGAATTGACAGAAAAGTTTAACGATTCAAAAAGTACGGCTGAAAGGGGAAATCTCCGAAGAGAAAGAGACCAGGTCAAGAGTGAAATGGACCAATGTAAAATTCAAATTGAAGAAGCCAGGGACATGTTAGAAAAAAAGATTCCAGAAGAAGCAGACCTTTATAAAGCAAAGCCAGAATGGGTAAAACAGTGAAAATATTTCATAGACCTTGAAGAAAATACCCATTGAATAAAAATCGATTCAAAAATTGATAACTTCCTTTAATAAAAGAAATATTCTCTTTATCCCATTTTCAATATCCTTGATTTAATGTTAAAAATGTGACAATTTGTAAAAAGATTTAGAAAATAATTAAATTGGTATTATTTTTGCAGAAAAGTTTATTAATAAATCTTGACTAGATATGATAAAATATTTACCAAAATCTGGATTAAAAGGGAGGTTTATAATAAAAAAAGGAGAAATGGTATTAAAATTGCAGATTTTATATAAAATTGAGCCGAAGAGCCTAATTAAAAATGGATAAAATGAATCAAAATAATCAATCCACTTCACAGACAAAAATGGGTGTCCTGGCTATTGAAAAAAGGAAATACCCAAGGTTTAGTGTGGAACTGCCCCTCGATTATTCTCGGCTTGATGGGAAACAAACCCTTGGGGGAATGGTAGCGAATGCAAGCGAGGGTGGACTCCTCGTCTATCTGCCTGAAAGGGTCGAGATGGGAGCTTTATTGAAAATTGGAATATTTTATGTGAGAGGTTTAGAATTGGACACAATAAAAGCAGTGGCAAAAGTAGTTTGGTGTGATTTGGCGGCTAGGGAAAGTTGGGGTGAGCACCGATATGGATTACAGTTTCAATCTATTGATGAAAAAGACTTTAGTCGATTGACTACTTTATTGAAAGAGGTGGGAAAATAAAAATAATTATTAGGGTGAAAAAATATTCCTTTTTGAAAGCCATTATGTTGAATAAAAAATATGTTGAACTATTTTGAAAAATTATTTAAAAATAAGGAGAGAAACATGAATTCGCCCTGTTCGGGCATCGCTGAGAGAGGACCCTAAATTTTTCGTCCTATAAAAAGCGACTAAAAATCTCCCTTGATAGGGTTTAGGGAAAAACTACTCGGCATAAAAGGAACATCATGGTTAGATTAAATCAGGAAGAAGGGAGATATAGAGTCCTCCTCATCGGTATCGGGGATAACACTGAAGAAGAAAAAGACTCCTTCAGTCATAACCTTTCTAAAAACTATAGTATTCCCTTCCTTCTGTTAAAAAAGATTGTTGACCGTTGTCCCATCATCCTCAAAAAAAATCTCTCTTTAAAAAAAGCCGAAATACTTGCTAAAACCCTTAAGTCCTTCGGAGCAACGGTCTCTGTTGAAGAAAGAAGAAATCTCCCACCCATCTCTCTCGAATTCCAGGAATTAGTCCCCCATCAGTTGGCCTTAGAGTCCTCCTATCTCCGGAAGACACAAAGGGGAACATGGAGCATCCTAGGAAGGGCAAAAAATATATCGGATGAGACTTTAAATGATGCCTGGGTCCTCATTCAACTTTTTGAAGATCTTGAAGAGTTTATTACCTTTGAAGAAACTCCCCTCCCCATTAACCCTCTTCCACCGGGAGAAGCCTCTCCCTTTAAGGTAGTCTTTGAAGGAGACCTTTCTATTAAGAAGATTTCCGTTGCCTTTAAGAATGCTTCCGGACAACCCATTCCCGCAGTGGATAAAAGGAAAAAGAGGGAGTGGGTGGAAGTGGAGATAGAAGATGAACATTTCTTTTCCTCCCCCTGGATGTCAACAGAATTTGAAGAGAGGTCCCAAGCTATTGATCTGACCGAACCTACAGAAAAAATGATCATAGGAAAGGAGAAAGAAATCCCGAGAGAGGTCACCCTCTCCTTGGAACAGGAAGTGGGGCCTTCCCTTAGAGAAGAAATAAGAGAGGAGAAGGGAGTAGATGTGGAGAGAATCTCTGAGGAGTCCCTTTTGCTGACCCTTGAACCTTCGGAAAAATTCTTGGAGTCGCCCTCGATTTTGCTCGAAGAGAAAGGCTACCTAGAGGGGGAGGAATCAGAGAGAGCCTTCGAACATGAAACCTTTATATCGAAAGAAATGAAAGAAGAGATAGAGGAAGAAGCGGCTTTGGGTGAGTTAGAGCCGCCTTCTGATGATGAGGAGGTGACTGAAGAATCGCGCCTTGACGGTTCTGTATTTGAAGAAGCCACCCAACTGCTAGAGGATATTTCTGAGAGCCCTGGAGAAGTAGAGGTAGAAGAAAAGACGGAGGTAAAGGAAGAAGAGACAGCAAAAGAAGAGATGGCAGAAAAAGAGGGGCTTCCTTCATTCTCTTGGATAGAATATTTTAGAGATGCAGTGGAAACTTTTTATCAAAAACCTCGAGATATTTTTTCGATTTGGTTTGAGGAATGTCGAAAGGAGGGTGAATTTAAAAATTCCCTTCATGCCCTTTTGACTATATTGGTTCATTCCCGATTTGATCAAGGGAACCAATCTATCAAAGCGTTGGAAAACACCCAAAGGGTATTCCGACTCATCATTCAACTGAATCTTCTCCTGGATGAGATACCGCCTCTTGAGGGGACACCCTTTGTATCTGGAGAAGTTTGGAGAGACCTATTTCATCGAGCACTCCCTAAGGCCCAGCAGATTGGAAATGCTATCCTTGAAAAAAATAAATGGAACGCCTTTGATTTAGAACGGTTGATTCGAGTCATTCCTCATATGGGTCATCCAAACAGTCGAATGGCGATCCGATGGATCAACGAATTGATTCCAGATGTCGTGGAAGTTGTTTTTTCAGATACTCCTATCACCATTGGGGAAGGTCTTTACAGAGTGGCCTCTCGGTTAGGCATTGTGGATCCCCATTTTGACTATTATCAAGGTAGGAATTCGATGGGAGATATTAAAATCCAATCATTTGCAAAAATGGCTTTCCCTCAGGATCCTTTGAAGGTCGAGGAACCGATGGCTTGGATGGGGAGGGGAGAAGAGCGGGGAGGACATTGTTCTCCTATTCAACCACGGTGTGAGGGGTGTTTCTTCGAAACCTTCTGTCCAAAGCTTTATGTTCACTTTAACCCATCAGAAAAAGGGATGAGAGAGTAATTTAAATATTGTTGGGAGGATGATCCATGGAGAAGGTAACTCCGTACTTAGAGAGAAGGAGATATCCGAGGATGTCCTTAGACTTGCCCCTTGAATATCGGGTGATGAATGCCCCCTACGCTCATGGAGGACTTGTTATCAATGCGAGTGAAGTGGGGCTTCTCATCAATTCTATTAAAAATATACCGATCGGTTCAAAATTAAATATTGCTGTTTTATTCCCTAAGGGCTTTGAATTGACTAACTTCGAGGTATTAGCTGAAATCCTATGGAAAGACCTTTACTGGGAGGAAGATTGGGAAGGGTACCGGTACGGATTAAAATTTATTAAAATATTGGAGGGGGACCGTAGGAAACTAAAACAACTACTCAGCGGTCAATTTGAATTGGGTGAGATCTCTCCTAATCTATAAAATTTAAAAGAGGAAAGATGACAGAGAAACAGGAAACGAAATCCCATGTGGGGGTGGCCAATTTAGAAAGGAGGAGACATCCCCGATTTTCAATCGATTTGCCGATAGAGTACCACCTCATCCCCTCATCCCTCAGCCATACAGGACGAGCTCTCAATGCCAGCGAGGGTGGGTTGTTGGTTTATCTTTCACAACAGATAGAAATCGGCCAGCATCTCAAAATAAAACTCTTTTTTGCTTCAGGCTCTCATTTGAATTCCATCGAAATATTGACAGAGGTGGTTTGGGTGGATATCCATTTGGGGAAGGACTGGGGAGATTACCGATGTGGAGTAAAGTTTATGGAGATCTCCCAAGAAGACCTCAACAGGTTAAAAATTTTTTTAAGAAGTCTTTCAGAATAACTTTGTCACCTCATCGTCCTCAAAGAGGTTAATGATTTCATTCTCTTGCCAAAAGAATAAAGAAATTTTATAATGTTATCGAAGGAGTGGAGAAATGAGTGGGAAGAGTAGTTTTCCTTACCGTAAATATGATCGAAAGCCCCATCCCCATATCGTCAAGCAAATTTTAGACGATAGCGAATTGATCGAGATGATGAAAGAGGTGCTTATTCAGGAGGGGAAGGCCTGTCCCTTTTGTCATCGGAAATTGAAGGGAGAACATAAGGTAAGAGAAATTTGGTAAGAGGTGAAGACGAAAAGAGATGATTCGGAAAAGAATCATCTCTTTTTTATTTAACAAACAGGTCTAACCGACGGGTCCGGATATAACTTCCCTTGTCAGTTAGCGTATATTAAATATCTTCATCCGGGAATTCCCGAACAAAGGAGAATTTTAAGGGTGCGAGCATGAACATTTTAGCTGCTGAATTCATTGCACCTGCAGGGGAGCCAGCAATGTTGGAGATAATATCAACGGTCAGAGTAAAAGGGAGAGAAGCAATAAAAACTCCGGTTCCGCCAATAGCGGCCGCTACTCCGAGCGGTCTGGCAACAAGTAAATCTATGGCACCCCATCCCTGTGCAACGGGATCATCATTTCTGAATTTATCTCCAGCCCACCCTGTCGAATAAAGACTGCCCGTGACCAATGAAAGGGTCAATAATAACAGAAAAATCTTTTTAAATCCTTTCATGGGAAGTTCCTCCTTTATGACTTATTTTGAATAAAACCTATCATAATTAAATAGAATTGTCAAATCTTTTGAGAAAAGTAAAGTTCGGTGGTCATGGAAATTCATTTAATGAAGTATTTTCATCCTCCAGGAAGAGAATGCCTTGAGGATGAATAGTTTGATGATCAGCAAATGAATCTTAATGAGATATAGATTGGCCACTACCGTTTCTTTTGTTAACTTCATCATCGTTTTATCCCTATAGAGAAATGATGTATCGGAAATTGAAGAATGAGGTCGTCGTATTTATACCTATATGTCAATGACACAAGGATTGCTATAAAAAGAAGAAAGGGGGATAAAGAGAAAGATTTTATAAAGAATTCAAAAAATTGAACCATGGTATTTTTTAGTGCAATTTTTTTGCCAACATAATAAATTAAATCGGGATATTGATAACTTATTGAAATTTAAGTGCAAATACATTTGAGGTTGAGAAGATTTCTCTAAGGATTAGTTTATAAAAGTGACAAAGATTGTTATTTGGATAAAAATTGTCATATAGGGATAAGGTTTTCCATTTAAATCACGATCTCACCAAAGGGTTGTAGTTTTATTCATCAGTCGTTATACTTTCGATGAGAAGAGGTGATTCAAAAAGTAATTCGGTTCCTTAAAATACTTGACAATTGAATCAAAAATCGATATATCTACTCAAAATTCAAGGGGATATTTCGGTTTTCCATTAAACTATGGAATGGACGTTACTACTCAACTCTACTTTTGAACCATTAAAGGTTGTGACTTGGAAAAAAGCGATCATCATGGTGATGCTTGAAAAAGTAGAGGTGATTGAAGAATACGACCGCATGATTCGAGGCGTCAGTTTTTCCTTACGGCTCCCCGCTGTGATTCGTTTAAATCGTTTTATTAAAAGAAACACTCCCATCGTTAAATTTTCCCGCCAGAATCTCTATGTCCGGGATCGGGGAAAGTGTCAATACTGTGGCACCCCCTTTGAGCACAAGGAATTGACCTATGACCATGTCATTCCACGCTCTAAAGGTGGGCAAACGGAATGGACGAATGTCGTGACTTGCTGCACAGCCTGCAATCTCAAAAAGGGTGGGAGGACACCTGAAGAAGCAGGGATGTCGCTGATCCGAAAACCCAGGGCACCCATCTGGATACCCCTATTGCCGATGAGTCTTGGGATCAAAGAGACCCCAGATCCCTGGAAGGATTATCTTTACCTCAATCTGGAGTTGGCTTCTTAATTTTTCACTATGGAAATCTATATTCCTAAGATACCTCTCATCTCTACCCAAAAAAGGCCTTAGAGATGAACGTCGGAAGTAGAATAGGTCAGAGGGAAGGTCTCATCAAAGCTTTTTATAGAAATGAAAGGTGGATCACCTATTGCGAAGGGATGGAAAACAATGAAGTATCTTTGGGCTCCGTGGAGAATGGATTATATTTTAGGAGAGAAAAAAAAAGGATGTTTCTTTTGCAAAAAACTTAAAGAGAAAAAGAGTAAAAAAAACCTCATCCTGCATCAGGGTGAATATGTGTTTGTGGTCATGAATAAGTATCCCTATACCAACGGTCATCTGATGGTCGTTCCCAAACGCCACTGCCTCAATTTGGAGGAATTAGATCATAATGAATTAAAAGAACTTTTCGACTTATTGAAAGCCTCCATAAAGGTGCTGAAGGCAAGCCTCCGTCCACATGGATTCAATATTGGGATGAATATTGGGAAGGTAGGGGGTGCTGGAGAAGACCATCTCCATCTCCATATCGTCCCGAGATGGGCAGGAGATACCAATTTTATGCCAGTGATAGGGGAAACGAAGATTATCCCTGAATATTTAGAAAAAACTTATCAGAAACTTCACTCAGCCTTTATGGATCTTTTGCGAGAAAAGAGAGTCCAGAAAGGAGGATGAAAAAGTGAGATGGGTCAAGACATTGCTTTGGATGTTAGCCTTTTTCGTGGCGATCCTTTTTTCCATTCAAAATCGAAGCGAGGTTATCCTTCGTTTCGTTTTCCCCATAGAGAATTATCAATGGTTTGAAATTCCAAAAGTTCCTCTTCCTCTCTTCTTGGTCATTCTTTGTTCCATTTTTTTGGGAGTCTTGATCGGGGGAGTGGGTGACATTTATAGACGCTTTCGACTCAAAAAGATCCTTCGTCAAAACCAAAAAACGATTGAAAGGTTGGAGAGAGAAGTCCAATCTCTTCGGGGTCCTGGTTTGGATCAGCCCTCTTTTCTCAAAAAAGAGGGTTAACTTTTTGATTGGTGAAGGGAATTCTTAATCATGATGAGAGAAATTTCCCAAGGGGGGATTAAAATTTTTCTTGCATCCCAGAGTGAATTGTAGTATAGTTATTACGTAATTAGTTGGTCTGCTGAAAAAGCGGGCTATTTGCCCGCTTTTTTTTTAAAGAGCTCATTGGGCGGAAGAAATGGTGGAAAGGGAGATTTTGGATCGGGTACGTCCGATGGTCGATCCCATCCTTTTGAATGAAGGAATGGAATTGGTAGATATCGAATATCGAAGAGAATCAAAAGGATGGATCCTCCGCCTCTATCTGGACAAAGAAGGAGGGGTCACTCTTGACGATTGCACCCGGGTCAGTCAAGAGGTGGAAAGGAGTTTAGATGTAGAGGATTTTATACAAACCCCTTACACGTTAGAGGTCTCCTCACCAGGCCTTACCCGTCCATTAAAAACCGAAAAGGACTTTATAAAATATTGCCACCGTTTGATCAAAGTGAAGACCGTCGATCCCATTGAGAATCGGCGGCAATTTAAAGGGAGACTCCTGGGGGTTTCCGAGAACCGAATTGAAATAGAAGTAGATGGAGGGGTCTTTCAGATTCCTCTCTCCAATGTGGCAAAAGCCAACTTGGAGATCGACCGGGATGCGCTCCGTAAGGAGCACAATATAAAATGAGAATACATTTGGGAGCTTCATGTTAGAAAGGGAGAAATGAATTATGCCATCCAATCTCAATTATGTGATTGATCAAGTGGGAAAGGATAAAGGGATAGACCGGAAGGTGATCATCGAAGCCTTAGAACAAGCCGTGCTGACTGCTTCGAGAAAGAAATATGGACACCAGGGGGAGATAGAAGTCCACTTCAATGAGGAGGCTGGTGAAGTGGAGTTATTTCAGTTCAAGCAGGTGGTGGAGGAAGTGACGAATCCATCGACAGAGATCTCTCTGGAAGAAGCGAAAGAATTGGACAGCGAAGCTCAGATTGGAGACAGCTTGGGAGTGAAACTGAATACCGACTTCGGCCGCATTGGAGCCCAGACGGCGAAGCAGGTGATCATCCAGAAGGTACGGGACGCTGAACGAGAGAATGTCTATAATGAATTTAAAGATCGAAAGGGAGATTTGGTCAGTGGAACCGTTCAGAGGATGGAGAAGGGAAATCTTTATATTAGTATTGGCAGGGCAGAAGCCTTTCTTTTGTCGAAAGAACAAATTCCTGGGGAGAGCTATCGACAAGGGGAGCGACTTCGGGCCTATATTCTTGATATACAGAAGAACTCAAAGGGACCACAAATTTTTCTTTCTAGGACCCATCCAGGATTTTTGATCAAGTTGTTTGAGATGGAAGTGCCTGAGATCTCTGAGGGAGTGATCAAAATCATTAGTGCTGCCCGGGAACCAGGTGAGAGGGCAAAGATTTCTGTCTATAGTTCGAGCCGGGATGTGGATCCAGTGGGGGCCTGTGTAGGAATGAGGGGTTCTCGTGTTCAGAACGTGGTTCAAGAACTTCGAGGGGAACGGATTGACATCATCCCTTGGTCTCAAGATCAAGCCAAATATGTGTGTAATGCTTTGGCTCCAGCCAAAATCTCTAGGGTCTATATCGATGAGGAGAATCGTCATATGGAAGTGGTCGTGGCAGACGACCAACTCTCCCTTTCCATCGGGAAAAAAGGACAGAATGTTCGATTAGGCTCTAAATTGACTGGTTGGAAAATTGATATTAAGAGCGAATCAAGGATGGAGAAGATCTCAAGTGAAATTTTGGAAAAGTTTAAGGGCCTCCCTCATATCGGAGATGTGGCGAGCCGTATCCTGTATAACGAAGGCTTCCGATCGATTAAGGAAGTGGGCGAGGTCGACCCAGAAGAGTTGGCAAGGGTTTTAGGATTAGAGAAAGAAAAGGCAATGGAGATCGTTGAAGGGGCGATTCAGATGTCTCAAAGGGAAGAAGGCAAAGAGGTTGGCCAAGAAGCTCTTTCAACAACTGGGGATCCTGCCCTCGATCCGGTGGACCGGATGGAAGGAGTGGGAGAGAAGACGGCCCAAATATTAGGAGCGAATGGATTTAAAACCGTTCGCGATATTTTGGAAGCGAATGTTGAGAAGCTTTCTGCCCTTCCAGGGATCGGGATCAAGAAGGCTGAAAAATTGATCCAATCCGCAAAACATTATATCGAAGGAAAGAGGGCATGAGTCAGAAAGGGTATGTCCCCATTCGTACCTGTATTGGATGTCGGAAGAAAAGGAAGAAAGAGGAAATGATTTGGTTGGCCCAAAGTCTTGAAGGAGTGGTGGTGGTGAACAAGAAGAAGCCTCATCAAGGGCGGGGGTTTTATCTCTGTCCGGATCTCGGGTGTTTAACCAAGGCAAAGAAAAAGGATAGAGGGATTGGATTCTTGGAGACGATGGTTTTCCAGTATCCTTCGGGAAAAGGTTTTTTCGATAGAGGAGGAAGGGAATGACAAAGAGTAAAGTCCTCGATCTCGCACGCGAAGTTGGGATGGAGGATGACAAACTGCTTCTGAAATTGAAACGGATGGGGGTGAAGGTAAAAGATAAGAAACTTACCGAACCTGAAAAAAAGGTCTCTCCATCGGATGAGAAGATCATTGAAAGGGATTCTGAGAAAGAAATCGTTGAGAAGCGGGTCAAACCCACCGTGATTCGGAGAAGGGCAAGAACTTTAGAAGTTAAAGTTGAGACCCCACCTCCTCCATTAGCTGTCGTCGAACCTGAGGTTGTCAAAGGAAAGATTCCAAAAGCAAAGGAGAAAGAGGAAAAAGCTGAAGCTGAGCCGAAGATATCGAAGAAAGCGGTTGAGGAAAAAGAATTGAAAGAGGAGGAGAAACCTCCGACAAAGCCAGCAAGAGGGAAGAAGGAAAAGGAAGCACCTGAAGAGCCTACAGTATCCGTTGAGGCAAAGGCTGAAGAAAAAAAGGTTCTCCATCCCAGACCGGACGAGGGAGTGGAGCCCCAGGTTGCCCTTAAAGAAGCGGGAAAGATAGCAGAGGTCAAGAAGGAAGCTGAAGAACAAAAATCGAAAGAAGTCCCTCTCAAAAAGGTTGAGGTGAAACTCCAGGAAAAAGAAGAATTATTGGAGAGAGAAAGATTGGGGCCCCTTGCAAAGAAAAAGGGGGTTATAAAAAAGAGAAAGAGAATTGAGGAAAGGATGTTGGTGGAGGAAGAGGGCGAAGGAGAAAAAGTGGAGGGAAAAGAGGCCGCCCCCAGCTTCAGGCCCTTCAGACCGATGAAGAGGAAGGTGGTATTGAAGACGCCCAAGAAGACAGAGGTGACCGTCCCCAAACCCATTAAGAGAATCATTCGAATCGCCGAAGTCATTGCTGTCGGGGATCTTGCCAAAAGGATGGGGGTCAAAGGTGGAGAATTGATTAAGAAGTTAATGGAAATGGGTGTGCTGGTGAATATCAACCAACTTATTGATGCGGATGTTGCCTCTCTGGTGGCCAGCGAGTTTGGTTACGAGGTGGAGAAAGTCTCTTTAGAGCGTCAGGAACTACTTGAAAGAAAAGAGGACCTTCCCGAACAGTTAATACCGAGACCGCCCGTGGTCACAATCATGGGCCATGTGGATCATGGAAAGACCATGCTTTTGGATTCGATCAGAAAGACGAATGTGATGGGAGGGGAAGCTGGAGGTATTACCCAGCACATCGGGGCCTATGATGTCGAATTAGAGAATGGGCATGTGGTCTTTATTGACACTCCCGGTCATGAAGCCTTTACCGCCATGAGGGCAAGAGGAGCTCAGGTGACGGACGTGGTCGTTTTAGTGGTCGCTGCGGATGATGGCATGATGCCACAGACGAAGGAGGCGATCGATCATGCTCGAGCGGCCAAGGTTCCAATTGTGGTCGCCATCAATAAGATTGATAAACCGACTGCCAACCCAGAAAAGGTGAAGAAAGACCTTTCGGAATATGGACTCGTCCCGGAACAATGGGGAGGAAATACTCTCTTTGCTGAGGTGTCCGCCAAACAGAAGACAGGAATTAAAGAGCTGCTGGATTTAATCCTCCTTCAGGCAGAGGTTTTAGAATTAAGGGCTAATCCAGACAAACCCGCTCGGGGGGTGATTATTGAATCCAAATTAGACAAGGGGAGAGGTCCCGTGGCCACCCTTCTGGTGCAAGAGGGAACGTTGAAAACAGGAGATGCCTTTCTCGCAGGCTCCCACTATGGTAGGGTCAGAGCGATGCTGAATGATAAAGGGCAGAAGATAGAAGAAGCTTGTCCCTCTATCCCTATGGAGGTGGTAGGTTTCACCGATATTCCCGAGGCAGGGGAAACGTTTATTGTCGTTTCCGAAGAGAGGATGGCCAAACAGATCAGCCTCTACCGACAAGAAAAAATTCGTGAAAAAGAACTTTCAAAGTTGAGCAAGGTCTCTTTGGAAGAGCTCTACGATAAAATTAAGAAAGGGGAAGTAAAAGAGCTGAATGTCATTATTAAGGCAGATGTCCAGGGATCCATCGAGGCTGTGAAAGAGGCATTGAATAAACTTTCTACGGATGCTGTCAAGGTCAATATCCTTCACGATGCGGTCGGCGGGATTACAGAGACCGATGTGAATTTAGCCTCGGCTTCCAATGCGATCATCATTGGCTTTAATGTAAGGCCCGGAGTGAAAGCCCAGTCCCTCGCGGAGCAGGAACATGTCGATGTCCGGACTTATTCCGTGATCTATGATGCGATCACCGATATTAAGAATGCCTTGGAAGGGTTACTGGAACCCACTTACAAGGAACATATCTTGGGAAGGGCACAGGTGATACAGGTTTTTAACATCCGAAAAGTGGGAACCGTGGCAGGCAGTCTCGTGATCGACGGGAAAGTCGTCAGAGGATCCCATGCGAGATTACTGCGAGACAATGTTGTTGTCTATGATGGCCGCATTGCTTCACTCAGGCGATTCAAAGACGATATGAAGGATTGTAGCCAAGGGCTTGAGTGTGGTATCGGCATTGAGAATTTTAATGATATCAAACTCGGGGATGTCATCGAGTCTTATGAGATTGAAGAAGTTCAAGCTCGGTTAACCTGAGCCCCCAGCAGGTTCCTCCGAGTAAAGCCCAGCCCATTTTCCAGGATGGTTTGTAATAGGCTTCTTGAATCGAGGAGGGGTTCTTTTAAAAGAGAAGGGGGGAGGAGATGGTGATCGGAATTTGCCAACTCGACCTTCTGATTCCGGAAAATCATTCTTTAAAAGGAAAGCGACATGTCCTCCGGAAACTGATCGATCGAGTAAGACATCGTTTTAATGTGGCCATTTCAGAAGTCGGGGACAATGACCTCTGGCAACGGGCACAGATTGGTTTCTGTACGGTTGGGAATGATCGACGACATATCAATTCGAGTTTGGATAAGGTCGTTCACTTTATTGAGCAGATGCACCTCGTCGAGATGGTGCGTACAGAAATTGAAATCATTACGGTATAAGTTTTTTTAAGGGTTCGGATGGAAGGAAAACGTTCAGAAAAAGTGGCGGATTTGATTCAAAAAGAAATCTCTCAAATGCTGGTGAAGTCGATCAAAGATCCTCGTATTGGTTTTGTTACCATCACCAAGGTGACTGTTTCTGAGGATTGCCGGTTTGCGAAAGTCTATTTCAGTGTAGCAGGAACCTTGGCAGAGAGGGAGAGCTCCATGAAGGGGCTGGACAGTGCCAAGGGATATGTCCGAAAAGAATTGGGTCGGCGGATCCGACTGAGATATACTCCTGAGATTATGTTTCAATTCGATCCTTCTATTGAGTATGCGATTCATATGGAAGAGTTGATCCAAAGCATCCATCAGGAAAAGGAGCCGAATGGGGATGAAGAGGGGAATTGATGGTCTCCTCGTTGTGGATAAACCTGAAGGGATCACCTCCCTCGATGTGGTGAGAGAGATCAAACATCGATTTGGTGTGAAGAAGGCAGGCCATATCGGAACCCTGGATCCCTTTGCCACAGGCGTTCTGCCTATCGTCATCAACGAGGGAACAAAATTGGTTCCATTTTTGAGAGAAGGTCCCAAAGAGTATGAAGTGACCCTCCGATTAGGAGAAGAGACTAACACTGATGATTGGACCGGTAAAGTCGTCATGAAACAGCCATGGGAGGGGGTCCAACCTGAAAAGGTTGAGGCTCTCATCCATACATTTTTGGGGAAGATTCGTCAGACCCCTCCCATGTTTTCGGCCATTAAAATGCAGGGGAAACCCCTTTATCGATTAGCCAGAAAAGGGATTGAGGTCGAACGGAAAGAGAGAGAAGTAGAAATTTACAATATTCAGATGAAGGAAATTGAACTGCCCCTTGTCCATTTCAAAGTCTCTTGCTCAAAAGGAACTTACATTCGCACCCTGGGAAGAGATATTGGCAGGAAGATAGGATGTGGGGCTCACCTTCTCCGTTTGAGGAGGATTCGGAGCGGTCCTTTCACACTCGGACAAGCGATCACCTGGGAGAGGTTAAAAGATCTCTCCAAACCCGATGCTCTTCATTCATGGTTGATTTCTTTAAGTGCTGCCCTGCCCAGTTTACCCGAGATGGTCGGGGACGAACAATTGGTGAAGAAGGTGCGTTTTGGAAAGGAGATGATCGTTCAAGATCTTTCTCCACAGACCCTTCCAGCCTTCGAAAAAGGACAATGGCTCAAGATGTCCTCTCCTCAGGAGGGGTTGGTGGCCATCTTAAAATCAGAAGTAAAGGGGGCAGATATTCCCTGGGCAGATCCTGAAGTAGTGGCTCTTCGCCCGTTAAGAGTATTCCAACCCCAAAAACGATATCCTACAGAAGATCACGTTTAGTTTAAAAGGAGGATTTCATGACACTCGTTCAGGAGAAGAAAAAAGAGATCATCGAGCAGTTTAAAAACCACGAACGGGACACGGGTTCCCCTGAGGTTCAAATCGCTATTCTCAGCGAAAGGATTCGATATCTGATAGAACACTTTAAAGTACACAAACGGGACCATCACTCTCGTAGGGGTCTCCTTAAATTGGTTGGGCTACGGAGGAGACTACTTAACTATCTTAAAGAAAACAAGGTGGACCGATATCGAACGGTCATCGATAAATTAGGTCTACGGAAGTAACGCCCGCATGTTCTAAATGAAAAGGAGTAAAGAGATTCGTATGGGTCAGAAACTACAGATCGATTTTGGAGGAAGGTCCTTTTCCATTGAAACCGGAAAAGTGGCGAAGCAGGCGAATGGTTCGGTCATGGTGCAGTATGGAGAGACGGTCGTCCTGGTGACGGCTGTGACATCCGACAAGAAGCGCGAAGGCCTCGATTTCATTCCCCTCACAGTGAATTATTTAGAAATGACTTATGCCGCAGGGAGGATCCCCGGAGGTTTTTTTAAGAGGGAAGGGCGCCCCAGTGATCGCGAAACCCTGATCTCCCGCTTTATTGATCGACCCCTGAGACCCCTTTTCCCTAAAGGGTTTCAAAATGAGATTCAGATCATCGCCACCGTTCTTTCTGCCGACCAGGATAATGATCCTTCCATCTTAGGAATGATTGGTGCTTCCAGCGCTCTTTCTCTCTCCGATATCCCCTTCGATGGTCCCATTGCAGGAGCTAAAGTGGGTCGGATTGACGGAGAGTTTGTCCTCAACCCCACCCATGAAGAATTGGAACTGAGTGATATCGATCTCTTTGTGGCGGGGAGTGAGGAGGCCATTATTATGGTCGAAGGAAGTGCCAAGGAGATCAAGGAGGAGGAGATTTTGGAGGCCATTTTATTTGGCCATCAATCCCTGAAGCCGGTGATTGATCTTCAGAAACAGATGAAGTCGGCTTATGGAGTCACCCCCAAGGAATTCGAACTCCAAAAACCAGAAGAGACCATTTACGAAAAAGTAAGAGCCATCGCTCAAGAGAAACTTCAGGAGACCTTTCAACTCACAGAGAAAGGGGAAAGAGGAGAACGATTGGAGGAGCTCCTTCAGTTGACATTTCAGAAGCTCGGGGCCGAAGACGAATCCTCACAAAAGATGGCGAAGGTCGGTTTTGAAGAGATCTATCGTAAACTGGTCAGAAAATTGATTTTAGAAAAGAAACAGAGAATCGATGGAAGAAGGCTTTCAGAAATTCGTCCCATCTCCTGTGAAGTGAGTATCCTCCCCAGAACCCATGGTTCCGCCCTCTTCACACGTGGAGAAACTCAGGTTCTGGCAGTCGTCACTTTTGGGACCTCTGAGGATGAGCAGAAGATTAATTCCTTGACTGGAGAGACCTATAAATCCTTCATGCTCCACTATAATTTTCCTCCCTTCTGTACAGGAGAAGTTTCCCGATTGAGGTCTCCCAGCCGGAGAGATATTGGACATGGGGCTTTAGCCGAGAGGGCGATTTTGCCTGTACTCCCTTCCAGTGAACAATTTCCCTATACCATTCGAATTGTTTCAGAAGTGTTGGAATCGAATGGGTCCTCCTCCATGGCCACTGTCTGTGGAGCAAGCCTTTCTCTTATGGATGCAGGGGTTCCAATTAAAGCTCCTGTGGCTGGCATTGCCATGGGCTTAATCTTAGAAGATGGGGAGACGGCTGTCCTCTCAGATATCTTGGGCGATGAGGACCATTTGGGCGATATGGATTTTAAGGTGGCGGGTACTTCTGAAGGGGTCACCGCCATCCAGATGGATATTAAAGTTCAGGGTATCTCCAAAGAGATCATGAAAAAAGTTCTCGATCAGGCCAGAGAGGGACGATTCCATATTTTGAATAAGATGAGTGAGACGATTTCTGAACCCCGCAAAGATCTCTCACGACATGCCCCTCGAATCGTTAGCCTCCAGGTCAAACAGGAGAAGATTCGGGATATCATCGGTCCAGGAGGAAAGAATATTCGAGCCATTGTCGATCAGACCGGCGTGAAGGTCGATGTGGAGGATTCGGGAATGGTGAAACTGGCCTCTCCGAATTATGAGGCCATCGAAAAAGCCATCTATATGATCAAGCGGCTCACCCAGGAGGTGGAAGTCGGTGCTCTTTATACCGGGAAGGTTGTACGGATTTTGGGTTTTGGTGCCATTGTAGAACTTTTTCCTGGGACCGATGGCCTCATCCATATCTCCCAATTGGCAGAGGGTCATGTCAAGGAGGTCTCGGATGTTCTGAAAGAAGGGGATGAGGTGCTTGTCAAAGTGATCG
The DNA here is from genome assembly GCA_049513055.1 of Thermodesulfobacteriota bacterium. Classification (GTDB taxonomy): domain Bacteria; phylum Desulfobacterota; class BSN033; order BSN033; family UBA1163; genus UBA1163. The sequence goes on from JBEKWN010000036.1 coordinate 17,722, forward strand.
ATATCGATCCGCAGGGCCGCATCCGGTTGAGTCGTAAGGAAGCCCTGAGGGAGACGAAGCAGAGTTCAGACGAAAAGGGATAGAGGGGGATAGAGTCGTCAAGGGATAGAGAGTCATGGACGCAGAGATAAAAAAAATGGATCATTCCCTGAATCAGTCATGGATTGATACAGGATCTGGGTATCAGAAGACCGTTCTCAATAATGGCATTCGAGTCATTACCGAGGAAATCCCCTATCTCAGGTCTGTCTCCATCGGAGTGTGGGTGGTCACTGGGTCGAGAGATGAACAACCCCATGAAAATGGGATCTCCCATTTTATTGAACACCTTCTATTCAAAGGGACGGAAAAAAGGACTGCTTTTGACATCGCCAAGGAGATTGACTCTGTCGGTGGAACGCTGAACGCCTTTACGGGAAGGGAGTGCACCTGTTTTTATGCCAAGGTGATCGATAAGAATTTACCTCTTGCCATCGATCTCCTCTCAGATATTTTTCTCCATTCTCTCATGGACTTGAAAGATGTCGAGAAGGAGAGGATGGTAATCCTCCAGGAGATCAAAATGGTGGAGGATACTCCTGACGATATTATCCATGATCTTTTCAACCGGGTCTGTTGGGGAGACCACCCATTGGGTTTTCCGATTTATGGAACTTCAGAACTTGTTCAATCCTTCCCGCGGGATCAACTCCATCAATTTTTTAAAGAGAACTATCCGCCTGACCGAATCATCGTCTGCGCAGCAGGGAATTTAAAACACCAGGAGGTGGTTGACCTGATCGACGCGACGTTCGGTCAGATTGCAAAGTCGGATAAAGTGAGAGCAAGGAGTAAACCTGATTCGATCTCCACGACCAATATTTGGAAACGAGATTTAGAGCAGGTGCACTTTTGCCTCGGCACCCAAGGACTCCAATACAACCATTCCCTTCGATTCGCCTCGTATATCTTGAACACCATTCTGGGAGGCGGGATGAGTTCAAGACTTTTTCAGGAGATCCGCGAGAATCGCGGTTTGGCTTATTCCGTTTACTCCTATCTTCCGACCTATATTGATACGGGACTGGTCGTCGTTTATGCGGGGACCAATGAAGGCTCTTTTCAGGAGGTCATCGAGCTGGTTCTCAAAGAGTTCAACCGCCTCAAGAAGGAACCTTTGAAGAATGGGGAATTGGAAACTGCAAAAGAACAGTTGAAAGGGAATCTTCTCCTCAGCCTCGAGAGTTCCGACAACCTGATGACCCGTCTGGCAAAGAATGAAATCTATTTTAAAGCCTACCTTCCTGTGGGAATGATCCTCAAAGGGATTGATGAGATAAAGGAAGAGACCGTTCGACATTTAGCCAACGATATTTTTGATGAGCGCTTCTTCTGCCTGACCGTCTTGGGACCCATGGATGGGAATTATTTAGACAAGGTCCGGTTGGACGGAAAGTAACGGAAAGACCCTGTTTCAAAGGCTGGGCTTCAAAGATGAAAATTTATATCAAACGTTTGGGAAAAGATCATCCAGTACCCATGCCTCAATATATGACGGAAGGTGCTTCCGGTATGGACCTCTTCGCGTCTCTTGAAAAAGAAATCACCTTGGAACCGGGAGAGAGAAAACTCGTTCCTACTGGGATCGCCGTAGCGATCCCAGTAGGATTTGAAGGCCAAGTCAGACCCCGCAGTGGGTTGGCTATTCAGAAGGGGATTGGCATTGTCAATGGACCGGGGACGATCGATTCTGATTATCGTGGGGAGATCGGTGTCCTCCTGATCAATTTTGGAAAGGAACCCTTTACCATCCGTAATGGAGAAAGGATTGCTCAGATGGTGATCTCCCAAGTTTTTCGAGCGACTTTGGAAGAAGTCGATGATCTCCCAGCAACCCAGAGGCAAGGAGGGGGATTTGGTCACACAGGAATCTAAGGAGGGGTCCAAGACAATTACTCTCTTCATCAAAGCAGAGGATACAATGCCCTCTGCTTTTTATTTAATAAAAACACATTAAAAGAAGTGTCATTGCGAGGAGCGAAACGACGAAGCCATCTCATCATTTCAAAGTTAGAATTGTCACGCTCCCGTTAGTCGCTCGCAATGACAATATAAAAGCATTTATTATGTTTGCATTAGTTCCCCTTTCATTATAGGAAATTGAGATGGAACAGTTGTTGGATCAGTTTCTCCATTTCCTCATCGTTGAAAAAGGCCTTTCCAAAAATACGATCGAGGCATACAGCCATGGTTTGACTCGATTTTTAAATCATTTGAGAGGAAAAGGGGTTCAGGAGATCCGGGACGTTGACAAATTCCATGTCAGGGGTTTTCTTCTGGCGCTGAAAAAGAAGAATCTTGCTGCCAAGTCTATTGTGAGAAATTTAGTCGCTATTCGGACCTTTTTCCGATTTTTGATTGAAGAAGGAATTCTGGAGACCAATCCTGTCGAAGAATTAGAATCACCCAAGGTGGCGAAAACCCTTCCAGAAATTTTGACGTTGAAGGAAATCGAACAAATATTGGAGCAACCCAATCTCCAGACTCCTCTGGGGATTAGAGACAGGGCGATGTTGGAAATGCTCTATGCCACTGGGATGAGGGTTTCTGAGCTCACTCACCTTCCGACCCATCAGGTCAACTTGGAAGGGGGATACGTCCTCCTCTATGGGAAAGGTTCAAAAGAGAGGATTGTTCCACTTGGAAGCGAAGCGATGAAGTGGGTCACCCAATATTTAAAAACAGCGCGCGAAATCCTTGCGAAGGGGAAAGAGAGTCCATCCCTTTTTATCAACCGCTCGGGGAAGGGGATGAGCCGACAGGGGTTCTGGAAAAATCTTAAAGATTATGGGCGGAGAGCTTGTCTTCGTAAGAGGATCACCCCTCACCTTCTTCGCCACTCCTTTGCCAGCCATCTTTTAGAAAGGGGAGCAGATCTTCGTTCTGTCCAGATGATGCTCGGCCATGTGGATATCTCTACCACTCAGATCTATACCCATGTGACTGGAGAGAGGCTGAAGAAGATTCATCAACGTTATCACCCGAGAGGCTAGAAATTAAGAGTTTAGAGTTTAGAATTAAGAATAAGATCTTCATAACTCTTAACTCATAACTCTTAACTCTTAATTCAATGTTCTTATGGAAGTAATCACCACCCACATCAACGCCGATTTTGATTCTTTGGCTTCAATGCTGGCCGCTAAAAAACTCTATCCCAATGCCATCTTGGTCTTTCCTGGCTCTCAAGAGAGAAGCCTTCGTGATTTCTTCATCCATTCCACTCTCTATTCTTTTGAGGTGGAACGGATCAAAAATATTGATCTCCAGGAAGTGAAACGACTCATTTTGGTTGACACTCGTCAGATCAGTCGTATCGGGAAGTTTTCTGAAGTGTTAACCAAACTCGATTTAGAAATTCATATCTATGATCATCACCCGCCCTCTTCAGAGGATCTCCATGGGTCCCTGGAAGTGATCTCAGAGGTAGGAGCAACGGTGACACTCATTCTGGATATCCTTCAAAAAAGAGGAATTGAGATCACACCCGATGAAGCCACGGTGATGATGTTGGGAATTTATGAAGATACAGGGAACTTGACTTTTCCTTCGACCAAAGAGGAAGATTTTAAGGCGGCTGGATACTTGGTCCAAAAAGGGGCGAATCTCAGCATCCTATCAAATGTGATCACCAAGGAACTTACAGCAGAACAAATTTTCTTGTTGAATGATCTGATCCAATCCGCCACTCGATATAGCTTTCACGGGATCGATGTGGTGATCGCTCAGGCTTCTGTGGATCGGTATGTGGGGGATATTGCCGTCCTGGTCCATAAACTGAAAGATATGGAGAATTTGGATGTCCTGTTCGTCCTGGTCAGGATGGAAGACCGAATCTACTTGATCGGGAGGAGCCGCCTCGAAGAGGTGAACGTCTCAGAAATCGCCAGCGAATTTGGAGGAGGGGGACATCCCACAGCAGCCTCTGCGACGGTCAAGGGGATGGCTCTTATAGAGGCCCATGATCGATTGATCAAAACATTAAAAGAGATGGTCAGACCCAAAAAGGTGGCAGGGGATGCCATGGTCTATCCTGTTAAGACCATTGAACCGGAACGAACCTTGGAAGAAGCTGGGGAGATACTGACCCGATATAACCTGAACATCCTTCCTGTCCTCCAGAATGAAAAAGTAATTGGCTTGATTTCCAAACAGGTCGTGGAGAAGGCTGTGTATCACGGGCTAAAAAGTTCCTTGGTGAAGGAATATATGACGACAGAGTTTTCGGTGGTCTCCCCGGATACTCCTTTTTCTCGAGTCCAGGCACTCATCATCGGACAAAACCAGAGCCTCCTCCCCGTCATCGAAAAGGATCGATTGGTGGGGGCGGTTTCTGTGGGGGATGTCATGCGAATCTTCCAAGAGGAGATGATGAAATCAGAGAAAGGCGTTTCGGTTTTTGAGAGCCAACCCCTCTATGCCCGGAAGAAGATGATCTCCAAATTCATGAAAGAACAGTTCCCGAACCGAATCCACAACCTGCTGATAGAATTTGGCAAGGTAGGGGATGAGTTGGGGTATTCCGTCTATGCAGTCGGTGGGTTTGTCAGGGATCTTTTATTGAGGGTAGAAAATTCCGATGTGGATATTGTGGTGGAAGGGGATGGAATCCATTTTGCTGAGGAATTCGAAAAGAAGTTGCCTTGCCGGATTCGAACGCATAAAAAATTTGGGACAGCAATCATCCTCTTCCCTGACGGTTTGAAAATCGATGTGGCCACCGCTCGTTTGGAAGTTTATGATTCTCCGGCAGCTCTGCCCACGGTGGAAAGCGCTTCGATCAAGATGGACCTTTATCGGAGGGACTTTACCATTAACACCCTGGCGATCCAACTCAATCCAAAGGCGTTTGGAGAGCTGATCGATTTTTTTGGAGGGGTAAAAGATATCAAAGAAAAAGTGATCCGGGTTCTCCACAATCTCTCCTTTGTCGAAGATCCAACCCGGGTCTTTCGAGCGATCCGTTTTGAACAACGTTTTGGATTTCAAATCGGAAAACATACCCAGAATTTGATGAAGAATGCGGTGAAAGTGGGTTTTTTGGAGCGTCTCTCAGGGGGACGGGTTCTCTCCGAGCTCATCCTCATCCTCCAGGAGGGAGCTCCCATTCCCGCTTTGAAACGAATGAAAGATTTTAATCTCTTTCATTTCCTCCACCCCAACCTTAAATTTGATGAGCAAGCCGAGATCCTGTTTGAACAGATCCACCATGTTATCTCTTGGTTCGACCTGCTTTTCCTGGAGCAGCGATATGAGCGTTGGCTCATCTATTTTTATGGTCTCATCGATTTCTTAAAAGAAGGAGAGATTAAAGAGCTCTGTCAAAGATTGTCCATGAATGATAAGATTAAAAAGAGGGTGACGGATGGAAAACTTCAAGCAGACCAAGCTCTCCTTCAAATCTTCTCTTGGATCAATACAGACCGACGCCCGAAACGGTCGGAAATCTATGACGTTCTTGATCCTCTTTCTACTGAATCAAAACTCTTCATGATGGCCAAGGCCACCCAGGTGGCGACCCGTCGTTATATCTCCCTGTATTTCACGCAATTGAAAGATACAAAGCCACTCTTGAGGGGAACGGATTTGATTCAAATGGGAATTAAATCCGGCCCTTCTATTAAAAAGGCCTTGATGGGTTTGCTCAAAGCCAGATTGGATGAGCAGGTGATCACTCGACAGGATGAGATGGAATATATCTCGAAGGCCCAGGGGATGGAGTAATGGCTGGAGACGATTTACATCGAGAAGGAAGACTCCCCTATACCTTTCGATTAGAGGGGTTTGAAGGACCTCTTGACCTGTTGCTCCATCTTATTCAGAAGAACGAATTGGATATCTTCAATATCCCCATCGCCCTCATCACGGAGCAGTATTTGGAATATCTCCAATTGATGAAGGTTCTCGACTTGGATGTCGCTGGGGAGTATCTCCTGATGGCTTCCACTCTTCTTCACATCAAATCGAAGATGTTGCTTCCCAAATCTTCAGAGGAAGAAGAGGAGGAGGAAGAGGAAGATCCAAGGGCGGAACTGATACGAAGGCTTTTGGAGTATCAGAAATATAAACAGGCAGCAGGTGAATTGGAGAAAAGGCCCTTATTGGATCGGGATGTTTTCATCCGGTTGGTGACGCCAGAACCTGGAGAAGAACCTGAGGAGGAAAGAGTTGAGGTAAATCTTTTTGAGCTCCTCGAGGCTTTCCGACAGGTATTGGAGAGGGTCAAACTAGAAAGCGTTCATGAAGTCATTTTAGAACACCTTAGCGTTGAAGATAAAATTCAAGAGATCCTGACAATTCTTGAAAGGGAAAAGCGGAGCATGGCCTTCCATCGCCTCTTTCCTGAACAGGCTTCGCGAAAGGTCGTCATTATTACTTTGTTGGCCATTCTCGAACTGGTTAAGATGAAACGCATCCGCATCTTTCAACTCGCTCCTTTTGAGACGATTCGCGTTTCACCCCTTTGAAATTTTAGTGATGGGTGATGGTGACTGGTATGAGTGATTTAAAGGTTTTCGAATATAGAAACGTGTCACGAATCACGGACACGAATCACGTTATTTCTTAATGAATAGGGAGGATTCCATGAAACGAAAACGAATTTTAATCGGGTTGGGTGTGATTGCTGCACTTCTCATTTTCTTTTTTGCCATCTTTTTATTTATTGGACGTTATTCTGGAGGGAGATCAAGCCGGTTTACCTTTGGAGATAAGATTGCCGTTGTGGAAGTGAAAGGAGTGATTACCCAATCTTCCGGAATCATTGAAGAGCTGCAACAATATCTTGAGGATGATGGGGTTAAAGCCATCATCCTTAGAATCGATTCTCCAGGTGGGGGGGTAGGCCCGGCGCAAGAGATCTACCGGGAGATTATTAAGATCAAGTCAAAGAAAAAAGTGGTCACCTCCATGGGATCTGTAGCGGCCTCTGGAGGTTATTACATCGCCTGTGCCTCTGATCTCATCGTTGCCAATCCTGGGACAATTACCGGTTCGATCGGCGTGATCATGGAGTTCTCCAATTTTGAAGAGCTTCTCAAGAAAATTGGAATTAAAGGAGTGGTGCTCAAAAGCGGAGAGCATAAAGATATCGGATCTCCTTTCCGTGAGATGACCCCAGAGGAGAAGAGGATCATGCAGGAGGTTCTTGATAACGTTCACCAACAATTCATTCAGGCCGTGGCGGATGGGAGGAAACTGGATCGATCTAAGGTTGTTCAGATTGCAGATGGACGAATCTTTACAGGAGAGCAGGCTAAAAATTTGGGGTTGGTCGACCAGATGGGAAATCTTCAGGACACAATTGATATCACTGCCAAGATGGTAGGAATCGTAGGGAAACCGATTGTTCTCTATCCCAAAAGGAGATTTTCCATTTGGGAACTTTTGATGAGGGATATGGCTTCTGCGATCATAGATGTACTCAATGAGAAGGGGTATGAATTGAACTTTCCCCTGCAGATTAAATAGAATTATTCCCTCAACCCAATAATTCAACGATTTTTTTCATATCCTCCCAAACCTCTCTCTTTTTATCCGGGTTCCTCAACAGAAAGGCAGGGTGATAGGTGGGGATCACCTTGATTCCCTCGAGATCGAAGAGCTTTCCACGAAGGGCTGTAATCTTGGTTTCGGTTTTTAGTAGAGTCTGAGCAGAAAAAGTCCCTAAGGCGCAAATGATTTTAGGTTGGATCACACGAATCTGCTTCATCAGAAAGGGATGACAGCTTTGGATCTCATCTGGCTCTGGGTTTCGATTTTGTGGAGGTCGACATTTGATGATGTTGGCGATGTAAACCTCTTCTCTTGGGAGATTAATCGATTGAAGGATCTTGGTCAGGAGTTGACCAGCCTTACCCACAAAAGGTCTTCCCTGAACGTCTTCATCGTATCCAGGACCTTCTCCGATAAGCATCAAGGTTGCCTTTTCATTACCCTCCCCGAACACAATCGTCTTTCGGCCACGGTGGAGTTTACACCTTTTACAGTCCCCTAACTCTTTTCGTACATCTTCCAAAGTTATCATGGTAGATTGACCGGGTTCGTCAGCTTTCATTCCAGAAGCAGGGAGAGAAACAATACCCATCCCTTTAAGATATTCGAGGTAGGTTTTAAGATCGCTTATCAAGTCATTTATATTTTCATCCATCAGGCATTACCATCCGTTGTCATTGCGAGGCGAAGGCTTCCACCATGTCTAAGATAACTTTTCAAGGCGCTCGGAAACCCAAACCTTGATAATGGACTGTCGAGGCACGCCTAAACGTTTTGCTTCCTTATCCAATAAGTTAATCATCCATAAAGGAAAATCCACATTTACTCTTTTTTGCTCCTGCTTCGTTTTCCTTGCCTTTGACATATCAAGGTATTTTGAGATGTCCTTGCCTTCATCAAACTTCTTGTCAAACTCACGAGCCTTCATAGATATCAACCTCCTCTTTTCTCGATCTTCTTGCTGAAATAATTCTTATCTTTTCGCCTCGATAGGTAATAACTACTGACCAGTGTTTACCTGATATTCTCCCAATTACCAAGTATCTCAATTCATCAGTGGTTTTTACCGGCACTTCAATTAAATCAGGATCGTCCCATAAGTTCTGTACTTCATGAAAATCGATCCCATGTTTTGCCTTGTTAGCTTCGTTTTTCTTCGGATCGAACTCAAATTCCATGATATAGTTATTATACCTTAAATATACCTTTAGTCAAACTGAAAAAAAGCCTGCCTATATTGGATAGGCGAAAGGATTAAGGAGGAGCGGAAAATTTCGACTCATGTAGCGTTGGCATTCATTGCCGACGTCATCTTTTAAAGAAGTGTACCTTCTCCTATCACTTTAGCCACTATTTAAAAATCCGTGTTGCCCCATTCGATGAACCCAAGGTATGTACTTTAGGGACAGTTTATAATGCGCTATTCAGAGCTTGCCCTGAGCGAAGTCGAAGGGTTGACTTCCCTGCACATCTCTGATAGGTTCTATTCCAAGCTGAAGACCTTCCAACATTAACCTCTAGCCATATAGGGTGGGATATGGTTGCCAGATAATTTTAGACCCAATTTCTGAAATAGGAATGGGGTTTAAATTTTATTTAGATTGATGAGTATATGGAGAGGTTTGAGAGGAGGCAAAAACGGGGATAAATAAGGAGGTGGAAAGATGAAAGAATTTGTAGTTGGTTTAATCTTACTTTTTGCTGTATCAGGGCATGCGCATGCTCAAAGCACACTGGCTCTCCAGGAGAAATGTGCTAATGAGGCAAGAGAAAACTTTGAAAGAAAATATTGTGGCGATCAAAGCCAAATAGATCCGTCAGGTTGCTTTGTAGTGGACACTTTTGGTACTTATTACTGGTCGTATGAATCTCATTACAATAAGA
>JBEKWN010000037.1:0-27377 GCA_049513055.1 Thermodesulfobacteriota bacterium
CCATCAAGGAGTATATTCGGCTGAACAACGAAAATCCCAAGCCTTTTGTCTGGACCAAAAACGTCGATTCGATCTTGGAGAAGGTGTCTCATTGTAAAGCCGTTATTGTAACATTACACTAGCCTTATCGGGATGCATCCCTTCGAAGCCTGCTCCAAAGGCATCTCCCAGAAAGCACCCGAGGATGGCCCCTCTGAATTTATCTTGAAGGATTTCCTTAGATATCATTTTTTAGAAATATCGTGCTCCGTGTTCGTGTCGCGTGTCCGCAGTCTAAAACCTAAATTTTTACAAGGGTTTCCCGACCAGACGCTCATAAGCCTCAAGATATTTTTCTCTTGTCTTTTGAACAATCTCATCCGGTAATTGGGGGGCTGGCGGACTCTTATCCCAGCGGATGGAAAGAAGATAATCCCTTAAAAACTGTTTATCAAAACTCTTTTGGGGCCCGCCGGGTTGATACTCGTCACTCCAAATTCCATCTTGGTGTCTGCAATGATAATCCCTCTCTTCTCAGCCACGTCTTGCGCCTTTTTATAAATGGCTAAAGAAAGGGATTTCAATCTCTGTGCCAATTCCTTGCCCACAATCTTTTCTACTCTCTCAAAAGTAATATTCTCGTCATGGAGGCCCATCTCAGCCTTTGTGGCAGGGGTAAAGATTGGCTCTTCTAACTTTGAGGATTCCACCAGACCTTTCGGAAGATGGACACCACATATCTCCCCTGTCTTCTGATATTCCACCCAGCCTGAACCTGAGAGGTAACCTCTGACCACACACTCGATGGGAAGGACTTCTGTCTTCATGACCAGCATGGAGCGACCCCTCAACATTTCCTGATAAGGTTGACAATCCTTAGGATAATCCTCTACCTTTGTTGAGATGACATGATTGGAAACAATCTCTTTTGTTAAATCAAACCAGAATTTAGAAACCTGGGTCAGTATCCTTCCTTTATCTGGAATCGGATTAGGCATGACTACATCGAAAGCGGACATCCGATCGGTAGCGACGATGAGAAGCCGATCGCCAAGATCATAAATGTCCCTCACCTTCCCTCTTCCCTTCAATTTCAAAGTTTTAAACTCTGTTGTAGAAATCAGATGTGATGGCATACAACCTCCCTTCTGGAATATTGGAATGATTGAATGTTGGAATAATGGCTTATTCTTTTCCCATCATTCCATTATTCCATTACCCCATTATTCCATTCTGATTTTGTTTGAACAACAGGAGAATAATTGACTTTTCTATCAAAAATGTTATGTTCTCTGTCAAAAATCTTTCCCCCCCACCTTATTCCTCCCCCACTTGCGGGGGGAGGATAGGAGGGGGGGTGGTTTTCAAAGATGATTGGCAATAAAATCGGACATCGACTTGACCCTTACCTCTACTATGTTCTTAAAATATTTTCGGGAGAACATGGCAATCCCAATTTCTTTACCCTAATGGGTTTTTTTGCAACCCTTGCCGCCTCCCTTCTTATACTCAAGGGATTCTGGTTCCTCGCAGGATTGGCGATCATCCTTTCAGGGCTTTTCGACCTCTTTGATGGCGTAGTAGCCAGAAAATTGGGAAGGGTGACACCCTTGGGGGGCTTCTTAGATTCAGTCTTAGATCGATATTCGGATCTCCTTCTACTTCTTGCCATCCTTATTTACTACCTAAAAAAAGAAGATCCTGGCCTTGTCATCCTTACTTCTTTTGTCAGTATGGGCACGGCTCTTATCCCTTATATTAGAGCGAAGGCAGAGTCGTTGCAAGTTCCGTGTCACATCGGGCTCATGGAAAGAGCAGAACGTATCATCCTTCTCTCTATAGGAGCCCTATTCCAATGGATGGAGCCCATTCTCTGGATTCTGGCCATCCTCACTCACTTCACCGTGCTTCAGCGAATCTATTATGTTTGGAAAAAGCTCCGGCTCTCCTGAAAATATTCGTGTCCATGTCCGTGACTTGTGTCAACACTCTACTTAACTTCTTTAACCATCTTTTGAATTTCGTTTAACAACACTAAAACAAAATCTTTTTCCCTCAGCTTTCTGATCACTTTTCCTTTTCTAAAAAGGACTCCCACTCCTTTTCCTCCGGCAATGCCGATATCTGCTTCTTTCGCTTCGCCTGGTCCATTCACTACACATCCCATAATAGCCACTGTGAGAGGGGTGGCAATTTTCTTAACGCCTCTTTCAACCTTTTCTACAAGATGGGTCAGATCGACTTCGCAACGACCACAGGTGGGGCATGAAATAATCTCAATGCCTCGTTTGCGAATATTCAAGGCTCTTAACATTTCGTACCCCACTCGAACTTCTTCAACAGGGTCTCCAGTTAATGAAACCCGGAGCGTATCTCCAATCCCTTCGCTGAGCAGAAGTCCAATGCCGATAGAGGATTTAACAATAGCCCCAGAACCTTTTCCGGCCTCTGTCACCCCCAGGTGAAGTGGATAATCCGACTTTTTTGAAAATAGGCGGTAGGCTTCCACTGTCCTCAAGGCATCTGACGCCTTCAAAGAGACTTTGATGAGATGAAAACCGAGATCCTCCATCCATTCGATCGTACGCAATGCGCTTGAAACCATCGCTTCGGGAGTCGCTCCTCCAAATCGTTTTAAGAGGTCTTTCTCCAAAGAACCAGCATTCACCCCAATACGGATCGGAATGGAGCGATTTCTCGCCTCTGTGACGATGGGCTTCAGACGATCGCTTCCTCCGATGTTTCCAGGATTGATACGGAGACCATCCGCTCCCGACTCCATGGCTATCAAAGCCAAGCGTGAGTGGAAATGGATATCTGCAATGAGAGGAATTCGAATCCTTTTCTTGATCTCAGTGATCGCACGGGCTGCTTCTTCATCCACAATAGCCACCCGAATGATTTCACACCCGGCTTCTTCAAGACGTCGAATCTGATGGACAGTCCTTCGGATATCCCTCGTATCGGTTTTCGTCATCGACTGGACAGAGATCGGTGCATCCCCTCCAACCTTAACAGGGCCGATAGAAATCTGACGTGTCTTTCTTCGTTCCATCGAATATTATGGGAGGGGCCCTTGAGGAACCTATGTGCCCTGTTCCCAGGAAGCTAAATAGTGGACTTGTTCTTTGGTCAATTGATCGATCTGAATACCCATCGAAAGAAGTTTTATCCGGGCGATTTCTTGATCGATCTCGAGAGGAACGGAATAAACCTTTTTCTCCAGAGTTCGATGATACTTCACCAAATATTCAGAGGCAAGTGCTTGGTTGGCAAAACTCATATCCATGACGCTCGAGGGATGCCCCTCTGCAGAGGCGAGATTGATCAATCTTCCTTCCCCCAATAGATAGACCCTTCGTCCCTGTTTGAGTTGAAACTCCTCCACAAAATCACGTATTGTTCGCTGGGAGAGGGTCGCTTCACGGAGCCCGTCCAAATCGAGTTCAACATTAAAGTGGCCTGAATTGGCGATAATGGCTCCATCTTTCATTTTTAAGAAATGCTCTTTCCGGATCACCTTGATATTTCCAGAGACCGTGCAAAAAATATCTCCTATTTCAGCTGCCTCTTCAATGGGCATCACCCGATACCCATCCATGACGGCTTCCAGAGCTCTTAGAGGACTCACCTCGGTGACGATGACATTGGACCCCATCCCTTTTGCTCTCATCGCCAGTCCCTTCCCGCACCATCCATAACCTGAGACGACAAAGGTTGCCCCGGCCATCAAACGATTGGTGGCCCGGATGATCCCATCAATCGTCGACTGTCCTGTGCCATATCGGTTGTCAAAAAAATGTTTGGTCTCAGCGTCGTTGACAGCGATGATCGGAAAATTCAGTACCCCTGTCGCCTCCATGGAACGGAGCCGGATCACACCCGTCGTCGTCTCCTCGGTCCCACCAATCACCCCTTTTATCATTTCCTCCTTTTTGGATGGCGAGAGACCCTCTGCCCATTTTCGAACGGAAGGAGAAAGTTCCTTCCATTTTTTCAGAGCGATGAAGTGGAGCGAGGAGACCAAATCCGCCCCATCATCCATGGTAAGATTGGGAAAGTGAGCCAAGGCTTTCTGGATGTGAGTATAATAGGTTTTACTGTCTTCCCCTTTAATGGCAAAGACAGGAATATTTAGTTCTTTGACCAGATAAGCCGCCACATCGTCCTGAGTGCTCAAGGGGTTGGAAGCACAAAGGGCGAGCTTCGCTCCGCCTGCTAAAAGGGTTCTCATCAACACAGCCGTCTCAGTGGTCACATGCAGGCAGGCTGAAAGACGCACTCCCTTTAGAGGTTTCTCCTTTTCAAAACGGCTCCGAATCAATTTCGAAACAGGCATGGCCATCTCTGCCCATTCCATCCGAAGTCGCCCCTTCTTAGCTAATGAGATATCTTTAACGTCGTAATCAATCTTTACCTTGGATTTCATTTTCTCCCTTTCTCCTCATCTCCCTATCACCCTATCTTAATCTATCTTAGAGTTCAGCAGCCTTCTTCAATTCCTCTGCCCGATGGGTACTCTCCCAAGGAAATCCCGGTTCATTCCGACCGAAATGGCCATAGCAGGCCGCCTTTTTATAGATCGGCTTAAGAAGATCGAGATATTTGATAATGGCCTTCGGCCTCATGTCAAAATGTTCACGAATGATCTTTGCAATCTTGTCAGGAGATATCTTTGAGGTTCTTGAGGTATCGATCATGAGAGAGACAGGCTGTGCTCTTCCAATAGTGTAGGCAATTTGAACTTCGCATTTTTCTGCAAGCCCAGCTGCAACCACATTCTTGGCAATATGCCTGGCCATATAAGAGGCCGTCCGGTCCATCTTCGACGGGTCTTTCCCTGAAAAACAGCCTCCTCCATGGCTTCCTACCCCCCCGTAAGTATCCACAATGATTTTTCTTCCCGTGAGGCCACAATCGGCTTTCGGCCCTCCAATCACAAAGCGCCCGGTTGTATTGACATAGTATTTGGTGTTCTTATCTCGAAGTTTCTCGGGAATGACTTTGAAGATGACCTCTTCGATGATCCCTTCCTTGAGTCTCTCATAGGTGACGCTTTCTGAGTGCTGAGCAGCAATCACGACCGAATCCACACGGGTTGGCTTCCCATTGATATACTGGATCGTCGCCTGAGATTTTCCATCGGGTCTTAGAAAATCGAGGATTTTCTTCTTCCGCACCTCAGCCAATCGTCGGGTCAGTCGATGGGCAAAGATGATGGGCATGGGCATCAACTCCGGTGTCTCATTGCAGGCATAGCCGAACATCAACCCCTGATCCCCTGCTCCCATTTCATGATCTTCTGCCTCATCCACCCCTTGTTTGATGTCGGACGACTGCTCATCAATGGAGGTGATCACCGCACAGGTCTCCCAATCAAATCCCATTGCCGAGTCATTGTATCCAATCTCTTTGATCGTCTCACGGACAATGGACGGCATATGGACGTAGCAGGAAGTGCTAATCTCGCCTGCAATAATCGCCATTCCTGTCGTCACCATCGTTTCACAGGCCACTCGAGCCCGAGTATCCTGAGCAATGATCGCATCCAGGATGGCATCCGAAATCTGATCGGCCACCTTATCAGGATGACCTTCGGTGACCGATTCTGAGGTGAATAAAAAGTCTGTCATGGCCATGGAATATTTCCTCCTTTTCGTGCTGTTTTATGCTTTGATGTCCTCTGCATAACATTTAATAAAATCTTCAGGATATCTTTCGGCCATCCAGTTTCGTACAAAACATTCAATCTCTGAGGCCGTTGGGAATTGGAACAATTGTTCGACTAACGACCGGGTTTCTTCAAACCTTGACATTCGGAGCACCTTCTTCACTTTGGGAATGGAGACCGGGTTCATGCTGAATTCATCCAAGCCCAGGCCTAACAGGATCAAGGCATAAGTGGGTTCTGCCGCCATCTCCCCACAAATGGCAACTGGAATCCCGGCTTGATGACCGGACTGAACCACCCATCGGATGATTCTCAGAACGGCCGGATGAAGGGGTTCATAAAGATAGGACACATGTTCATTGATCCGATCGACGGCCAGCGCATACTGGATCAGGTCGTTCGTTCCGATGCTGAAGAAATCCACTTCTCTCGCTAAAATGTCAGCAATGTCCGAGGCAGAAGGAATCTCGATCATGGCCCCGATCTGGATTCTCTGATCGAAAGGGATTTTTGCTTTGGCCAAGTCCTTTTTAACTTCTTCCAAAATAGCCTTCGCCTGTCGAATCTCTTCAACCCCCGAGATCATGGGGAAAAGGATCCTCAGTTTTCCATGGACACTGGCTCGCAAAATCCCTCTCAGCTGGACTTTAAAGATTTCAGTCTCCTTGAGGCTGAACCGGATCGCCCTCAACCCCAAAGCCGGGTTCAACTCATTGTTCTTCGAATAATCGGGAAGAAATTTATCGCCGCCGATGTCTAAGGTACGGATGGTAGCTGTCGCAGGGTAAATATTTTCCACCATATGTCGGTAGGTTTGAAAATGCTCTTCCTCGGTCGGGAGGTCTTTCCGATTGAGATAAAGGATTTCAGTCCGATAAAGCCCGATCCCTTCCGCGCCATGCATCTTGGCAGAGGAAATTTCCTCCACCATTTCAATATTGGCCTGGAGACGGACGCGAATTCCATCGCGGGTCTCTGCCGGCAGAGAGGCATACTTAAGAATCTCACGTTCGATCGATTTGGTTCGGCGTTTCCGTTCGAGAAAGGACTGAGAGACCTCCTCTGTGGGATTAATGGCCACCTCTCCTGTCTCTCCATCGATAATTAAGAGGTCTCCCCCATTGATGAGGGAAGTCGCTACCTCGAGCCCTACCACGGCCGGGATGCCCAGAGATCGGGAAAGGATGGCCGTATGGGAAACCTTCCCGCCAATATCCGTGATAAACCCTGCGATATGTTTCAGGTTCATCTGGAGGGTATCCGCTGGAGAGAGGTCATGGGCGACGACTATCACTTTCCCTTTGATCTTGGTGATATCGTCTTCCTTCTTTCCCAAGAGATTTCGAAAGATCCTCGCCGCCACATAGTGAAGGTCGCTGCGCCGTTCCCTCAAATATTCGTCTTCGATGGCCTTAAAGGCCGTGTCCAGCTTCTCCAAGGTGAGATCCAGAGCCCATTCTGCATTCACCTTTTTCTTTCGGATCGTATCCACCGTGTCCTGAAGCAGCATCTCATCGTTCAGGATCATCAAGTGGACATCCAGGATAAAAGAATGTTTACGTACTTGTGGATCCAAAATCTTTTCTTTAATCTCCGTCAACTGATTCCGAGATTCTTCAATCGCATTGAAAAACCGTTTGATCTCTTCCTCAACCTGTGCCGGATCGATTCGCTTCTGAGGAAGACGAACTTTGAATCGTTCAACTAAATAGGCTTTCCCAATGATGATCCCAGGGGAAGCCCCGATTCCTTGGATAAACTTATTGATCTGTTGCTGAACAGCCATTCCTATTCCTCACCGAATTTATTCTCAATCAATTCACCGAGGGTCTTGATCGCTTGGACCGAGTCTTTTCCCTCTGCCTTCAGCGTAATCTTCGAGCCCTTCGAAGCGGCTAACATGAGAATGCCCATGATCGATTTCCCATTCACCTCCAGGCCATCCTTCTCGAGGGTAATCTCTGAAGCGAAGCGATTGGCCGTTTTAACCAAGAGGGCAGCTGCCCGCGCATGAAGCCCTAAGCGATTTCGAATAGTAAAGGTCTGAACTTCCATCCCGACGCTTGTAGTCTCGTTTCCTTTCCAATGATCCTTAAAAAAGCAAAGCACATCACATAGCGCAAAACGATATTTTTAATTCTAAAATCTAATCTCAAAACTCTCAAACTCTTAACTCTTCTTTTTATCCACCCGTTTTTTAAGCACCTCACTGGCCAGGTTGATATTTTTCTGACCATAATCGGTAATAAAAACGGCCAAGGCTTCAAGATCCATATCGTTCTGATAGGTCGCTAATTTCAGCAACATGGGAAGGTTGACTCCTGTGATCACTTCGATCCTCCTCTCCTCTAAGAAGGAGAGGCTGATATTGGAAGGGGTCCCTCCATACATATCCGTCAGGATGAGCACCCCTTGTCCAACATCCACTTTTCGGATGGCAGCGATGATCTTTTCCCGGATCTCCTCGGAGCCTTCCTTCGGATCGATCGAAACAGGTTGAAACTGTTTTAACTCCTCTCCCACCACCAACTGAGCAGCGCAGATCATCTCCTCAGCCAAGTGGCAATGCGTCACCACAACAACCCCCACCATCTCTTTCCTCATCCCTTCTCCGCATCGCGGTGTTGCACAGACAGAAATACTCCCCTCTTCGTCAATTCATCCCGGAGCATCTCTGCCAATCGGTTGACGATGGCGATGGACCGATGCCTCCCACCGGTACATCCCACAGCAATGGTCAAATGGGTTTTTCTCTCCCTTTCATAGAGGGGGAGAAGGAACCGAATGAACTCTTGAACGTATCGTAAAAATTCTTTTGTCTCTTCCCACTGGAGGACATATTCCGCTACCTTTGGATGATCCCCTCTCAACCGTTTCAGCTCTTCAACAAAATAAGGATTGGGTAAAAACCGAACATCCATCAAGAGGTCTGTTTCAAAAGGGATCCCAAAACTATATCCGAAGGAAAGGAGGAGCACCGTCATCTGGCCTGAGTTCCGCCCCTCTTGAGCATACTGTTGGATTTTTTCTTTCAGTTGATGGACATTTAATTGTGACGTATCAATCACCTGATGGGCCATATCCCTGATGCCTTGAAGTCGTTCTCGTTCCAAACGGAGCCCTTCTCGGATAGATCCGCCCACTGCCAAAGGGTGCTGACGACGGGTCTCGCTGAAACGCCTCATCAGAATGGAGTCGGAAGACTCCAAAAAGAGGATTTCGATTGGGTAACCTTCCCTCTTCAATTCTTGGATGATCCTTCTCGAATCCTCTAAAAAATCCTTCTCCCCTTCTGTGTCCCCTGCCTGTTGCGAGGAAGGATAGGATGCTTCTCCCCGAATATCCTCCACCATTGCCACTTTGGAGATCTTTCCACCTGATTGCTCACAGAGTTCTATGAATTTAGGTAAAAGGAGGATGGGAAGGTTATCGACACAATAAAAACCAATATCTTCTAAGGCTTTAATGGCCGTTGTTTTGCCCGACCCGGAAAGACCGCTGATGAGAATCACCCGTATGTTCTTCACTCCACTTCGCCCTCAACCTCAAATCTGTCCCCCTCTCTTTCTTCCATCTTTCGAAGGAGTTTTTTCTCAAACTCCAAGGCCGAATCGTATCCCATCACTTTCAAAAGGTGATTGCGGACAGCCACTTCGATGATGGTCGTCAAATTCCGAGCGGGCGTGACGGGGATTCTTAACATCGGGAGCTCAATGTCCAAGATGGAAAATTTTTCCTCCTCAAACCCCAAGCGATCGTACTCCCGGTGGGTATCCCACTCCATCAGCTCCAGGACGAGCTCGATCTTCTTCTTCTCACGGATGGCCTCTACACCAAAAAGGCTCCTAATGTTGATAATCCCCAATCCTCGGATCTCCATGTGGTGTTGGATCACTTCGAAACCACTTCCGATCACAGAAGAGGGAGATCGCTTCTGAATATGAACCATATCGTCCGCCACCAGTCGGTGCCCACGAAGAATCAGATCCAATGCACATTCACTCTTCCCGATCCCACTTTTGCCCAGGATGAGGACGCCCACCCCAAAGACATCCATGAGCACACCGTGGAGGCTGCTGGTGGATGAGAGTTTCTCTTCTAAAAATTTGGTGATCCGCTCAATGAAATCGAAAGAACGGAGATTGGTCCGAAATACGGGGATCCCTTTCCCATCAGCTTCCCGGAGAAGAAATTCAGGAATCTCCAAACCCCGAGTAATCACTAAACAGGACAACGGCAGGCTACAGATCTGTTGAATCACCTTCTCCTGCATCTCAGGAGTGAGTGTTTTAAAATAAGCCATTTCTGTATTTCCGATGATCTGAAGACGTTCTGGATTGATGAATTGGACAAAACCCGTCAAGGCCAATCCCATCTTTTGGACTTGTGAATGGGTAATCTTCTTCTTGAGCCCATTTCGCCCGGTCATCAGGGTCAGTTCCAGATGATGTTGTCGATTCTGCTCCAATTCTTGTACGAGAAGGCTGTTCATCGATTAATATTTCTCATCCTCTTCGGCGATGATTTGAAAAAGCTCCTTCTGGGAAGAAGCCTCCATCAATCTCTTTTTGAAGGAAGGTCCTTTGAGCAGGGTGACAATACGACTCAGAAGCTTTAGATTATCCACCGCCGAATTCTCTGGGGCCATGACTAAAAAGAAGAGCTGGCTGGGTTTTCGATCGATGGAGTCAAAATCCACGCCCTTGAGGGAACGACCAAAAGAGATGAAAAATTTTTTTAACTTTTTCAATCGACCATGGGGAATGGCAATCCCTTCCCCAATTCCCGTCGATCCTAGTTTTTCCCGATCGAGGAGCACTTGGAGCAACTCTTCGACAGAGGTTACCTGGCAGGGCTTCACCAAAAGGCTTGACAATTCCTTCAGAATGGATGGTTTGTCCGTTCCCTGCAGGTTGGGGATCACCCACTCTTCATTCAAATAATCCATGATCTTCATCATTCCCTCTCAAGCATCTCCCTATTTGGGATGAGGTTCCACCCATTCGTAACCCCCGTCTTTAGACCGATAGACGACGTTCATCTGCCCAGAATCTGAATTGATAAATACTAAAAAATCCTTTTTCGAAAGAGTCAATTGAGAGAGCGCCTCCTCAAGAGACATGGGTTTGGCAATAGTACGTCTCTTCTGGATGAGGGGGGGGATGTCTCCTTCTTCTTTCCCTTCTCCGGCCTTTCCGCTCAGTTGGAGGGAGGCCTTTGGAGAAGAGGGGTTTGCCCTTTTTCGTCTTGCCTTCTCCCTCCGTTCACGAATCTGCCGCTCCATCTTATCCACCATCTGATCGATGGCGGCATGGAGATCGTTGTCCCTTCCCTGGCCATTAAAAGTCCTTCCATTCCCGACAATAGTGATCTCTGCAATATGCCGGAATTTTTCTACCGCCAGAACGACATGAACCTCCCTTGGGTTCTCAATATATTTTTGAAGCTTCTGCACCTTCTCTTTCACATAAGCCTTGACTCCTTCGTCGGTCTCCATATGTCGAAATGTCACTGCGACCTGCATTTGTCAGCTCCTTATCTTCGCCAAAGTTCTTTGAATGGATGGCAATCGGCATCATGCTAACGATTCTATGAGTATTAAACGATCTTTCTCCGTTCGTTGGAGGAAAGGATTTTCATCATCTCTCGATATTTCGAAACGGTTCTCCTTGCGATATGGATGTTCATTCCCTGGAGAATCTGAACCAATTTCTCATCGCTGTAAGGTTTCCTCGGATCCTCTTTAGCGATGATCTCCCGAACCAGATTCTTGACACTTTCTGAAGCCATCGTCTCCCCTTGTGTGGAGGTGATCCCCGCATTGAAGAAGTATTTTAATTCATAAATTCCTTGGGGGGTATGAACATATTTATTGTGAGTGACCCGGCTAATGGTGGATTCGTGCATCTGGATATCTTCCGCCACATCCCGAAGCACAAGGGGTTTGAGAGACTGAATCCCTTTATCTAAAAACTCCCTTTGAAATTTCACGATGCTTTTCGTCACCTTATAAATCGTTCTTTGTCGTTGGTGAATGCTGCGGATCAGCCAGAGGGCGGATCGGAGTTTGTCCTGAATATATTTTCGGTCCCCTTCCATAGCGAGACGGCTGCCGTTGAGGATATTTCGGTAAAGAGAATTGATCTTGAGCGTCGGGATCCCTTCATCGTTCAAATAGATGACATAATCTCCCTCAACCTTGTAAACATAGACGTCAGGGATGATCTCTTGGATCACCTCTCCTCCAAAGGCCTTTCCAGGTTTGGGATCCAATTTGGAAATGAGAGAGGCAGCCCGATTCACTCGATCCGGAGACACTCCTAACCGTTTGGCAATCGCCGGATAATTTCGATTTTTCAATAGAGAGAGATGTTCGGAAACGATTTTTTCTGCGAGGGGATCTCGAGGACTCATCTGCTCCAGTTGGATTAAAAGACATTCTTTCAAATCTCTCGCCGCCACCCCTACCGGATCGAATTGTTGAATTTTTCGCAGGACTCTCTCTACCACCTCTATCGGAAGATTGGTTTCTGAACAGATATCTTCCAGGGAGATCTTCAGATATCCGTCTTCATCCAGATTTCCGATGATCCATGTCCCGGCTTCATGCTCTTCCTCTGTGAAACGTGAGAGTTGGAGTTGCCAATGAAGATGATCAGTAAGGGTTGTTCTCTTCGTGAGGAAATTTTCAAACGAGGGTCTTTCATCCCCATCCGGAGAGCTCGGAGAACTCTTCTGGAATGGGGTGAGGTTGGAATTTTCTAAATAGTTCTCCCAATCGAACTCATCTGCCCCCTCCCCATTTCCTTTTACCTCGGGGGTAACCTCGGGTTCTGGAGAAGTTTCTCCTTTCTCCTGTTCGGCCACAGGGGCTTCGCCTTCTGCAAGCTCCCTCCCCTCCTCCTCCTCCTCCAGGAGTGGGTTCTCCTTCATCTCCTGGCTGATCATGTCGACCAGTTCCAGGCGTGTTAATTGGAGAAGCCGGATCGCCTGCTGAAGCTGAGGAGTGATCACCAACTGTTGGACGAGCCTGGGTGCCAGTTTGAGCTCTAAGACCATCTTACTCCCATAATCTCCCTTGCGCAGGGGAACTTGAATCCTTTCTCTCTTCCTCTTTGCTACGGTGTCTTCCCCCTAACTCAAATCCATCTCCCAAATAGATCTTTCTCGCCTTCTGGCTTTGAGCAATCTTTTCGGGAATTCCTTCTTCCAAAATTCGCCCCTCATTGAGGATATACGCCCGGTCACAAACTCCCAATGTTTCCCGAACGTTATGATCTGTAATTATAATTCCGATCCCCTTTGATTTCAATTGACGGATAATGGTCTGGATATCTAAAACGGCGATGGGGTCAATCCCTGAAAAAGGTTCATCCAAAAGGATGAAAGAAGGTGAGAGCACCAAGGCCCTTGTAATTTCCACCCGCCTGCGCTCTCCCCCCGAGAGGATATAGGCCTTCTGTTTTCGTAGCGAGGTGAGACCCAACTCATTCAAGAGTTTCTCCAATCGTTCTTTTCTCTCCTCTCTGGAAAGAGGGAGGGTCTCCAAAATCGCCATCAGATTCTCTTCGGTCGTCAGTTTCCTAAAAACCGAGGGCTCCTGAGGAAGGTACCCAATCCCTTTTCTCGCTCGTAAATACATGGGGAGAGAAGTAATCTCTTCGTCGTTGAGATAGATCTTCCCACCGTTGGGTTGATACAGCCCGACGATCATATAAAAAATGGTGGTCTTTCCTGCGCCATTGGGTCCCAACAATCCCACCACCTCTCCCCCTTGGATCTCAACACTCACCGAATCCACAACTTTCTTATGACGAAATGACTTGATTAAACTCTCACAGAGAAGGTGCGACATGTTATTTGTTGCTCGCTTTCCGTTATTCGTTATTCGCAATTATTTTTTAACTCTGAACTCAAAACTCTTTAATTATTTCTTTTTTCCTTCTTTCGGCTTTCTCTCTTCTCCTTCCTCTTTCGGCGGTGGAGTAATGCTCGTGCTGACTCGACTCCCCTTTCCCCCTTCTACAACGCTTCTTTCTTCATCCACGTAGAAGACGATCCGTTCCCCTCTGATCACATTGGTCCCCTCCCGAACCACTGCATCTCCATCCAAAACCACTTTATTCTTATCCTGATCAAAAGTAGCCTTCTGGCCGGTAGCCCTGCGATCCAATTGCACGACCTTCACATTTCCGACGGCTACAATCTCCTTTAGCCTTTTCGCAGTTTGATCGTAGGTAATGGTCAGTGTATTGGCATAGAGAGTCGTGTCTTCTTGTTTGGCGACCACATTCCCTTTAAAGGTAACCGTATTCGTTTTCTGGTCTGCCTCAACGGTATCAGAAGTGATATCAATGGGAGCACGGCTGGCAGTAAATCCAAAACTCTTATCGGTCTGGAGTGCTTTCTCCCCTCCTTTTCTACTCCCCTTCTTTTCCTGGGCCTCCCCAGAAATGAAAAAGAGAAAAAGGGAGACCAGAATGACGAGAAGCCTGATTCCCTTGCTTGGGCTCATACCTTTTTTCTCCCTCTCAGTTGAGTCTTAACTTGGCTGAGAATTTTAAAGGTCTTGGCTTCAATATCTACCAACATTCCTTTGCCGGTCAGTCGAAGCTGCTCCCCGTCTATCTCCACGGGATCAGAGGTACTCACGATCTTTTCCAAATGGCGATATGAAACGGAATGGGTCTTTAGCTGATATCCATCGTTCGAGGTGAGCACCACATCACCCACCAACTCGACATTTTTCGAGTCCTGATAAACCTTTCCCTGTTTTCCAGTGAGATAGATGGTTCGTCCCTCTTTCGCATAAAAAGTGACCTTCACATCCTCCAAGACCATGATGTTCTGTTCTTGGTATTGGTGAACAGATTTCGCCTCCAATTCCCAAGTCTTTTGACCTTGTTTATCCTCCACAAACCGAATCTTTTCCAGTCGCATGTCAGCGCCCCCGGTGGAAGCCTTCGGAAGCTTCTCCACGGCTTCCGAAGCTTTCCTCGCCCGGAGGTTCGCCCAAAGACTGACGAGGACGATCCCACCGATCAACACAATCGATAATAAAATGACGAACTTTGCTTTTTTCATCATCTCAGCATCATGGGTTGTCTATAAATTCCGAAATCTGCAATCCGCATTCGGCAATTGAATTTATTAGACCACGCCCGCTTTCAGAAGATCATGAAGATGAATAATCCCCACGGGTACTTGATTACCTGCTTTCTTGAAGACAAAAAGGGATGTAATCGAATACTCCTCCATCCTCTGCACGGCTTTAGCCGCCAAGGCATCCTTTTCAATCCACTTTGGATTTTTCGTCATCACTTCAGAAGCCTCCCGATTGAAAAGATCGCTGAATTTTTCCAAAGCCCGCCTCAGATCCCCATCTGTAATCACGCCAACCAGATGCCCCTCTGTGTTGCAGACTCCGGTCACCCCTAATCGTTTTGAGGTGATCTCGAAAATCGCATCCTTCATCAATGTCTTCTCCGATACCATCGGAAAGGCCTTTCCCATATGCATCAGGTCTTCCACCTTCAGGAGAAGCCTCTTCCCCAATGTCCCCCCCGGGTGGAGAATGGCAAAATCCTCTTTTTTGAAATCTTTCTTCCCCATCAGAGCGACGGCTAAAGCATCTCCCAGAGCGAGGGTAGCTGTGGTGCTGGCGGTGGGAGCCAAACCCAATGGATCGGCTTCCTCTTTCACGCGAATATCGAGGTTCACATCCCCGGCCTTTGCCAGAGTAGAGTTTAAATTTCCAGTGAAGGTGATCAACCGATTTCCATATCGTTTGATGAGAGGCAGGACTTCTAAAAGCTCTCGAGTCTCTCCACTATTGGAGATGGCGATGACCACATCCTCCTTCGTTAACATCCCAAAATCTCCATTCAATCCCTCTGCGGGGTGAAGAAAAAAAGATGGGGTTCCTGTACTAGCAAAGGTGGAGGCGATCTTTCGGCCTACCAGTCCCGACTTCCCCATGCCCATGAGCACTACTTTTCCTTCACAGTGATGGAGTAACTCGACCGCTCGTGAAAAATTCTCATCAATTCGTTCTGCCAAATCGAGAATGGATTGGGCCTCTACTCTCAATACTCGCTTTGCCTCTTCCAAGATATCCAATGAATCCTGTCTCCTTTCCGAATCTCAAAAAGTTTTTATCACTTTCAGCTTTGAGCTTTCAGCTTTAAACTTCTGGTTTTTCCCTTAACCTTTGAGCTTTTCACTCGCCGAAGGGAAGCCTTGATGAACTCCCTGAAAAGGGGTTGAGGATCCATGGGTTTCGATTTAAATTCTGGATGGAACTGACATCCAAGAAACCAAGGATGGCCTTTCAGCTCGATGATCTCAATCAGTCCCTTATCGGGAGAAACGCCACTGAATACCATTCCGGCTTTTCCTAAAATATCCAGATAAGCATTATTAAATTCATAACGATGCCGGTGTCGTTCGTTGATTAACTTTTTATTATAGGCCTCCAGAGCCAAACTTCCTTCTTCAAGGCGGCAGGGATAAGATCCCAACCTCATCGTCGCGCCCTTTGGAGTATCAGAGAACCGTTTCTGGGCGACCTGATCGCGATCCACCCATTCCTCCAGTAAATAGATCACTGGATGGGGGGTGTGGGTATCGAATTCAGAGCTATTGGCACCTTTTAGACCGGAGCAGTGCCTGGCGATTTCAATCACAGCACACTGCATTCCCAGACAAATTCCAAAGTATGGAATTCGTTTCTCCCTGGCATATTGAATCGCTTTGATCTTCCCTTCAATCCCCCTTGTCCCAAACCCTCCGGGGACGAGAATGCCATTGGCCTCCTTGAGAAAATGTTCTGGCCCCTCTTTCTCGACCTGTTCCGAATCAATATATTTCAGATTCACCCTTGCATCATTCGCAATGCCTCCATGAATCAACGCCTCGGTTAAACTCTTGTAGGATTCAACCAAGCCGACATATTTTCCCACTACAGCGATCGTGGTTTCAAAACGGGGATGTTTGATCTTTTTGACGACCCGCTCCCAACCCCTTAAATTCGGTCGCCCGGTCCAGATATTGAGTTTCTCAACAATCTTTTCATCCAGCCCTTCCTGATGAAAGAGGATGGGGACTTCATAAACCGTGTCCACATTTTTGGCTGTGATCACTGCATCTTTTTCCACATTGCAGAAGAGGGCTATTTTGGCTTTAATATCAGGCGAGAGCAATCGGTCGGTTCGGCAGAGTAGAATATCGGGTTGGATACCTATTTCTCGAAGTTCCTTCACGCTATGCTGAGTCGGTTTGGTCTTCAACTCCCCAGCCGTTTGGATGTAAGGCACCAGAGTGAGGTGAATGTAGAGCGTATTCTCCCTGCCCACATCTCCTCGAATCTGCCGAATTGCTTCTAAGAAAGGAAGGCTTTCAATATCGCCGACTGTCCCACCCACCTCGATGATGACAATATCGACATCCTGGGCCAGATCGAAGACCTTGGACTTGATTTCATTGGTGATGTGGGGGATCACCTGAACGGTGCCCCCCAGATAGTCTCCTCTTCTTTCTTTGGAGATGACTGAATCATAGATCTGCCCGGTGGTGAAATTATTTTTCTTCGATGTCTTGACATTGGTGTAGCGCTCGTAGTGTCCTAAATCGAGATCCGCCTCTGCACCGTCATCGGTCACATAGACTTCTCCATGTTGAAAAGGATTCATGGTGCCTGGGTCTACGTTGATGTAAGGATCGAACTTGAGAAAATTGACTTTCAATCCCCTGAGTTCCAGGAGAGATCCAATCGATGAAGACGCCAATCCCTTTCCCAAAGAGGAAACCACGCCTCCTGTCATAAAAATATATTTTGTCCTCGTATTTGCCAAAAAAATTCCTCCCTCTCCCTCAACACGAACAGCGGGGATTTAAAAATCTTTCGATCAATTCAAATCCTTTCTCAATGGAGATTCCGGACAGACCTGCAGAAACTTCATCAAATGTTTTTCCATGGGCGGATGTTGCCGCGTCCTCATTGGAATAAATGACATAGGGAACTGGATCCGCCGTGTGCGTTCTAACGGAAAGAGGAGTGGGATGATCGGGGAGGACCAAAACCTTATGCCTTTTGAATTCCTTTATCCCTTTCAAGATGGCCCCTACGATCTTTTCGTCAAACACCTCGATGGCTTCGATCTTCAATCGGAGATCTCCCATGTGGCCTGCTTCGTCAGGGGCTTCCACATGGACATAGACAAAATCCTTTTCTTTCAAACCTTTCAGGGTGTACTGAGCCTTTCCATCATAATTCGTATCAAAGTATCCTGTGATCCCGGGGACCTCCAGCACTTCCAATCCAGCTAAGATTCCAATCCCCTTGATCAGGTGAACCGCCGAGATCACATAGCCATCCATCCCGAATCGTTCCTTCAGGGTGATCATCTTGGGCGAAGGTCCTTGTCCCCAGAGCCAAATGGAGTTGGCAGGAGGGAGCCCTTTTGCCTCACGGGCTTGATTGACAGGATGATTCTTGAGAAGCCGCTGAGATTCTTTCATCAGAGTTAGAACAGGCTCTCTCATCTGAGGAAGGAAAGCCGATATTTCCTTCCCAATGAGATCATGAGGAGGGGTGATTTCCAGTTTCTCCAGGTTTGAGAATTTAGCCGCTCCATTCCTTAGGACCATCAAATGCCGGTAGCTCACTCCTGCATAGAATCGAATCTCATTCGTTGCCATCTCTTTGTTTAAATCAATGATGACCTTCTTTGCCTCCTCATTCGTGATGTGACCGGCAGAGAAATCTTCCATCACAATTTTATTCCCTTGGAATTTTAGGGTAACAAGATTACATCGGAAGGCAATATCATCAGCCGCGAGTTTGACGCCAAGGCTGGCGGCTTCCAAAGGACCTCTCCCAGTATAATAACGAATGGGGTTATACCCAAAAATGGAGAGGTTAGCAATCTCACTCCCTGGGTTAAAACCATCAGGAATTGTCCTGACTAAACCGATTTCACCCTGTTTAGCCATCCAATCCATATGCGGGGTCCTGGCGACCATCAATGGAGTCCTCCCTCCAAGACTCTTAACTGGGTAGTCTGCCATCCCATCCCCAACAATAATAACATACTTCATCTTTTCAGGCATTTCCTAACATCCTCAAAAGTTCTAAATATACCAAAAACTTACAAATGTCAAATGAAAAGCGAAACTTGAAAGCAAAAGGCATGCCAAATTTTAAGGAGGTTTTGGAAGATTAACTTTTAACCTTTGGAAGGACCGTTTCTTTTATATAATGGACCACCCTTTCCATCTCCACTCTGTTCTCCTTATTCTGACTATGCAGAGGAGTTCTCAGATGCCCCCTTAACTCTCTCTCCTCAATTCCCATTTTCACTGCCTCTTTGAAAAAAGACTCCGGAAGTTTTTCATTCAACTCGATCCCGTTCATCACTGCCCATGCCAATGTCCAAGCCTGCACTACATTAAAAATATTGTACCCTCCTCCCCCTAATGCTACCCACCTTGGAGCCAGACCTTTGATCCTCTTAAGAACTCTTTCATACCCCAAAATGGAAAAGTGAAGGTTTGTCAAAGGGTCATTATAAAACGTATCGACTCCTAATTGAGTCACCACTACATCGGGTTGGAAGGCATGGACAAGTTCTGGGACAACTTCCTCAAAGACCCAAAGATAGACTTCATCATCCGTATAAGGAGGAAAAGGAAGATTGACAGAGTACCCCTCCCCTTCTCCCTCTCCAATCTCATTTTCAAAACCAGCTCCTGGAAAGAGCGTGTATCCAGTCTCGTGAAGGGAAATCGTTAG
This sequence comes from Thermodesulfobacteriota bacterium, assembly GCA_049513055.1. Taxonomy (GTDB): domain Bacteria; phylum Desulfobacterota; class BSN033; order BSN033; family UBA1163; genus UBA1163. Next base: position 19,443 of record JBEKWN010000037.1, read on the forward strand.
AACCTGGTTAATCCCATAGAATGCCTTTTGAACTCCATCTCCGTGATGGGCATCGATATCAATATAGGCCACTCTCTTTCCACGGTTTAAGAGTCTCATGATTCCAATCACAGGATCGTTGATATAACAGAATCCTGAAGCCCGTGCACTCATCGCATGGTGAAGACCTCCAGCGATGTTGAAGGCGATCTCCCCCCTTCCATCCGCCACAAAATCAACTGCCTGAAGTGTTGCCCCAGTCACCAGAAGTGACCAATTAAAAAGACCCGGAAAGATGGGATTATCTCCTGGTCCCAGTCCATATAAATAAGCATCACCCATTAGATACCCTCCATTCGCCTGCTTCAATACATTCAGATATTCCTTGCTATGAAAAGAGACCAAATCTTTCTCTTCGGCTTTGATGGTGGGAATGAATTGAACGGAGGGGAGATCCAGAAGCCCGTAGGCTTTGATGAGGTCATAGGTCAATTTGAGCCGGATGATTTGAAGGGGATGGGTAGGTCCATAATCATAATCGAGGTAGGCATCGGTATAGATGAAGGCATTTTTCATGATGGAGGTGATTAAAGATTGAGATATTTCAACACGGCTTCTTTTTTGGGTGGGAGTGAGATAGGTTTCTGTGATACTCGAATGGCAATGTCCGGATCCTTGAGACCATGGCCAGTAATGGTCAACACCACCACATCACCTTTCTTGAAGAAACTTTTCCGATCAAGTTTGATCACTCCTGCCAAAGAGGCTGCAGAGGCGGGCTCGCAGAAGACCCCTTCCAGGCTCGCCATCATCCGATAAGCCTCCAGGATCTCTTCATCGCTTACCATGTCGATCAAGCCTCCGGATTCATCCCTGGCTGCTACGGCCTGCTTCCAACTGGCAGGGTTCCCAATTCGGATAGCTGTGGCAATGGTCTCAGGCCGCTCAATGACCTTTCCACTAACAATAGGCGCAGCCCCCTCTGCCTGAAATCCCAACATCTTTGGAAGAACCTCAGCTCTCCCTTTCTCCCAATATTCTTTGTATCCTTTCCAATAAGCCGTAATGTTCCCTGCGTTCCCGACAGGAAGGCAATGGTATGTGGGAACAAATCCTAAGTGGTCAATAATCTCAAAGGAAGCTGTCTTCTGCCCCTCAATCCGGTAAGGATTGAGGGAGTTAACCAGAGTGACGGGTTCTGTTTCAGAAATCTCTCTGACGATGTGAAGGGCCTCATCAAAGTTTCCTTCGATTTGGATGACCTGGGCACCATGAGCCATTGCTTGAGATAACTTGCCGAGGGCAATCTTTCCCTCAGGAATGAGAACAAAGGCTTTCATTCCCGCCTTGGCGGCATAAGCGGCTGCGGAGGCGGACGTATTTCCTGTGGAAGCACAGATGACCGCTTTGGAGGCCATTTCTTTTGCCATGGAAACAGCTACGGTCATCCCTCGATCTTTGAAAGAGCCCGTTGGATTGAGACCTTCATATTTGAAAAAGAGGTCAAACCCCGAAGTCACTTCCTTCTTGATCCGAGAAGAAGGAATGAGCGGTGTATTCCCTTCAAGCAAGGTGATAATGCATTCCTCTTCCCTAACAGGTAAAAATTCCCAGTACTCTCGAATCACCCCACGCCACATTTTTCCCCCAATTTCAGATTTTAGATTTCGAATTGAATTTTCCAATCTGAAATTTGCGATTTAAAATTTGAAATTTTATTATTCCAGTGAGTTTTCAACGCGGAGGAACATCGTCTTTCCCAAAATCACACCAAGCCGGTCAATCTCTTTCAAGGCTTGATGGACGTTCTTCTCTTTGGCCTCATGGGTCATCATGACAATGGGCACCGCTCCATTGACCTGCCTTCCCTTTTGGATCACGGCAGAAATACTGATATCATTCTTCCCTAAGATTCCTGAAATTTTTGAAAGCACTCTGGGTCGATCCAATGCTGAAAACCTCATATAGAAAGGCATCACGACATCATCCATCTCCTTAAGAGGAATTTTTTCTATGGCCGATTCCTGGAAAGAGAGCAGTGGCACCCGACGCCCAGAAGCCCGGATCAGAACATTCCTTCCCAGTTCGACTAGATCGCTCACCACCGCACTGCCAGTGGGCATCTGCCCTGCCCCCTGGCCATAAAAGAGCGTGGGCCCAACGGCATCGCCTTTAATATAAATGGCATTGAAAACCCCTTCAACCGTTGAAAGTAAATGTTCCTCTGGAATCATGGTGGGATGAACACGAGCTTCTATCTTCCCCTTCTCCATTTTGGCAATTGCCAAAAGTTTTATGCGATACCCAAATTCTCGACTGAATTGAATATCCAGGGGCGTGATCTCAGAGATCCCCCCAATGAAGATTTCATTAAATCGTAGCGGGGTTCCAAAAGCGAGGCGAATAAGAATAGCAAGTTTGTGAGCAGCATCGATCCCCTCAATATCATAGGTCGGGTCAGCCTCCGCATATCCTTTCTCTTGGGCTTCCTTTAAGACTTGTTTGAAGTTTCTTCCCTCGTCCGTCATTTTGGAAAGGATGTAGTTAGAAGTCCCGTTAAGAATTCCGAAGATCGAATGGATTCGGTTGGCAACCAATCCCTCTTTGATCGAGCGAATGAGCGGAATGCCTCCACCGACAGAGGCCTCAAAGTTGACATCCACGCCAAAGCGATGGGCCTCCCTGAAGATCTCGTCACCGTAAAGGGCAAGGAGGGCTTTATTCGCCGTGACGATATGCTTCTTATTCCGAATCGCTTTCAGAATAAAAGTTTTTGCAGGCTCAATGCCACCGATTAACTCCATGACAATATCGATTTCAGGATCTTTGATCACATCCTCTGCTCTTCGAGTGAGGACCCCTGGTTTTAACTTCACTCCACGGTCAGTCTCTAAATCTATGTCAGCAATTCGCTTCAAGGTGAGCTTGGCACCCATACGCTTTTCGATCAGCTTGGAATTTTTCTGGAGGATTCTTCCTACGCCAGAACCCACTGTCCCGAAACCGATCAAACCAACTTTAATCTCTTTCATCCTTCCTATCCTCTTAGATCCCTTCTTTCACAACTTTTTGTACCCCTTTGACCGCCTGTTTGATACGAGCTTCGTTCTCTACCAATGCAAACCGCACGAAGCCTTCTCCATACTCACCAAAACCGATCCCAGGAGAGACAGCCACCTTTCCTTCCCTTAATAGGAGTTTGGAAAAATCAATCGACCCCATTTTCTTGAACGGTTTTGGAATCTCTGCCCATACGAACATCGTTCCTTTCGGTTTTTCAATCTCCCAACCCACTCGTTTCAATCCATCAATGAGGGCATCCCTCCTCTTCCGGTATTCCTCTATGGTTTGGTGAACGCAATCCTGATCTTCATTGAGAGCAATGATGCCTGCAATCTGAATGGGTTGAAAGACTCCGTAATCAAAATAGCTCTTCAATCTTGCTAATGCAGCCAGCATCTCAGCATTTCCCACTGCAAAACCCACTCGCCATCCGGGCATATTGTAACTTTTAGAAAGAGAGGTGAATTCCACCCCCACATCCTTTGCCCCTTTGACCTGAAGGAGGCTGGGTGCCTTGTATCCATCGAAGACGATATCCCCGTAGGCCAAATCATGGACGATCATCAGATGATGCTCTTTTGCAAAAGCCACCAGATCTTCGAAGAAATTGAGGTCTACCACCATGGTAGTTGGATTATGGGGGAAACTCACGATGATCATCTTGGGGTGAGGCCAAGTCTGTTTGGTGGCCGTCAATAACCTTTGAAAGAAATCCCCTTCTCCCATCAAAGGAACCGAACGTAGATCTCCTCCTGCAATCACGACCGAATAGGCATGGATGGGATAGGTCGGATCCGGAACGAGGACAACATCTCCAGGGCCAAGGGTCGCTAAAACCAAATGTCCGAGTCCTTCCTTGGCGCCGATGGTAACCACACTCTCTGTTTCTGGATCGACATCAACATCGTAGCGTCTCTGGTACCAGTCGGCGATCGCGCACCTCAATTTATAAATTCCTTTTGAGGCAGAGTACCGATGATTCCTTGGATTTTTTACGGCTTCAATTAATTTATTAATGATATGTTTGGGCGTGGGCAGATCAGGGTTTCCCATGCCCAAATCAATAATATCTTCTCCCCTTCGTCTTGCCTCCATCTTCAATTGATTGACAATACCGAAGATATAAGGGGGGAGCCTCTGCATTCGATGAAATCCCGAACCTTCAGGATGAAACGATTCCATACTTAATCCCTTTCAAAATAGATGTCTTAAAAGTTAGGGTTAACATAATTTTCCCTTCTTTTCAATTCATTTTACCCAATGGTGGCCAGTTCCATCCTCCCTTTCCACCGCTTGATCAAAATATCCTTCAATCCTGCATGAGAGGGATGAATCAATTCCGGGTCCTCTTGAATGAGCCGAAAGGCTTCCTTTCTCGCCTCAATCAAAATCGGGGTATCCCGGATGATGTGGGCCACCCTGAAATCTGGCAATCCTGATTGTCGGATGCCAAAGAATTCCCCAGGTCCTCTGAGGGCCAAATCTTCCTCGGCAATCTTAAATCCATCGGTTGTTTTCTCCATGGCTCGAAGCCGAACCTTTGCTTCCTCAGAAGACCGGTATTGGGCCAGTAGAATACACTTTGAAGGGTAACGTCCTCGGCCAATCCTCCCCCTCAACTGATGGAGTTGAGAGAGGCCAAATCGCTCAGCATGCTCTACCACCATAACAGAGGCGTTGGGGATATCGATCCCTACCTCGATGACGGTCGTGGCGACAAGGATTTGAATCCTTCCTTCCTTAAACTCCATCATGATGGCCTCTTTCTCGTCACTTTTCATCCTGCCATGGAGCAGGCCAATCCGAAACTCTGGGAAGACTTCCTTCTGAAGGTGTTCCGCCATTCTTGTAGCGTCCTTGAGATCCAATTTCTCAGATTCCTCAACCAAGGGATAGACAACGAAAGCTTGGCGACCTTTCCTCACCTCTTCTTCAACGATTCGATAAACTTTAGCCCTAGCGGATTCAGGAAAGACCTTGGTCTCAACAGGCATTCTTCCAGGTGGCATCTCATCGATCAGTGAAACATCCAGGTCCCCATAAATGGTCATGGCGAGGGTCCTCGGGATGGGGGTCGCTGTCATCACCAGAACGTCAGGGTTTCCCCCTTTTTTCTTCAAAAGCCCTCTTTGAACCACACCGAACTTGTGCTGTTCATCAATGATAGAGAGGCCCAAGCGGTTGAATTCAACCGCTTCCTGAATCACAGCATGAGTTCCAATCACCAGTTGCACATCTCCATTCCGAATTCTTTGGTAAAGATCTTCCCTCTCAGAACCTTTGACGCTGCTGGTCAGCAGGGCCACTTTTACCCCTAATGATTCCACCCACCGATGAAGATTAAGAAAGTGTTGTTCTGCTAAAACTTCAGTGGGTGCCATGATGGCAGCCTGATAACCACACTCCACCACATACAGGCAGGTTAAGAGAGCAACGATTGTCTTTCCGCTCCCCACATCTCCCTGAATCAATCGGTTCATGGGATGGGGTTTTTCCAAATCCTCCTTGATCTCGGACAAAACCCTCTCCTGGGCGTGTGTTAATTTGAAGGAAAGGAGATTTAATAATCTCTTAACTAAAACGCCATCGGTCTTAAAAGAGATCCCTGTCTCCAGCGCCACTCCTCTTTTCTTCAATGCCATTCCGAGTTCTAAGAAAAAAAATTCATCAAAGATGATCCGTCGGTGACCATCTGAACGCTGGAGATTAAGGATATCGATGGACTCTCCTTCAGGAGGAAAATGGACTCTTCGAAAGGACTCTGAAAAATCAATCAGGTTTTGTCGCTCCACAATCTCTAGGGGAATGGAACTTGAAAGTTCATCGGCATATCCATCCAAGATGGTCTTCATCAACCTTCTCAATGTCTTCTGATAAAGTCCCTCTGTTTCGGAATAGATGGGTACGATCCGCTTAAAGTTGAGGTAATCCTTCTGGATATCCCCATCCACTGTCTCCACATCAGGATGATGAATCTCTCTCTGATAGTTAAACCACCTCACCTCACCGGAGAAGATCAGTTGGCGCCCTTTTTTAAATCGTTCTCTGAGGTATCTCTCGTTGCCATGAAACCACTTCAATGTGATCGTGCTGCTCCCATCCCCAACGACTGCCTCAAAGACCCTTTTCTTTTTGTTCTGATAAAAAGCAACTCCCGAAAGCAGGATCTCACCAAAACCCGTCTCCTTTCTTCCCGCTTTGAGTTCGGAGATCTTTTCCAGGTTCCTTCGGTCTTCGTAACATCGCGGGAGAAAGTAGAGGGCATCCTCAACGGTTAGAATCCCTTTTTTCTCAAAGAGCTTAGCCAGCTTGGGCCCCACCCCCTTCACAAACTGGATAGGGGTGAGAAGGCGATTTCTCACATATTGGGCTTTGGATCGCTCCATCTACTTTTTCTCTTCTTCTCCAAAGGAATCTGAAACTACCTTGATATAGGTTTTTTTACAGGAGGAACATTGGATCTCATTCTCTCCTATCTTCAAATCGAATTGATCATAAGAGACGGTTTGATCACAATAAGGACATCGATAGGGAAACTTTTGAATTACCTGTTCTTCTAATTCCTTCCTCTTATAACGTTTATTTCTTCCTTTCATTTAGAGCCTTTAGCCTCTCGCTTGATTTTTTCAAAACTATACTAAAACTATCCCAAAGAATCAAGGAACTATCCTTGGAACTATCCTTGGTCTCCATAAATGGGACTTGCACGATCTTATAATAAAATGTTTTTTCATGCAGAAATTGATGAAAGGTTAATTTTGAAATATAGTAAATCGGATAGGTTAAAATGGGGTTTGTTGGGGGTCAGAGGGTGATTGGTTCAAAATAAATCACTTTTCTTCTCTCAATAGGCAGCCTCAATGTAATCAGGGTTCTTGGTTTCTTTTTGTCAACTTGAAATGTCATCGTCCCACGGTTCTTTTGAATAATCTCTTTTACCAATTCTAATATTAATTGGATTGCCTCTTCTTTTGAATCATGTGCGGTCCCTGAGACTCTCTCAGATTGTCCGCTGGATTTATTATTCCCAATGAAGCCAATGTCGACTTCAATGTAGGACCCTTTATTTTTAGGTGAGATTTTCTTGTCGAGGGTTTCCCTTTGACCATCGAGAGATTTAATTAAAAACCCGATGGTCCCATGAGGGGGCGTTGAAAGGATCGCATATTGAAGGATGGAATTTAAAATAAATCTCACTTGCTCATCGTGCATGCTGGTTTCAGGAAGGTCCTTTTCCAATTTTTTGAATATTTTGATATTCTTTTTCTGAAGGGGTTTCTCATTGGCTTCTAAAATTCCTTCAAGAATGAGATGCAAAGTATCCGTTTTGACAATGGGGGCATTAATGCTGATGTAATTTAGAAGACTATTTAGCACTGAATCAATCTTCTTGATATCTTCAGTAACCCCGTTAAGGGATTGCCTTCTAAGTTCTTTATCGTCAAATTTATCTGCTGAAATAAGTGTAAACTTTTTAAGTGAGGCAAGAGTGTTTTTAATGCGATGGACGAGTTCAATCAAAAAAGCTGAGGAGAAAGAAGTATCGTTTCCGTTTCGAGGTCCCTTTTCTTCTGAATCAAGGGGTCTCAATTCAGCTTCTTTTAAGAAAGAAGTTAATTGATCATTTAAATTTTCCATTAAACTATAAAAATCTGCATGAATAATGCCAATCGATGAGGTTATTGTAACTTCCTGTTATAAAAAAGTTTTCTTAGAATTTGATATTTTTAGAGAAAACGAAAATGACAAATTTTGGCATAAAATTTTAGCGACCTGGATTCTTATCATTCAGAAAGAAAAAGAGGTTGAGAAATTATCCCAACCTCTTTTTTTCTCTGGTGCCTAGGGCCGGAGTTGAACCGGCACGGTGGGGGACCACCGAGGGATTTTAAG
>JBEKWN010000038.1:0-65025 GCA_049513055.1 Thermodesulfobacteriota bacterium
TAAAAGTCTAAATACTAATGAAATGAATCAAACCCTATTCCAAGGTTTTGTTAGCATTGGATATATCAAAACCTAAATTTGGGTTTTTCGAAAGAGAGTTTGGGCAACAGCCCGTTGCATTATTACATGATTGAATTCTCATTAATCATCAGCCTAATAAGTAATATTGCAAGACCTGACCGCTTAACCGTATTTTCTGATTTTTTCCGAGCGACTATTCTTCGCCTATTGCCTCCAGGTCCGCGATGTCCTTCTTTCTCCCCAATGCTCGCTTGTTCAAGATAAACTCTTTTTTTCCTATGTAATATACTTCAAGACCTCCGTAACTTCCTGCAACCCGTCCTGCATCCACGTCTTCCCAGGATACTCCGGTGAGCGAGGTAACAATATCTATGCGGACCGGTGCAACACCGAGTTGTACTACCTTATCAGGGGCTGCAAAATCCTCAACCTTCAAACCTAAAGAACCAAAACCAAATTCGCCAAGTGCGCGGAGAATACGTTTAGCGTTCTCCAAATCGGGGCGCACAAGAATATCCATGTCTCCCGTATACCGTGGAGCCCCGTGGTATGCAAGTGCATGGGCACCGACTATGATGCAATCAACTTTGTGAGCGTTGAATAACGCAAGCAGATCTCTGAAGTCTTGCTGAACTTCCATTGAGCTGTCTCCTTAAATACTCAACCGCAGCCACTCGTTCCTCTGGAGTCTTGGATAGCCAGTAAGCAAGGTTCTCCTTAACTTCGACGAAGTCTTTCATTTTTCCTTTTCTCACAACCTTTTCAGTCATAGTCACCCCGACAAATTCACCCTAACGTTATCGTCTAACGCCTCCATACCACTATTTCATCGACAAAGAGTTTATAAAATTTTAGTCGAAATGGTTCGGGAAGGCAAGCAAAATAAGAGATTGGTGATAGGCATAGGCTTGCAGTAAAAATAGCCCTGTATTATTCTGAAGCTAATATGCGGGAAACAATGTTCTATAAAAAGAAAGAAAGAGAAGATGTTCAATGTCTTCTCTGTCCGAGGGAGTGTGTCATCAGCGATGGGAAAAGGGGATTCTGTCGGAATAGAGAAAATCGAGGAGGAACATTATACACTCTGGTTTATGGTTGTCCTGCTGTCGTAGATATCAGCCCTATTGAGAAAGCCCCTTTCTACCATTTCATCCCAGGCCATTTCAGGTTATGTCTCACCTGTGCGAGTTGCAATCTGAGATGTAAACACTGTCAAAATTGGCATTTATCCCAGAAAAGCTTTGAAGAATTAAATCATTATTCCTACTCTCCTTCAGAAATTATCCAACAGGCCAAGAAACAAGGTCTTAATTCCGTTTCCTTCACCTATACAGAGCCTACTGTCTACTTTGAATATCTCTATGACATCTCTTCCATTGCCAAACAAAGCGGACTTAAGACATCGATTGTCTCGAATGGGTATATCAATCAAGAACCACTTTTGAAACTTCTGAAGGTTCTTGATGCTGTCAAAATTGATCTCAAAGGGTTTAGCGAAGAATTTTATAAGGAAGTCTGTTCAGCCACACTCAAGCCTGTCCTTGAATCTCTTCTCACCATTAAAAAAGAGAATGTTTGGCTGGAGATTGTTAATCTGGTGATTCCAACTTTAAATGATGATCCGAAAATGATTGATGAGATGTGTCTATGGATCAAAGAGAATTTGGGAGTTGATACCCCTCTTCACTTCACCAGATTCCATCCAGATTATAAATTGACCCATTCGACCGCGCCGGGTTTCTCCTTTAAAGACAGGAGGAAGAAGCGCCGCTCAGGGTCAACCCTGAGCAACCCCTTGCTTTCAGCCCAGGGAGTCGAAGGGTTGACCCATCTCTCCCCTACCCCGGTCTCCACTTTAGAATCTGCCTATGAGATTGCAAAGAAAAATGGTTTGAGATATGTTTATATTGGAAATGTCCCAGGCCATATTTACAATTCAACCTATTGTCCATCCTGTAACAGGAACGTGATCCATAGAATGCACATGGACGTCATTGAAATGAATTTGGTGAATGGAAAATGCAAGTTTTGTAATACTCCTCTTCAAGGGAAATGGAAGTGATTCAATTTCAGATTTCGGATTACGGATTTCGGAACATAAAAACTTCTAACAATTCATTCTGCAATCTGCAATCCGCATTCCACAATCGGAATGGGGGGATAATATGGAGCTTTTCGATTTAAGTGGTAAGGTTGCAATGGTGACTGGAAGCACGAAGGGGTTGGGCGAAACTTCAGCCAAAGCCTTGGCTAAAGCAGGCGCGGACGTAGCAGTTTGTGGTCGAAATCCTGCTGACCTCAAACGGGTTTCGGTCGAAATCCAATCGATGGGAAGAAAGTCCGCAGGGTTCGAATTGGATGTCCTCTCCAAGGAGAAAGTTAAAAAAGGGGTTGAACAGATACTGAGCCACTTCGGTCGCATCGATATACTCGTTAATAATGCCGGTACAAACTATCGGGTTCCAGTCCTTGAATATCCTGAGGACAAGTGGGATCTGATCATCAACACTAATCTGAAAGGATATTTTTTAGTGGCTCAGGCTGTCGTTCCTCAGATGATCGAACGGGGATATGGCAAGGTAATTAATATGAGTTCCATTTTTGGAAAAGTGGGGCTTGCCACTCAGTTAGCTTATGCCTCCTCGAAGGGTGGCGTTGAACAGATGACCAAGGTAATGGCTCTTGAATGGGCTAAACTGGGTGTGCGTGTGAATGCCATTGGCCCGACTTATTTCGAAACCGATATGGTCAAGCAGATTCGGAATGACCCCGCGCGGTTCAACTTTATCAATGAGCGCACACCAATGGGCCGATGGGGCTATCTCCCTGAACTGGAAGGGACGGTCATCTTTTTGGCGGCGCCAGCTTCAGATTTCGTCACCGGCCAGGTAATTTATGTGGATGGGGGCTGGACGGTCTGGTGATGGCGCAAAGGGCATAGCGCAAAGTGCATAGCGTAAAAACAGAAAAAGAACCAGAGAAACTAGACAAACCAAATAAACCGAGAGGAATGCAGATAAGGAAGAAGATCGGAATCAAATACTGCGGGGGATGCAACCCCGGTTATGAAAGGGTCGAGATGATTCAGCGGGTTCAGTTCCGATTCAACGATCGATTTCTTTTCTTCCGCCATGACGAACCGGATATAGATATATTGGTTCTCATGAGTGGATGTCACAGAGCCTGCGCAGGCAAGGATCTAAATACAGCAAAAATTCCCCATTGTTCAGTCACAGGAGAAAATGATTTTGATACCTTAATAAACTGGTTAAAATCACTTAATCAGAAAGGAGATTTCTGATGAGTTCACCGAATCAGTCAAGACGATGGCTTTCTCTATACCCGAAAGATTACTCTTCTGATTTGACTCCGGAAGCTACAAATTCTTTAGAACACCTCGGAAAAACAGTACAGTTACATGGCAACAAGCCCGCTCTTTACTATTTCGATAAAGTGATCTCTTACAAAGAATTGGATGAGATGAGTGATGCCTTTGCCTGTGCTCTGATAGACCTCGGTGTGAAGAAAGGGGACCGTGTATCCCTTTACCTCCAGAATATCCCACAATTTGTCATCGGCCAGTTTGGCATCTGGAAGAGTGGTGGAATAATTGTCCCCTTGAATCCCATGTACAGGGAGAAGGAGCTCTCCTATTATTTTCGGGATGCCTCTGTCAAGGTTCTTGTCTGCATGGAATCTCTCTACGGAGAGATGATTCGAAAGGTGGCCAAAGAAACAGGAGTTGAGCATGTGATCACTACCTCAGAACTCGATTTTCTCGATTCAAAAAGTCCACTCCCCTCGATTCTCAAAGGGGTTGAAAAAGTTAAAGAGCTGGAAACCTTAGACTTCACGAAGCTCGTCGAGAAGTATAGAGGCAAACGCCCTCCAGAGGTCAAGCTTTCGCGAGAGGATGTCGCCTACCTCACCTATACATCCGGCACCACTGGTCCTCCAAAAGGAGCCATGAATACCCATGGGAACGTTGCTTTCAACTCTGAGGTTTATCGTCATTGTTGGAAGCTGACGCCCTCCGATATTATGCTTGGGGTAGCCCCCTTCTTTCACGTCACAGGGATGGTCGGCCATATTGGAACCTGCATCGCTTCTGGAACTCCCCTCATTCTATTTTACCGTTTCGATCCCAAAACAACATTTCAGATGATCGAGAGATGGAAGGCCACCTGCACGATCGCGGCCATTACGGTCTTTATTGCCTTGATGAATGATCCTGATATTGGAAAGTATGATTTCTCCTCCTTTCGAAAAGTTTACAGTGGTGGAGCTCCTGTTATTCCTGCTGTTATCGAGCGATTCGAAAAACTCACAGGCACTTACATACACAATGTTTACGGTCTTACCGAAAGCACTTCACCTGCGACTCTGGTCCCTCTTGGATCGAGGGCACCTGTAGATCCCTCGACCGGAGCCATTGCCATCGGAGTCCCCATTCCGAGCCATGAAGCTAAGATTATGGACCTGAGTGATCCTGAAAAAGAGCTCCCTCCCGGAGAGGTGGGTGAGTTGGCTATCAAGGGACCGGGGATCGTCCCCGGATATTGGAACAAACCGGACGAAACTGCCCATGCTATCCGTCAGGGCTGGCTTTTTACCGGAGATGTAGGCACAATGGATAGTAAGGGATGGATTTATCTCTTAGACAGAAAAAAGGACATGATCATTGCCTCCGGATTCAAAGTCTGGCCAAGAGAAGTGGAAGATGTTATTTATCTTCATCCTTCTGTTCGTGAAGTCGCAGTGGTCGGAGTTCCGGATCCATACCGAGGAGAAACCGTCAAGGCTTTTGTGGCTTTGAAGGAGGGATTCGAAGGAAAGGTGAAGGAGGAAGAGATCGTGGCCCACTGTAAGGAACGAATGGCTGCTTACAAATATCCAAGGCAGGTTGAGTTTGTCAAAGAGGTGCCCAAGACCGCCACAGGGAAATTTTTGAGAAGAGCATTCAGGAATGCTCAAAGCTGAAAGCTCAAAGGTTTTGCAATGCTATACGTGTCCACCATTTCTTGTCATTCCTGCCCCGTTTGTGGAACGGGCTAAACTCCAGCAGGCCTGCCCCGTACTTGATACGGGGAATCCAGACACTGGGTTCCCGTTTTCACGGGAATGGCGGAATGAACAAAAAGGAGAAAAAGAATGAAAAGAATCGTGACTAAAGCGGATTATATCCAGAGTCTGAAAGATCTTCATCATGCGGTCTATTATAATGGAAAACTTGTGGAGGATATTACCGAGCATCCGGGGATTCGTCCCCACATCAACTCTGCCGCCCTCACCTATGAGCTCGCCCTTCGTCCCGAATATGAGGACTTGATGACAGCCACCTCCCATCTTACCGGCAGGAAGATCAACCGATTCACTCACGTTCACCAGAGTGTGGATGATTTGATCAAAAAGGTCCAAATGCTCCGTCTCATTGGACATGAGACAGGCTCATGCTTTCAACGATGCGTGGGATTCGATGCCTTGAATGCCACTTACATGACCACTTATGATGTTGATCAAAAATATAAGACCGACTACTTCGAACGGCTCAAGAAATATCTGATCTATGTCCAGGATAGCAATGTCATGGTGGTAGGTGGCATGACCGATCCCAAGGGAGACAGGTCTCTTTCCCCTGGAAAGCAGGCAGACCCTGACCTCTTCACCCACGTTGCCGAAAGGAGATCCGATGGGATCATCATTCGAGGCGCGAAGGCCCATATGACAGGGGGTGTCAATTCCCACGAAATTCTCATCATGCCTACTCAGGCAATGAGAGAAGAGGATCGAGATTATGCTCTGGCCTGCGCCATTCCCCTGAATGCACCAGGTGTGGTGCTCATCTTCGGTCGCCAGACCAATGAAGAAAGAAAATTTGAGGGAGGGATTGATGTCGGCAATCCCTTTGGACTCGTTGGAGGAGAGGCCCTCATCATCTTTGATAATGTCTTTGTCCCCTGGGAACGAGTCTTCCTTTGTGGAGAATATGATATGGCCGGAATACTGGTGGAACGGTTTGCCACGTTGCATCGCCAGAACTATGGAGGTTGCAAGGGTGGAGTCTCCGATGTTCTGGTAGGAGCCACGGCATTGGCCGCGGAGTATCAAGGAACAGCCAATGCTTCTCACATTAAAGAAAAACTGGCAGAGATGATTCACCTCGCCGAGACGATCTATGCAGGGTCCGTGGCCTGTTCTGCCATGGGATACAAGACTCCTTCAGGAGCTTGTTATCCGGATCCGCTCCTGGCGAATACGACGAAGCATAATGTCACACGCCATATCTATGAAATATCGCGCCTTGCCCATGATATTGCAGGAGGGATTGTTGCCACCATGCCTTTCCAGGGCGATCTGGAAAGCAGTAAGGTGGGCCATTACGTGAAGAAATATTTGGCAGGCGTCAAAGGCATTCCTGTTGAAGACAGGATCAAGATCCTCAGGCTCATCGAAAATATGAGCGGAGGGACAGCTCTGGTCGAGTCCATGCATGGTGCAGGATCGCCTCAGACCCAGAAGGTGATGTATGGCCGTTTAGGTAATCTTGAGCAGAAGAAGCGCTGGGCAAAACGCATAGTAGGAATTGAATGATTGTAGTGGATAGGACTTGAATTAAATGACACCGTCAGGTCATCTCTTCTCTCGAGACTTCACCAGTCATTACAATCACTATACTTTGAGTGGTCAATGTTACGGGAAGAAAGGGTGAATAATAAACGAACCTAAAAACTCTCTCAAAATCTGGATCGATTTTTGGGGGACAGGTTAGGTCTGAAAAGTTTTAGCAACGGACTGGCTCAAATTGGAAAACAACATTTCAGGAATGAAAAAATACTTCACTCCTAGCTTACTTGGTACTTCACGTGAGGCCAATTAATTTATAGGAAGCTTGCTTAATAGAGCAAATATTTCGACCGCATCTTACAGAAATGGTCAAGCGCACCCTGCCAGTTCTGAACAATGGAGATGGGGTCCTGACCATCTTTAATGGCCTGCAGAACCTCACGAGAACCAATAAGTCCCAGTGTTTTTTCAAGGTGAAAGTCCCTGGGATAAAGCTGGTGAAGCGCGCTGGCGACTTCTATTCCAAGGGCAGGAGAATCCAGGATCTGTCGATCGAGGAGAATAATCTGGACGCCACGACACAATTGATTCTTAAACTGGCTACTGTTCGGTGTGAATTCAACAGGCATGAATCGGACACCCTGAATTTTACGATTGTTCAGAAATAACGCGAATTCTTCTCCATTAATCCAGGGAGCGCCGAGAATCTCAAAAGGTGTAGCCGTTCCCCGGCCCACGCTCACATTTGCACCTTCAACCATCCCGACTCCTGGATAAAGGACCGCTTCTGTTAGGGTGCGTAAGTTAGGTGATGGACTCACCCACCGCAAGCCGGTTTCGTCATACCAGCGGGTGCGTTCGTAGCCGCGCATTTTGATTACGTGCAATTTAACGCCAATCTTCATCTCAACATTAAACATCTTAGCCAGTTCGCCAACCGTCATACCGTGCCGCACCGGTAGAGAAAAATATCCAGCAAATGATTTTAAGTTTTTGTCCAGGATAGGTCCCTGGACCAGTGAAGCAGTGATTGGATTTGGCCTGTCGAGAACATAAAAAGGAATTCCTTTCTTGGCACACGCCTCCATCGCATAACCCATTGTGGTGATATAAGTGTAGAAGCGAGCCCCTGCATCCTGAATGTCGAAGACGAGCGCGTCCAGGCCAACGAGCATCTTTTGTGTCGGACGTGTAGCATCTCCGTAAAGACTATATATGGGCAGGCCTGTCAAAGGCTCTTTTGTCGAGTTAACTTTTTTTTCTGCCCCGCCAGTGAAGCCGTGCTCCGGGCTGAAAATCGCCACTAGTTTTAAGCCTGGCGCCTTATGGAGAAGGTCAACCGTGCGCTTTCCTGTTGAATCGATGCCCGAATGGTTGGTGATGAGTCCCACACGCAATCCGGACAAGGAACCAAACTTCTTGGCAACCAGAACATCGATTCCTGTTTGCACCTTTCTGCTGTTGCTGTTTCCTTGTTCATAGTAGTTGCTCAGTAGGGGTCGACCGGGAGTTCCAATCGCCTCACTGACAAGCGATAGAACCTTAGTACGCAGCGGTTCAGCATTCCCTCTGCCTTTCGGATGAACCCGGTTGGTCAGGATAATAACATAGGTATTGGAAACCGGATCAATCCAGATTCCAGTTCCGGTAAAACCTTTGTGTCCGAAAGAACCTACAGAAACGAGGGACGAGTCGATATTCCAACCCAATCCCCTTAAAGGCATTTTATCAGGCGGGGATTGTGGTATGATCATTCTCTCGACCATAAGGGGGCTAAGAATCTGGACACTTTTTCTACTGCCTCCATCGAGGACCATCTGGGCAAAGATCGCAAGATCATCGGCAGTGGAGAAAAGCCCTGCGTGCCCGGCTACACCACCCATGCTGTTTGCCGTTGGATCATGAACCTCTCCCCAGAGCATCTTCCCTCTTGTCCCGTTCTGGTACTCGGTGGGCGCGATACGAGGCCGCAGAACAGTGGAAGGTTTGAAGCCCGTATCCTTCATCCCCAGAGGTTTAAATATGTGATCGGCGCAGTAGACGTCAAGAGGCTCCCCAGAGATTCGTGAGACAAGCTCGCCCAGAATGATAAAATTGATATCGCTATAGATGAAACTTGTCCCGGGAGGAAGAACGGGTTTCTCCCCTTCAATCATACTGAGGGCTGTTTCGCAACCTGACCACTTTGGCTTCGAGTCCAGATCCGCTCGAAGCCCGGAATAGTGTGTGAGGAGATCGCGCACTGTGATCTCTTCTTTGCCGTTTGCTTTAAACTCTGGCCAATATTTGGCAACTGGGTCTTCGAGATTCATTTTTCCCTTCTCCACCAGTTGCATCACTGCCGTAGACGTCGCAATCACCTTGGTCAGGGAGGCAATATCGAAAATGGTGTCTGATGCCATAAGCAATTTCTTCGGTTTTAGCGCGCGAAAGCCGAAAGCTCGTCGGTAGACAACTTTCCCCTGGTTCCCGATCAGAATGACAGCTCCGGGAATCTTCCCAGCTTGAATCGTCTTCTTCGCCATCTCTGAAATGGGCGCTATTTGCTCTTCCCGAAGCACCTGAGAGGATGCTGAGACGGCAATCATAAAAGACAGTATCAGTGGAAAGAGAATTCTCCACAGCTCCACGGTCTTTTGCTCCTTCAAAGTTTATGTTCTATTTTTCGGCAAAGATAAAACGAACGAATCTCAGCCCAATGGTTTTTCTTTTCTCAGGCCCGTTGAGGAATAATTGTTCCTTGGATTCCAGAGCATCCAGCCATGGGAGCCAAATCCATCAGCTGCTTTAACCTCTCCCAGGATCTCTTTGTCATTGAAGTATCTTTTGTCAAAGGCATAATCTCTGAATGCCTGTAACCATGGTCTGAAACGCTGGGATGGGAGATTGGTCCGTTCCTGGGCTCGTTTGAGGGAAAGATAGACGATTTCAAAAGGGTTTGCAACAGGGTTTCTATAACCGGGTATTCCATATTGAAATCCGGAGGGGTAAAGCATGGGACAGATATAGTCAACATGGGGTGCAAGGTCTTCAAGCCTTTGTCCAATATTGGTATCGTTCAAATTCCAGCATACATAACCGAAGATATCTGCAGAGAGAAAGACATTATAAGGAATCAGCCTTCTTCTCGCTTCCATGAGAAATCCAGAGATGGCTTTTACCCTGTCCTCCTCTGTATTGGGCATCGAAAATCGGAGGCCTGAGGCATCAGGAAACCTCAAATAGTCGAACTGTATCTCGTCAAATCCATATTGAGCCGCTTCCATGGCAATATTGATATTATAATCCCATACCTCCTTATTAAATGGATCCACCCAAGCCAGGTTTTCCCTGTCGCGCCATATCTCTCCACCCTGTGTCTTCACCGCCCAATCAGGCCGCGCCAGGGCGAGGGGGTTGTCTTTAAATACAACGATCCGTGCAATGGTGTAGATCCCTTTCCCCTTCAGGGATCTCATCAGATCAGCCATCTCTTTTACCGTGGTGATTCGTTGGGCACCCACTTCAGCGGCAAGGGGGATTGAGCTTTTATAGGGAATCATGCCTCTGTCCCCTTTCACATCAATGACAAGGGTATTGAGCTCGGTCTCCTGGATGAGTTTGATTGCAGATTCTCGCAGGCTTCTATCCCCTATTCCAAAAAAGGAGAGGTAAAGGGCTTTCGGTGTGAAAGGGATGAGCTTTATCTCTTGAGGCATGCCGTTTAAAGGAATGATGATCTGCTCAGTTCTTCCGTATCCAGGCGCTCTTACCGCCAATTTATTCAAGGCAGAGTTCACCGTGAAACTTCCTTTATCATCCGTCAGGACTAAATTATTGTTCGAAGTGACAAAAGCTCCCTTGACTGGTTTCCCCGTGAAAAAATCAACGACTCTTCCAGTCGTATACGCCATAGCATACACTGGAATCAATAAGAGAAGGAGCACAAACAACACCATCAATGCTTTGCGTTTTTTACTCATGAGCATCTTTCTATCCCCTCGGTGAGTCTCCCAGGATTGTCGCAAATGTCCCACCTCTTTCTCCATTCGTCATAAGGTAACGGGGGAGAGCCATAACGTTGTCAAAATTACTTGCAGGATGCCGCTCCATAGTAAATGTGGCCACATATCCCGTTTCTATGGCCTTTTCGATGAGGTCATCATCATAGATACCAAAGGGCCACGCCAGCATATTCACTCTGACACTCAACTCCGTCTCCAGTTTCTCCCTTGATTTTTTTAATTGCATGCCTACAAAACTTTCATATTCAGCCGATTTTAACCTTTTCTTATCTTTCTTGAAGTTAGGATGCCAATAGGTATGAGACTGGAAATCAAAAAGCCCTGTTTCTTTCATCTCTCTAAGCTGGCCCCATGTCATGGCATAGGGTGCGTTAGAAATGGTCGAAGGATATATGAAAAGGGTGACTGGAATATGGTATTTTCTGACAAGAGGTAACATGTCTGTATAGACCGATTTGTGGCCGTCATCAACGGTAATTACGACTGAATGGGGATGAGGGGGTGGCCTTTTCCCGAGATAATAGTCCACAAGTTCTCTGACGGGTATCACTTTATAGCCATTGTCCCTGAGATATTTCAGCTCCGACTCGAAAGCATTTGTTGTCACCGTCATGCTGTCGCGCGCTACAGGCCCAAAACGATGATAAAGAAGAATGGGAACTCGGACTGCTTGAAGGTCTTCATTCCTATTCCTTAACTCTCCACGGGTTGAAGGCAGCCATGCTAGGAAAAGGATGAGCGCTGAGATAGTCAATAAGCTTCTTTTAGAAATTAATAAATTCTTAATCATTTTAATAAATTATAATTTGTATTTTCATAAACAGCATTAGGTTTAACATAAGCTTTTTTCTGTATATTCTGAAACATAACGGAACTGCTTAAATCTCAATTATTAGGATGCGAAGATTATCTATTCATCCTATTTCTGATTTTTTTCCCCTTGAGATACGACCTTAAAGCCTCATCGATTACTTCCTTTATCTTCTTTCTTTCCCAGTAGGATAATGATTTGAGTTTCTCTAAATAATCCTTCCTCAGGATAAACGTGGCCCTTGTCCAACCATTTTTAAGCCCTTTTTGTGAGGTTTTATTCAAAACCATTCTTGCCTGGTTGTTAGATCTGTAAACCCTGTAAACAAAGTAAACCCTTTTTATTTCCCTGCATCTTGTGTGCCATATAGATAAAATTTTAAAAGAAATGTATCTATTGGAATTTATAAATTTTTTTTCCAAGAGAGAAAAACGTTATTCGATTTTGAATTTAAAAAGTAACAAGAAAGGACGCTGATGTGACAAACTGTCTATCTTACACTCAGCAAATAGGGTCGAAACTGGAAAAGGATTTTCACCCTGGTAAAATTCTGAGAATAGACTTCCGAAATGGAAGATTGTTGAAAGTAATTGGCAATTACCATCAGAAAATGAGGCCCCTACCTTACAAAGGTGATTAAATCTTAGACCAATAACTACAAACTTGACTGTGTTAGATCTCCGTTAGGAGGCCTCGGGCGGAGGGACCCCGGCTTCCTCTTCCGAGGCCTCGGGTTCATCGCGCAGCTCGGCCAGCAGTTTTGAATGGCGGGAGAAATACCACAAGGCGGCGCACACCAACAGGAGAACTCCCACCGCAGCAGCGATGTAGAGCGGTGTGTTTCGGGCGGTCAACTTGAACATGCCACTGGCTACCAGCGTGAACGGGATAGCCTCGGGCAGAATCCCGAAGGCCGTTCCCAGAAGAAAGTGGCGGTGTCGAATGGGCGACAGCCCCAGCAGAAAATTGATGATCAGCCCGCTGATGGGGAGCTGACGCACGGCAAAGACCAGCAGCGCCGCCGAATGCCCGTGAAAATGCTCCTTAAGTCGCCCGACGCGCGGCCAGTGGCGCAGGACGAAATCTTGGCCGCCCCAGCGCACAAACAGAAACAGGGTATAATAACCGGCCAGTGTCGCCACTTGCGTCCACAGCAGGCCGTGCCAGAATCCAAACGCAAGGCCGCTGATGGGACAGAACAGCAGACGCGGTATGCCCGCGGCCACTAGCACGAAAACAATTCCCATCCATGCCACCGGCCCCACCCACCCCAGCGAAAGCAGCCAGCCTTTGACGCTTTGGATGTTGCCGAAATATCTCCGCGCCGGCGTAAAATACACCAATGCAAATGCGGCCGCCACCACAGCCAGCATGATCAGCGGTTTCCACGCGAAACCCGCAATCCGGGATTTCAAGGTATGGGTCTGGGTAGCCGTCATACGCCTGGATCGTCTACGGAAGAATCTTGTTGCATATATGACATAGAGATGGATGGTTTTGTCAAGTAATTTTAGTTCTCTATAATTTTAATTTTCTAGATTTCGATTTGCAATGCTGCATTGTGGGATGAAATTTAAAAATCAAGATTACAGAAAGACATCGGCACCAAATTTGATGGTAACCGAGAAGTCAAATCTCAACCTTCACAATTTATCACTCTTGTACTATGACAATGCGGATGGGATTCCCTATCTTTTTATGGAGATGATCTAATCCCTTATTCACTTCTTCCAGTGGAAATCTTTCTGTAATGGATTCTGTAAGGTTCAATTTACCACTGGCAACCAGGTCAATCACGTTTTGGATTTCTAATGTCGTCGAACCATAAGAACCGAGTAATGATAATTCGGTCCGGACAAACGCAGTGGGCGGAGGGAGTGAGATTGTCTCAGGTCCAAGGCCAACGACTACCACTCTCCCCCCTACCCTCACACCTCCAATGGCCTGATCGATTGTCTCCTTAAGACCAATAAACTCCAGCGCCAAATCAACGCCCATTCCTCCTGTCATCTCTTTGATCTTTTGAATCGGTTTCTCCCTCTTTGTATTGATCACTTCATCAGCCCCCACTTTCTTCGCCCTCTCCAAGGCCAAATCAATGGTATCCATAGCGATCACCAATGATGCACCGCAAACCTTTGCAATTTGAACTCCGTGGATACCCAATCCACCGCAACCAAAAACTGCAACTTTCTCTCCTACCCTAAGTCCTCCTCTGTTCGTAATAGCATGAAAGGGAGTGGCCACGGCATCGACAGCAATCCCTCCTTGATCAAAAGGAATATTTTTAGGTAAACGAACAAGATTCTTTGCAGGGATCTTTAAGAATTCTGCGAGTCCTCCTTCTGTATGAATACCGATGACGCGTCGGGACATACAGATTTGTGAGTTTCCTGAAAGGCAATTGACACATTTCCCGCAAGTAAGAAAAGGGTTGATGGTCACTTTCTCTCCAACTTTCCAACCTTCGACTTCCTGCCCCAAAGCAGCGATTACTCCAGAAGGTTCGTGGCCCAGTGTGATGGGTGTGTAAGCCGTCGGAGTCACCTCCTCATAAACAATATGAATATCCGAACCGCAGATGCCACAGGCCTTCACATTAACTAAGGCATCTCCTGGTCCCAGCTCAGGGATGGGGATTAAATCTATCTTCAGGGGCTTTCCCACCTTATAAAATCTGGCCGCTTTCATCTTCCCTTTCATAAAAATATTCTCTCCCCCTTACAGAATATGAACGAAAAATCTATTACGTTTAATATTTAGATTATCATAAAAATATTTTTGAGTCGAGATTCCAGTGATTCCAGTGATGGATCAATTTCCTTACCAACAATTTTATTGACATCAACCTGTTCTGTTTGATAAAAATATCAAGGTCTAAAATGAAAAATATTTTCAAAAAGAGGAGGTGAGATAAATAAATTTTTAACTTTACCTTGATGGAATTCTCCATCAGAAAGGAAGGAGGTAGGAATAATGTCAAAAAAGATTTCGAGGAGAAAGTTTTTAAAATATATGGGGGCAACAAATTGCTGCGGTGAGTTTCTTAACCGGCGCTGCAGCAGCTCCCTTTGGTATCCCTGGTGATAATACCTACAAGATGTGTGCGGATGTGATCAATAAAGAAGGTGGAATACTCGGCCGGAAGATTGAACTTCTTAGCAAAGATGAGAACGGGGGTGTGGATGCTCAGGTCAAGCTTGCCAGAAAATTGATTCTCGAAGACAAGGTGGATGTGGACCTGGGTTACATTTCGTCAGCATCCTGTCTGGCTGTTCTTCCCCTTGCAGACGAGAGTGGCGGTTTGATCGTTGCCTATGACTGTGGAACCCATGAGCTGATGGAAGGGAAAAAATCTCCATATGAAGTTCCGAACTTCAAGTTGGGATTTAGAAGCTCCGCACATCTGGGCATTGACAATATTGGGTTAGCTCTCTTTATTAAAAAATATTATCCAAACATTAAAAAGATCGCTGGGATAAACCAGGATTATGCGTGGGGTCGGGACAGCTGGCTCATCTTCGAGACGGCCATGAAGAAATTGATGCCGCAAGTTCAGGTGGTCAAAACCCTTTGGCCACCTCTTGGCAACACAGACTTTACCGCCCATATCAGCGCCTTGATAGGAGCGGAGCCGGATATCGTCCATTCATCTCTCTGGGGAGGGGATGCCGTTACCTTCACGAAGCAAGCCTTGGGGATGGACTATTTTAAGAAGATTAAGATGGCTTATTCACGTGGTGAACCTTACCCTCAAGAAGTGGGAAAGGATTATCCGGAAGAACAGATTATCTGTTGCGCTGGAACCCATTATTTTCTGTTTACACCTCCTGACAAAACGAGCGCAGGCTTACAGAAATGGTTTGTGGGAGAGTATCAAAAAAGATATGGAAAATATCCTACTTATCCCTGCTACCATGCCTATCAGGCACTGTATGCCTATAAAAATGCTGTAGAGAAGGCTGCCAAAACAGCGGGGGGTTGGCCAACCATCGAGGAAATTGCAAAGGCAATGACCGGTCTGACGTTTCCCTCTCCTTCTGGTAATATAACGATTAGAGAGGACCATAACGCCATTGAAGATGTCTTAATTGGGATTTCAAAGTTAACGCCGAAATATCCTTTCCCTATCCTTGATCCAAAAAGGATGGAAATCTTTCCAGCTGCTCAGGTGAATGCACCGGTTGGCATGAGGACAGTGGATTGGATCAATAGTTGGAAATGATAAGTAGACTCCTTCTTCTCTCACTCCTGCTCGATCACGGGCAGGAGTGAGATTTTTTTGAATAGGAATTGGCAATGTGGGTCATTTACACACTGAATGGTTTATATTTCGCAGCCCTTTTATTTCTCACCTCCCTGGGCCTTAATATCATATTAGGTGTCATGGGAATTCTTAACCTGGCTCATGGTTCTCTCTATGCGATTGGCGCCTTTATAGCTGCCTGGACCATCATACAAATTGTGGGAAAGGTTCCAGTATTTATCCTCTTTGTATCGCTGTTAAGTGGATTGGTGCTTGCCGGCATCGTTGGATTTTTAATGGAGAAGTCCTTGATAAGGGCTATGTATAAAAGGACTCTGGAATACCAACTCTTACTTACCTTTGGAGCCCTCCTTCTTCTCGAAGATGTGATCAAAATGATTTGGGGAGGACAGGCCTATTATGCTTCTGCCCCTTTTGAACTTTTAGGCAAGGTAGATATTTTAGGACATGTTTATCCCATATACTTTTTATTTGTGATGTTTATTACCTTTCTTGCTGGATTATTCATCTGGTTTTTTATGGGAAGAACGAAACTGGGAATTATGCTAAGAGCCATCTCCTTAGATAGAGAAATGGCTACAGGATTAGGACTCGATATTGGGAGGCTCAGCACCTTTGCCTTTGTGCTGGGATCCGGATTGGCTGGACTGGCAGGAGCTTTGGTGGTTCCGACCACTCCGGCATTATTAGGCATCGGGATGGAGCCCCTCATCCTCGCCTTTATTGTGGTCGTCGTTGGTGGCCTCGGAAGCCTTAAAGGCGCCTTGGTGGGAGCCCTGCTTGTAGGGTTTACAAGATCTTTCGGCATCGCCATCATTCCAGAAATAGAATTACCCCTATTATTTATGATTGCTGGCATCATTCTGGTCGTTAAACCACAAGGTCTTTTTGGGAGATAGAAGGTGCGCTTAAGGGAAATGGTTAAAAATCCAAGATGGGTTGCCTATGTATTGATCTTCATTATTTTACTATTTATTCCTCGTCTTCTCTCTATCCATGACCTTATGCTCTTTGAATATGGGCTGACCTTCGCCATTGTCGGGCTGGGGTTCAACCTTCTTTTAGGATATACAGGCTTACTTTCCTTTGGTCACGGCGCCTATTTTGCGGTAGGAGCCTATACCGTTGGAATGATTGCAAAGTACTTTCCAGGAGCCTATTCCCTCGAAATATTGATCCCGGCCGCCCTGCTCTTTTCGCTCATCATCTCGATCATCTTCGGCTTTGTCTGTGTAAGGCATACAAAGATCTTTTTCTCCATCCTCGCCCTTTCACTTTCCATGCTTCTCTATGCATTACTCTTTAAGCTCTATCACCTTACCGGAGGATCCGATGGACTTCGTGTTCCTCTTCCAACCCTGCTTGGTATATCATTTAAAGGAATCAGGAGGCCCGAGTTTCTTTCCGGAACATACTACTATTTCTTGTTGGTTTTATTTGCTATCAGCTGTGTGATTATGAGAGGAATTGTCAGCTCTCCTTTCGGAAAAGCCCTCCAGGCGATCAGAGATAATGAAGTACGGGCAGAGTTGATTGGTATTCGTGTTCGCCGTTATCGACTTTATGCCTTTATCATCTCTGGAATGTTCGTTGGGTTAGGCGGTGCCCTTTGGTCTTTTGTGAATGGCCATGTCACAGCAGACTTATCCCACTGGGTTTTTTCAGGTGAAATCGTTTATATGACATTGCTTGGAGGCTTCGGGATCTTGGAAGGACCCATCATCGGGGCCATCCTCTTCACCTACTTAAAATTATATGCCATGGGGAATACACAATATTGGATGTTCGTCATCGGTGCAACGCTGATTGTCCTCGTCCTCCTCCTCCCAAATGGGGTTGCAGGAGCCATCGCTAGCCTACTGGCAAAGATAAAAAGAAAAACCGTTAAAGGAACACCATGTTAACCATAGATAATTTGAAGAAACATTTTGGATTTGTCCGGGCCGTCGATAATGTCAATATGGATATCCGGGAGGGTGAGATTGTTTCTATTATCGGCACCAACGGAGCTGGAAAAACGACTTTAGTCAATTTAATCAGTGGGTATATAAAGCCGGATAGCGGACGCATTCTATTTTTTGATAAGGATATTACCTATGCTTCCCCTTATATCAGGATTAAATTGGGTGTGGGCCGAAGCTTCCAATTGATCCAACTCTTTGGAAATATCACGGTCCTGGATAATGTCAGGACGGCCCTCTTCTCAAAATATGGGATGATACGTAGGGGACTATTACCAGCGGATCGCTATTCCTCTGTAACGGATGAGGCTATCAAGATTCTCGATAATTTTAATATGTCGGATAAAAAGGACCTAACTCCAACCGGCCTTTCTGAAGGGGATTTAAAAATTCTTGATATTGCCATTGCCTTTGCATTGAAGTCAAAACTCCTCCTATTGGATGAACCCACCAGCGGAGTGGCTACGAACGATAAATTTAAAGTCATGGATTCGATTGTGTCCGCAATAAAAAAGGAGGGGATCTCAACTCTCATCATTGAGCATGATATGGATATTGTTTCGGGGTATTCGGATCGAGTGATTGTGATGCATGAAGGAAAGATCATGGCAGAAGGTAAACCGAATGAAGTTATGGAAAATAAGGAAGTCAAAGCTACCGTATTTGGTATCGTGAGTTAATTGAGATGTTACTTAGGATTGAAAATTTAGACGTCTTTATCGGATCGACCCAAATTTTAAGAAATATTTCGTTGGGTGTGAACGAAGGGGAAATCGTCTGCCTCCTGGGTAGAAATGGGGCAGGAAAGAGTTCAATTATCAAGAGCACCATTGGTCTCTATCCCTCCAGATCGGGCAAGATCATTTTCAAGGAAAAAGACATTACCTCTTTCTCTCCACGAAAGAAAGTCCTCTCGGGGATTGGATATTCCCCCGAAGATACGAGAATATTTACAGAGCTAACCGTGGAAGAAAATATTAACCTTTCGACGTGGGTTCGTGGAAAGGGAGAGATATTTAGTTACGAAAAAATTTTTGCTATTTTCCCAAAGATTAAGGATTTCTTGGACAGAAAAGGGCTTAACTTGAGCGGAGGGGAAAAGAAGATGGTCTCCGTTGCCCGAGCCTTAGCACTCAATCCCTCATTATTACTTTTGGATGAGGCCTTCGAAGGACTGGCCCCTCTCGTAGTAAATCATTTTATGGAAGCATTAAATCAGATTAGAAAATTGGGAGTGACTATTGTCTTAGGAGAATCGAACGTCCGAATCGTATCGCAGGTCACAGAGAGGACCTATATTATAGAAAGAGGAGAAATTATATTTGAGGGACATCCTCGGGAAATCCTCGAAAACGAAAGACTCTTAAAGCTTGTTGGGAAGTAGTTTTAATACAGTTAGACCGTTATGACCATTTAGATTAGAATCTTTTGATCGATTGAAGAAATGAACGATTTAAACAATCTCAACAAAATTAACGATCCAAACGGATTCAAGGGGGGTTGGATACCATGATAGAAAAACTCAGCCTATTCAGGACAACCAGGAGAATTCTTTTTGGACTGGGAGCGGTTGAAAAAATAGGTACTGAAGCTCAACTTCTAAAAGCGAAGAAAGTTCTGATCATCACCGATCCAGGCGTTATTCAGGCTGGCCTTCTCGAAAGCGTTGAGAAATCCCTTCAGTCCGTTGGTCTTCCTTTTGTTATTTTCGATGGCGTGGAACCGGATCCCAGAATTGAAGTCGTTGAAAAGAGCGTTGAGAAGACCAAAAAAGAGGGAATCGATCTCATCATCGGCTTCGGAGGTGGGAGTTCTCTTGACATCGCCAAAGTGACTTCGATCATGATCACCAATACCGGAAAGATAGACAGCTTTTTTGGAATCGATCTCGTCCCCAATCCAGGAGTCCCTGTGATCCTTATTCCGACCACTGCGGGGACGGGAAGCGAAGTCACCCCCATCGCCATTTTATCCGATACAAAAGAAAAATTGAAAAAAGGGATCGTCAGCCCTACCCTTTTCCCTGAGGTCGCCATCGTCGATCCCAAACTTACCATCGGCCTTCCCCCTTCCGTGACAGCCTTCACAGGAATGGATGCTTTAACCCATGCCATTGAGGCATACTATTCTATAAACGCTACTAACTTATCAGACCTTTTTGCTCTCAAAGCCATGGAACTCCTTTCAAAAAATTTAAGGATGGCCTATGCACACGGTGAAAATCTGCCTGCCCGTACGAACATGATGGAGGGAAGCCTCCTCGCAGGAATAGCCTTTGCCAATGCTGGCGTCGGTGCTGTCCATGCCTTTGCTTATCCCCTCGGAGGAGAATTCCATCTTGCCCATGGACTCACCAATACATTGATGCTTCCCTATGTGATGCGTTATAATATATTGGGATGCCCTCATAAGTTTGCTCAGATGGCAAAAGCCTTTGGAGAAAAGGTAGAAAGAATCTCTGAATTAGTTGGAGCAGAAATAGCAGTGAGATTTATAGAACGCCTCTCCGAAGACATTCGAGTCCCAAGGAGGCTCAGAGATGTTGGAATCCCGGAGGACGCGATTCCCCGGTTAGCCGAAGCAGCCATGAAAGTAACAAGACTATTGGCGAATAACCCAAGAAAAGTTATCCTCGAAGATGCTGTCGTCATTTACAAATCCGCTTACTAATCTTCCATCAGAAAGGCAAATCAAATGAAAGGCTTCTTTAATAAAATTCTTAGGATCAATCTCAAAACAAAAACCTTTAAAGAGGAGGCCCTCCCTGATTCGGTTTATGAAACCTATTTGGGTGGGAAGGGATTCGGTACTTATCTCCTTATGAAAGAAAATCCTCCTGGCGTTGATCCCCTTTCTCCAAATAACAAACTCATCTTCTGTACTGGCCCAATCACCAATACCCGAATCTATGGTTCCTGCCGGCATGGTGTCTTCACCAAATCTCCCCTGACCGGAATCTTTTCTGAGTCTTACTCCGGCGGGAAAGTAGCAGAACCGATGAGCCGGACAGGTTATGATGCATTTATTTTTGATGAGGCATCGAGTGAACCAGTTTGGATCGAGATCTCTAACCAAAAGGTTATCTTCCATGAGGCAAAAGACCTCTGGGGAAAGGATACCTACTCCACAGAGGATGAAGTTTTAAAAAGGGTGAATCAAAAGGGTGCGGGTGCTCTGGTCATTGGTCCTGCTGGAGAAAATCTGGTCCGATATGCTGTCATTGAAAATGATTACTGGCGATCCCTCGGAAGGACCGGAGTCGGTGCAGTGATGGGCTCCAAAAAAATGAAAGCCATTGTTTTTCACGGTGAAAAGAAAAAGGAGATCGCCTATCCTGATCGGGTCGAGCAGTTTGCAAAGGAGACTTTAGAGCGTGGAAAAGATAATCCAGGAGTTCAAAATTATAGAAGGCTAGGCACACCTCAATTGGTGGCTATCACTAATTCAGTAGGTGCGTTTCCATCAAAATATTGGCATCTCGGAACTTTTGAGGGATGGGAGAAGATCAGCGGAGAAGCTCTTCTCGAACGGTGTCAGGTCAGACCCACTGCCTGTCTCCGTTGCTTTATAGCCTGTGGAGATCTAAGCGAAGTTAAAGAGGGGAGGCATAAAGGCCTAAAAATCGAGGGACCTGAATATGAAACGATCTATGCCTTTGGTGGGCTATGCATGATCCATGAGATTGAGGAGATCGCTTATCTCAATGATATCTGTGACCGCCTGGGTATGGACACCATCTCTGCCGGGAGCCTATGCGCCTTTGCCATTGAAGCTTCAGAGATCGGCCGGATTAAAGAAAAGATTACTTGGGGAGCTGTGGATAAGATCGCTCAACTTCTTTATGATATCGCATCGAAGAAAGGGGTCGGTGCTATTTTAGCAGAAGGAATCCGGCATGCTGCAAAAACCTGGGAGATGGAAGATGTGGCCATCCACGTGAAAGGCCTTGACCCTGCGGGTTACGATCCAAGAGTCCTTAAGGGAATGGGGCTCGCCAATGCCACTTCAGATCGTGGAGCTTGTCATTTAAGAACCACCTTCTATAAGGCTGAACTTGCCGGGATGATCCCGATGGATCAGATGGAGGGAAAGGCAAAACTCTTTCTCGAATTCGAAGATCGCTTTAATATCCACGACTCCTTGATCCTATGCAGATTCTATCGGGACATCTACTGGGATTGGAGTTACCTGTCGACGATCGTTGAGATGACCACAGGCCTAAAAATGGATGAAAATGGATTGAGAAAAATTTCATCCACAATTCAGAACGAAACCCGAAGGTTCAATCTCCGTGAAGGCCTCACCCCGAAGGAGGACACCCTTCCAAAGAGATTTTTTGATGAACCTTTAGGCAAAGATGGAAAGACGATCCGAAGAGAAGACCTTCAAAGAATGCTTCAGGATTACTACGCCCTGAGAGGTTGGAGTCCAGAGGGGATTCCAAAATCGTGAAAACAAGGCGCTTTTCATATTAGATTTTTGTTTAAGATAAGAACGGAGGCTGAAAAATATTCTGCCTATAAAGTTTTTGCCATATATTTCTCAACTTTTTAAATACCTCTCTGAAATAGCTACCAGGAAATCCCACCCGTTGACATTTCTTGGTTTTTATACAAATATCTAATGGAAACTTTTCAATAAATAGATTCCTATCTATAACGCCTAAGAGGAAATGGATTATTCCCCAAAATACCAAGAGTTAAGAAATAAGACCATTCCGAGACTTTTTCTGGAGAGGGTAAAAAACACTCCCCATGAGGTAGCGTTTCGAACAAAGAAACTTGGTATTTATAGAGAACGCACTTGGTTGGAGTTTCATCGGATGGTTGCCAGTTGTGCGGCGGGATTTATACAACTGGGACTCAAGCATGGTGATTGCGTTGCATTGATGGGAGACCCATGTGAGGAATATGTAATTTGTGAGCTGGCTGCTCAATCGTTAGGCGCCGTAACATATGGGATCTATCCTACTTCTCCGCCAAATGAATTACATTATATGATGAATGATGGCCGAGCTTGTATGTTCATTGCTGAGAACCAAGAATATTTAGACCGTATTCTTCCCCTTTTTGATAAGGTTTCCAACTTGAGGCATATCATTGTTTTTGACACCAAGGGGATATTCATGTATGACCATCCATCATTGATCAGCTATGAAAAGCTTGTACAAAATGGGGAGGCTCAGCTCAAGATAATGCCAGGGGCCTTTGAAGAAATGGTTAACAGGGTTAAACCTTCAGATGGATTGTTCATCGCTTATACTTCGGGAACGACAGGTAATCCCAAAGGCGTTCTCATGAGTCATGGAAACCATTTAGCCGTTGCTTACACGTTGATTGAACGTTATCCCATTTTGGCGGAGTTTCCGCATCGGACGGTGGTATACCTCCCATTATGTCACGCTCTCGGTAAAATGGTTGCATTAACATTGCCCTTGCTTTCACCTATTGTTCCTCACTATGGTGAGGACATTGGGGATTTTAGCCAAACATTTTTTGAAATCGCCCCGACCGTTTTATTCACCGTACCAAGATACCTTAAAAGATTTGCTTCAAGTATCTTTGTTGGGATCGAAAATTCCAGCCGTTTAAAAATACTTGCTTATCGTATGGCTATAAAAATAGGCCGGCGCCATATGAAAAATGTTTGGGACGGTAGGAAGAGCCTTTTATTAAACCTCGCTTATTTTATCTGTTACCAAGCCGTATTGAGACCCATCCTCAACAAAATTGGGTTCGACAAAATTAAAATTGCCTTTTCAATAGGTGCACCTCTTCCGCCGGAGGTCATGGCATTGTGGCAGATCTATGGAGTAAATGTGTCTGAGATGTATGGGCTTACCGAAACCGGAGGAGGTATTATTTCTGGGCAGGGATCGCATTTTCCCAGACCTGGAAATGTTGGTGTGGCTCTGCCTTGCTGGGAAGTTAAGCTCTCAGAAAGCTGGGAAATTCTGGTCCGCGGAAAACAAATGTTCGAATGTTATTGGAATAATGATAAACTCACCACTGAGGTTCTGGAGGATAATGGATGGTTCCACACAGGAGATGTGGGGGAATGGACATCGGATGGAAATCTCAGAATCATAGACCGTGTCCAAGATTTCATAATAGCTTCTGATGGGAAGAAAATCAGCCCGATGTACATTGAGAATGTTTTAAGATCCAACCCTTATATCAGCGAAGCTGTGGTTTTCGGCCATAGCTATAAATACCTGTCCTGCCTGATTGAAATTGATTTCGAAACTGTATCGGATTGGGCAAGTCGACACAATATACCTTTTACCGGTTTTGCAAGCTTGATACAGCACCCCGATATTATAAAATTCATTGGGACGGAGATAGGAAAAGCAAATGAGAATCTACCCTTTCACGAGCAAGTAAAAGCTTTTAGGATTATACCCACTGAATTGATTCCGGCCGAAGATGGAGGACCGGTCACCCCGACAAGAAAGATTAAGCGTGAACTTATGTACCAGAAGTTTAGAACTCTTATCGAATCTATGTATAATAACATTACAGACATTTAGGAATGTAATTTATTAACCCGATAACCTTGGATCCAATTAAGGAATCAAAATAAAATAGGAGGTGCGACATGTCAAAGAAAAGTCTATTTGGAATTGTAGTGCGGGTTTGTTTAATAGCAATTCTTTCAACACCGGCATTTGCCCAAGAGGCTTATCTGGTTGGGTGCAGCATGGCTGTGACAGGACCTGGGGCAGAGACTTATGGACCTGTAAAAGATGCATTGGATATCTATTTCAAGGAAGTCAATGCCAGGGGAGGAATTAACGGCCATCCTGTGAAGTTAATCATAGAGGACAATGCAGCCCAGCCCTCAAAAGCTGCGGCTGATGCAAAGAAATTAGTAACTCAGGATAAGGTACTCCTTCTGATCAATGCCAGTCTATCCAGT
Organism: Thermodesulfobacteriota bacterium; assembly: GCA_049513055.1. GTDB lineage: Bacteria > Desulfobacterota > BSN033 > BSN033 > UBA1163 > UBA1163. The sequence goes on from JBEKWN010000038.1 coordinate 24,547, forward strand.
ACCTATGCTCCGATGGTACAGGTGGCTCAGCAGTTCAAGGTACCGATTTTTTTTGCAGGAGGTGTCTGTCCCGATAACGTATACCCTCCCAAAGCAGATCCTTATCAATATTGTTCAACTGCATTTGGTGCAAAGTATGACAGCCGCTTTGCGCTTTCGTTCATCAAAGGAGAGGCAAAAGGTCCGGTAAAATTAGGCCTGGTGGCTATGAATATACCTATTTCGCGAGGTGAGATCGACTTTGCCGAAGAGTTGTCCAAAACCATGGGGATCGAGGCTGTAGATAAAGAAGTTACTCCTCCCCCTACCCCGGACTACACTCCATTTGCAACCAAGATCAAGAGTGCAGGTGCTAACTGGGCTTATGCGTGGGCTCCATGGGGATGTGAAGTGAGGGTTTTCGAAGCATTGCGCAAGCTCGGCTGGGAGGGTAAGTATTTAGCTTACGCCCATATCAATGCGGAAGATGAACTCAGGCGACTGAAAGATGATGGTTTCTATGTTTTCGGAACCAATGCCTTCTTCGCTGACAACAGCGAGATCCACAAGAAAATAAAGGCAGCCAGTGAAAAGGAGAAAAGCATCTTCCCTTACACACAGCTTGCGGAGGGCTGGATTGCGGCAACGGTTCTTGAGGAAATATTAAAGAAGACCCCTTGGCCGCCGGACCCAGAGAAAGTCCGATCTGCTATGAATCAGCTCAAGGTCGATATAAAAGGCCTTAAAGGAGGACCTCTCGCATGGACCCTGGACAACCATTATAGGACTGCGACTTATTATAGAGTCTACAAATGGGATTCAAAGAAAAACGGGATTGTAATCGTTAAGGATTGGACTCCCTTAGAGGTCAAGTAACTTTCTTTCGGCAGGCCGAGACCTACTTACCCTCGGCCTGCTGAAGAGTTTTGGTCGAACGATCTATAAGCCAAAACTCCTTAAAAACCATTACATGTATTCTACTCCTTTGTAGCCCATGGGTTTCAGATACGGGCATTCATTTCCATGCAGATTATTCTGAACACAATCGTCCTCGCTTCATTGTACTGTCTGATCTGTTGTGGATATGTACTCATTTACAGAGCGAGTCGCGTCTTAAATTTAGCCCATGGAGAATTGATGGCCCTTGGAGGTTACCTTCTTTTCACAGTGACCATGGGTTTATATGCAAGTCCCATTCCATCTTTCTTATTGGCCTGTATTTTTAGTCTAACCCTGGGTTTCATCATATACTTTTTTCTGATGAGATTCATGGCAGGGGAGTCTGTATTTGCAGCAGTTCTCGTAACCGTCGCTCTTGGTATCCTTCTGCGAGGACTGATGACTTTGATCTGGACTTCACAGCTTTGGCATCCCCTCCAACATCTGGGTATGGAGAATTCTTCCCATCGATTAATGGAAGAAGCCGTGATCTCGACGTTTGGCATTATAAAGATTCTCGGTGCCACCTTCTTGTATCTGGTTTTATTCTTCTGTCTAAAATTTACTCGTTGGGGACTTAGGATGCGGGCAGTAGGAGAAAACCCCTTATTAGCCTCTCGAAGAGGAATTAAACTTCACAAGTATTATGCGTTTTCATGGGGGATAGCAGCCTTAAGCGGAGGCTTCGCGGGGATGATTCAGGCCTGCGACTCCGGATTAGAACCCGGAATGTTTGTTATCGGCCTGAAGGCGTTCCCAGTGGTCTTGGTCGGAGGATTAGATAGCTTAGTGGGGGTTATTCCAGGGGCTTTTATCGTCGCTTTGGCAGAAATTCTTGCCATCAATTATATTAGCCCTCAGGCAAGTGAATCAGCCCCCTTTATTGTCCTATTAGTAATGTTGTTGATTCGACCTTGGGGGCTTTTGGGTACCAAGGAAGAATTAGAAAGAGTTTAATGGCCTTCGCAAGCGGATGCTTCAAAACCTCATATGCAAGTGACTTATCTTTAGTAGAGACTCGTACCCATTGGGTATTTCTGATCCTATTCATAGTAGGATTGATCATCTTCCCCTTCATTGCTTCAGCATTTCTTTTGGACTTAGCCAATCAAGTTTTCTTGGCGCTGATCGGAGCCACCGCCTTGATGTTGCTAACAGGATATGCTGGACAAATCTCCCTTGGACATGCAGGGTTTATTGCAGCGGGTGCTTTCACCACCGCCATCCTTTTCAAAGAGCTCAATGCCCCTATTTTTGTCACTCTTCCAGCCTCTGGACTTGTCGGAGCAATACTGGGAATTATCTTTGGGCTTCCTTCGTTAAGATTGAAGGGACTCTATTTAGCTTTAAGTACGTTGGCCATGCACTTCATCGTTTCCTATCTGGGAGCAGAATATGAGACGAAGAGAGGTTTTGCTACGGGTGTTATTATTAATCCTCCGTCATTTGGCTCATTTAAGATAGAGGATCCCCACCTTTGGTACTTAATTCTGCTTTTTGTTGACATCTTGGTGGTTCTATTTTCAATTAACTTAGTGCGCTCACGGTCTGGCAGGGCTTGGATAGCAATCCGAAATCGGGAAGTGGTGGCTGAGGCACTTGGGATTAAAGTACCTTTTTATAAGCTCTACGCATTTATCACAAGTTCTATCATGACATCCATTGCTGGTTGTCTTTTTGCTTACTACCGAGGGTTCGTCTCTGTTGAGGCTTTCTCTCTGTTCATGACCATTGAATACATTGCCATGATTATTATAGGAGGATTAGGGTCAATCCTTGGGACTGTTTTTGGAACAATTTTTGTTGTTCTGTTACCCTATGCAATCGACGCCATCGGAAAGATGCTTCATGTTCCCACTCGCTTAACAACCTATATGTTCGCTATACAATATGCAAGTTTTGGATTGATCATGATTATCTTTTTAGTGTTGGAACCCGGTGGCCTCGTGAGCATCTGGAATAGAATAAGAAATTACTTCATCCTTTGGCCGTTTAAGTATAAGCCTTTGGGGAGATAATTGGATGGCCCAGACCGACGATGGAATTTTGCTCAATGTTGAAAATTTAGAGGTGGTCTATCTCAACGTTTCAACTGCCATCCAAGGTGTCTCGCTGAAAGTCTATAAAAATCATATTGTAGCATTGCTGGGGACGAATGGGGCAGGTAAGACTACGACATTGAAAGCAATATCTGGTTTCTTAGGGGTTGATGATGCGAAAGTAACTGAAGGTTTTATTGAATTTCAAGGGGAGAAAATCCAGAATAAGCCTCCTCACGAAATCACTACAAAAGGTATTGTTTTGGTTCCGGAATGGGGTAAGATTTTTGAGAACCTGACCGTTGAAGAGAATTTAGAAGTATGTATTTCTCCTGGCGAAAACCGAATGAAGAGACAGGATTTGTACCGTCTCATCTTTGAATATTTTCCTCCCATCCGTGAGGCCAGGAAGCGTCTTGCAGGCTACCTGAGCGGGGGTGAACGTCAGATGTTGTCCTTATCCACGGCCTTATTGTGTAGACCTCAGTTATTGCTTGTGGATGAACTGTCCTTAGGGTTGGCCCCCATCATTGTAAATGAGCTGATGAATCTTTTAAAAGTCATTCGAGATCAACAAGAAGTCACTGTGCTTTTGGTGGAGCAGAATGCTTTAGCCGCCCTTGAAATAGCTGACTATGGTTATGTAATTGAGAATGGCCGTATTGTCTTTGCAGGTGATTCAAGCAGGCTCAAGAATCATCAGGACATTCAGGAATTTTATTTAGGACAAGGGGACCTGAAATCAAGAAAGAGTTATCGGGATGTCAAGCAATACCGACGCACTCGAAGGTGGTATGGATAGGCCAATCCATCTAAGTTTAGAAAACATTAATCTGTCAATCGGGGGATTAAAAATCCTTAATGACATTTCTCTGAATGTTTATAAGAGAGAGCTGTTCGCAGTCATAGGTCCCAACGGTGCGGGAAAGACGAGTTTACTTAACTGCATCAGTGGCATCTATAACCCGACGAGAGGACGTATTTTATTTAATAATCATGACCTATCCCGATTAAAGCCATATGATGTGGCACAGATCGGTATGGCGCGAACTTTCCAGCTTTCGGAACTGTTCAGGCATATGACCGTCCTCGATAACATTCTTGTAGGCAGACATGTTAAGATGAAAAGCGGTTTAATTGCCAATGGATTTTTTTGGGGAAAAACGATAAAAGAAGAGATAGGACACCGTGAATCGGTGGAGAAAATCATCGAGTTTTTAGAGCTGGGAAGATACCGAAAAAGTGAAAGTTCTGGTCTGCCGTACGGGATCCAAAAGATCGTTGGGCTAGGCAGAGCACTTGCCATGGACCCTCAGATCCTTCTATTGGACGAGCCATCTGCTGGAATGAATCGCCAGGAGAAGGAAGATTTGGCCCGGTTCATTCTGAGAATAAAGAGCGAAACTGAGGTAACAATCATATGGGTGGAACATGACATGCAGTTAGTAGGAGACCTCACCGATCGAATCGTTGTTTTAAACTTTGGAACAAAAATCGCAGAAGGAAATCCCGAAGAAGTTTTAAACGATCCGCAGGTAATAAAAACCTACCTTGGTACAAAGGCCTCTGCAGAATAATGAGTACGGTGATAAATATTGAATGATGTAGGACAGTCAAAATGAGAGGTATAACAATCCAAGATTTTTGGAGGTGAATATGTCTGATGAAATTCAACAAATGTTTGAGGAGAGATTGGCGCGTTACCATGCAACGATAGCTTTAGAGCCAACCGATCGGATGATTGTTGCAGGCACAGGTTCCAACTACTTCGCTGAGGTCTATGCCGGTTATACACGTCAAGAGATTATGTATGACATCAATAAATGGATTGCTGCCGAGTCCAAATTTGCAGAAGACTTCCCAGAGATAGATCTCCTGCGTTCTGGACGAATATGGGCGCCTATTTTCGACTCTGTGGGTTTCAAATTATATAGGCTTCCGGGACAAGACCTTCCTCCAAATACGGATTTCCAATTTGTTGAAGGGGAGTGGATGAAAGCTGACGAATACGACCTGTTGATCAACAACCCAGTGGAGTTTTTAATCGAGCATCGTCTCCCCCGAGTCTTAGGCGAACTTAAGGAGAGAGGTTCTTCGCGCTCGTACATGGCTTTTCTGAAGGGCGGTATGGCTTACATGTTGATGGCTCAACTGATGAGGGAAAAGGTCCTAAATCTTGAAAAGAAGTATGGCCTGCCCCAACCTTTCCAGGGAGTTATGTTAGCACCTTTTGATACCTTAGCTGATGGTTATCGAGGTTTACAGGGAATCATGATTGATCTCTTTGAGAGGCCAGATAAATTGTTGGAAGCCTGTGATGCCCTGATACCCGATTCGGTTAGTTGTGCAATCGCTACAGCAAACCCCCTTAAACAATACCCCATTTTCATGCCCCTCCATCGAGGTAACCACCCCTTTCTCTCCCCTAAACAGTTTGATACGTTCTATTGGCCTTCGTTGTTTAAGGCGATAACGCTCCTGATTGAGGCAGGCTACACCGTACGTGCCTATCTCGAAGGAAATTGGACACCTAACTGGCACCATTGGAATGAATTCCCAAGAGGGAAGATACTTTGTGACATCGACAATAAGGCCGATATTTCTCGGGCTAAAAAAGAGATCGGGAATAATGTTTGCCTCGCAGGGGGCATACTAGACCGAATGTTCATTTTTGGGACACCCGAAGAGATTCGGTCCCGAGTAAAGGAACTATGCGAGACCGCCGGTAGGGACGGAGGTTTCATTCTTAACGGTGGATGTGGGATCCCTTATTCTACAAAACCTGAGAATTTTCGGGCTTACATCGATGCTACATTAGAGTATGGAAAGTATAGCGATACATTAAAACCAAAGCTCAAAAAGGTCCCGGCCCCCTCGGTCGGTAAAATTCCCTCACCGAGAGTGATAACGCCTTGGGAAGTTAAATTAAAAGAATTCGGTGGGGTCATGGGCGATGAGACGTTGATCAAGGGGGTTTGGGAAACGTTGGAACAGAGAGCATTTTGCTGGCTTCGCTTCTGGGATTGGTAAATTGGAATGTGGAGTCGAAATTCAATTAATCATTCGGAGGAGGTTTACTCATGGTACAGTTGACTGATTTGGCGAAAGCATTAGTTAATCTTGAAAAGGACCGTGTCAACGCTATCGTCGAAGATAAACTAAAAAGGGGAATACCTCCTCTGGAAATCGTGAAAGAATTAAATGATGGGATGATAGAAGTCGGGGAGCGTTTCGCTTCTGGCGAATATTTTATAAGCGAGCTCATCTATTCGAGCCATATTATGAAAGAGGCAATGGTACAGTTGGAACCGTTATTTGAACACGTTGATCTAGGTGAGTTAGGTGGAAAGGTAGTGATTGGAACAGTGAAGGGAGACATCCATGATATTGGAAAAAACATCGTGGTAACCCTTCTGCGGAATGCTGGCTTTAAGGTGATAGACTTGGGGGTGGATGTGGGTACGGAAAGATTCGTGGAGATACTTCAAGAAACCAAGGCTAAAGTGTTGGGACTGAGTTGTTTGCTGAATCTTGCCTTCCAAGAGATGAAGAACGTAGTGGATATGTTAAAGAAAGCCGGAATAAGAGACCAAGTAAAAGTGATCATTGGTGGTACGCCAACTGACGAACAGGTTCGGGAGTACGTTGGTGCGGATTATTATGCTCCCGATGCTGTGGCGGGAATCAAAATCTGTAAGGAGATTTATGCCCAATAATAAAAAATTATATTCTTATGATTATTAAATTTCATGGAGATTCTTGCCCCGAAAAAGTGGTTTGATGTCCTTGATGTCTTGCAAGAAGAAAAAGGTGTTGCGATTATTCTTGGAGCAACCGATACAGGGAAGAGCACTCTTGCAAAATTTTTGATCTTCAATCTTTGCCAACGGGGATTAAAGGTTGCTTTGGTTGATGCAGACATCGGGCAATCCTTTCTTGGCCCTCCGACTACCATTGGTCTTGCTGTATTCAAATCGCATCCAGATTGGGAAGTCGTATTATCACTCCCGGAAATCTTCTTTGTCGGCGCTACCACACCCGAAGGATATTTCCCGATCCATCTAAAAGGAGTAAAAAGGATGGTGGATAAAGCTCCTTCATACGGAGCTGAGGTGATTATCGTGGATACCACCGGGTTCATTTTGGGTGAAACAGGGAAAGAATTAAAAAGAAGAAAAATCGATCTCCTTTCCCCGCGGTTTATCATGGCTTTACAAAAATCTGACGAAATAGAGCCTTTATTACAACTTTATGAGGGTAACCCTTTTTATAAAATCCTTCGTCTGCCTTTATCTGACCAGGTAAAACCTAAGTCTTTGGAGGAGCGGAGGATCAATAGAACCAATAAATTTCGAGATTATTTTAAGAATTCTGTGATCCAGGAATTGGGAATCGAAAAAGTCCAAATAGAAGGAGAAGTCCTTGACCCAAATGGTGACCCCATCCCTCTTGATTGGTCATTACGAATCAATGGACTTCTTATCGGACTGAAGGATAGTAACGATGAAGCTCTGGCTCTGGGGGTAACAAGAAATTATTTTGAGGAAAAAAGGGTGGTGAGGATCTTAACTCCTCTCAGAGATATTCAAGGAGTAAAAACGATTCAACTCAGCTCTCTCAAAGTTATACCTCTCTATGAAGATGAAGGAGGGTAAATTTTTTTCTTTACAAAAGATTAAATATTTTCTAACTTGTCAGAGGCTGTTCAACCTATGGGGGGTTATCCAATCTTGGTCCGATCTTTTTAAATCTAAACTTTACAAGGAGTCTCACAATGGCTAAGCTCATTACTGGCGGTTTGGGGTTTATCGGTGTTTATCTTGCGCACGCTCTTTTGCAAAAAGGAGAAGAGGTTGTCCTGTTTGACGTCATGAGTTCCTCTCCCCTGGTCAAGGATATTAAGGATAAGGTAAAGACCGTCCAGGGCGACCTTGCTTCATGGGCAGAGGTTATGGAAGTCGTCAAACGATACAAAATTGACGGCATCTATCATACAGGTGCCCTCCTCTCTGCTTCCGCTGAAGAAAAACCGATAACAGCCTACAACGTTAATGCAGGGGGAACATTTAATATCCTTGAAGCAGCAAGGTTATTTAATGTGAAGCGAGTGGTTTACACCAGCACCATCGCTTCTTATGGCCTCGGTCTCCATACGGTGGATGAGGATACGATCCAGATGCCCATCTCCATGTATGGGGTCACAAAGGTCTTCTCTGAAAGATTGGGAGAATATTATCAAAGAAAATTCGGCGTTGACTTCAGAGCTGTCCGATTGCCCTCTATCATTGGGCCGGGAAGGGGTGCCGGAGGAGCATCGGCCTATAGCACCCTCATGATTTCTGAGCCTGCTCTCAAAAGACCTTATTCGGTCTTTGTGGAAGAAGATGTCATTATGCCCTTACTCTATATCAAAGATTGTGTCGATTGTCTCATCGGGTTATATGAAGCGGACAATGCCAGATTAAAAAGAAGGGTCTACTGCATTGCTGGTTTTTCACCGACGGCAAAAGAGATCTACGACGAAGTGAAACGGATTCTCCCAAAGTCAGACATCAAATTCAAGCCAGACCGGGAATTGACCGAAATTGTTCGGAGCTGGCCAAAATATCTGAGAGAGACGAAAGCCTCTGAGGATTGGGGCTGGAAGACCAAATTTCTTCTTAAAGAAACCGTTGAGGATTTCATCAAGGAGGTTCAATCCCATCCTGAGATTTATGGATAGATTTTCCTTGACATCTTTTTCTTTTCATTATATTTGATGCCCTGTTGAAGGAGGGGGAAGATCTTATTTTTGAAACAATTTAAAGAAAGGAGGATTAGAATGAGAAAGTTTGCGATTTTGACGGTTTTAGTTTTTATCTTGAGTATCATTTCAGTATCTATGGTGATGGCTCAGGCTAAACCAGCGCCAGCCAAAGAACCGGCAAAGGCTCCTGCAAAAGCGGCACCCGCAGCAACGAAGGACCCCATTAAGATCGGGGCCATTTATGACTTCGCTGGACCTTGCTACATGTATTCCGAATCGGCTATCAATGGCATCAGGATCGCCATGGATGAGATCAATGCCAAGGGCGGCATCCTGGGAAGGAAACTTGATCTGATCGTCCGGGATACAGAGGCGAAGGTCGATGTCGGTGCAAGAGAGACAAAGGATTTGATCCTCAGAGAGAAAGTAAATTTCCTTATGGGGCCATGCAGCAGTGGTGTATCTCTGGCAATGCAGGTGGTACATTCCGAGGCTAAAGTAATGAGGGTGGTGGGAATAGCCAATACTGAAGGGATGACCGTTGACAAATTCACACCTTACATCTTTCAAGTCGTCCCCAATACCTATATGGAGGCCACTGCTAACACACGTTATCTCATGAAAAAAGTCCCTACAGCAAAAAAGTTCTGCACGATTGGCCCGGATTATGAGTTCGGTCGTCGTGAAGAAGCTGCCTTTGCAGAAGAGATCAAAAGGTTGGTACCGGATGCTGAAATTCTCTATCAGGCTTGGCCAAAGCCCGGTGAAACAGACTTCACCTCATTTATTACTGCTATTATGGCCAAAAAACCCGATGCAGTTCATGGTTCCCTTTTTGGTGGAGACTTGGTGGCCTTCACCAAGCAGGCCAAACCTTATGGCTTTTTCGAAAAGTTCCCAATGATTGCACTGTTTGACCTTCCTGTTCTATTAGCTTTAGGCGAAGATGCACCTGAAGGAACATTTGGTTTTGGAAGAGGATGTTTCTTCATGGACCCCAATCCAAAGATGATGGAGTTTGTCCAAAAGTTTAAAAAAGTCCGTGGGGCATATCCAGATTCATGGTCTGTCATGGCTTATGACACTCTCTACCTTTTTAAGGCGGCCATCGAAAAATCCAAAACCATTGAAACCGAGGCAGTTATCAAGGCCATGGAGGGCACATCCCTCGATGGATTAAGGGGAAAATTCACTATTCGGCCCTTAGATCATATGGGAACAGTACCGTGCTATCAGGGAACAATTGCTAAAGATCCCAACTACCCATTTAAAATCTGGAAAGACATCTCTCGAATCCCTGGAGAACAAGTCATCCGGCCTGAAGCCAGTGTGCGAGAGATCTGGAAAAAAACAGGAGTAGTTAGATAAACCTGTAAAGCGTAAGGCGTTAGGGGGAAGGTATTATCCCTTTACGCCTCACCGTTTACGCTTCACGGTGAGTATAGATGTCTTTTGATGTCCTTTTTAATCAGTTCATGAGTGGAATTGCCCGAGGCGCGTTGCTCTTTCTCGTCGCCTCGGGCCTTTCTCTCACCTTCGGTGTCCTGAGGGTCCTCAATTTTGCTCATGGCTCCATTTATATGCTCGGGGCCTTTATCACATATTCCATCTGGAAGCACCTGCTCATCCCGGTCGTCGGCTTCTATATTGCAACGATCCTCGCTTCTTTGATCATGGCAGGGATTGGCCTTATCATAGAATTTTTCTTGTTAAGACGTCTATATTCCAGAGGTTGGCCTGAGCAACTTTTGGCCACTTATGCTATCATCTTGATTATTACTGATATCGTCAAATGGGGGTGGGGCGGAGAATTCCTCTCGATCCCGAGACCCAAGCCTTTCACAGGAGCTGTTTTCCTTTTCGGATTCCCATTCCCTTCTTATAATTTCTTTATCATTTTATTAGGCTTAGCCCTTGTGGTCTTCCTTTGGTGGCTTGTCTATCGAACACGTCTGGGCGACATCATCAGGGCGGCTGCAAGCGACCGGGAGATGGTGTCGGCTTTAGGAATACCTATTCCGTGGCTATTTACATGGATATTCGTCCTGGGATCACTGATCGCTGGATTGAGTGGAGCTGTATCAGCACCCTTTGGAGCAATTCGTCTGGGTATGGATATCGAGATCATCGTAGAATGTTTCGCCGTCGTTGTCATTGGAGGAATGGGAAGCCTTCCAGGAACACTTTTAGGGTCTTTTATTGTTGGACAGGTTTATTCCTTTGGCATCATGTATAAACCAGAATTGGCACTGGCCTTTATCTTCATTGTCATGGCCATCGTCCTCATCATTCGTCCCTGGGGAATCTTCGGAAGACCGGAAAGATAGAGATGGAAACAAACCGTACTGACGAAAAAAGCTCATTGATAAAGACGGGGTGGTGGTTAGCACTACTCATCATCGCGGCCATCGTTACCCCCTTTGTCATTTCAGAGTTCTACCTCACTATATTGGGCGAGGCTCTCATTATGAGCCTGCTGGCTTTGAGCTTCAATCTTCTTTTTGGCTACATGGGGCAACTCTCTTTCGGTCAGGCTGCCTTTTATGGGCTTGGAGGATATACGGTAGCCATGCTTATTACAAAAGCCCACTTCAATTTCTGGCTCAGCCTTTTAGCCGGGATTGTAATGGCGAGTATTTTGGGCTTGGTGATTGGATTTTTTTGTGTTCGTTTGAGAGGAATCTATTTCTCCATCTTAACCCTTGCCTTTGGTCAGCTCCTCTTTTTTGTCATTTATAAATGGCATGATTTCACCGGTGGGGATGACGGTATCCAGGGTGTCTTCCCACCCGATCTACTCAAGTCACCCATCAACTACTATTTTTTCATTCTCGTCGTATTTATCTTTGCGACCTTCATCCTGTGGCGAATTGTTAATTCACCTTTTGGTTATACTCTTAAATCAATGCGTGACAATCCTGAAAGGACGGAATTCCTGGGCATCAATATCGCCAGATACCAGTTGATCGCTTTTGTGATCGCTGCTGCCTACGCTGGACTGGCCGGCGTTTTGTGGGCACCCTTTTATCGTTCCATGGCGCCCTCCTCATTGATGTGGATTAAATCTGGTGAACCGGTTATGGCAGCGATTCTGGGAGGACCATCACTTTTCTTTGGACCTATTTTGGGAATGTTCATTATGACGTTCTTCCATGCCTGGGTTCTTGGCTTCACTGTATTTTGGCCGGTTGTCATGGGGGCTCTTATTCTAATCATTATCTTCTTCCTGCCCGGTGGGATCCTCGGTTTTTCTGAGGAGAAGTTTAAAGAGCGAAGAGAAAGACTCAACCAATTAGCGGAAAGATGATATGTTTCTTCAAACTCAGGGGATAACAAAAGAATTTGGTAAGCTCAGGGCTGTTAATGATGTGACTCTCGAAATTCTCAAGGGAGATGTCCATGCCATCATCGGTCCAAATGGGGCTGGGAAATCTACCTACTTCAATCTTATCACAGGGTATCATCGAGCGACCTCTGGAAAGGTCCTTTTCAAAGGCAAGGAGATCACGAATTGGCCCGCCTACCATCGATGTAAACTCGGTATGACCCGATCTTTTCAGATCACGAGCATCTATCCTAAACTCAGCGTTTATGAAAGTGTGTTGATGGGTTTATTGTCTCATCGAAGAGCTACACTCAATTTCTTATCTGCCGCAAAAAAATATTTTAAGGAGGAGGTCTGGCGAATCTTAGAAGATGTGGGGCTGGCAGATCAAGCAAACACACAAGGAGATTCCATTTCCCATGGGGATAAGAAGCGATTGGAGCTGGCCATCACCTTGGGAACCGAACCCGAACTCCTGCTTTTGGATGAACCCACCTGCGGCATGTCTCCTGATGAAACAGAAACCACTATGATTTTTATCAAAAAGTTAGTTGAGGAGAGAGGATTGACCATCCTTTTCACTGAGCATGATATGAGTGTGGTATTCGGCATTGCCAAAAGGATCTCCGTCCTTCATCAGGGCACTTTGATTGCCGATGGGACCCCCGAAGAGGTAAGGGCGAACGGAGAGGTCCAGAAAGTTTATTTAGGGGGTACGGCATGATTCTTGAGGTCAAAGAAATTCATACCTATTATGGGACAAGCCATATCCTCTTCGGCATCTCTATAGATATCAAAGAAGGGGAAGCCGTTTGTCTGTTGGGAAGGAACGGGGCCGGTAAGACGACGACCTTAAGAAGTATCATTGGTCTAACACCTCCTCGTTCGGGAAGTATTAAGTTTAGTGGCAAAGAGATCACCGGGAAACCCCCGTATCGTATTGCGCCACTGGGAATTGGCTTTGTACCGGATGACCGGAGAATCTTCCCTGACTTAACAGTCCGGCAGAATATTCTTATCGCCCGGAGAGAAAAAGAAGGAGCCATCTGGAATCTGGAACGGATTTATTCTTTTTTTCCAAAATTAAAAGAGTTGGACACCCACATGGGGACCCAACTCAGCGGTGGAGAGCAACAGATGCTCACCATCGCTCGAACTTTGATGACCAATCCTCAGCTCCTTCTCTTGGATGAACCTGGTGAGGGATTGGCTCCCTTGGTCATTCAAGCCATGAAAGAGCAACTCGGCGAGATCAAGAAATTGGGCACCACCATGCTCATCTGCGAACATAATGTGGGTCTGGCCACGGCCTTAAGTGATCTGGCTTACGTGATGGATAAAGGAACGATCCGCTATCAAGGAACCATTGAAGATTTGAGGAAGAACGAAGAAGTAAGAAAAAAATACTTGATGGTATAAGTCCCTTCTAACGTCACACAAATCGATTCATCTTCCTAACTACCCCATAACGGAGCTTAAAATGAAACTTTCTCAAATAAAAAATATAGCTGTTATTGGTTCTGGAATCATGGGCCATGGAATTGGTCAGACCTTCGCTTTGGGGGGATATGAAGTAAACCTAAACGATATCAGCGATGCCTTATTGGATAAAGCCGTCCAACAGATTCGTTCTAACCTGAATACCTTTGTTGAGTTTGGAATTACCACACCTGAAGGAGCAAAGGAAGCCCTATCCAGAATCAAAACTAACAAGAATTTTAAGGAAGCGGTCAGGGAATCTGACTTTGTGGTGGAAGCCTTGCCAGAAATGATGGACCTGAAAAAACGTATTTTTAAAGAACTGGATGAGTACTGCCCTTCCCACACCATTATTGCCAGTAATACCTCCGGTTTAAGCCTGACAGAGATGGTCTCTGGAATCAAACGCCGGGATCAGGCGATCATCGCCCATTGGTATAATCCTCCTCACATCATTCCAGTGGTAGAGATCGTTAAAGGTCGGTACACCTCAGATAAAACCGTTGATCTGGTCTATCAACTTCTGGTGTCCATTGGGAAGAAACCGGTCAAAATATTAAAAGAGGTACCAGGTTTTTTAGTAAACCGGCTCCAATTTGCCCTTTACCGTGAGGCCTTGTTTTGCCTCAAGGAAGGGATTGCCTCGGCTGAGGATATTGATATGGCTGTTAAAGGGTCCTATGGCTTTCGATTGCCTACACTCGGTCCCTTGGAGACAAGCGATTTTGGGGGCCTCGACACCTATCTTAATATTGCTGAATACCTTTTCAAAGAGATTGACCGATCCACAGAACCCCCAGAAATTCTCAGGGAAAAGGTGAGGCAAGGGAAACTTGGTGTAAAAACGGGAGACGGATTCTTCCGCTACACACCTGAAGAAGCAGAAAAAAAGATTAAGGAGCGTGACCGTCAATTCCTTCAAAGATTGAAATGCCTCTATTTTAGAAATTCTGAAAAAGGAGATTGATTAGACTTTTAAGTTTTTAAGGACTGCTCCCCCTTGCTTCTATCTGACTGCGGTAGACACGACAGGAAGGCCAAGAGTCGAAAAAGTCTTCAAACTACCGAAAGGAATTTATCATGACGACCAAAGGAAAATCCATCGACGAACTTAAAGTGGGAGACTCAGCCCAGTTCTCCAAGACCATTACAGAGAAAGATATTAACGATTTTGCCAGAGTAACAGGGGATTTTAACCCGGTTCACCTTGACCAGGGCTATGCGGAAAAAACTATTTTTAAGGGTAGGATCGCCCATGGCCTCCTCTCCGTTGGACTTCTCTCCAGTATCCTGGGAAATATCCTCCCCGGATATGGTACTATCTACCTATCCCATGACATCAAGTTCCTCGCTCCGGTGAAAATAGGAGATACCATTACCGCCAGGGTGGAGGTCATCGAACTGGTCCAGGAAAAAAATCGGGCGAAATTTATAACGACCTGCATTAACCAGAATGGAAAAGAAGTGGTGGATGGAATAGCCTGGGCAATGCCTCCCAAGAAGGAGTGATTTTGAGTGATTTTGAGTTGATACTTTTCTAAAATGGTGATAATCAATATACACTTAAAGAGAGGATTTAAGTTTCATTGACGTGCATTGAACCGAAGGAACTTTTAACAAAAGACATTAATGAAAGGAGGTTATCATTATGAGGAAGGGAGGATTGAGATTTTTCTTGTTCATCGTTCTTGGGTTAATGCTTTTCAGTGCTCAGGTTTATGGAGCAGAACCCCCCATAAAAATTGGTATTGTCCAGGGCTTTTCAGGGGCTTTGGAGGCTTACGCCAAGCAGATGCTCACCGGGTTTAAGATGGGTCTGGAGTATGGAACCAAAGGTAAGAATGAAGTCATGGGAAGAAAGATAGAAATGATTGTTGAAGATGATCAATTGAAACCCGATGTCGCCAAAAGGCTGATCACAAAGTTATACGCGGACGATAAAGTCGATCTCGTTGTTGGAACCACCAGTAGTGCAGCCGCACTGGCCATGCTTCCCGTTGCCTTGGAATTCAAGAAGATTCTACTTGTAGAACCGGCCGTGGCAGACTCCATCACCGGGAGTGCCTGGAACCGGTATATCTTCCGAACAGGACGCAATTCAGGACAGGACGCTATATCGAATGCAAAGGCTGTGGCTAAACCCGGCATTAATCTCGCTGCTATTGCCCAGGATTACGCTTTTGGAAGGGATGGGGTCGCCGCTTACAAGGAGGCTGCCGAGAAGTTGGGAGCCAAAATGATTCACGAAGAATATTGTCCTATGGCACAAACAGATCATACCTCTTCCGTTCAGAGAATCATTGATGCACTAAAAGACAAACCTGGTGAAAAATATGTTTTCGTAGTGTGGGCAGGAAAGAACCCCCCCATTGAGCAGATGGCTGTCATGAAAGTTGATAAATATGGGATCAAGATCACGACAGGTGGTAATATCCTTCCAGTTCTAAAGGCCACTCTTCCATTGTTGAAAGCATACGAAAGCTTAAAAGGAATGACGGGAGGAGCCTATTACTATTATGAGCTCCCCAAAAATTCAGTTAATGATTGGTTTGTCAAAGAGCATCAAGCCAGGTTCAAAGAACCTCCTGACTTCTTTACCTGCGGAGGATTCGCTGCGGCCATGGCAGTCGTCAGAGCCTTCGAAAAAGCCAAGTCGACCGATACCGAAAAGTTAATATCTACAATGGAAGGGATGGAGTTCATGACCCCAAAGGGTAGAATGTATTTCCGTAACCAGGATCATCAAGCCATGCAGTCCATGTATATCTTTAGGTTAGAAGCAAGGCCGGATAGGGAATGGGCTGTCCCAGTTTTCATCAGGGAGATTTCCCCGGAGGAAGGGGCACCTCCGGTTCTCGTGAAGAAATAATATTTAATCTGCCCTAATGGAATGTCACCCTGAGCGAAGTGAAGGGTCTCTTGGGAAACCGAGATTCTTCGCTTCGCCCTGTACACCATGCGGTGCAGGGCTTCGCTCAGAATGACAAATCGATGTCCTTTGCGAAGAGCGTTATGAACCCATCCCCTATCATTGAAACCAAGAGCCTCACCATTCGATTCGGCGGTCATGTCGCCGTCGATCATGTAACCCTCCAAATTTTCCCTTTCACTTTTAAATCAATTATCGGACCAAATGGAGCAGGCAAGACCACTTTCTTTAACATGATTTCAGGACAATATTCCCCTACTGAAGGGAAGGTCTTTTTCAAAGGCACCAATGTGTTTCCGTCCTTAACCGTTCTAGAAAATGTCAGATTGGCTGTTCAATCTCAGAGAAATATGGGTTTTAACTTTTGGAAAAATTATCTCACCTTTTTAGAATTCGAAGACCGTGCCTATGACCTTTTGGAAATGGTTCTATTGAATACGAAGTGGAACGTCCCTACCAGTAGCCTCACGCATGGAGAACAGCGCAAGCTGGAAATTGCTATCTTACTTGCTCTGGAACCAGAGGTGCTCCTTTTGGACGAACCCACTGCTGGCATGGCTTTGGAGGAAGTCCCTTCTATCCTGGAAATTCTCAAACAGATAAAAATTCGAAGAGATAAAACGATCCTTCTTGTTGAACATAAGATGGATGTGTTGATGGCACTTTCTGATTCCATCGCTGTCCTTCATGAAGGAAAGCTAATCGCCGATGATACCCCCGAAGCGATCAGTAAAAACCGAGAAGTTCAGGAGGCTTATTTTGGTGGAGGTCGATCTCGTGGCTGAACCGATCCTTAAAGTTGAAGGAATTCACACTTTCATTGGCAAGCATCATATCTTACAGGGTGTCTCCTTTGATGTCCATCCTGGTAAGGTTACGGTCCTTCTAGGAAGAAACGGGGCTGGAAAGACCACAACGTTACGTTCAATTATGGGATTGCTCTCACCTTCTCAAGGTACCATCCTCTTTAAAAATCAAGCCATTCACCATATGAAGTCTTTCGATATTGCCCGTTTGGGTATTGGTTTCGTCCCCGAAGACCGTGGCCTTTTTAATCTTCTTACTGTGGAAGAAAACTTCCGGGTGGCCATGTTTCAGGAGGATAAAAGTACCCAGCAGAGGGTAGAAACTATTTTAGAAATCTTTCCTGATCTGAAGAGATTTTGGAAGGCCAAAGCAGGGATTCTAAGTGGTGGACAGAAACAGATGCTGGCCATCTCTCGCCCCCTCGTCAATAAGAATGAACTTTTACTCATTGACGAACCCTCCAAAGGGTTAGCCCCCATCGTTATCGACCATTTAATTGAAGCTGTCCAAAAACTTCAGGAACAGACGATGATCATTCTTGTGGAACAGAATTTTTATATGGCAAGCAGCCTTGGAAACGATTTTTACATATTTGATGATGGGAGAACGGTCCTAAATGGTCAGATGGAAGAGCTCATTCGAAATGAGGAACTGAAGAAAAAGTATTTAGGAATTTCAGGGACCACTTAGGAGGAAAAAACACTATGAGTCCTCAATGGAGACAATGGTTTCCAAAATTCATCGGATTCGCCATTTTTCTCCTACCACTTCTATTCATCAATCCTAAAACTTACATTACCCTGACCATCTCTGGTCTGGCGATGGGCATGCTCCTCTTTTTAGTGTCCTCTGGATTTTCATTGATCTTCGGCTTCCTGAGTGTTCTGAACTTAGCCCACGGGGCCCTCTTCGCCTGGGGCGCCTACATCGGTTTCACCGCATTCTCCCTGATCAATAAATGGACAGGATGGGGAGGATCAAATTCGATCTTTTCAAATATGCTTATCTTCCTTCTGGTCCTGATGGTTGCGGGTATCGGCGTTGCTATCTTGGGGGTAGTCACTGAAAGGTTAGTGATTCGTCCTGTCTATGGGAGCCATCTCTTTCAGATTTTTATCACCGTGGGTGCAATGATTGTAATGGAGGAGTTGATTCGAATTGTATGGGGACCCAACGATGAGGTGATGCCCGTTCCTATGAACTTTATGGGTTCCTGGGATCTCTTCGACGTGGTGATATCAAAATATCCTCTCATAGCGATTGTGATTGGCTTGATTATCTATTTTGGAATTTACACGATACTGAAAAAAACAAAATTGGGGTTGATCGTACGGGCAGGTGTGGAAAATCCTGAGATGGTTCAAGTCATGGGTCACAATATCTACCGATATTTTACAGGAGTGTTCGCGGCTGGGTCTGCCCTGGCTGCCATTGGCGGGGGGATGTGGGCCACTTTCGTCAAATCTATTAACCCAGCCATGGGCGGAGAGGTAATCGTTTTTGCTCTAATCGTGGCAATTATTGGTGGCCTTGGGAGTATGACCGGCTCCGTCGTCGGAGCTCTGATGGTGGGGCTGTCGTATAATTACGTGGCATATCTCATTCCTAAAGCTGCCTTAGGGATCACAATGCTTCTCCTCGTCGTCATTCTTTTGATCCGTCCAACAGGATTATTTAAAGAAGGAACTTGATTTGAAAAAGAATGGGTTAAATCCTGTTCAAATATTTCACTTAAAGGAAAAAGAAGAGCGTTTCAGGAATCCCTCATTCTTCCTACGAATTCTCTTATTAGCCTTTTTCATGACTACCCCTTTCCTCTTCCGTTCTTTTGAAATAGCGGATGTCGTATTAAAGATCATCATCTTTTCGGCACTGGTAGCCAGTTACGATATTATTCTTGGGTACACCGGGATCGTTTCTCTGGGACACGTTATGTATTTTGGGATCGGTTCTTACTTTGTCGGCATTTTTATGGGAAAGTTGGGATTGACCTCCTATGGATATTTGGCGTTAGCTATTTTGATAGCAGTGGTGATATCGGGTATTCTTTCCGTACTCATCGGTTTCTTTTCACTTCGTATACGGGCTATCTTTTTTGCGATGGTGACCTTGGCCTTTATGGAGTTCACCTTTATTCTGGCAAGTCAGTTGAGGCCCATCACGGGCGGAGAGGATGGAATCAGCTTCAAACTTCCTGGCATCTTTGCGATCGATTATAGCTTAGGTCGATTCTTGGGAGTAGAGTTCACGGGCAGGATGATAAGTTACTATCTCATCCTTCTGGTTTCTTTGATTTTATTTCTTTTAATGCTCCGATTCGTCCATTCACCTCTCGGTCGTGTCCTTCAATCCATTCGGGATAATGAACAGCGATCCATTGCGTTAGGTTATAGGACCTATCTCTTCCAAGTCATGGCCTCCTCCTTTGCGAGCTGCGTCGCGGCTATCACGGGTGGGTGCTATGCCATCTGGGTGTGCTATGTGAGCCCAGACTCGAGCCTGAGTGTACCTATTATGTTAGATGTGCTTTTGATGGTGATTGTGGGAGGAATGGGAACTCTCTATGGCGGGATTTTTGGGGCTGCTTTCTTAATGATCACCCGTGCATTTCTTCCAAAGTTACAAGTCCTCATCGCTTCTCTTCTGCCAGGTGTCCCCTTCGCAATCAGGTTATCCGAACGCTGGTTATTTTATTTTGGACTTCTTTTTATCTTGATCGTCTACTTTTTTCCAAAAGGGGTGGTAGGGACTGCTCAGGAAATCATCTCGAGGAGAAAAGCCGAGTAGAATCCATTAACCGAAGGGGGACTGCGTCATGCCTGAACCAAAGATGATAAAAGCCAAAGGAGATGGTATTAAGATCCAATTAGCAGTCTGGGAAGGAAATGGAAAACAGATTCTTTGTATTCACGGCATTACAGCCAATTGCCGATTCTGGGATTGCTTAGCTTCGGCTCTCGCTCCCCATCACAGGGTGATAGCCATGGATCTCCGAGGGAGAGGACTCTCAGATAAACCTCCTACAGGATATTCCATAGAGCACCATTGCAAAGATATCTCAGCCCTGATGAATGATCAGGGTCTGGAACGACCTGTGCTCATGGGCCATTCTCTTGGAGCATTCATTTCCCTTGTATTTGCAGCCCAGTATCCTCAAAGGGTGAATCGTCTGATCTTGGTGGATGGTGGAGGAAAACTCTCCGAAACTCAGATGGCCAAGGTTTTTGCAGGGATTAAACCCTCCCTGGATCGTCTGGGACAAGTTTTTCCTTCCTTAGAAGCCTATTTCTCTCAGATGAAGCAAGCCCCCTATTTACAACCATGGAATTTTTATATGGAGACTTATTTCCGCTACGAGATTGAAAAAGTCGAGGGAGGTGTACGCTCCCGCGTCCACCCAAAACATATTGAGGAAGAAGCCCAGAACTTAGGGAAAGTAGATTCGCGTCAATTCTATGCCAATGTAACCTCCCCCACTCTGATTTTGCGGGCCACGAAAGGGATGCTAGCCGAGGATGACCTTTTGCTCCCCGAGGACGTGGCAGACCGGATGGTTCGTGAGATACCAAACGCTAAAAGAGTAGATGTGAAAGGCACCAACCATTACTCCATCTTATTCCAGCCCAACAAGATGCGCGATCAGACCATCCTTAAATTTTTGAAAGAATAAGTTCGCTTTGACTAATTAGGTGTATTAGACAGACTCCCATCCTGCATTAAAAGGTAGGGTAAGGCTTTGACCTTCCAGATACTGTTAAATTTGATGTTGAGTACTTCCTGAAAGTTTCGCTTCCTTAATTTGTAAAATGGATGTATATTACAACTGCGAATAAACAATGCGGATATGACTGGATCGCTAATAAACCGTTCGAGTTGAAGTCCGCTTCACTCCACCATAATGCACAATACACAAAGGAGGAAACAATATGCTATGGAATTGGGTCGGCGCTGGAGTCCAGGGAAATAAGTTTTATACCTGCGGATTTTGTGGGAATAAGGTGGGACCCCATCTGGGATACACTGCACATTACTCTGGTGGCGGCTTGAAATTGTTCATTTATATCTGTCCGAACTGCGAGAAACCGACATTTTTTGATCTGGACAAAAAGCAGACCCCTAATGTAAGAATTGGCAATGACGTTCAAGGCATCACGGATAGCGGCGTTGCCGCTCTTTATAATCAAGCTCGTGATTGCACTTCATTGGCAGCATATACTGCTGCAACCTTGCTATGCAGAAAAATACTTATGAACCTAGCCGTCCAACACGGTGACATGCCCGGTAAGTCCTTCGTAGAGTACATTGATTATCTGGACACCAAAGGGTATGTGCCTCCGAACGGAAAGGCTTGGGTTGATCGTATCCGCAGCAAGGGCAACGAGGCTACTCATGAGATTAGACTAATCGAAGAGAGTGAATCATTTCAGGTCCTGAAGTTCACCGAAATGTTGCTGAAGTTTTCATACGAATTTCCAAGTATGTTGAAAGAAAAATAGAATAGCACGTACATAACACCACGGCTCCACCGGATCGTTACCCTCGCTTTCAATCCGTAACCCTCGATTCTTGAATGTGGCTTCCCGCAATGACTTGTAGGTGTAACATTCAGTCACGAGTTAGTTCGACCCTGTCTGCAAAGCCAAATTCTAATCTTTACAAATCATGAAGCCCTGCCGGAAAACAAGCAGGGCTTCAGACATTCCAATTCGAGCTTTTTATTTTGCCTGTTCAAGAAGTTCCTTCAACTTAGGTATCCGCTCATTTCTTTTCTTAGTGACCAGATTAAAAGACCTTGGAACATCCGCCATCAAATGTTTCGACTGCTCGGCTGCAACTTGATAGAATTTTAGAATCTTCTCCTCAATGGCCAATGCCTCCTTCAAGGCATTCGAGTAACTCGCATCCTTAGAGGGTGCCGCCTTGACCTGATAATCCTCCGGATTGAGATCAAAGGCGAAACAACCTTCAATGGCATCGGTGATCACGCCATAGTAGGCCCGCTCAATCTGTATGACATACTTTGCATTCTCTTTGGCAAAGGTGAGGAAGAGGTCTTTATCCTTTTCGAACCGTTTTGACATTTCTTGATAGAACTTGGCAGATTCATTTTCTAGCTCTCTTGACAGGCTGATCGCCCCAGAACATGTACTAATTCCCATTGGTTCACCTCCTACAATTATCCCGACATTGGATTCAAAATCGTTCTCAGGTTAGGGTTACAAAGCCGGTTTGGTCAATGGTCGAAGGGTTAAGTCGTAATGTTCAATGACCAATGACCTAACCCAACTACGAAACTGGCTTCCTAACCGAAACCCTAACCAAAACCTTCTCTTAAAACCACCTCTGGATGATGACTTTGCTTTCTGTAAAGAAACGAACCGCCTCCTGGCCCTGGGTATGCAAGATTCCAAAGAAGGAATCTTTCATCCCGCTGAATGGGAATAAAGCCACAGGTGCTACAATTCCAATATTGATTCCGACATTACCGCTCGCCACGTTGTATTGAAATTCCCTTGCGCTCCGTCCATTCTGTGTGAAGATCGCATGACCGTTCCCAAAAGGGCTTGCATTACATATCTGGATTGCTTCATCCAGGGTTTTTGCTCGAAAAACACTCATCACTGGACCAAAGATCTCTTCACTCCCTATTCTCATATCTGTTGTGACATTTTCAAAAATCGTCGGACCCACAAAGCAGGTGTCAGGGCAGCCACCTCACGCACAGGACCCATCTGAATGGATTCATCTAATCCATAACCCATCTTGATCCTGGAGGACATATTCGTGACCTCTTCCATAAAACTGTTATAGAACTTGTTGTCATCGCCAACGATGAGGAGATTCGCGCCTGCCAGACAACGCTGACCCGCATTGCCAAAGAAGGAGGTCATCAAAGCGGGTACGGTCGCCTTGACATTACAATCGGGCATGATGACCATAAAGTTCTTCGCACCGCACTGAGCAATCACCCTTTTTCCCGTTTCTCCGCATTTTCTATAAATCACATCTCGTCCTGTGGGAGTCGAGCCAACAAAGGTGATCCCCACGATATCTTTATGTTCCAACATGCCATCCACCACGGTTCTCCCACCATTGACGACATTCCAAACTCCAGGTGGGAAACCCGCTTCCTCTGCTAATTCAGCGAGCCTCATCTGACTGAAAGGCACCTCACTCGAAGGTTTGATCACAATACAGTTTCCTGTAGCCACCGCATAAGGGGCTGACCAGAGAGGAATCATAAACGGAAAATTAAAAGGGCCAATGATTCCGAAAACTCCTAAAGGCGATGGAATGACCCACTCATCAATCCCAGATGCGATATCCTCTGAATAGTAGCCTTGCATCAATGTGGGGATACCACAGGACACCTCCACATTCTCAATCCCTCTTCTTGTTTCGCCCCGTGATTCATCAATACACTTCCCATGCTCCATGGTCTGGATTCTGCTCACTTCCTCAAAATTCTCTTCGAGCAAAGCTTTTAATCTGAAGAGAACCCTCGACCTGGCAAGAGGGGTTGTCCTTCTCCAGTCCGGAAAGGCGGCTTTCGCCGCTTCCACGGCAGCATTGATCTCCTCTTTGGTGGAGATAGGGCATTTTCCCATCACCTTTCCTGTTGCAGGATTGACCACATCAACGATCTTTCCCTTCGAATCGACCCATTCCCCATTGATGTAATTCTTTACCTCTTTCACTCCCTTGATCGGTTCCTCTAACATCGCCATCTTGATTAATCCTCCTTCCTGTTGGTTTGTTATTTAAATCTTCCAGCACATTATCCAAGGTTAAAGTCCGAGATATGCCTTACGGACGTTACTATTAGCCAAAAGCTCACTTCCAGAACCTGAAAGGGCGATCCTTCCCAATTCCATCACAAACCCCTTGTGAGCGAGAGTCAACGCATGTTGAGTGTTTTGCTCAACGAGAAGAACGGTGACACCCAATCGATTGATCTCCGTGATCACGCGAAACACCTCTTCTACCAAAAGAGGAGCCAGTCCCAGCGAAGGTTCGTCCAGCATGAGTAATTTCGGCCCTGCCATCATGCCTCGGCCGATTGCCACCATCTGCTGCTCTCCTCCTGACAATGTCCCTGCAATCTGCTTCTGCCGTTCCTTGAGCACAGGAAATACACTAAAAACCCGTTCCAGTCTTTGTGGACGCTCGGATTGAGGGATGGTGTAGGCGCCCATTAAAAGGTTGTCGATCACCGCCATTTCTGGAAAAAGTTTTCTTCCCTCAGGAACCTGAACGACACCATGTTTGACAATTTCCGGTGGGGAAGCCTCCTCGATGTGCTTCCCATCATAAGTAATGGAACCGGACTGTCTTCGGAGAAGTCCAGAAACAGTTTTCAATAACGTCGTCTTCCCCGCGCCATTGGCGCCCACCAGGGCGACAATCTCTCCATCTGTAACTTCGAGAGTGACATCCCAAAGGGCCTGAACTTTTCCGTAAGCAACCTGAAGTTTCTCAACAGCCAACATATTATTTATCTTCCCTTTGTCCCGAGGTAGGCGGCGATCACGTTTGGGTTCTCCACAATCTGTTCTGGGGCAGCGTCAGCTATTTTTTCCCCTTGATTGATGACGACCACGCGATTTGAGCTATTCATAATGGCTTTGAGCACATGCTCGACCCAGATGATGGTCACTCCTCCCTTACAAATATCACGGACCAGTATCGAAGCTTGCTCAATTTCCGTCGCGTTCAGACCACCCATTGGCTCGTCCAACAAGAGCAGCTTGGGCTGTGTTGCCAAGGCCCTGGCGATCTCGAGCCTCTTTTGTTCGCTCAGTGTTAGATCAACTGCTAAGCCAGAAATTTTTGATCCCAGTCCCATTCTTTCAAGAACTCGGCGAGCCTGGGATTCTGCCTCTCCCCGTGAAGGATATCTCAAAAAAGCAGCCAACGTTACATTCTCCAAGACCGTCAGCTTCTTGAAGGGCTTTACAATCTGAAAAGTACGGGCAATGCCTTTTCGTGTCACCGCATAGGGTTTCATTCCAGCGATGCTTTCTCCATCCAGAAGGATCTCACCTCTCGTGGGATGAATGAAACCAGCGATGAGATTAAAGGCCGTCGTCTTCCCTGCCCCATTGGGTCCGATCAGGCCAAGAATCTCTCCTGGTTGAACTTCGAACGAGAGATCATGGACCGCTCTTAAACCACCAAAATATTTTGTGAGTCCTTTAACCGTGAGCAACGCCATCTCTAATTTCCATTAATGCCGGGTTCCAAACCAGAGACGCAACTTTCCCCAGATCCCTTCCGGCAAATATCGAATAACGATCATCATCATGAGACCATAGAAGATCAGGTGGCCCACCAACTTGAAATGGACCAAAAAAATCTCCCTAAATATTTCGCCAAACGCGACCAGAACGATGGCTCCGATCAGCGGACCTGCCACAGTTGTCAAACCACCCACCACTGCGATAAAAACCATTTCGACGGAAAGGGCGATCGAAAAAACAGCATCTGGGTCGATGTAACGTAAATACATGGCATAAAAGCCACCAGCGACTCCGGCAAAAAATGCCGAAAGCGATAAAGCCGCCACCCTTGCCTGAACGGTATTGATCCCAATCGCCTCTGCGCTATCAATATCTTCCCGTATGGCCAGGGAATAGGCCCCCAATCGCGTTCTGGACATGATATAGGTTGCCACGATAGAACCCAGGGTAATGATGGCGATGATGTAATAAAAAGGTATCTTGTTTTCCCAGTCAATCGACCTTCCCCAGAAGGTCACATCGGGAAGTGTTGTGATGAGTAATCCAACCGGGCCATTTGTAAAAGATTCCCAGTTGAGCGCAACCAGCCGAATGATTTCTGCTACGGCAAGGGTGGAGAGGGCGAAATACGGGCCACGCAATCTGAAACAGATAAAGCCGATCGGCAATGCGATTAAGGCCGCCACCAACCCTCCAATGGGAATTCCATACCAAGGAGCAATCCCCAGCTTGAGGTATAAAATCATAGTGGTATAAGCACCGGCCCCCAGAAACGTCGCATGACCAAAGGAAACCTGACCCGTAAAGCCGCCAAGTATATTCCACGACGCTCCTAATACCGTCCACATGAGCACCATGATCATCAAATGGACAAAAAATGGAGCAGTCACGATCCATGGTGCCGTGAAGAGGAGGAGTATGGCAAGAGTGATAACGATCTTTTTCATGATTTACCAACTCCAAACAATCCTGAAGGCCTGAATAACAAGACAAGTAAAAAAATTACGAATCCAATGGCATCTTTATAAGGAACTGAAACATAGACGGCACCGAGAGATTCGACCACTCCCAATAACAAGCCTCCTGCAATAGCGCCTGGAACAGAACCCAATCCACCCAGGACCACGATCACAAAACATTTGGCAACCAAAATCTCACCCACTGTGGGATAGAGATAGAGAGAGGGTGCCAGCAGAACGCCGGCGGCGCAAGCCAGTGCTGTCCCGAGTGCAAAGGTGATGATTGCCATGCGGTCCACATTCACACCCATCAGTGCCGCGGCTTCCGGTTCCTGGCTTGTTGCCCGGATGGCTCGGCCGGTATCTGTACGGACAAGGAACCAGTAGAGAGCAATGGTAATCAATATCGCCATTCCAAATGCGATGGCGAGTGGAATGGGAACGGCGATCCCAAAGGGACGCAAAGGCATGATAGCGTATTTTAATTTGATGGTTCGGTAGTCGCCAGTCCCGATGAGAAGTACAAGGTTGGCGATGAAGAGAGACAACCCTGCCGTGTAGAGCAATGTGTTCAGCTCTCCGGCGGGTACGATATTCTTCAAGAAAAAT
Source organism: Thermodesulfobacteriota bacterium (assembly GCA_049513055.1). Classification (GTDB taxonomy): domain Bacteria; phylum Desulfobacterota; class BSN033; order BSN033; family UBA1163; genus UBA1163. The sequence continues at coordinate 51,598 of JBEKWN010000038.1, forward strand.
CGATATATGAAAACACCGATAAGAAAGGCTATAGGAATCCATAATATAATGGATAAAAATGGGTCGATTCTCAAGAACGTTGGGGCTAAGAAGGCTCCGTACATCCCGAGCATTACCATATCGCCATGGGCCATGTTGATAATCCGCATGACACCAAAGATCACCGTCAGCCCAACACCAATCATGGCATAAAGCGATCCCGTAAGAATGCCGCTCACAATACTTTGAATAAAGGTGTCCATAGGACTCTGCAAACATTTGTGCACGCCCTCAAAACAGAGGGCGTGCACAGGATATATATATAAATATATATACTATTAACGTTTCACTGTGGGGTCAGGGAAAACAACGTCTATCTCTGCAACTGCCTTTGGATAGACATTGAGAAGTTTGCCCCCTCGCCATTGGGCAAGAACCGAATGTTCGGGCGAATAGATATTCTGGTTCGTATACTCGTCTCCTAACGGACCTTTCCAATTGCCAAACTTCACCTTGCCAAAAACAGTGGTCATGTCGGTTTTTAGCAGAGATTGACGAATGGCCTCACGATCATCTTCAAGTTTTCCTGTCAGTTTTGCACGCTTCAGAGCATCGGCAAGAATATAGATGACCGCATATCCTTCCACCTCATGTTCTTTCGGATAGAAGTTATATTTCTCATAAAACTTCTTATAGAACGCTTTGGTTACTGGGTCGTTTGGATTTCCTGACCAGGCGGCCGAGGAAAATACGTTCTCACTGAGTGGTCCCAGCTCAGTGGCTATGTCGGCAACTCCAAATCCACCACCAAATCCCACGAAGGCACGAGGTGCCACTCCAATTTCCTTGGCCTGGCGGGTGAGCAGGATGGCGTCCGTTGTCGAGACTGCGACCATGAGCAGAAAATCGGGATTCTGTGCCTTGACCTTCGTCATCAAAGGCTTGAAATCGAGTGTGTTGACGGAGTAGGCTTCGTCATTGACGATTGGTACATTCTTTGATTTGAGAAAGACCATGGCTGAATTGGCGATTGTTTTCCCAAACACCGTGTTGTCGTACACGACTGCAGCCGATTTCGGCATCGCCCCCGGTACATCGCTAATAAATTTGTTGAAGGCTTGTGGATAGATCGATCCGGTCGGGTTGTTGCGGAACACCCATTCAAATCCCTTGGAGGTAACGATGTCTGCAGATGGATGATCCACCACATAAGGGGTCTTCAGGCGCTGTGCCACCGAAGCGATTTCGACCGCTTGACCTGAGGCTCGTCCTCCGGTAAGGGCCAGGACTTTGTACTGGGTAATCAGTTTTTCAGTGACCGTGGCTGCCAGAGGGTTTTTTGCCTGATGGTCTTCAATGATGACTTCGATCTTCTTCCCCTTGACACCACCTTTCACATTGATTTCTTCCAGAGCCAAGTTATAGGCTTTTTGGAACTTGCTTCCGAAGGGTGCATCAGGACCTGTCATCGGTTGGGGAGCACCAATTTTTAGTGTGTCCTGGGCAATTGATGGAATTGCGAGTACAGTTAAAAACAATATAGCCATGACAAATACAAGTGACTTACGCATAGTATCCTCCTTTTCTGCAAAATTTGATGAATTGAATAAAACCTATTCCCAGAAGAAACCATCTCCACCCAAATGTTTACTGCCTGCCTCCTCCTTTCTTCAAAAAAATCATACCCTCCTCGAAAAAATGGGAATGGATTCTCTCTTCCTGCCAATTCGGTCAAATTTTTGTCCTTCGATACGCCTCTCTTTGTGCGCAGCAAGAAGGTCCCGTTCCACTTCTCGAATATGCCTTATCATTTCCTCATGGACTTTCTTAATATCTCTTTCTAATAATGCGTTATAAATACGTTTATGAGCTCTTAAAACTTTACTGGAAAATTCTTTGCCAGGCTTCAAAATCTCTTTCGTATCGATGAGGAGATTCTCAACAAAATCGAGAATAAACATCAGGATAGGGTTTCCGGTAATGCTCGCAATGATCCGATGAAATTCAATCTCATCCTGCCGAGATTCGAAAGCCATATCGTTCTTGATGGCTTGTTCAGAGTCTTTAATCAGTTTCTCCAATCGATTCAGGTCTTCTTTGGTAATGGCAAGAGTGGCTTTTTCTGCAATATAGGGCTCCAGAAGAAGGCGGACTTCAGAAAGGTCTTTTAAAGAAAGGTTTTTAAAAAGGAGGAAATTGGTAAAGCAATCTTTCGCCTTGGTCATGTCGACTTCGGTAACGAATGCACCTCCTGAGACCCCCTTTCGAATTTCTAAAAATCCTAACACCTCTAACGAACGGAGTGCCTCCCGAAGGGTAGCCTTGCTGACTTTAAACTTCTCAACCATTTCCCTTTCGGAGGGAAGTTTATCGCCCGGTTTTAATCTCCCATCGAAGATGGCGTTGCGGATCTGATCGGCGATGTGTTGGCAAACTTTGTTGGACTTGACGGAGTTGAACATGGACAGCGCTTTTTTTGAATTGATGGTTGCATCTTATAGATAAAGGAATGGTTTGTCAAGTGAAATATTATAATATTTATAAATTTTCTACCTTTTCGAAATAGCCTCGATGTCCACTTCACCTCCGAAGGTCTCTTGAACTGCTTTCTGAAGCTTTTGAATATCCTCCATTTTCTCTACTTCAACAACTAATTCTCTTTCATCCAAGACCTTCAATCTTCCATATTGATCTACGACCTCGATGACTTCATTGGGGTCAACCGTAATCCACCCCTTCATCCTGCGAACCAACTCTTCCCCATTGAAGGCTCTCTCAATCTGGGTCCCTACCCTTCTTTTCTTTGCTTCCCACCCAATAACAGCCGGCTGAAGCACGATCGGGGTGACCGGGTCATGCATCGCCGCACAGCGAAACCATATCTTTGCTCGGATCATTTTTATAGTCCTCCATGTTTAGCCTAAAATAATAGCCTTGCCTGTCAATGTCAAGCTTTTGGCTTTACCTGATTTCTAACATTCTTTCAATTTTTTTCATCCCCCAATCCCTGCCTGCTGTAAACAGGGGTCAGTTTTTCGCAACCTCGCGGTGCTATATTCGATTCACCCTTTTCGGGGAATTCATATAAGGAGGATATTTATGAGAAACCTAAAACTGATTTCAGTCATATGCTGCGTGGCGCTCTTTGTCGTTGCTGGCACTACCATGGCCCAGCAGATGCCAAATCCCTATGGGCCGAATATCAACCTGGCGATGGCCAAGAAGGTCGCCGCAGCAGCGGCAGAGGAAGCGGTCAAGATGAAGATCAATGTCGTCATCGCCATCGTGGACACAGGTGCCCATCTCGTTTACCTCGAGCGGTTCGATGTCATTCAGTGGGGCAGTGTCAAAGTGGCCCTCCATAAGGCCAAGTGCTCGGTCATGTACAAACGCCCTACCAAAGCCTTTGAGGATTTAATCGCCAAAGGGACTACGACTTACCTGACACTGGACGGTATCATGGCTATCGAGGGTGGTGTGCCGATTATTCAGGACGGCAAGATCATCGGTGCCATCGGCGTGTCGGGTGGCTCTTCGGCTCAGGACGGTGAGACTGCCAAAGCCGGCGCCGCCATGGTGAAGTAACGGGAGCAAACCCGGCGCACTTTAATTTGGATTGTTTCAAGGAAAGGCGCGGCAGGCAAAGCGCAAAAAAGTCAGGAAGAACAGAGGCAGGTTGTTGAGGCCCTGCCTCTGTTCTTCCTCATGAAACGTAACCAACAAATCTTCCACATTGATTTCCGACCTCGATCACCTTTTTTATCATTCACTTCAAAAAGAATACTTGTTTTTAAAACGAAAAAAGGAGAGGACTATGGATTTGCTCAAAGTGATAAAGGAGAGAAAGAGCATCAGGGCTTTTAAACCTGATCCAATTCCTAAAGAGAAGATTGAAGAGATTCTAAGATTAACCATTCATGCTCCCTCTGCGATCAATCTCCAGCCTTGGGAATTTATTGTCGTGACCGGAGAAGAAAAAGAAAGGTTGAGCCGTAGGCTCATCAAGGCATACAAGGAAAAACAGATTGCCTGCAGTCCCGGAAACGTCAAGCCCTTACCTAAAACATACGGGAGGAGAGGAGCCAAGACCCTTGAATTGATGAAACCCTTTTTCGAAGAGATGGGAGTTAATATAGACCAATATATTAATGAAGGGAGTTGCAATTTTTATGGAGCCCCAGTGGCCATCCTCATCTGCCTGGATGACTCATTTCCAAATGCCCGTATGGTGGATGTCGGAATAGCCTTAGGATACTTGGTCCTGACTGCTCATGAACTTGGATTGGGGACATGTTCCATCGGTTTAATCATCGCTTACGAAGATGAGATCAAAGATCTGCTCAATATTCCAGAAAATAAAAATGTGGTGATTGGAGGTAATTAAGTTCTCACGTCATTTAATAACTCAATTACTTAATGACTTAATTACCTAGTGAGGAATGACCTAATTACTTAATTACTGAGTGACCTTCATTTAATGGAACAAGATTATGGCAGTTAATCCAAAAAACGCGGCGACGGTCATCCTTCTCAGAGATAAAAAACCTCAAGGTTTTGAGATATTTTTTCTCAAGCGGCATGAAAAAAGCAGTTTTATGGGAGGTAATTTTGTCTATCCTGGGGGGAGGGTTGACCAAGACGATGGTTCATTGAAGATATGCACCCTTTCAAAAGGAATCACATTTGAAGAGGCGCAAAAGATTTTTGGAGGAACTTTTTCTCCGGAGGAGAGTTTCGCACACTGGATTGCAGGAATTCGGGAACTCTTTGAGGAAGCAGGGGTGCTTCTCGCCTATGATCAGAAAGGGAGTCTTTTTCGACTAAGAAATCAAGATGAGCGGGAAAAGTTTTTACATTATCGAGAATCACTCCAAAAAGGTGATATGCTCATTGGATTACACCAGAGGCTCGATCTGAACGGTTTGATACCCGTTTCTTTCTGGCACGTTATCCTTTGGGACAGGAAGCAAGTCATGATCAGAAGGAGACGACGGCTGGAATCTGGATAACTCCTCAGAAAGCTCTTGAGGAGAATATGAAAGGAGAGGCCATTCTAAGCCCCCCTACCCTGAAAACTCTTGAGGATCTTTCACGGTTCAAAACCATTGATGAAGTGTTCACATCGCTGAAAAATATGAAAATTCGGCCAATTCTCCCTATTTTTACAAAGATAACAAGTGGACCCATTATCATTTTCCCCTGGGATCCAGAATATGAAATCTATCAAAAAGGAGAAATCTCTGTTCCTTTAGACCACGGACGACCTGCCCAACCAGGTGATAATACAACCCGCCTCATACTCAAGGAAGGCATCTGGCATCCTTATTGCCGCACCAATTAGCAAAACGTGACCGTGTCCGCTTTTCGTGTCCGTAACCTATTCAATTTCTCTGATTAAAAACAAAAAGCAATTTGCTACAAAATGGACTAATTAACTGATAGACCATTCACTTCTTTCTTCCTTCGATCCCTTAACATCTCCCAGATGATGCACTGGGTTCTGAATTTACAGTGGAGCTTTGGATCCAGGCATTCACAGCAATGGTCAATGTTGAGGCACTCACAGCACTCCTGACAGAATCCTGCCTCGTGTTTCTGACAGACTCCAATCGCCTCTCGGTCAGGATGATTCCTACACTTCATCTCGCCTTCTCCAGTGTCTGCTCACGATTTATTCTGCCTCGACTTTTCCCTTTCGACCAGTTCCCGACGAAGCACCTTTCCAACCATGGTCTTGGGTAGGCTATCAGTGAATTCAATGTGTCTTGGTACTTTATACCCAGCTAATTTTTCCCGACAAAAAGCTTGAATCTCCTCAGCGGTGGCCCGTTGGCCTTGCCGTAGCACGATCCATGCCTTAACGGCTTCACCCTGGTAATCATCCGGAACGCCCCCTACCCCAACTTCATTGACTGCTGGATGCGAGGCAATGACTTCCTCTACCTCACGCGGCCAGACTTGAAATCCACTTGGCTTAATCACATCCTTCTTTCGATCCACGATGAAGAGATATCCATCTTCGTCTAAGTATCCAATGTCACCGGTGTAAAGCCAGCCGTTCCGGATGGTCTTCTCTGTATCAAAGGGGCGTTGCCAGTAGCCCAACATCAATTGGGGTGCATGAATCAAAATCTCGCCAACTTCACGAGCGGGAAGACTGCCTTGACCAGTATCCACATCTGCAATTCGAACCTCCACGTCTGGCAACGGGGTCCCTACCGAGCCAGGTTTGTAGAGACCATGCAAGGGAGTAACAACAGCAGCCATCATAGACTCAGTAAGGCCATATCCTTCAACCACCCGGCCGCCTGTCAAAGTCTCAAAACGGTTCTTGACCTCAGCCAATAAGGACGACGCTCCTGAGACACACAATTTTATGGACTTGAAATCTACTTTACCAGCCTGGACATCGGGATGGTTAAGTAGTGCATTGAAAAGTGTTGGTACTCCAGGGAGAAAAGTTGGACGGACCTTCCGAATGGTGGCGACCAGATCATCAATGTTGCGAGGATCGGGGATGATGGCAAAAGAATCGCGCCCGAAAATTCCTACCGCAAATACTCCGGCATTGCCATACACATGAAACAAAGGGATGGTAAGCATGATGACATCATCCCACTCAACCGTAAAGGTGCTGAACCAGGCACGCAACTGCATTCCGGTCATCAGCAGAGCATGGTGAGTGCCTACAGCTCCCTTAGGCTCGCCAGTTGTACCACCGGAAAAAAGAAGCAGGGCCGGGTCTTCAGGATTGATCTTCACATTCGGTCTCGGAATATTGGCATGTTGTCGCAGCAGATTACTTAGCCACAGGTCATTCGGTTGGAGTTTAATGCGGTGGCCCTCTTTCTTCTCTTTGAATAAAGTAAACAGAAGGCTCAGCAAGGTTGGAAGATATTCCTTAATATTGGTAGCGATGATACGTCGCACCCTGGTGCGGTGCTGGAGGGCCTTGACTTTTTTGTAGAATCGGGTCAACACCACTACTGTTTCAGCACCGCACTCATTCAACAAACGTTCGAGTTCGCCCTCAGTATAGAGTGGATTGATCGGTGCCGCAATGCCTCCTGCTTTCCATATCCCAAGCTGGGTGATGATAGATTGAGGAGAATTGGGTAAAAGAAGGGCTACACGATCGCCTTTCTTAACTCCTAATGCAACCAGTGCATTGGCGAAGGCATCGCTCAACTTTTCCAGCTCGGAATACGATAGGCGCCTTCCTTTGAAGATCAGAGCTGTGTGGTTCGGTCGCTGGCTCACCGTGTCGCTCACAACGTCAAGCAGCGTCTGTTCCGGATACGGCTCTAAAGAGTACGGCACACCTTCGTCATAATTCTTTAACCAGGGATATTCCATCTGATACTTCTTTTTTTCTTTTTCTTCCCTATCAGGATTTTTCGCCGCCAGCCCGTCCCCTCTTCAAACGGTTCGAAACAGGACGAGGCCTGAGCAGCACATAGGTTGCCCCTGCCCCCCCATCACAGATTCTTGCGCTTGAATAGGCTGCAACCCATTTCCGCCAGGGGCCACGGGTAAGCCATTCTACGACCTTTTTCTTCAGGACGGGCTCGAAAGGTGATGAGAGACCGCGGCCATGCACAATTAAAACGCCTGTCTTACTGGTGGTTACCGCCCATTTTAAGAATTTTTCAAAAACCTCCTTGGCATCCTTTGCGAGGAGACCATGAAGATCAACAAACGCCTGGATGGAATAATCCCCCCGGTGAAGCCGTCTTGCAACGGATGGATGAACATGATAATTTGTGCCCTCAATATATTCCGGTGTGTCAGCTACATTAAAGCCCCTTCCATATTTCACAAGATCTATGAGCTTTTCCAATACCTCAGCGTCCTCTTTATCCCTCATGCTTTCAGGGAGTTCACATTGAAAGATCCTTTCAATATATTTGCCCCCGGAGACGGGTGTCACGCCTTCCATGGCCTTCTCAAAAAGTTCTTCCTCCAATTCAGGAGGCTGTTCCTCCTCATGATCTATGAGATCAACATGATGGCGCTCCGGGAACGAAAAAGGTTTGTTTTCGAGCAATGCCTTTAGGTCTTGGAAGGATTTGAAGGTAAATGAGGATTTGGAGGACTTCATGATCCCACCCCCAATCTGCAAAGAGCTCGATGCTTATTTCTATGGGTCGAATCCAGTGGTCTCACGTCGTATAATTTTGGGAATGTCTTAAAGAAAGGTTTTTCAGAAACACTCTTGCCAAGAAATCCAAAACCCATCTCACTTTGCGGTAAATGTTGTGTGAAACACATTGCAAAAGATTTGCAGTGGAAAGATATAACTTATCTTGAGGTATGTGGACCGAAAGGGACAGATGATGGATTTGTTGTCCCAATGGCTTACTGACCAACTCCAATGCTTTTCTTTTCCTCAAACCTTGCTCTGATATTCCTAACCCCGCAAGCTCACTATCCTCAATCGTCCTTCCGGAATTTGACATAACACCTACGAAATCTTATAAAATGTTTATGTTTTGAAATGTTCTGGGTGGAATGAGGAGATGGTGAAAGAATCTATTCCCAAAATTAAAAGACTACGGCCTCTTAAGGCTGATTTACATCTTCACACAGCTGAAGATCCCCTCGACCGCGTCCGATACACAGCCAAAGAGCTTATCTCAAAAGCTGCCGATAAAGGGTTTGACGTAATTTCCATTACCAATCATCACCAGATGACCTTCAATCAGGACCTTTCATCCTACGCACAGGAAAGGGGCATCCTCCTCATCCCCGGTATAGAGATGACGATTCGGAGACGCCATGTCCTCGTTTTGAACCCTCCCCCGCATAAAATGTGTTCAGATTTTTTCTCCCTCTCAAAATTGCGTCGTCCGGAAACTTTGATCGTTGCTCCACACCCCTATTTTCCGGGGACATACTCTTTGAATGGATACCTTTTGAAGCACCTGAATCTTTTCGACGCGCTCGAATATTGCCATTTCTATTCCCCAATGATCAACTTTAATCAAAGGGCTGTAGAAGTATCCCAATTCTTTGGATTCCCATTGGTCGGGAATTCAGATGCTCATTTCCTCTCTCAACTGGGAACGACCTATTCATTGATCTATGCGGAGAAGAATCTCGAATCTATTTTTGCTGCCATTCGCCAGAACGAACTCAAAGTCATCACCCGTCCACTCAGGCCACTCGAGATGGGATCGATTGTAAATAGATTCCTTAGAATGAAGCTTCGGGCAAAAATAGGTAAACGCCAATTAAGGCAACATCCTCAATTCAGAAAGTCTAAAGTAATCTAACGGTCCCCCAGAAACTCTCCGAGTTTACCCTCTTTGACCACCAAAATAAAATCCGAGTCAATTTGATCAGAGATTTTCCAGGATGGCAAGGGTTGTCAAAGTTTGAGCTTGATGAAAAAATTAAGGCCGTTGTACTGAATAAACATATATGAAAGTCAGGATTTTACCTTACAAACACTGTCAAGTCGGGTAAAACTTACTTCCTCCTACTGTTAATCGTGATTTTTAAAAATCCTGCTTCAATACAACCTTTTAAGTGGTAATCGATAAATCGATAAATCTTGTTGACTTTTTCAGTTGGAATTAGTAAGTTCTTATCAAATCATATCATTTCTAAAAGCCAACCTGCCAACTCAACCTCAACTTTTTGGAGTTGAAAATGAAATGGGAAATCCAAAAGGTACCAATATGAAGCCTCCGAGGGGTTCTATACCTTCTTGGGGGTTCTCAGACCACTCCAAAGTCAAGACCTGATAACCAATGTTCTCCTTCAACTTAAAAAGCTTTATTGGAGGGATCCTATAAAATGAAATGCCCCAAATGCTGGTTTTTAAACCAAGACAGAGCTAAGTTTTGCCTTCAGTGTGGGGAAAAACTTGAATTTGCCTGCTCTCGGTGTGGGAAAATATTACCGTCTGTTGCGAATTTTTGTGATGAATGTGGAGAACAGTTTGAAACAAGAGAAGAAGTTGGTAAACCAAAGGCAATAATTGAAGATGAACGGAAACAGGTTACTGTCCTCTTCTCTGATCTAACTGGTTATACCTCTATTTTGGAAAAGATCGACCCCGAAGAGGTCAAAGAGATCATGAGCAGGATCTTCGGGGAGATTGCCTTGGTGGTAACGAAATACGAGGGGTTCATCGAGAGATTTTACGGAGATGAAGTTATGGCCCTCTTTGGTGTTCCAAAGATTCACGAGGACGATCCGGTCAGGGCTATTAGGGCTGCTGGGGAGATACACGATCTGGTTGAAGCCATGGGCCCCAAACTGAAAGAGAGGATTGGGCAGCCTTTATCAATGCATAGCGGTATTAATACCGGTCTCGTGGTTACGAGTTCACTGGATAAGGCGGAGGGAAAACATGAATTCATAGGAGAAACCATCAATCTTGCCTCAAGGCTAAAGGGCCTTGCCAAGGCGGGTGAAATCCTTGTCGGTCTGGATACTTATCATCAAGCTGAGGGGTATTTTAATTTCGAAATTTTAGAACGGACCATGGTGAAAGGCAAGACAGAGCCAGTTCCGGTTTATCAGGTAATATCCAAAAAGGAAAAGCCAATTACAATTCACCGGGTTTCTGGATTGAAAGCGGATCTCATCGGCAGGAAGGCGGAACTCGCCCAGCTAACAGAAGCAATCATTCGGCTCCAAGATGGAAAGGGTACGGTATTTGCTATCTGTGGCGATGCAGGGACAGGGAAGAGCCGGCTTGTTGAAGAGTTCAAGGCTACATTAGATCTCAAGACAATTCAGTGGAGGGAAGGACATGCATATTCCTATGCTCAGAACATTCCCTATTTTCTATTGGTCGACCTTTTTAATCGGGCATTTCAAATTGAAGAAGCCGATACTCCAGAAAGAGTAAGGGAGAAAATCGAATTCGGTATAGCGTTTCTGATTGGGGAGAAAAATGATGTCGTCCCATATGTGGGGGGTCTTTATGCCCTCAGCTATCCCGGAATAGAAGGCGTGACTCCTGAGGTTTGGAAATTCCAGCTTCAAAAGGCAATCCAATTGGTTCTTTCAGGCCTTGTTCAGAAGGGGCCAACGGTCATCTTCCTGGAGGACCTTCATTGGGCAGATCCGTCCTCTGGAGAACTCCTCCGTCTTATTTTATCAGACTTCAAATATCCCGTCCTCTTTCTCTGCGTTTACAGACCTACCTTCACCCTCCTTCCTAGCCAGCAACGAAGCGCTACAGGGACATCATACTATGAGATCCAACTCCAGGATCTCTCAACTGCGGAAACGCAGGATATGGTGAAATCTCTGCTCAAGACCGAGACCATTCCTCCGGACTTGCAGCAGTTTCTTCAGGCAAAGGTAGAGGGTAATCCCTTCTATTTGGAAGAGATAATGAACTCCTTGATCGAATCGGGGACACTTACCCCTGATAATGGTGGCTGGAGGCTGACCAGATCGATTAGTAAGTCGGACATTCCGTCGACTGTTCAAGGTGTTATCTCTGCCAGGCTCGACCGTTTAGAGAAGAAGATGAAACGGGTACTTCAGGAATCCTCGGTCATCGGAAGATCTTTTCTTTACGAGATTATAAGGAAGGTTACAGAGTTAAAAGACAACCTTGACCAGTATCTCAATGGTTTGGAACAACTAGATCTTATCAGGGTTAGGTCATCTCAGCCCGATCTTGAGTACATTTTTAAGCATGCCCTGATCCAAGAGGTAGTTTACAGCAGTATCCTGAAAAAGGAGCGCCAGGCGATCCATGAACGGGTTGCTTGGGTAATGGAGCAACTGTTTCAAGAGAGGCTTACGGAGTTCTATGAAGCCTTGGCTTTTCATTTTGCCCAAGGTCAGTCTCTCCTTAAAGCTGTTGATTATCTGATAAAATCGGGTGAAAAAAGTCTTAAAAAATATTCTGTGGAGGAGGCTCATCAGTATTTCAAACAGGCCTTTGACCTGATAGGTACAAAACCCAATAAGTCGAAAAATGAAAAAGAGATATTGATGTATCTACTCGAACAATGGTCCCTGGTCTTTTATTACCGTGGAGATTTCAAAGGGTTGGAGGAGCTTCTAAAGACACATTTAGATAGTGCGGAATCTTTGGGTGATAAGGCAAAGCTTGGGATTTTATATGCATGGTTGGGCTTTGCTCTGTTTTGCAGAGAGAAAAACAGAGATTCATATCAATTTCTTCGTAAAGCCCTTGTGCTTGGAGAAGAAACAGGGAACCAAAAGGTCATTGGCTATGCCTGTACCTGGCTGCCTTGGACCTGTGGAGAGTTAGCCCTTTTCGAAGAAGGTCTCCTTTTCGGGGAAAGGGCCCTTGAGATAGCCAGATCTTTTGATCCGGATTCCATACTTTTCTTTCAATCTCTGGCTGGAATGGGACATATCTATTTTTACCGTGGAGAGAGCAAAAAGAATTTTGAGATCGGAAAGATCCTTCTTGATTCCGTTGAGAGACGTTCTGACAACAGATGCATGGTAGCAGGTTATATTAGCATAGGACATGGTTATTTCACAGCTGGAAATTTTCCGTCAGCCATTGAATGTTATCAAAAGGCAATTCATATTTCACGAGATCCATTTTATGTTAAATGGCCAAGATTCTTCCTCGGCATGGGTTATATCCAAAACGGTCAGTTTCAAGAAGCCAAAGAGGTTTTTCAGGAGGTTGTGTCCTATAGTCAAAACTGTGGGTGTGAGGCCATAGGAACGCCATCCCAGATGTTTCTCGGGATTGTTATGATGGATAAAGGCCACATGTCTCTGGGATTGAAAATGATTAAAGATGGTTACCAATCATACATCAAAAATGAGAGAAGATTCGGCGTTTTCTATACTGACCATCTCCTGGGAATGGTTTTTTTTCAGATCGTCGAAGGCATAGGGACAGTCCGTTTACCAACCCTAATCAAGAATATCGTTTTTTTGTTTAAGAACTTCCCCTTCGCTGGGAGAAAAGCAGAGTATCATTTCAATAAAGCAATTCAGGATGCAAAGGAGATCGGGGTCAAAGGCGCTCTGGGCCAAGTTTATCTCAGTCTGGGGCGCCTCCACAAGAAAAAAGGCAAGAAGGATAAAGCCAGGGAATGCATCTCCAATGCTATTGAGATTTTTGAGCAATACGAAGCTGAAGTGTACCTGAAGCAGGCAAAGGAGGTCTTGGAGTCTTTGGGATGACAGAACCGATTTGAGGACTAATAATAAACTTCCAGAAATGCAAAGGCGAAACCCTATAGGACTGAGTTCCGCAGCCGGTGTGGTTATCCTGGCATCTAAGGTCTTCACTTTACTGGGTGCATAACCTGTACCTATGATGAAACTGTTATTGGTCTCACCCTCCCGTAAGTCCGTTTAAAAGAAACTAAGAGCTATTAAAATACCTCAATTAAGTCTACACATTCTAGCCTCACTGACACCAAATGATGTTGATATTACCGTTGTAGATGAAGAAATTAGAGAGATAGACTTTTCTTTGGA
>JBEKWN010000039.1:0-43134 GCA_049513055.1 Thermodesulfobacteriota bacterium
TCAAGCAAGTCGTCCTCTATGTTCAGTGTTGTCCTCATGGATTCCTCCCATAAAATATGCATTATTGTATGTATCAATATGCATCAATAATATGCTATTGTCAAGATGTGTTTGGTGATTTTGGGAGATAACTATTTGCATAACCTGCGTGGGCAATCAGCAATACCCAAAAACCTGACGCGGCTAATCCGCGTCAGGTTTTTGCAGTTGTTATGTGTTGATATATTTCACGTTTGCTATATCGGACATATCGCCAATCTTGATCAGTTTTTCATCGACTTTGCCTTTCATTGCTTCTCCTCTAAAATCATATGCTGCATTAATCACTATCTTCTGCACCAACTTGAACGCTTTCTTTGTTCCAAATATAAGCCGATATTCAGATTGATTTTTAAAACTTTCGTCCTTAGCAAACGCTAATTCCTTCGGATCCTTGATGTTGAATTCTGCCAGCTTGTTTGCTGCGTAGTATTTAACGCCCCCATGGAGTAACTCTGATTTGTGAAAAGAAACCAAACGTTTCAATTTCATTTTTATGTGGCTTCGGGATCTCTCTATGGTTCATGTGTCCACGGTCGTCATCCACCACTGTATCAGCTAGAGAAATGCAGCAAGCAGCCTCGTTTACATCGCTTTCTGTTTCAGCGTCTTCCTCTCTCTCCAAATCTGCCCTCAATAGCAGATGAAATGCCTAACGAGATAGCACTCCAGAAAAGTGAGAGATTTTTCCTTTTTAATAAGTTCAATAAATAGCGAGCCTTAGCAGCCAATGATACTTGCCTGCTTTGGCTCAGCACAAAAACCTGATTTACCCAATCCTTGTGTTGAACGTTATTGCCCCGCTTAACAAAAATAGCTGCACTGAGAGTTTCTTTTAATAAACTCCATTCTTCTTCTGAGACCAAGAACTGCATTAACAATTCGCAGGTCCATATGTGAAGATCATCGATAATTAAAATACCACCTATCTTCAAGAGGTCTGCCATGTAAAACCAATCAATGAAAGGTGCTGGAAATCCATGACGACCATCAATAAGCGCAAGGTCAAAATTCTTATTTTCTAATCGGGGAAGTGCATGTTCCGATCTGTCAATAATAAAATTGATGTTAGCATGCGATATGTGATGTTCATTGCAGTATAATCTGATTCTGTTGACTTGTTCATCATCAGGGACAATGCACGTATGCGCCACACCCTTTATGGCGAACACTATGGTGCTTATGCCAGCACCAGTTTCTATTGTCTTCATACCCTCTGTGACCTGCCTGTCAAGAAACAGTAGTTCCTCGTCAGCCAGCTTCCAGCCTGATACCAACTTGCCACACTCGACATGCAGCTTTGGTGGATTAGCAATCAAGTCATGAATGTTCATTGGGGCACACTTTTAACTACGGTTAGGAGTTCATTCGTCTCAAAATCTCAAATACAATCCGGCTGAGATAGTCATATAACGCTGGGCATCAGGCGCCGCTAATGGCCGCAGCGAGGTACGAGCGTAGGCTATTGGGCGTCGGCTCCAGTGCGAGGTTAGGCCGCCATAGTAAAGCGGCTAGTCGGACGAGTCTGGTGGTTTCTCGGTCGTTAAGTAGGTGACAACGCCACCCCCGCTCAATTGTGAAATCATCGGTGCGATATTGGCTTCCTGTGCAGCACCAACCAGATCGGGAAAGAGAGTCGCATAGGTGATATTCATCAACCTCAAGTCATTCAGAGCCTTGCCGGCCTCGTAGCCCGGGATCTCGATCCGCTCCAAGTAGAAGATCAGGTATCGGCTCGCGAGATAGGTCTCCAGGTCGAGATACACATCGTGGCGAAGCCACGTGAAGGCCCCAAGTTGAGCACGTTGACGGTGGAAATCTTCTCTACGAGAGGTGATGAGATTGAACTCACCGTCCTTGAATACGTCGTTGAAGGGAGCAAGGGCCCAGATCACCACCTTCCCAGCGTCAAGCCTCGGGTGGCCGTGAGGCACACCTGTGGAAAAGCCAGGATAGTTTAAGGCTACATAATCAGCGAAGGCAAAGAACGCAGCGATGTAAGGGCTGTAGGACCAGTCCAGGAAAGGAGTGATTAGACCGTGATGGCGGCCCAGAGCCCACCAGTCTCCGTCACTGAATCCTTCGGTCTGCAAACCTGGCATCCCCGTCGCGGCATCCTTAAAGCGCTCTAGATAGACTCTCTGGAACGCCTCTGGCCCATGTGGCCCAAAGAGGGTACGGATGTTCCTCGTGGGGTCGCTTAGCCGCCACCGCTCCATCCAGCGTTCAAAGAGAGAGGAGAGCTTCCAACTCGGATCGGCATGTCCTCGGTAGAGACGGCCACCTACCATGCGGCCGGGCTCCCGATTACGTGCCACGAAAATAAAGTGCTCCCAAGATGGGCATGGTATCACTTTGATGGTCATAGCGGTACCTCTATCGTCGCTCATTGGTTGCAGATGGTCGAGGCGGCCTAACAATTAATATACGGAATACCTGTTTATTCCCATTTTTTACTCTCACCGTATCATAAACTCAACACATGTTCAATCATTGTTTTTCTCCCAGAGTTGACGCGGTGTGTCAAAAGTGTTACATTGGCATTGGAGGTAAAACTTATGCCTGTAAAAAATCCTCGAATTAATGTAGTGCTGGAAAAGCCCCTTTACCATACCATCGAACAACTGGCAAACAGAGATGGTGTTTCGCTCTCGTTAAAGGTACGCGACCTGGTGAAAGAGGCGCTGGAGATCGAGGAGGATACAGCGCTTTCCGCGTTTGCAGAGAAAAGAGAACGGACATTCATAAAAACAAAGGCATTGAAGCCGCTTGACGATAGCACCTCATCTCTATGGCGAACCCCTGCGTAAAACGCTCCGAGGTTATTGGAAGTTGAGGGTCGGGGATTATCGGGTAGTCTTCAAAATTGTGGATGAGGAGGTTTGGATACTTGGTGTCATTCACAGAAAAAAGGTTTATGAAGAAATAAAGAAGAGGCTTTAATGCGGTCCGAGCCGATTTATTTGTTGTGTCTCCCAAAATGCTTCTCAAACAGTTCCTTTGCTTTCCTATAACCCAAAGGAGTCACAACAACCGATTTTGCCTTACTGATTGGATTACCAATAAATCCATTCTCGTAGAGACGATTCATTGTATCCCAGTCAAAACCTTTCCAGGCCCTCGCTCCTTCTTCACTCTCATCATGCATTACAAGATACAGCAAGGCTAGCGTAAGTTCATCCACTTTGTCCTTATCGTATTCCATGGTCTTACTTTCTCCTGTTTGGTGAACTTTATATTTCATCTTATTGTGTCGATTGACAGAGTCTTATTATCAAAATAAGGGGTCCTTGTCAAAACTTGCGAGTCCGTACTTGAAAGTGATATACATAAACATCCTTAGAAAAATTGTGTAATTAGAGAAAGGGAATGAAATCCAAACGGGTTGCCATTACAGGGATCGGAGTATTCTGTTCGATTGGGAAGAGTGTGGAAGAGTTTACACAATCCTTGAGAAATGGGAGAACGGGGATCGGAGCGGTCACTCTTTTTGATACCTCGAAATACCCCTGCAAAATTGGAGCAGAGATAAGAGATTATCGGCCAGAAAAATTCTTTGGGAAAAAAGAGTTGAAAAAAATTTCAAGGGCAGACCAATTCGCCCTCATCGCTTCGGAAGAGGCAGTGAAGGCTTCCGGGATTGATTCTTTTCCTTCAGAAGAAGTTGGAGTTTGCCTAGGGGCTGGCGCAGGAGGGATGTTCGAAGCAGAGACCTATCACCGAGAAATCCTTCTCAAAGGAAGGTCCAAACCTTCCCTCATCTGGCCTTTTATACCAAGCTATACCACCGATCGTGTCGCAGAGAGGTTTGGATTTTCAGGTCCGAAGTTTACTATCACCACAGCCTGCAGTTCATCGGCCACCGCCATCGGTTACGGGGCTGATCTCATCCGAAGCGGTAAATCCAAAGCCATTCTTTGCGGAGGGAGCGAGGCTCTGAGCGAACTCACATTTGGTGGGTTCAATTCTTTAAAGGCAATGGACCCTTCTCCCTGCAAGCCCTTCGATCGAAGGAGAGCTGGGATGTCCTTGGGCGAAGGAGCAGGCATCATCATTTTAGAGGATTTCGATGAAGCCATGAAAAGAGGCGTCAGGATTTATGCTGAATTTTTGGGATACGGAATCGGGGGCGAGGCTTATCATATCACCGCACCTGAACCCACTGGAATGAGCGAAGCTCGTATTATGAGGGAGGCCATCGAAGAGGGCGGGATTTTGATTACTGAAGTAGATTATATCAATGCCCATGGAACCGGCACACCGCTCAATGATAAAGTCGAAACCCTTTCCATAAAAAATGTTTTTGGAGAAAGAGCCTACACGATTCCCATCAGTTCTATTAAATCATCGGTGGGTCATTGTTTGGGCTCTGCAGGAGCCATTGAGGCGATTGCCTCGATCCTCTCTATGGTTCATCAATTTATCCCTCCTACTCTCAATCACCAGGAGGGAGATGAAGATTGTGATCTTGATTATGTTCCAGGGAAATCCCATGAAATGGAGTTGAAGGTTGTACTTTCCAACTCCTTTGCTTTTGGCGGCAACTGCACCACCCTGGTCTTTCGAAAGATATAGAACCTTTCCCAGAAGAGTAGAGGGAGATCAATATGGATGGAGAAAAGATTCAGTACAACCAAGGCGGAAAGCTCAATGTCCCGGATCAACCGATCATCCCCTATATTGAAGGGGACGGAGTAGGGCCCGATATCTGGAGAGCATCCGTACGAGTCTTCGATGCCGCCGTAAAGAAATGCTATGGAGTCAAAAGGAAGGTACACTGGCTTGAAGTCTATGCGGGAGAGAAGGCATTTCAATTGAAAAAGGAATGGGCTCCAGAGGAAACAATCGAGACGATTCGAGAACACAGGGTTGGCATCAAGGGTCCGCTGACCACACCGGTAGCGGAAGGGATTCGAAGCATCAATGTATTACTCCGACAAAAACTCGATCTCTATGCCTGCATTCGACCTGTAAAGTATCTTTCAGGCACACCGAGTCCATTAAAGCACCCAGAAAAAGTGGACATGGTTGTCTTCCGGGAGAACACCGAGGATCTCTACACAGGGATTGAGTGGAGAGAAGGATCCGAGGAAGCATTGCGGCTCAGAGCGTTCCTTGAGAGAGAGATGGGAAAGAAGATCCGGGAGGATTCTGGAATAGGAATTAAGCCCATCAGTCGGTTTGGAACAAAACGCCTGGTTCGGATGGCCATTCAATATGCACTCGCTCATGGCCGAAAGAGTGTCACATTGGTTCATAAAGGAAACATCATGAAGTTCACAGAGGGGGCGTTCCGTGATTGGGGATATGAGGTGGCCAAAGAAGAGTTCATCGATCGCATTCTATTGGAAAATGAAATGGAGAAAGAGGGAATAAAAAAAGTTCCTTCTGGGAAGATCTTGATCAAAGATCGGATTGCCGATGCCATGTTTCAGCAAATCCTCTTAAGGCCTGAAGACTATGATGTGCTCGCAATGCCTAACCTTAATGGAGATTACATGTCCGATGCCTTAGCCGCCCAAGTGGGAGGCTTGGGCATGGCGCCTGGAGCAAACATTGGGGATCAAGCCGCCGTCTTTGAGGCCACCCATGGAACAGCACCTAAGTATGCGAATCAGGATGTGGTCAATCCCGGATCTCTCATTCTTTCTGGAGCCATGATGTTCGACTATCTGGGCTGGAGTGAGGTGGGGGAGAAGATTAAAAAGGCTCTGGAAAAGACCATTTCAAAAAAAATCGTCACCTACGATCTTGCCCGTCAGATGAAAGGAGCCAAGAAGGTCAAATGCTCTGAATTTGCCCTGGCTATCATTGAAAACCTTTGACAACCCTTCCTTTTTTAAATTATCATTAAATGAATGGGGAAATTCACAAATTAATCATCCCTGTTCTCACCCTCTCCGTCAAGAGGAAAGAGGGGTGAATCCAAATTTTGGTTTGATGATGGCAGAGATAAAGAAAAAGGAGACACCGAAGATAGATATTTTTAAGGCCTGGTGCAAGGCATGCGGCATTTGTGTGGCTTTCTGTCCGACAGGCGCTTTGGCCAAAGACGAAGCAGGTAATCCTTATGTGAAAGATATTGAGAAATGTATTAATTGCGGATGGTGCGAGATCCGGTGTCCGGATTTTGCCATCACCGTAGAAACGAAAACCAAGGGAAAAAAGAGGATTGAAGTAAAAGGTGGAGAGGAAGAGCCAAAGCCAAAGGATGAAGAAGTCTCACCAGAAAGAATCGTTGCTTCAGGGCAATGAAGCAGTGGTGGAGGGAGCCCTCCGAGCAGGTTGCCGCTTCTTTGCAGGTTATCCCATTACTCCAGCCACGGAGATCTCTGAAATCTTATCCATTAAACTTCCCCAAGTGGAAGGGACCTTCATCCAGATGGAGGATGAGATTGCGAGCCTGGGTGCAGTAGTCGGTGCCTCTCTTGCAGGGGTAAAGTCCATGACGGCAACCAGTGGCCCAGGATTTTCTCTGATGCAGGAGAACCTGGGCTTTGCGATCATCTCAGAGGTTCCCTGTGTCATCGTCAATGTCATGCGAGGAGGACCGAGCACAGGACTTCCGACCTTTCCCTCTCAAAGTGATGTGATGCAAGCAAGATGGGGGACCCATGGAGATCACCCCGCCATTGTCCTTTCTGCCTCAACCGTTCGTGAATGTTATGACATCACCATCAAAGCCTTCAACTTCTCTGAAAAGTTTCGGACCCCTGCCATCGTTTTGATCGATGAAGTGGTCGCTCATATGCGAGAGAAGATGGTTCTTTCGGATGGAGAAGAGATAGAAATTTTTAATCGGGTCAAACCCGTTGTTCCACCGGAATGGTATATCCCTTATGAGGATACCCCGAGCGGCATCCCAGCCATGGCCAATTTTGGGGAGGGTTATCGATATCACGTCACAGGCCTTACCCACGACATGAGAGGTTTCCCCACATCGAGACCCGATGAGATCGGTCCCTTTATCGCTAGGCTCCACAGGAAGATCAGTCAGCATTTTTCAGAGATTCAGATGGCTGAATTTTTTCAAACAGAGGATGCTGAGATGACGATCGTCGCTTATGGGTGTGTGGCCCGGTCCGCCAAGAGAGCTGTGATTGAGGCGAGGGAGAAGGGGATCAAAGTAGGACTCCTTAAACTGGTGACGATCTGGCCCTTTGTAAGATCGGCTGTGGAGAAGGTCCTTCAGACCTCAAAAATCCTGCTTGTTCCCGAGATGAATATGGGTCAGGTCTCACGGGAGGTAAAACGGGTCACCCGAGGGATTGCAAAGGTCTTCACCCTTAACAAAGTAGATGGGACGATCATCACTCCTGACGAGATATTGAATCGAATCTTGGAGGTTTTCTGATGCCAGAGGTCACGAAGCTCATTCACAAATATCTTCGACATGACAAGAAGTTTCCCCATGTCTGGTGCCCAGGCTGCGGGATCGGAATCATGTTAGGTGCCCTCATCCGGGCCATCGATCGGATCGGTTTTGAGAAGGATGAGGTCGTTTTGGTCTCAGGCATTGGATGTTCAGGAAGACTTCCCGTCTATGTGGATTTTAATACGTTGCATACCACTCATGGCCGTGCTCTCACCTTCGCGACGGGAGTGAAGTTAGCAAAACCCAGCTTGAAGGTGATTGTGATCATGGGCGATGGGGATGCGGTGGCGATCGGCGGAAATCATTTCATCCATGCAGCCCGAAGGAATATCGATGTCACCTCCATCATTCTCAACAACAGTATCTACGGGATGACCGGCGGGCAATACTCTCCCACCACTCCTTATGGAATGAAATCCTCCACCACCGTTTATTCCAATATTGAACAGGACTTCAAGATCTCGGAGTTAGCCATCACAGCTGGAGCGGTCTTTGTGGGGAGGGGGACCGTCTATCAGGCCAAGCTTTTAGATAGCTTGATTGAGAAGGCGATTTTGAAGCCGGGTTTTTCGGTGGTGGAAGTGATGGCTCACTGCCATACCCAGTACGGAAAGCAAAACCGTCTGGGGACAGCCGTAGAAATGATGGAATGGCAACGAGATCATGCGGTGACGGTGGAGAAGGCAGCCACCATGAAGCCCGAGGAGTTGCAGGATAAGATCGTGATTGGAGTGTTGGTGGATAAGGAACTTCCGGTTTATCAGGATGAGTACGAGAAGATTCGGGAGAGGGCAAAGGCGGCGATGGGGAGATAGGGATGGGTTCTCGATATGAAATACGTCTGAGCGGTTCCGGAGGTCAGGGATTGATTCTGATGGGGATCATCTTAGCGGAAGCGATTGGAATTTATGACGGAAAATATGTGGCTCAGACTCAGAGTTACGGGCCCGAGGCGAGAGGGGGATCCAGTAAATCGGAGGTGATCGTCAGCGATGAGGAGATCGATTATCCCAAAGTCATGAGCCTTGATCTCCTCTTGGCGATGAACCAAAAATCTTGCGACGAGTTTTACTCAGATCTCAAACCAGATGGCGTGCTGATTGTTGATTCTACCTTCGTTACCCAGATCCCCACTCCGAAAGCCTTCCAGGTCCCCTTTACAGGTATTGCCAGAGAGAAGTTCAAAAGGGAGGTCGTCGCAAATATCATTGCTCTGGGAGCCCTCTCTCAACTCACTCCCATCGTCTCTGCAAAAGCCATTGAATCCGCTGTGTTGGCAAGGGTGCCCAAAGGTACAGGGAAATTAAACCGCGATGCCTTGAGGGCTGGGATGAATGCTGCCAAGCGGGCGCAGAAGGCATGGATGAAATCAGAAGTGCCTCCAGAGGTTCCGAAAGAAGACCTTTTAGATTCCTACTAATTTTCTAAAAGCTCCCCCTCACCCCTTTACTAAAGGGGCAGGGGAATTAAAAGTTGCAGAACGGAAGTGAAAAGGAATTTCTTCGTCTATTCCGCGACCAAAAAAATTGCCCGAATGGTTTTCTCTATTTTTTATCGGATCGAGACGGAGAGGAAAACAACGCTTCCTGATCACGGACCGATGATTATTCTCCCCAAGCATCAATACTGGACCGATATCCCGATCATCAGTCTTGCCTTCGAGCCACTGCTTTACTTTGTGGCCAAGAAGGAACTCTTCAAATACCCGTTGATTCGAAATTATCTCTCCTTTTTAGGCGGTCTCCCAGTGGATCGGAAACAATCCATTCGAACCTTAGACTCTTTTAAAACTCTTGTTTCTTTATTGAGAGCCGGCGAGAAGATCGTTATCTTTCCGGAAGGAACCTATTTTCGAAATGGAGTGGGCTCAGGGAAAAGTCGGCTCCTTCAGATGATATTAAGATTCCAATCGGAACTGGGATATCCCATTCCCTTTATTCCTGTAGGCATTCGATATGGAGAGAGGTCGGGATGGAGAAGGCGAGTGGAAGTATGCATTGGCTCTCCTCTCTTTGCAGAGAGGGGTTCCGATGCCATTTCCTTGACCCATCGAGCAATAGAAGAGATCAGTCGTCTATGTCGTTTACCCCGGTGTTCATAATAAATTGTGAATTAAATAGTTCGGAGTAATGAGTTAGGAGTTCGGAGATATAAAAAATACTCCGAACTCGAAACTCCGAGCTCAGAACTTCAAAAAAGGAGGAGTTCATTATGCCAAGACGTGAGAAAGATCGGGAACTGGCGAGGAGAAGAAAGCGGAACAAGGAAAGGAGAAAGCTTCGGGCCAAAGAACTTTTAGCACCGCCTGCTGGCAGTGTAAAAGAAAGTGAGAAGAAGAAGCCAGAAAAGGCACCGTCGAGGGAAACATCCCAAGAGGGTGTAGAAAAACCTCCTTTGGGGAGCTAATCTTTTATTGAATTTTTTCAACTATGAGATGGCTTGCTTTTTAGAGGTTTCGATAGACAAGATTATCAATCAATCTCGTCTTGCCCAAATAGGCGGCTAAGGCAACGACCACATCCCCTTCTATTCGGTCGACATCCTGTAAAGTAGTGGCATCACAGATTTGAACATAATCAATCCTGACTAAGGGTTCAGATTGAAAAATCCCTTTCATCTCATGGAGGATTCGATCCGTCTTTCGCTCCCCCTTTTGAAGGAGTCCCTTTGCCTTTTGCAGAGAACGATACAGAGACAGTGCGGCTTTCCTCTCCTCGGGCAGGAGGTATGCGTTTCGAGAACTCATGGCCAAACCGTCCGCCTCTCGAACGGTCGGCATACCCACCACCTCCACACTCATATGGAGATCTCTGACCATTTGTTGAATCGTGACCAGTTGTTGATAATCTTTCTCCCCGAAAATCGCCACATGGGGCATCACGATTTCGAAAAGCATCATCACCACTGTGGTGACCCCCTGAAAGTGGATCGGCCTCGACCTTCCGCAGAGGTTCTGGGTCACCTTCTCCACACGAACGATGGTCTGATGATTTAACGGATACATGTCACTTGCTTCTGGAGCGAAAAGGACATCGACCCCCACTTCCTCTGCCATCTTACTGTCCCTTTCAAAATCTCTCGGGTAATTTTTGAAATCCTCATTCGGGCCAAATTGAGTGGGATTGACGAAGAGACTGATGATCAGAAGATGACCCCTTCTTCGGCCCTCCCTCATGAGGCTGAGATGGCCATCATGGAAATACCCCATCGTGGGAACAAAGGCAATGGTCTTCCCCGCCCGTCTGGCTTGGGAAGAAAATTCTTTCATCTCTTTGATTGTCTTGATAACTTCCATTTTTTTCAGAGCGGGATAAATTATTTAGACCTCATCGGAATGAAATACCATGTCCCCTTCTTCATCTGTCTGATCTCTCGTAGCAATTGGTCAAGATCTTCCTTTCGGTTTACGAAATCAATCTCGCTCGTATCCACGACTAAAAGGGGAGTTTGATCATAGTGGAAGAAATAATAATTGTAGCCTTCGATCAATGTCTTAAGATACTCTAGGTCAATATCCTTCTCATAAGAGACATTTCTCGATTTGATCCGATGAAGTAATACCTCCGGTTTGGCCTGCAAGAAGATGACCAGGTCTGGGAAAGGGATCTGTCCATTGAGGAGGTGAAAGACCTGTTCGTAAAGGGCGAGCTCATGGTCGTCTAAATTGATGGAGGCGAATATTCGGTCTTTGTCAAAGAGATAATCACAAAGGGTGATTTGGTTGAACAGATCGAGTTGGGCGATTTCCCTCTGCTGTTGGAAACGATTCAGCAAAAAGAAGATCTGGGTTTGAAAGGCATATTTTTTACGATCCTCATAAAAATAAGAGAGGAAAGGGTTGTCCTCCGCTTTTTCTAAAAGACATCGGGCATTGAACGCCTTTGCCAAAAGTTTGGCTAGGCTTGTTTTTCCGACACCGATCGGACCTTCTATGACGATATATCGAAACATAATGCCCTGTCGCTCCTGATGTTCCCTAACACAACCTCATTGGTTTGTCGAGAAATTTTTCTGACCACTCCGAAAAGGCGTTCTTTATTTAAGGCATTGAAAATCGCCTTCCAGGGAGCCTGACGGTCAGCACCGGACAGGGGGATTTCCTCACCACCTTCTCAGCCGTGCTCCCGAAGAGGACATGATCCAAACCTGTCCTTCCATGGGTGCCCATTACAATGAGATCAGCAGAATCCTTTTTGGCCTTCTGGATGATCTCGACGAAAGGTTCCCCTTCTTTGAGGAAGATTTGGTAATTTTTGAACCGTCCCATTTTTTTCACGTAATGGGTTTTTAGTTGTTGATCGATTTCCTCCTTCTGCAAAGCTCTTAATTCTTCAATTTTTTCTGGAGCGAGGTAGAGCGAGAATTGTTCAGGATGAACTGGCTCAGGGGTCACATGGAAGATCAGGAGTTTGGCTTTATAAGTTTTGGCCAGATCGAGGGCATAGGTGAAAGCCCAATGGGAGTCCTCAGAGAAGTCAGTACAAAATAGGATCTTTTTGAACATCGGCGGCTCCTCCTACAGGATCTGTTTTATTACTTCATCTTATCTCCCAACTCTTTGGACTTTTGGGTCGCCGCAATCACCGCATCGATCAAGATTTTCCGCAAACCTCCTTCTTCAAGTTTATAAAGTCCTGCAGCAGTGGTTCCGCCGGGAGAAGTCACCTTTTCACGGAGCAGGGCAGGGTGTTCTCCTGTATCGGAAAGGAGTTTTACAGAGCCCATCACCGTCTGGGTGACCAGGGTGAGGGCTTGAGCTCGGGTCATCCCCAAATGGACGCCCGCGTCGGTCAAGGCTTCAATAATCAAAAAGACATAGGCAGGACCGCTTCCGCTTAAGCCGGTGACTGCGTCCATCAGAGGTTCATGGATGGTTATTGATCTTCCAACACAATCGAAGATGGCCTTAGCCAATTTGAGATCCTCATCGGTAGCCAGATTTCCAGAGGCGATGGCAGAGGCACCTTCTTGGACCAGGACATTGATATTGGGCATGACCCTGATCAACCGAAGTTGTTTCCGGGCATAGGTTTCGATCGCATAGAGAGGGACTCCAGCAGCGATCGAGATGAGGAGCTTAGAGGGATCTAAAGAATCTGCCATCTCTTCGATGACCTCTTTCATCAATTGTGGTTTGACGCAAAGGAGGAGGGGATCGCATTGGAAGGAGAGATGGTTGTTATCAGAAGCCTTCTTGATCCCGTACTTTTTCTGAATGAACCGGAGCCTCTCTCCATCCGCATCGAAAGCCATGATCTGTTCAGGGGTTGTAAATTTGGCTTTGAGCAAACCAGCGATTAAAGCTTCACCCATGTTGCCTGTTCCAATAAAACCGATCACTTTCCTTTTTTTCATACTAAACTCCTCAAAGTGTATTCACTTCTTTTTATCATACTCCCCCCTTTTTTTCTATTAAAATTTGACACAAATCCTTTCAGTTATTGTAAAATGGTGCAGGGTAGTGTCGCGGCCGGACGGGTAGGTTCAAATCATTCATACAGGAATAGCGAACTTCTCTCTCAAGGAAAATAGAAAGGTGGATTTAGCTATGGAACAGAATCCCAATTATGAAGCATTGCAACAGAAGGTCACCGATCTGGAGAAGAGGTTGAAAGAATATGAACAGAAAGGTGTTGAAAAACATATCCGAGAGATGACCAAACGCCTTGAAAAGATTGCAGAGATGGGCGACGACGGTATTATTGTCTTTGATGAAGATTATAAAATTGAGTTTGCTAATACCATTGCCTCCGAATTAACCGGGTATTCGAAAGAGAGATTGATGGGGATGGATTTTCGTCGTCTCTTGAGTGAGGGGGATATTGGTTATCTAAACCAAATGCATTCTGAAGCGGAGGCGGACGAGAACAAGCGGGTCTGTACAGAGATGGAGGTGTTGACACGGAAAGGCCTGAGATGGGATGCAGAGGTCTGTATCACTATTGCGAAGAAGGAGAAGGGCGGTATTCAAACCTATGCCTACTTAAGGGACATTACTGAACGGAAAAGGATGGAAAGGGAGATTCGAGAGGCCAACAAACGCCTTGAAAAGATTGCAGAGATGGGCGACGACGGTATTATTGTCTTTGATGAAGATTATAAAATTGAGTTTGCTAATACCATTGCCTCCGAGTTAACCGGGTATTCAAAAGAGAAATTGATGGGGATGGATTTTCGTCGTCTCTTGAGCGAGAGGGATATCGGTTATCTCGATCAGATGCATTCCGAGGTGGGGGCGGATGAGAGCAAACGGGTCTGTACAGAGATGGAGGTATTAACTGAGAATGATCTGAAACGGGATGCCGAGGTCTGCATTACTATTGCGGAGATGGAAAAAGGTAGAGTAAAGACCTATGCCTATTTAAGGGATATCACTGAAAGAAAGAGGATGGAGAGGGAGATCCGGGAGGCCACGAAACGCTTTGAAAAGATCGCCGAGATGGGAGAAGATGGGGTCATTGTCTTCGATGAAGACTCTCGGATCGAATTTGCCAATCAGATGGCCTCTGAGATTATAGGTTTTCCCAAAGACCAGATTCTCGGTCGAGAATTTTTCTCCTTGATTGGCAAAAGAGACGAGGAATTTTTGGATGAGATGGTGATGCGAGGAGAAGGCTTGGGGGAAAAAGTCTGTACAGAGATGTCGATCCGAACCCCACAAAGCCAGGTTAAAGAGACAGAAGTCTGTATCGCTCCGACACGATCGGAGGATGGCCGGATCAAGACGTATGCCTATATCCGGGATATTACGGAGAGGAAGAAGTTTGAGAAGGAGTTGAAGGAGTCGGAGGAGAAATTTCGAAACCTCTTCGAAAGGGTCCGGCATGGCCTCTTCATCAGCACCAAAGAGGGGCGTTTTCTTGATTGCAATCAAGCCATGTGGGGTTTACTGGGATACCAGAGTAAGGAAGAGTTCTTAAAAATCGATATTGGCAAAGATCTCTATGTGAACCCAGAAAGTCGGGAAACCTTTATGGAGCTAGTCGAAAAGCAAGGATTCGTTAAAGATTTAGAGGTGGAGTGGAGGAAGAAAAATGGGGAAAAAATCACGGTTCTCATCACAGCCGATGCAAAAAAGGATGAAAAGGGAGCGGTCATTGGTTATGAGGGCATCAAGATCGATATCTCCGATCGGAAGAGGATGGAAAAAGAGTTGAAAGGGGCGAATGACTTCTTAATGAACCTGATCGAGAGTTCTGTGGATGGCATCATTGTCACCGACATGAAAGGGGATATCCTCCTCTTTAATAAGGGAGCCGAGGATCTCTTAGGCTATAAGACAGAGGAAGTGGTGGGGAAAATGAATATCCGAAGCATTTATCAGCCTGGGGTGGCAAAAGAGGTGATGGATAAAATGAGAAGTCCTGATTTTGGAGGGGTCGGGAAATTGACCTCCTTTCCCATTTTCCATAGAAGAAAAGATGGGGAACTGATTGAAGGGGATCTTTCGGCATCTCTCATCTACGATGAAAAAAAGAATGAGATCGCCAGCGTTGGCATCTTCAAGGATCTCAGGGAGAGATTGAAGATGGAGAGAGAGCTTCGGGAAATACAACAGGCCCTTCTCCAATCAGAAAAATTGGCTGCTATGGGGAGGCTCACCTCCCAGATCGCACATGAATTGAACAACCCTATCTACGGCATTATGAACACCCTGGAGCTTCTGAAGACTGAAATTCCTCCGGAGAGTAAACGGAGAAGGATTTTAGAGTTATCCCTCTCAGAAATTCAGAGGCTCTCTGAGATGCTCCGGAACATGCTCAGTTTCTCAAAACCTGAGGAGGAAAAGAGAAGACCCATCAAAATAGATGAGTTGATTGAAGGAATTCTGTTGGTGATGGAGAAGCAGATGAGGGAATCGAATATTCAAGTGGAGACATCCTTCAATCCTGACATCCCAGAGATTATGGCTTCCACCAACCAGATGAGACAGGTCATGCTGAACATTTTAAAAAATGCTAAGGAGGCCATGCCAAAGGGAGGTACTCTCTTCGTCAGAACGAGTAAGGAGGATAACAGGATCTTGATTCATATCGAGGATACAGGAATGGGAGTCCCGGAAGAGATCAGGGATAAAATCTTCGAGGCCTTTTTCACCACTAAACAGAAGGTGAAGGGAGTCGGGTTGGGGCTTTCGGTCTGTTATGGAATTATTAAAGATCATGACGGGGAGATCAAAGTAGAGAGCGAAGAGGGGAAAGGCACCACCTTCACCATCAGTTTGCCCATTGAGAGTCGAAATCAAGAAATAAAAAAATGAAGTAAAAAATGAGTGAAAAATATTGGAACAGTAGATTGGAAGTCTATCCTACTTTGATCATCTTCCACATAAATCAATCTAAAGCTCCACAATCCACTCTTGGAAGGATTTCAGATTCAGTGAGAACATTCAACTCGGAAATATTTTTTATTCCTATCAAATTATCCTTTGAATCCGTTAGAATACAAAATGCCCTTGCTGCCTTTCCTCCATTTCTTATAAATTAGATGAACATATTTTATTGACAAAAAATTGTGTATACAGTATACATTAAAAGAAAGGTTTTCCCTAAGTTAAAAAATGGAGAGGAGGTTGTTGAATCAAAGTCTCCTTTTTCGTTAATGGGTCGAAATCTTCTGGATATTATTGAGGAAAGGGAAAATTATAAATTAAGGGGTTCAAAAATAATTGGATAACTGTTATAATGTAGAAAAAATCCCTTGAGAATGGAATGCCTATGGAAACCGACGTTAAAACTTTTCATGATTTGATCAGATTAGTTCAACAAAATAATTTCTGCGGGAAGTGCGGGGGGTGTGTCGCCTTCTGTTCTGCTGACAACCTTGGGGCGTTGGAAGTTGGGCCGGATGGAATGCCCATGTTTGCGGATGAAGAAAAATGCCTCCGGTGTGGTATCTGTTACATGATCTGCCCCAATATCCGCGATCTCGATGAGGAGCTAAAAAAGAAGACGAAATGGGAGCCTCCTATCGGCCCGATAAAAGATTTGGTATCGGCTCAAACCACCAACCCAACGGTGGGGGAGACGTGTACAGATGGAGGAGTGGTAACCTCTCTTCTCCTCTATCTCCTCGACAACCATATGATCGATGCTGCGCTGGTCTCCAAGAGCAACGGTCCCTTTCATAGAGGTCCAATGCTTGCCACTTCAGGAGAGGAGATCATCTCTGCTTCAGGTTCCCATTATGATGAATCCTTTTCTATCATCGAGTTGGGTTCCCATTACTCCACTTATTCACCCGCCATGCAAGAACTCAAGAGTTTGCGTAAGGGGGTGATCGATAGAGTCGCCATGGTCGGGACTCCTTGCCAGATCCATACCGTCCGAAAGATGCAGGTTCTTGGAATCATTCCTTCTGATGTGATCAAGTATTGCTTTGGTCTTTTCTGCATGGAGAACTTCTCTTTCAATGATATCCAGCTGAGGCATTTAGAGAAAAAGTACGGATTTGACTTAACCCAGGTATCCAAGGTCAATGTGAAGGAGGACTTCTTCATTTATCTGAAGAATGGCAGGGTGATTCACATCCCCTTTGAGGAGATCGACTCCATTGCGCGTCCAGCCTGCCTCGTCTGTCCTGATTTTTCCGCGGAATATTCGGACATCTCCTTTGGAGGTCTGGGTTCTCCAGAGGGATATACCAGCGTGCTTATCAGGTCGGAGAGAGGAAAGATAATCTACCGGGGGGCCCTGGCAGCCGGCTATATTAAAGAAAGGAAATACTCGTCCGCCGAGAAAGCCAGAGCCGAATTGATCAAGCTCCAAAGGCTGATTATTGATTTCTCCCAAAGAAAGAAAGAACGGGCTCTGAAAAACCGTGGAGCTGTGGCGGGGTTCATCACCCCGTCACTCACTACTCCATAACAAATCGGCCCTTTCGGTCTCTTGGGCATTCGGGAATATAAGAATATAAATTGTGTTTTACTCCACTCGATCTAAACTCATCCTTAGTTTTCTTGGCATTTCCTTCCTCGTGTGCGGTGTTGCCCTTTTAGTGGGAGGTCAGCTCCTTTACAAAGCCGTTCTCAATGAAGCAACGAATCGCGTCCGGTTAGACCTCAATGCCGCACGCGAGATCTATCTCAGTCGTATCAAGGGGGTGAAAGTTGCTCTCAACATCACCACATTGGGACCGGTATTCCGATCGGCCCTTGAGAGGCGGGATGCTCAGAAAATTATCCCTTTGTTAACAAATATCGCCCAGCAAACCGAATTAGATTTCGTAGGGATTGTGACGAAAGAAGGAAAAACGCTATGCCGGATCGGACCCAATTCCATACCAAAAGAAAATAGTCCTTCAAATCCAATTGCCAATTTAGCACTCCAACAACGGATTGCTGTCTCAGGAACGGTAGCCCTGAGCAATGAGTTTCTATTTGCGGAGAATCCTGAACTTGCCAATCGAGCTAGAATCAAGTTACTTCCTACCAAAATGGCCACTCCGCGGCCTGAGAGTGAAGAATTCTCTGGAATGGCTCTTGCTGCCGCTGTCCCGGTCTTCGACTCCGGTAATTTTTTGGGCATTCTTTATGGCGGAGTTCTTCTGAACCGGAGTCAAGAGATTGTGGACCGAGTGCGGGACACTGTTTTTCAACACGAGATTTACAAAGGCCAAAGTATAGGCACAGCAACTATCTTTTTTAAGGATATTCGTATCTCAACGAATGTTCTTTCACCCGATGGAAGTCGAGCGATTGGAACAGTGGCCTCTGAAGAGGTCACCAAACATGTCCTGACGGATGGGAAGAAGTGGATAGACCGTGCTTTCGTCGTGAACGATTGGTATATTACTGCCTATGAGCCCATCGAGGACATTTTTGGTCAAAGGATAGGAATGCTTTATGTTGGAGTGTTGGAAGCAAAATATGCAGATGTCCGCTGGAAGGCCCTCTCTCTTTTTATAATGATCACTGTAGCAGGGATGGTCTTAGCCCTTGGATTGGGATATATCATCGCCAACAAGATGAGTCGGCCAGTGCAACAGCTCATCGAGGCAAGCAATCAAGTTTCTCAGGGTAACCTCTCACCGGAGATCGGACCGATCTCAAAGAGTGAAATTGGTGTCCTCCAGAAAACGTTCAAAGAAATGCTCACTTCCATTCAGGAGCGTGATAAACGTCAAAGAGTGGAAAGCGAGATAAAACTTCTGCAATCTGAAAAACAGGCGAGCATTGGCAAGCTCGCAGGTGGAGTGGCCCACGAGATCAACAATCCTCTGACCGGGATATTTACCTTTACCCACATGCTGCTTCGCCAAAAGGATATCCCCGAGAATGTCCGCTCAGACCTCGAAACCATTGCTCAGGAGACGGAGCGGGTTCGGAAAATTGTTAAAGGGCTACTTGATTTCTCACGCCAAACAGAACTTGATCGGGAGCCAACCGATGTAAATCGGCTTGTCCGTTTCACCCTTTCCCTTGTCGAAAACCAAGCCCTTATCAAAGGGGTCAGTTTAAACTTCGAGGCGGGGGAAGGACTGCCGATGATCACCTTAGACAGAAATCAGATGCAAAGCGTTTTACTCAATATCGTTATTAATGCCCTGGATGCAACCGATCCAGGCGGAAGTATCACTGTCACGACCGGTATTGGCGTATCGGTGAGCAAGCCCGGTCAAAAAGGTATTGAAATTTTATGTACGGATACAGGTTGTGGCATTCCTCCTGAGAACCTCAATAGGCTTTTTGATCCTTTCTTTACGACTAAAGAGGTTGGACACGGCACAGGTTTAGGGCTATCGGTGTCATATGGTATCATTGAACGACACGGAGGGACCATCTGGGTTCAAAGCAAGGTTGGCAAAGGGAGCACCTTTAAGGTCTGGCTGCCGATAGAGGAGCAAGGGACAGGAAATGAGAATATTAGTAGTGGATGATGATGCGATCGTGATTAAAAGTTGCCGGCGCATCCTCGAAGCAGAAGGATTCGAAGTCACCACGGTCCCCAGCGCAGACGAGGCACTGGAGAAGATTAAAAATTACGATTTCGACCTTTTGCTCATGGATGTGAAGATGCCTAAACACGATGGTATCTTCCTCATGCGAGAAATTAAGAAAAATTGGCCGGATATACCGATCATCGTGATGAGCGGTTACCCTACCCCCGAGACAGTCGCCGATGTATTGAAATTGGGGGCCACCCAGTTTATTCCAAAACCCTTTCGACCGGATGAATTGACGAAATCCGTTCGCCAGGTTCTTCAAAAGGCAATCAAAAAGGATCCCTTTCCAACTGGTGCGGGGGGTTGAGAAGAGGGAAACAATAAAATTAAAAATGTCGAATGGCAAATTTCAAATGGCAAATCAAATCCAAAGCCCCAAAAGTCATGCTGAACTTGTTTCAGCATCTCATTAAGGACAGGCTATTAAAAGACCCTGAATCGAGTTCAGGGTGACATTCATTTGACATTTGCCTGCCTGCGGGAGGCAGGGATTTCGTGATTTGAATTTAGAATTTTAATTTTGTTTAATGGGGGAGACACAATGGCTGAAAAGATGCTGATTATCGATGATGAAGAGATTGTGCTGAAATCGTGCCGAAAAATATTTGAAGCAGAAGGTTTTGAAGTGGTCACGACCACTAATCCTCAAGAGGGTCTCAAACTTGTTTCAACATCATCCTTTGATGTGATACTCGTGGACTGGATGATGCCAGGTTTTGATGGAATGGATGTGGTGGAGGAGATTGACAAGCGGTCACCGAATTCCGCCATGGTGATGATCAGCGGTTACCCTTCTGTCGGACGGGCAACCGAAGCCATGAAGCGTGGAGCCATGGATTATTTGGCCAAGCCCTTCCGGCCTGAGGAGATCATCGAGGTTGTTAAAAAGGCGGTCAGGCGCAAGGTCACCGAAGAGAAAAAAGCCATGGGACGATTCGAAACGATCATGAAGTCCTGGCAATTCCCGGTCCCCACATTCGAGGATAAAGCACCGAAGACGATCGCCGAGACGGTTGCGCAAACCGTGGGCGTAGCCAAGGCGACCTCACCCTGGTTCACCGTGTTTATACTCGGTATTTTAGCCGGGGCCTATATTGGGTTTGGAGGGTTACTCTCAACGACAGTCACCTTTGATATGGCAGCCAAATGGGGCCTGGGCTTCACAAAGATCTTGGGAGGGGCTGCTTTTAGTGTTGGCCTGATGCTCGTTGTGGTTGCAGGAGCAGAATTATTTACTGGCAACAACTTGATGGTCTCAAGTGTGATGTCTCGGGAAATCACATTGAGTACCATGGGGAAGAGATGGGCTGTCGTCTTTGTTGCCAATTTCATTGGATCGATTCTTGTGACGCTCCTTTTCTATTACTCAGGGCTCTGGAAGACCGGCGATGGGGCATTGGGAGCTGCGGCCGTGAAGATTGCCTACAACAAGGTGTCACTCAGTTTCAGCGAAGCTCTCTGGCGCGGGATCGGTTGCAACTGGTTGGTCTGCTTGGCTGTCTGGATGGCCCTCGCCTCTCGACAAATCATCGGGAAAATATTTGCTATCTTTTTCCCGATCATGGCCTTTGTTGCCATTGGCTTTGAGCACAGTGTCGCGAATATGTATTTCATCCCCACAGGGATATTGTTGATGAATGGGGCTGGGATATCCAATGTTCCAGGTGTGGATCCAAATATCCTTGGCTGGATCAATTTCTTATGGAGAAATCTGTTTCCAGTAACAATCGGCAACATTATCGGTGGCGCGGTATTTGTGGGAATGAGTTATTGGGGAGCCTACCTCAGACCAGTCAAATCAGCAGGCAACTGAAATAAGGTTAAATAGATATTCGAACCTTCGGGCATCGTATGGTATTAACCAAATGATGCCCTTTTCTTTCTCAATTCTTCTACCTTCTTCCTTTACATAAAAAACTCAAAATAAATTAGATAATAAAATCAATTAATTACAAAGAGAGTGATCCAGGGTAAAAATTTTTATTGACAAAGTATAAATTCTATAGTATCTATAAAAGTAATAAATTCTGAAAAAGGAGAAAATTATGGAAATTTTAACCGTGTCTCAGGCAAGTAAATATTGTAAGGTCTCATCTAAAACAATCATCAACTGGATTGATGCAGGCCATATTAAAGCTTATAAAACCGTGGGAGGACATCGCAGGATTAAGAAGGAGGACCTGGATCAGTTTCTAAAAGATAAGGGAATGCCTCTGCCAGAAGAGGCAAAAGCAGAGGAAAGGAAGAAAATCCTTGTCGTGGATGATGATAAGATCATTGTAGAGACGATTGTGCAGTCCCTTGAGGAAGATGAGTATGGATATGAGATGATCTCCGCTTCAGATGGTTTTGAGGCAGGCCTTCAAGTGAACCATTTCAAACCAGACCTCTTGATCCTGGACATCATGATGCCCGATATCAATGGATACGAGGTCTGTCAGAAGATCAAGTCCAATCCTGAAACGAAGAACACTAAGATTATTGTGCTCTCAGCCTATCTCGATGACGATGCCTTCAATCAGATGAAAGAAAACGGTGCAGATGCATGCTTCTCAAAACCCCTTCCTTTAGAACAATTGAAATTCGAGGTCGCCAAATTACTGGGTCTGAAGAAGTGAAAGGTTTTGGAATATAACCAAAGATATTTTAAAATTAGGAGGAAAGGCCGATGAGTTTACAAGAGAATTTTAGAAATAAGAGATTTATAGTGACTTCAGAGATTCAACCCCCTATCGGCACTGGTATCCAAGACCTCATCCGGAATGTGGAACGAATTCGAGGGAGAGTGGATGCCCTGACTGTCCCCGAGCTGAAGATTGAGGGTTTGGTGACGGATACAATGGGAACCTGTCGGGCCCTAAAGGACCAAAAATTCGACCCGATCCTTCAGACCACCTGTCGGGAGAAGAATCGGCTTGAGATTCAGGAGCATCTCCTACGGGCGTCGGAATCTGGAGTGGAGAATATTCTCGCCTTCACAGAAGATTACCGTATCACCGGAGACAGCCTCCAGGAGATCATGTTCTTTCATGTGGATTCTGGGAAACTCTTCTCCGTCATGGAAAGCCTCCGTGAGGGTTATGATATTTCAGGCAAGGCAATCCGTTCCAAGCCCAATTTCTTTGTGGGATCAGGGATTGATTCAAGCTGGGGAAAGAAAGTTCCTGATCTGGAGTTAAAAGAGATGGAAGAACTGGCTGGTTTAGGGACCCAATATTTTCTCACCACACCTATCTTTGATATCGATTCCTTCCATGAGTTCATGAAACGGGTGGGACCAATAAGAACCCCGGTGGTTGCAGAAGTGATTTTAGTGAGATCGGCAGAGATGGGTCTCTTTCTTAACAAACATGTCAAGCCAGGGATGGTCCCCAACCATATCATTGAGAAGTTAGCCAAGGCCCCAGATAAAGAGAAGGCAAGCATTGAGATTGTCAGTGATTTGGTGAAAGGGCTAAGGGACATTTGCCAAGGGGTCCACTTCATTCCAATCGGAGCAGAAGATCGTATTTCAAAATATCTCGATGCAGCGAAACTATCATCCCTCTAAGGCGCTAAACACTTAGCGCTATGCGCATAGCGACAATTGGAAAGGATTTTGTGGCCATGAGTCCAAATGAAAATCGAAAGATTGGTGCAGCGTTAGTCGTGGGGGGAGGAATCGCCGGGGTTCAAGCCGCTCTTGATTTGGCTAATTCAGGAATCAAGGTCTACCTATTAGAGCGCTCCCCCGCGATTGGTGGAAAGATGGCCCAACTCGATAAAACCTTCCCCACCAATGATTGCGCCATGTGCATTATCTCTCCAAAGTTGGTAGAGGCAGGAAGGCATCTCAACATCGAAATCATCACCAATTCAGAACTCGTCTCTTTGGAAGGGGAGGCCGGGCATTTCAAAGCGAAGGTTCGAAAACATCCTCGTTATGTGGATATGAGCAAATGTACGAGCTGCAATGACTGCACAGAGGTCTGCCCCATCCTCTTGCCCAATGAATTCAATGAAAGATTGGATCAGAGGAAGGCCATTTATCGGCCTTACCCCCAGGCTGTTCCCAACACCTTTCTGGTCACCAAACGGGGCACCAGCCCTTGTAAAAATACCTGTCCTGCCGAGACAAGCGCACAAGGCTATATTGCTCTGATCCAGGCCGGCCGATATAAAGAAGCCCTCGATGTGGTCAAAGAGTATAATCCCTTTCCTGCCTCAGTAGGGCGTGTATGTAACCATCCTTGTGAAGAGAAATGTAATCGGGGGAAACTTGATAGTCCAGTTTCGATTTGTAGCCTGAAGCGTTTTGTAGCAGATTGGGTTTATGAACATCGTGATGAGTTAGAGAAAAAAGAAGTTACGAGTCACGAATCACCCGCTACGGGTCACGATTTTCATGAGGGGATAGAGCGACCTAAAGCTAAGGTTGCAATTATAGGCGCAGGCCCCGCAGGACTGAGCTGTGCCCATCAATTATCCCGCATGGGATATCAAACCACAATTTTTGAAGCCCTTCCCGTATCAGGTGGAATGATGAGGGTAGGGATTCCCTCTTACCGTTTGCCAAGGGATGTGCTTCAAAGGGAGATTGATGAGATTGTCCATCACCCCAATGTTGAATTGAAACTGAATACCCCCATTCGAAATATCAATAGCCTCTTCGATGCAGGTTACTCTGCTGTCTTTCTGGCGATGGGTGCCCATGAGCCGCAGAAACTTGGCATCCCAGGAGAAGATGCCTTAGGCGTCCACCATGGCGTCCCATTCCTTCAAGGTGTAAGCCTTGCTGAAAGACATGGGGTGATGGAAGGATTTGAAGATCGGTTCATTATTGCCTTTGGGATTCCCATCGCTCCCAAAGTGGGAGAGAGGACGATTGTGATTGGTGGTGGAAATGTCGCCATCGACGCTTCCAGAACCGCTTTGAGATTAGGGGCTAAAGAAGTCCACATTGTCTATAGGCGATCTCGGGATGAGATGCCTGCGAATTCGTGGGAGATCGAAGCTGCAGAAAAGGAAGGGATTAAACTTCAACTTCTCACAGCACCCGTTGAGGTGGTTGTGGAGGATGGTCATGTCAGAGGTGTTAAGTGTCTGAAGATGGAGCTCGGTGAACCTGACGCTTCGGGTCGGAGAAGACCCATTCCTATTAAAGGGTCTGAGTTTGTTATCCCCGCAGATACGATGATTGCTGCCGTGGCCCAGGCTCCAGAAATTTCCTTCCTCGAAGAGACTCATGGGCTCGAGGTCACACCCAAGGGTACATTTGCTGTAGACTCCCTTACGTTAGCCACAAACCGACCCGGAGTCTTTGCAGGAGGAGATGTGGCAAGAGGGCCCTGGATATTGATCCAGGCCATTGCCGATGGCCGAAGAGGGGCTCTCTCCATCGATCGCTATCTGAGAGGTGTTCCTCTTCTCGCTCCAAGAGAGCAGATTCCCCTTCCTGTGGTTGATCTTTCGCGCGAAGAGATCGATCAGATGGTAGAGGAAGGTAAAGTAGACCTAACGCCAAGGACAGTTGTTCCGGAGTTGCCAGAGGAAGAGAGGATCAGGGACTTCAGGGAGGTGGAGTTGGTTCTTACGGAAGAACAGGCGAAACGAGAGGCAGCACGCTGTCTCGCCTGCGGGATCTGTTCAGAATGCCATCTCTGTGTTCAGGTCTGTAAACGAGAAGCAGTCGATCATCAACAAGCCCCTGTATTGGAAGAATTGGAAGTAGGTTCCGTGATCCTCTCGCCTGGCTACAGCCTCTACAATCCGGAACTCTCCCCCGAGTTGGGTTATGGACGGTATGCCAATGTGGTCACGAGCATGGAATTTGAAAGGATGCTCAGCGCCTCTGGTCCGTGGGGAGGCCATGTCACCCGGCGGTCGCCCGATCATCGAGAGCCAAAGAAAATTGCCTTTCTCCAATGCGTTGGATCGAGGGATGTGCATGAAGGGGCCAAGGCTTATTGTTCAGCCGTCTGTTGTACCTATGCGATCAAAGAGGCCGTTGTGGCGAAGGAGCATTCGAAGGAACCCCTGGATACCGCAATCTTCTATATTGATATACGAACCTACGGTAAGGATTTCGAGAGATACTATAACCGGGCGGAGGAGGCAGGAGTTCGTTTTATCAAATCGAGGATTACTGAGATTCTTCCGGTGAAGGAAACGGGCGACCTCCTCATCCACTACACGGACGAGACAGGAAGGAGAGTGGAGGAGACATTTGATTTGGTGGTCTTATCCATAGGCATTGGGGTCCCGAAGGATGCCGTGGATCTCGCCAAAAAATTGGATATCCATCTGGACCCATACTCTTTTCCTTCGACCAGCAGTTTCGAACCGGTTCGGACTTCAAGACCGGGCGTCTTCGTTTGCGGTGCCTTCCAGTCTCCCAAAGACATCCCGGACAGTGTGATCCAGGCCAGCGGTGCAGCGGCCAAAGCTCTTTCTGTCATTGGAGAGGCCCGGGGAACACTTGTTCGAACGAAGGAGTACCCTCCAGAAAGAGAGATTTCTCCTGGTGAAGCACCACGAATTGGAGCCTTTATTTGTAGTTGCGGAACGAATATCGCTGGGACTGTGGATGTGAAAGAAGTCGTTGAATTTGCAAAATCGCTTCCAGGGGTTGTCCATGCTGAAAATACAATCTACACCTGTTCTGCAGACTCGTTAAAGTTGATCCAGGAGAGGGTGAAGGAATGCAACTTGAATCGTGTTGTGGTGGCTTCCTGTACACCGAGAACCCATGAACCCCTCTTTCGAGATACGATTCGTGAAGTGGGTCTCAATCCCTATCTTTTTGAGATGGCCAATATTCGAGACCAGTGTTCCTGGGTCCATATGAATCAGAAGGAGGAAGCCACAGAGAAGGCGAAAGAACTCGTTCGAATGGCTGCGGCCTGCTCCAGAAATTTGGAACCTCTCCATCAAATGCCCCGAAGCCTGAATCACAGCTGTCTCATTGTGGGAGGTGGTTTGGCGGGTATGGTGGGGGCTCTGAGCATGGCAGACCAGGGCTACCACACCTATCTCATTGAAAAAAGCGATGCCTTAGGAGGGGAGGCTCGAAACGTCTATCAGACTTGGCGGGGTGAGGATGTTCAACAACATCTGAACCAGCTCGTTCACGAGGTTCGATCGAACCCGAAGATTGAGGTTTATCTCAACACCGAATTGAAGCAGGTGGAGGGTTCTGTGGGTAATTTTAAATCCACGATTCAGACCAATGGAACGGAGAAGGTGTTG
This sequence comes from Thermodesulfobacteriota bacterium, assembly GCA_049513055.1. Classification (GTDB taxonomy): domain Bacteria; phylum Desulfobacterota; class BSN033; order BSN033; family UBA1163; genus UBA1163. The sequence goes on from JBEKWN010000039.1 coordinate 26,585, forward strand.
GAGCATGGGATTGCCATCATTGCGACAGGGGCTTCAGAGCTCAAGCCAGATCAGTACCTCTACGGTCAGGATTCTCGAGTCCTCACCAGCTTGGAGTTAGACCGGAAATTGATCAACCGTGACGCTTCTTTGAAATCTCTTCGCTCGGTGGCCTTTATCCAGTGTGTAGGTTCTCGAATCAAAGAGAGGCCGTATTGCTCGAAGGTCTGTTGCACCCATTCGGTTCTGAGTGCTCTCAAACTGAAAGAGATGAACCCGGAAATGGAGGTCTTCATCATCTATCGGGATATGCGGACCTATGGCCTGCGGGAAGACCTTTATCTTGAGGCCGGAGCCAAAGGGATCGTCTTCATCCGTTATGATGATCAAAAGGAATTGAGAGTCACCCAGGATCAAAAAGACCTCCAGGTTCATTTCACCAGTTATGTCTTGAACCGGGAGATAGAAATTCGGCCTGACCTGTTGGTTCTCGCAACGGCCATCGTCCCCCCCAAGGAGAATCCTGTTGGAAATCTGTTCAAGGTCCCAGTAAACAGTGATGGGTTTTTTATGGAAGCCCATGTGAAACTCCGACCGATCGATTTTGCGACGGACGGAGTCTTCGTCTGCGGTCTGGCCCATTCACCCAAGCCGATCGATGAATCGATCGCCCATGGCTTGGGGGCTTCAGCCCGAGCGGCGACTATCCTCTCTCAAGAAATGCTCCAGGTCGGTGGCGTGGTGGCTGTGGTGGAAGGGGAGCGGTGCGCGGCCTGTTTGACCTGTGTAAGGGTCTGTCCCTATAATGTACCTGTCATCAATGCCAAGGGGGAAGCAGAGATCGATCCAGCCAAGTGTAAGGGTTGCGGTGGCTGTGCGGCCGAGTGTCCGGCCAGGGCCATTGAGCTGATGCACTTCAGAGATCCTCAATTGTGGGCCAAGTGCCAGGCCTTGGTGATGGATGTAGCAGCGTAAATATATGCTGAAAGCTCAAAGCTGAAGTTTAAAACCTTTGAGCCTTGAGCTTTGAACTTTGAGCTTAGGGAGAGGTTAAGATGACCGAAGCAGTTCAAAAGGAATCACAAGTCACGAGTCCCGAATCACGGGCCACGTTATTTGAGCCTGAGGTCTTGGCTTTTTGTTGTGAGCATTGAGCCTATAGTGCGGCGGACCTGGCAGGTTCGATGAGGCTCAACTATCCTACGAATGTGAAGATTGTGAAGGTTCCCTGTACGGGGAGAGTGGATAATTTATTGATTCTTCGTGCCTTTGAATCGGGAGTGGATGGGGTTTACTTGGCAGGGTGTTTGGAGGGGGAGTGTCACTTCTTGAGGGGTAACTTAAGGGCCAAGAAGCGGGTTCAATATGTGAAGGGATTATTGGATGAGGTGGGATTAGGAGGGGCTCGATTGGAGATGTACAACATGAGTTCTGCACAGGGTCAGCGGTTTGCCGAGGTGGCCCGAGAGATGACCGAGAAGATCCGGGCCTTGGGACCCTCGCCTGCTAGAAAGAAAAAGTTATGAGTTCGGGGTTCAGAGTTCGGAGTATTTGGATTTGACTCCGAACTCCGAACTAAATACTCCGAACTAACCGGAGGTTGAGATGATTGTAGCGAATCGGAAGACATTGGAAGAGATCTTGGGGATGCTTAAGCCCTACAAGAAGGTCTTGTTATTGGGATGTAATGAGTGTGTGACGGTGTGTGCCGTTGGGGGGGAGAGAGAGGTAGGGGTATTGGCTTCAGAGATACGGCTTGCCCGGGCGAAGGAGGGTCAGGAGATAGAGGTTAAAGAGCAGACCTTGGAGCGGCAGTGTGATCATGAATATATTGATCAGGTGCGTCCCTTTGTGGGGGACTATGAGGTGATCTTATCGATAGCGTGTGGGGCGGGGATACAGTATGTGGCGGAGAAATATCGGACCAAGATTGTTCTTCCTGCTGTGAATACGACGTTTTTGGGGGTGACTTTGGAGCAGGGGGTCTGGTCGGAGCGGTGTCAGGGGTGTGGGGAGTGTGTTTTGCATATGACGGGGGGAGTGTGTCCGATCGCACGGTGTGCGAAGAGTTTGCTCAATGGGCCTTGTGGGGGTTCATCGAATGGGAAGTGTGAGGTGGACAAGGACACAGACTGTGGTTGGCAGTTGATTGTGGACCGGCTCAAGGAGCTTGGGCAGTTGGACAAATATGAGGAGATCATTCCGGTGAAGGATTGGACGAGTTCTCGGGATGGGGGTCCCCGTAAAAGGATCAGAGAAGATCTGAGACTATAGAGTTATGAGTTCGGAGCAAAAACCAAAAGGCTTAAGACTCCGAACTCCGAACTAAATACTCCGAACTACGGCATGAGGGGTAGGGGTGAAGACCAAATCAAACATTGAAAGGATATTAGAAAGTGGTGGGTTTGTAGTGACCTCTGAGTGTGGACCTCCGAGGGGGGCGGATTCGGAGGTGATTCGGAAGAAGGGGAACCTGCTTAAGGGGATTGTGGATGCCGTCAACGTTACCGACAATCAGACCTCCAACAACATTTTGTGTCTTTCAGGGGATCATCAGAAATTTGGGGATCATCCCAGGGCGAAGAATGTGTTTGATATAGATTCGGTTCAACTTATTCATACGGTCAAGACCCTGAGAGATGATGGTAAGTTTTTGGGGGGTGAGGAAGTGAAGGGGAAGCCCATACTCTTCATTGGGGCGGCGGAGAATCCTTTTGCGGATCCTTTTGAGATTCGGGCAGCGAGGTTAGGGAAGAAGGTCAAGGCGGGGTGTGAATTTATCCAGACTCAGTGTATCTACAACATTGAGAGGTTTGTAAAGTGGATGGAGATGGTGAGGGAGAGGGGGCTTCACGAAAGATGTGCCATCCTTGCCGGGGTGACACCGTTTAAGTCTGTTGGGATGGCGAAGTACATGAAGAATTCGGTGCCTGGGATGGATGTGCCGGATGAGATGATTGAGAGGATGAGGGGGGTGCCGAAGGAGAAGCAGTCGGAGGAGGGGATTAAGATTTGTGTGGAGACAATTCAGAAAGTGAGGGAGATTCCAGGGGTACGGGGGATTCATATTATGGCGATCGAGTGGGAGGAGAAGGTGGCAGAGATTGCCAAGGCTGCAGGCTTACTGCCCAGACCACAAATAGCGTAACTCGTACCTCGCCACTCGTGAATCGTAAGGAAAAAACGAAACACGAATCACGAGTCACGGAAAAGGGGATTTATTGATGGAGACAATTTTAAGGACCAATCTGGCAGAAACCATTCGTAAGGAATGTGGGGAGAATGTTTTTCTCTGCTATTAGTGTCAGAAATGTTCTGCAGGTTGTCCGGTGGTCGAGCACTTTGATCTCGCTCCCAATCAGGTGATGCGGGCCATCCAGTTTGGGCAAAAAGAGATGGTACTCCATTCGAAGACCATCTGGCTCTTTGCAATGTGTGAGACCTGTGCCACCCGTTGTCCCCATGACATCAACATCACAAAGATCATGGACGCTTTAAAGATCATGGCTCAGAAGGAAGGAATTGAATCCGAGGTTCCATCTGTTCCCCTCTTTTATCGAGCCGCCCTAAGAGGAATCAATTGGTTTGGAAGAATGTATGAGGCCGGGTTAATGGGGGAGATCTATCTCCAGCAGACGATGTCGGGCCCACTCAACTATCAGTAGGTATGGAAGAATGATTTGCCATTAGCCCTGAAGATGTTCAAGGCTGGGAAGCTGAAGCTCTTTCCGACTTTTGGAAAGCCGAAAGCCAAGAAGAGGGCCGCCGAAGGACTACAATAATTCATGGACAGACCTAAAGAGATCGATTTTTTAATTATCCCAATTATGAAGAGAAAGATGTTGAAAGTCTCTCTTTTGCCTTTTTTCGTCCTTTTTTTTCTGCTTGGATCGGCGTATTCTTCTTCCCCTTCTACGAAGGAGACTCTCCCCAAACGATCCTGGTGGATCGATATGGGAAAGTTCTTATCCTCCTCTCACGGTCGCCTTTCGTGTTCAGAGTGCCATCCAGACATCGAAGAAAAAGGTGTAAAACATCCTGATCCGAAGCTCCTTGGAAGAACATCCACGCTTCTTTTCGATTACAAAAAATGTGAGAAGTGTCATCCTCAAGAATACCAGCGTTATCTTAAAGGGGCACATGCGAAGGCACTCGTAGAGAGAAAGAAGGATGCGCCCACCTGTGGAAACTGTCATGTGACCCACTATGTCGTCTCTGGCCGATCCCGCCTTGAACTAGGAAAATGGATGACCGAGATATGCGGTACTTGTCACCCTATACAGAAGCGGACCTATCTTGAAAATTATCATGGGAAAACGGCTGCTTTGCTGGAATATGAGGCCTCAGCTTACTGCACCGACTGTCATGGTGCCCATACCTGCCTCTCCTTGAAGAAGAAGGAGGATGCCCTGGAGGCCTGTCAGAAGTGCCACCCTAATGCAAAGCTTCGATTTACAGGCTTTGTGATTCACGCCTCTGAGGAAGGGGTGAAGAAAGAGGATGTGGAGAAATTAGAAAAAATAAGGATAATCCGTTGGATCGAGGTCGGTTTTGGGATTCTCGTATTTGTAGTACTGGCCTTCTTCTATTCTCATACATTGGTCTGGACACTCAGGAAGGTTCATGAATGGCTAAAAAGGGAATGAAGCAATGGCAATGAATGAAACAAAAACCGAAGTTTATTGGAGGTTTAATGTCTTCCACAGATTCATCCACCTGGTGATGATGATGACATTCATTGGCCTTGCCTTGACCGGACTTCCTATAAAATATCCCGATGCCTTCTGGGCCAGAGGATTGGTTCTCCTCTGGGGAGGGGTGAAAGGGGCTGGCATCTTCCACCGGTGGTTTGCTGGTATCACCTTCAGCTATTTCTTTCTTCACCTGCTCTGGGTTCTCTACTATCGAATCATTCTGAAAGGAAACCTTTTCGGTTCGGATTCCATGATTCCCTCTTGGAAGGATTTAAAAGATCTTTATCAGCATATTACCTACTTTTTAGGAAGAGGGGATCCTCCGAGGTTTGGTAAATTCACCTATTGGGAGAAATTTGACTATTGGGCTGTGTTTTGGGGGATTGTCTTTATTGGGGGATCGGGTCTCGTTCTCTGGTTTCCTGAGTTCTTCTCGCGTTTTTTGCCAGGGGTCTTATTCAATATTGCCTACACGATCCATAGCGACGAGGCCTTATTGGCAGTGGGGTTTATCTTCATTGTCCACCTCTACAATGCTCACTTCAGGGCCGGTGTCTTCCCTTTGGATCGATCTATCTTCACTGGAAAGATTGATGTGAAGGAGATGATGGAGTGCCATCCATTGGAGTGGGAATATTTAAACGAATCCCCTGAGAAGAAAAAGAAAAGAAGAGTGAGACAAGACCTCCTTCTCCTCTTTCTTGTTGTTTTTATTGCAGGCCTCATCCCTTCTCTCTCTTTTGCCCGAGGATTGACCGACGAAGAGATCATGGAGGCGGAGAAGAAACTTTGCTGGAAGTGCCATCGTCAGTCTAATTTAAATAGCAACGAGGGGATCACGACTTCGATCCTTCTCTGCATGGAGTGCCACGGAAAGAAGGACGTCGAAAAGAAGGTGGATGAAAAGCCGATCTCCCTTTATATCGATGAGAAGGAGTTTGGAAAGACGGTCCATCGGAGGATCGCTTGCATCCGATGCCATGATGGGGTTGCGACCTCGCCCCACCGAACTTCATTGATCGAATGTGCTTCCTGCCACGGATATCATGGTGAAGGGACAGCTCATGACCCTCATCGAAGTGTCAACTGCGAGGCCTGCCACCATGAGTCAAAGGAGGTGATGAAGGATCCAAAGACCGGGAGAATTGTTCTGAGGATGGTGAAGGACGGGGTTCCGCTTAAGATGACCTCTCATCGCCTTGCCGACTTTAGAGATAAGAAAACGTGCGAAAAGTGCCACTTCACTAACAATCAACTGGGGGCTCCTATCCGTGCCCTTCCGGCTAAGAGTCTGATCTGCATGGGGTGTCACAGCAGCTCAGTGACTCTCAATGATCCGGTCTCCATGGTTTCCCTCATCCTTTTTATCGTTGGTATTGGAGCAACCCTCACCTTCTGGTTTCAGGGGACGATGGTTGACCCTTCCTTTTCCACCCATGAAAAGCTTTCCTACATTGGAGAAAAAGCCTGGCAAGTCTTCTTCTCTAAGAAGATGCTTACTCTCCTCAAGGTCTTTGTTGTGGACGTCCTCCTGCTCAGAAGAATCCTGAAGGAGAGCGTAAGCCGCTGGACGATCCACAGTCTCATCTACCTTCCCTTCTTTCTTCGGTTTCTGATCGGATTGATTCTTCTTCTCCTTTCCGTTGCCTTTCCGAGGAGTCCGCAAGTGGCTGTGTTACTTGATAAGAACTATCCTTTCATCGCCTTCACCTACGATTTTTTGGGATTATGTATTATAATTGGAACAATTGGTGCGATCATGAGGCGCGTACAGGGAAAAACCCAAAAGGCTGTCACTGGCGGGCAGGATTATGTGGTCCTTGGTCTTGTCGGAGCTATCCTATTGACAGGCTTTTTGGTGGAAGGAATGAGGATACTTCTTACGGCCCTCCCTCCTTCAGCTGCACTTCCATCTTTTATAGGTTATCCCATCTCACTCCTTCTCGGCCTCTTTTCTGTCCGCTGGGAGGTTGTCTATCCCTATGGGTGGTATGTCCATGCCATTCTAACAGGAGCACTGGTTGCCTACCTCCCCTTCAGCAAAATGTTCCATATCCTGGGCAGCCCTCTCATTCTCTTGATCAAGGCTGCAGTGGGGGAGAAATGAAGCTGGGCTTTTCCCGTAGAGTCCTAAATTGGTTCAAGGCTCTTATTTACTCCAGGCGTTTTTCCCAAAGCTGGATGGGGAAGAATCTATCCATGATTCAGCTGATGGAGCTGGACGCCTGCACCCATTGTGCAATGTGCACCTCCCGTTGTTCTGTTGCTATCGCTTTTGAAGGGATTCCAAACATCAATATTCTCCCTTCCGAAAAAATCGCATCTATCAAGGCCCTGGCTTCGGGCAGACCGCTTGGAGAACGTGAGCTCAAGGATATTCAAGAGGGCGTCTATCTCTGCACCAATTGCTACCGTTGCACAGTGGTTTGTCCAGTAGAGATCGATCTACAGAATTTTTGGATTAAAGTTAGGGAACTCCTCCTTCAAAGAGGAATACCTGAACTTTCTGTCCTCTCCCCTCTCTCATTTTATCGAGGTTTGATGAAGGGGGAGACGGCTCAAGGAGATTACGAAAAACCTCTGATCCAAGCAAGAGAGGCGATTGCGGCTCAATGCGATTTAATGAAGAAGAAGGATAAAGTTCTGCCTTTGACCCCTACGGATAGAAAATTCAAAAGTGGGCTGAACCTTTCTGCTCAGGCAAAAAACTTTTCGGTTTGCTTCGGCTGTCAGACCTGTACGACCGTCTGTCCTGTGGTGGGCAACTATGAAAATCCCCAGGAGGCCCTGGGGCTCTTGCCCCATCAAATTATGCATGCCGCTGGATTAGGGTTGAGGGATCTGGCCTTTGGTTCCAATATGCTCTGGGATTGCCTCACCTGCTATCGATGTCAGGAGCAGTGTCCCCGAGGGGTATTCGTGACCGATGTGCTTTATGAGCTCAAGAATCTAGCGATCAAATATGTGAAAGAGAAGGTGTTATGAAGTTCGCGCTATTTTTAGGTTGTCAAATCCCCGTTCGATTGAAACAATACGAAACCTCATCAAAGGCGATCTTAGAGCGACTCGGTGTGGGGCTCGTCGATATCGAAGAATTTAACTGTTGCGGGTACCCTTTGAGGAACATCGAATTCAAGGCCTTTCTCCTGGCATCAGCGAGAAATCTTTCCCTGGCCGAAAAGAAGAAGCTGGATGTGATGACCTTGTGCCAGTGTTGCTACGGGACCCTGAAAAAAGCGAACTTTCTCCTGAGAGAGAATGCCTCCTTGCGCAAGGAGGTGAATGCGGTTCTTGAGCGAGAGGGCCTTCCATACGAGGGAGAGGTTGAGGTGAAGCATCTCCTATACGTTCTTCATCAGGAGGTGGGGGTCGAAGCGATTAAGAAGAAGATTGCGAAGACCTTTAAGGGGCTTAAAATTGCCGCTCACTACGGGTGTCATGCACTGCGGCCAAGCCAGGTCGTCCGGTTTGATAATCCGGTGACTCCCTCCATTTTTGATCAGCTGGTGGAAGCTACCGGTGCCGAGAGCATCGCCTGGCGGATGCGGCTCGAATGTTGTGGCGCTCCTCTTTGGGGGATCCATGATGAGTTATCAACGGAGATTACGTTAAAAAAGCTAAAAAACGGGAGAGAGTCGGGCGCGGATTATCTCTGTACTGCTTGTACCTATTGCCAAATCCAGTTCGATACCGTTCAGCAGATGATTCTCTCTCAACGGGGTTTAAACCATCCTCTTCCCTCCATTCTCTATCCTCAGCTTCTGGGTCTGAGTATGGGGATTAATTCTGAGACCCTCGGACTAAAGATGAATAAGATACCGATCAGTGAGGTCGAACAATTACAAACAGAGCAGATAGAAATACCAGCATAAAATAGCTTTCATCCTGTTTTTTCAGGAGTGACAAGCGAGGGTACAGCCGAGAGTGGGTTCAGTCATGGTGGTCGGTGGAGGCATTGCTGGGATGCAGACCGCGTTGGATCTGGCCAATTCCGGCTATTCCGTCTGCCTCGAGGAGAGATCCTCCTCCATCGGCAGGGTGATGGCCCAGCTGGACAAAACCTTTCCCACCAATGACTGTTCCATATGAATCCTTTCGCCCAAACTGGTCGAGGTCGGCCGGCATCTCAACATTGAGTTGTTAACCCTTTTAGAGGTGAAAAGCATCTCCGGGAAGGAAGGGAATTTTGAAGTCGAGATCATTCAACACTCCCGTTATGTGGACCCGGCAAAGTGTATTGCCTGTGGACTCTGTGCTGAAAAATGGCCGACGAAAGTAGACATTGAGTATGATGTTGGTCTCGGCAAGAGGAAGTCCATCTATATACGGACGAGGCTCAGAGAAGGATTGAAGAGATATTCGATCGAAAAGATTCTTTGCCAATGCCGCCTGGTGGCGACTCTTAATTCGCTCACCTACAATGTCCTTTGGGTCATGAAAAGAAAAGCCTTGCCTCGATTGTTGTGGCCTCTCCCCTGTGCCATGTCAATTTAGATGCCCGCCAAAAACAGATTTAGGAAGAATTTAAAGAAGAGTTTAACCTCCCGATCATCTACTTCACCCAACTTATGGTCTTGGCCTTCGGCTCAAAGTCAGAAGAATTGGACCTAGATAAACACTTCGTCGATCCATTGCCTCTTTTAAAAAGAGAATAGAAATAAAATCGGTTTAAAAAGGCCTTTCAATTCTTTGCTTTGAACAGAGCTGTTAAGAAAATTTATCAGCAAAATTCACAATTTACTACCGCGATAATTCATAAATCAAACCTCATAAATGCTAATAAAAAATAACATAATTCTTTGTAATTATTATATAATTTTGTTACTTGCGGAAACCAAGAAAAATTAAAAGATAAAAAAGTTTAATTTTATCTTGACAAACTTCAATTGTTGAGATAAAATACTTATAAAAATCAGATAAGGAGGGTAGTTTATGGAAAAAAAGACTTCTGGTGAACAACTCAAGAAAAAAAGGGAGAGGAGTTCATCATACCCCCAGTTTAATATAAAAGAATGTATGGACTTCGCGGAAAAAGTCTTCGAAATGGGACCGAAAAATGTCCTTTTGGACGAAGCTGCAAAAAGGGCTGGCTACAGAAATAAAGAAGTAGGCTCCTTTCTTGGCCTAAGAGCTGCAGCAAGGTATTTTGGTTTGGTTAAATACGATAAGGATTACATTTCAGTCACAGACCCTCTTATCAATGTGCTACTTGAAAAGTCAAACAATGCTAAAAATGATTTTGTTCGAAAGTTGATCTTATTTCCTACTCTTTACAAAAAGGTTTTTGACAATTTTGCTGGAAAACAACTACCTAATGAAGAAGATTTGGCTAGGAGGCTTTCAATAGATGAGCAGTACGGGATTAGCAAAGAAGCCAGCAAGTCTGCTGCAAAGGTTTTCAGAGAATCTGTGAAATTTGCTGATTTATTGGATAGTAATGACCGTCTTAAATCTCCAGATGAAGTTATCTCTAAAATGGAAGAAAAAGATAAAATCACAAGTATGGAGAATGAACGTCCGGGCCCAATAGAAGAAGATAAAGGAATTAAGCTTGATAGGTATGAAATAACATTACAAATGGGTGTAAAAATATCTCTTTTACTTCCTCCAATATTACCTCAAAAAGATAAGCAACGAATTAAAACGATGATCGATCTCATCCCTGAAGGACTGGATGCTGGAGAGTAGAAGAATGAAAAACAAGAAAGGTGTTACAGTAAAACCTTAGAGATTTACACGACAATTTGAGGAGTCGCTTGCAGCCCAACCTGATGAGATTATCGATCTCTTTGAAAAGAAATTAGAAATTTTCTTGACCAATATATTCCATCCTTCCTTCAGAACAAAGAAGATAAAGGGTTTGAAAAAAAATATTATATGGGAGGCTTCATTGACGATGGATTACAGGTTCACATTTCAGATAGGAGAGAACGACACGATTATATTTAGAAACATAGGCAAACACTCTATTCTAAACAAAAAGAAATTTTAGCGTTACTGTGAAGATTTTTTCAGTTCCTTTTTTCTCTTTCTAAGATAAGAAATTCCTTCTTCTGCAGTTGTGAAGACTCTTGAAAGATTCCCTTCTTTTATATTTTTTTCAGCATTTCTCTCAGCATCTTGCCACTCTTTTTCCCAAAAAAATGCTTGATCTGCATCAATCAACTTCTTTGCTTTTACATTTACATTTCCTTCTTCAAAGTAAAAATCCAAATAGTCTCCTGTTGAAACATTCAGCTTTTCCATGATCTCTTTCGGTATTCTGACTTGGCCGCCAGGGCTTATTTTCACCGTTGGCATATAGTTTATATTACACAATTAAACAAATTTGTCAAATGTTTTGATTTTTAATTCTTACGCATCATCGTGCTCACCGCTTTCTCCAGTCCATCAAGGGTCAGTTCAAACATGGGAAAGATCTCCTGGATATGATTGATGGAACGGGTGTAGGGCCATTCTTCGGCGAGCTTTGGATTAATCCAGATGGCATGGGGAAAGGTTTTGGCAATGAACTTCAGCCTCTCATAACTGGGTTTTCCGGATCTCTCGTCAACATAGATGGAGCCATCTGTGGCCATCAGTTCATAGGGGGCCATGCTCGCATCCCCTACGACGATGAACCTCGTTTCCGGATCAAGACGGACCAATTCATCCACTGGCAATGGTTTAGAACGCCTCGGAGGATCTTCCCAGAGATAGTCATAGATGGTGTTATGGAAAAAAAATGTTTTGAGATCTTTGAACTGGGCCCGGGCATAATTAAAGAGCGTTTGAACCAACTCGATATAAGGCTCCATGGACCATCCGCCATTGTCGATGGCAAGGATTATCTTTAACCGGTTCTTCAGGCTCCGATCAAATACAATCTCAATTTCTCCTGCGTTCCTCATGGTCTCGTAAATGGTCTTATCAATATTCACTCTATCCTTAGGACCGAAAGGAACCATATTCCTCAGCCTTTTGAGAGCCTCTCCCATTTGAGAGGCAGTCATTGGTCCTTCCTGGGAGTAGTCACGATACCTTCGATCCATGGCCACTTTGACAGCTGACTTATTTCGAGAGACGCCACCCACTCTCATTCCACCTGGATGATAACCGGAATGTCCCACAGGGGAAGTCCCTCCTGTTCCAATCCACTTGTTTCCTCCATGATGTGCCTCAGTTTGTTCTTTCAATCGGTCAAGAAAGTATTTGAGCAATTCATCCGGGCTCAGTTTTAACAAATCGTCTTCATTCACCCCAAGGGCATCTGCTAAACCTTTTGGATTTTTCAACCATTCGTCCAGCAGGGCACGGGCGATCTCGGACAATTCAATCTCTTCTGGTTCCTTAAACTCAGCGCCCTTGAACTGATGGGCAAAAACCTGGTCGTAAAGATCGAAATACTTCTCACTTTTTACCAGAATCGCACGGGCCCCTGTGTAAAAGTCATCCAGAGAATTGATCAGCCCCATACTCAAGGCCTTCTGAAGCCTCAAGAATGAAGTGGGAGACACGGGAATTCCTGCTTTTTTTAAAAAGTAAAAGAAATCGGTGAACATAATTCCCCTAACTTAATGCATAGAGCATGGAGCATAGCGCATGGCGTTTAGACTCTAAGCCCTTTGCCCTCTGCCCTTTGCAAAATTATACCCTGAATCGGGCTACTGCATTCTGGGCGACCACATAATCCGGGCTCTTTTTAAACAGGACGCCCAAGAAAGGAACCTCTCCTTTGATCAGATCCTTCACCCTGAAGTCGGGCTCTGCCTTTAAGGCTCTAATCCAATTAATCAGCTCCCGAGTGGCAGGTTTTTTCTCAATGCCTCTGATTTCCCTGAGACGGTAAAATGTTTTGACAGTGCTATCGAGCAGTTCCTTATCGATTTCTGGGAAATGAACCTGAACAATTCTTCTCATCATGTCAGGTTCTGGAAAGGCAATGTGGTGGAAATTACACCGACCCAGAAATGGATCGGAGAGGTCTTTTTTGGCATTCGAAGTGATGATGATCACGGGCCGATGTTTTGTTTTGATGGTTTTATCGATCTCGATAATATCGAATTCCATCTGATCCAGCACATCCAGCATATCATCCTGGAAATCGGTATCCGCCTTATCGATCTCGTCAATCAAAAGAACCACTCTCTCATCCGAGACAAAGGACTGCCCGATCTTTCCCATCCGAATGTACTCTTCGATATTGCTGACATCCCTTTTTGAATCCCCAAAGCGGCTATCGTTCAAACGCGTGAGGGTATCATACTGGTAAAGGGCATCAATCAGCTTCATGCTCGATTTGACATTCAGAACAATCAGCCTCATGCTAAATACTTCGGCGATGGCATGGGCCAGCATCGTTTTGCCTGTTCCAGGCTCTCCCTTGAGCAGAAGAGGCATTTCCAGAGCCATTGAAATGTTGACGATTCTGGCAAGCTCATCATCCAGCACATATTTTGAAGCACCCGTAAATCCTTTTGTTTGAGTTTCTTTGTGCATATCTCCGCTCCTTAATCAATCCTATGAGAATTTAGATGATGATATGATAACCATTTTCTCATCATGTTTCAACCCAGACCTGACATGAGAAGATGGAATTAAACACATTTTTAATTTCTGATCTGAAATTTTTCAATCCGCAATCAACAATCCGCAATCTGCAATGGAGCGGCTTCTTGTATAAATATCGAAAATCTGTTTAAATTTGGGCGAGAAAATGGTTTGAAGAACAGTATGAAACATGTCATGTTGAGGCATTGAGTCAAATGTTCCTTCCTGTGATGAATCGGCGACGGTGGGTGACACTCAATATTTCTATTGGTGTCTATATGTCCACACTGGATGCCAGCATTGTAAATATCTCCCTTCCTACGATCATACGGTCTTTAAATACCGATTTGACAGCCGTGGCCTGGGTGGTGATGGCCTATTTGATCGTCATCACCGGATGCCTGCTTTTGATGGGAAGGTTATCCGATCTTTTTGGACAGAGAAGGCTTTACCTCATAGGGTTTTTAACATTTACGTCGGGCTCGGCCCTTTGCGGTTTTTCACCTATGATCTATTTTCTCATCGGCTCCAGGATGATTCAGGGATTGGGCGCTTCTGCCCTGATGGCCAACGGTCCTGCGATACTAACCACTGCCTATCCAGAAGAGGAGAGAGGTAAGATATTGGGGATTTTGGGTTCTGTCGTCTCTGCAGGATTTTTAACAGGTCCTATTCTTGGCGGATTTTTGGTTGAGCATCTCGGGTGGAGATCGATCTTCTTTATCAATCTCCCCATCGGTGCCATTGGAATTTATCTCTCTTCGAAAGTCCTCGAAAGAGTCGTCCCAACAGGTAAATCGCGAGTGGATCTCTGGGGAGCCATTCTGCTCTTTTTCTTTTTGACCTCGCTTCTCCTTTTCCTTAATCAAGTGGTTCAAGGATTAGCTCCTCTTCTATGGTTATGGCTCTTTCTCAGTCTGTTCTGGTTCAGTCTATTTATCATTGTGGAGCTTCGATCCCCTTCTCCCTTGGTGGATCTTAAAGTTTTTAGAAGACGGCTCTTCATCTCCTCTCTTGGAGCAAGCTTCCTTTCCTTCTGGATGAGTGCTGCCCATACCTTCGTCATCCCTTTCTTTCTCCAGAATATTTTGGAATATTCACCATCCAAAGCAGGGATGCTCATCTTCCCGGTTGCCCTCACCATAATGGTGATGGCTCCTTTTGCAGGAAGGTTTTCCGATCGTGTTGGAGTAAGAATCCCGGCCACCATAGGTTTGGCCCTAACTTCTTTGACCGTCTTTTCATTTACTTTTTTGAAGCTGGGTACAAATGATTTAGACATCCTCTGGAGACAGATTGTTCTTGGCATCGGGATCAGTCTTTTCAATCCAGCCAATAACAGCGCTATCATCGGCTCTTTGCCCCGTGAGAAGGTGGGTCTGGCCTCAAGTTTTTTAGCCCTTTCGAGAAATTTGGGAATGGTGATTGGAGTCGCCTTTGCAGAGATGGTCATTGCTTTCAGGCTCCCTGCCGCCCCACTGGAAATAGCAAAGGCAGGCCCTTCTCTGGAGAGTATTCAGGATGTTTGGAAGCTTGTCCTCATCATTGGGCTAACAGCGATCCTCATCTCTTGGACAAGGGAGGGGAGATCTAACGTTTCTGGAGGGAAATAATTATTACACTCTAACTGAGCAAGCCCCTGCATTTATCTTGGGGAGTCGAAGGGGGGGAGTCGAAGGGTTGACTTTTTGGAGATTTCTTGAAAAAATAAATTTGAGTGGAGGCTTTTAGTGAAACGTTCAGATGGAAGAGGGTTTAAAGCTCTGAGGCCGGTAAAAATTACAAGAAATTATTTGAAGCATGCAGAGGGATCGGTTCTCATCGAAATAGGGGATACCAAAGTCATCTGTACAGCCAGCGTAGAAGAGAGGGTACCACCGTTTTTAAGAAATACCGGAAAGGGCTGGGTTACCGCAGAGTATTCCATGCTTCCCCGTTCAACGCATACCCGTACTTCCAGGGATTCACTGACAGGCCGAGGAAGCGGCCGTGCTTTTGAGATTCAAAGGTTGATTGGACGCTCTTTGAGATCAGTGACCGATCTCAACACATTCGGGGAGAGGACCATCTGGATTGACTGCGATGTGATTCAAGCCGACGGTGGGACCAGGACGGCATCCATTACAGGTGCCTATGTTGCCTTGGTGGATGCTTTTCGAAAGATGGTTAGGAATGGGATGATCGAAAACGTTCCTGTTAAAGATTCGGTCGCTGCCATCAGCGTGGGGAAAGTAAATGGGGAGGTCCTGTTGGATTTAAATTATGAAGAGGACTCCAAAGCCGAAGTGGATATGAATGTGGTAATGACCGGTGGTGGGAAATTTGTAGAAATCCAGGGCACTGCAGAGGGAAGCGTTTTTACAAAAAAGGAGATGGACGGATTGATGAAAATCGCCCAAAGCGGAATTAAGGTCCTCACGAGAATTCAAAAAAAGTCTCTGGAAGGGAAAGGATAAAATTAATATTAGAAAACGATTGGAAGTGGTTGTCGCAACTCGGAACAAAGGGAAAATTCGTGAAATTCGAGAGGCTTTGAAAGGGTTGGGCCTTCGGATCTATGCATTAAGTGATTTTCCAGATGTTCCTGAGATCGAGGAGGATGGTAAGAGTTTTACTGAGAATGCCCTGAAAAAAGCTCTGTTTTATTCAAAATACTTTGGGAAGTTGACCATTGCGGATGATTCTGGATTAGAAGTGGATAACTTGAAAGGATTGCCTGGGATCTATTCCGCAAGATATGCTGGAGGAGGGGCATCGAGTCAAAAAAATAATCAAAAACTCCTCAGAGAAATGCAAGGCGTTCGAATTTCGAAAAGAGGAGCGAGATTTAAATGCATCATGGCTATGGTATCACCTGATGGGAGAAAAGTCATTGCTGAAGGATCCTGTAAGGGAAGAATCGGATTCAGAGAAAAGGGGAAGAGAGGGTTTGGATATGATCCCCTTTTTATTCTTCCGAAGCGCGGGAAGACGATGGCCGAGCTTTCTCTTGAGGAGAAAAATAAAATGAGTCATCGAGGAAAAGCCTTAAGAAAGTTACGAAGGAGAATCGTTGCATTGATGCGTTAAATCGTTATGTTCGTTAAGATGGTTTAGATCGTTCATTTCGTTTAGATCCATGAGGTCCCTATTTCCGATAAGATCATTTTTGTGTTATGATTTTCAGGTAAATTTTAATGATTCTAATGTTCCAACCATTTATTAAATGTAAATTTTAAAGGTACAAAACGGACTAAACGATCTTAACGGTCAAAACACTCTTAAAAAGATCGGGGCGTAGCGCAGCTTGGTTAGCGCGCCTGCCTTGGGAGCAGGAGGTCGGCCGTTCAAATCGGCTCGCCCCGACCA
>JBEKWN010000040.1:0-26209 GCA_049513055.1 Thermodesulfobacteriota bacterium
TCTCTGAGATCAGATTCTGGTGTGAAGACAAATTGATCGATGTCCAAAGAATCAAAAACTCTGACTTGAAAGGTGTGCACTTTTAAAGTTTAAACAGTGCACTTTTAAATTTTAGCTAACACCCCTACTAATTCCACCATGCCCGCCCCCACTTTTGTGGATCGCAAGAGATTAAGAAAGAAATCTCTGAAAAAGCTCAGGTTGACACAGACAGCCGGGTGTTCAAAGGCTTTAGCAAGCGGCCTCGATTAAATTTTATGGGGAACCATCGCTGCCCTTGAAATGGAGCCAGAAGAAGCTAAGAACTTATGAGGTGAGATCCTTTATCCTAAGGGGGCCGCTCTAAAGCCTTTCCAACCCGCCTCTCTGTGTCTTGGGGTTGGCGGAAGGGATTTTCAGAGATCTCAGCCCAAAGGTTCCTTGGGCGAGCCGCTCGGAAAGACTTCATCGGCCGCACCTCTTTTGAGGGTGGGCACGTTGGTTTCAAGGCATGCAGGGGAATCCCTGAGACTGCATCGGCCTGTTACCCAATCCATCCTAACTGTCGGCCTTATGAAGTCTGGAGGAGTGGTTTGCCCAAGGGACAAAAGCACGCATTAAGAAAAACTGGGGGTGGGCAAGAAAGGGGGGAGTATTGACATAAGGATTAATATAAAATAATATTATTTGGTTTTCTTCATGTGAAAGGGGTCTGATATGGAAAAGAAGTATCTGTTTTCCCCTGGGCCAACGATGCTTCCGCCGGAAGTACTTCTCAAGATGGCAGAACCCATCATGCACCACCGGGAACCAGAGTTTGAAAAAATCTTTGCTGAGATCAGGGAGGGGCTGAAATATCTTTTTCAGACAAAAAATGAGGTGTTGATCTTTACCTCTTCTGGAACGGGTGCCATGGAAGGAGCGGTCTCTAACATCCTCTCCAAAGGGGACAAGGCCCTGGTGGTTCGTGGAGGAAAGTTTGGTGAGAGATGGGGAGAGATCTGCAAGGCTTATGGAATTGAGTTTATTCCTATTGATGTGGATTGGGGAAAGGCAGTGGATCCAAAACAGATTCAAAAAGCATTGGAATCGAATCCCTCCATTCGAGCGGTTTACACTCAGGCCAGTGAAACTTCGACCGGTGCAAGACATCCTATCCCTGAAATTGCGGAGATCGTAAAAAAATATGAAGAGACTCTCATCGTTGTCGATGCCATTACGGGAGTTGGTGTGTTCAATATCCCGATGGATGCGTGGGGGATCGATGTGCTGATCAGTGGTTCTCAAAAGGCCTTGATGCTCCCACCCGGACTTGCCTTTGCGGCTTTAAGCGATAAGGCATGGAAGTTTGTGGAGCGATCAAACTTGCCCAAATTCTATTTTGACTTTAAAAAAGAATTGAAATCTACCCAGAAAAATCAGAATTCCTTTACACCGGCCATCTCCTTATTTGTGGGGTTAAGGGAATCACTCAATCTGATTCGAAGAGAAGGTCTGGAGGCAGTATTTCAACGCCATGAAAAATTAGCGGAGGCCACCCGTGCGTCGATGAAGGCGTTAGGTCTTGAGCTCTATGCTCCTGATTCACCGAGCAATGCTGTCACCGCCGTCAAAGTTCCAGAGGGAATATCGGGAAATAAATTAAAGAATTTGTTTTTTGAGAAGTTTGGAATCACCGTCGCAGGAGGCCAGGATCAGGCAAAAGGCAAGATTATTCGAATTGCCCATCTGGGATATTATGGGCGTCTGGACATGGTGATGGTCATTTCAGCCCTGGAGATGCTTTTGAAGGAAATGGGCTATAAATTTGAACTGGGAACGGGTGTGAAGGCAGCCGAAGAGATCTTGATGAAATGAAGAGAGGCCAGATGGTTTGAGGTAATGTGAGATGGAAGAGATTAAAAAAGTTTTAGTCAGCGATCCTTTATCAAAGAAGGGACTGGAAATATTAGGAAGAGCAAAGAACCTGAAATACGACCTTAAACCAGGACTTTCTCCGGAAGAATTGAAAAAAATTATTCCAGAATATGATGGGATCATTATCCGAAGCGAGACGAGATTAAAGGCCGATGTTATCGAAGCAGGGGTACGATTGAAAGTGATCGGAAGGGCAGGGATTGGTTTAGACAATGTGGATCTTCCCGCGGCGACGAAGAAGGGAATCGTAGTGATGAATACTCCTCAGGAGAATGCCATTGCCGCGGCAGAGCACACGATTGCTATGATCCTTTCTATTTCGAGGAAGATTCCCCAGGCAACGGCTTCGATGAAAGCCGGTAAGTGGGAAAAGAAAAAGTTTATGGGAGTGGAGCTTTATAATAAGACCCTTGGGCTGGTCGGTATTGGAGTCATTGGGACGATCGTTGCTGATCGTGCAAGGGGTCTGAAGATGAAGGTCATCGGTTATGACCCATATCTTTCAAAAGAGATAGCAGAGAAGAAAGGGGTTGACCTGGTTTCATTGGATGAATTGCTGAGCCGGTCTGATTTTATCACTGTCCACACTCCCCTAACGGAGGAGACCAGGAATCTCATTGATAAAAATGCCTTCGACAAGATGAAGGACGGTGTGATTATGATCAATTGTGCCCGCGGGGGAATCATCGATGAGAAGGACCTTCAAGACGCCATTAAGGGAGGGAAGGTGGCTGGGGCAGCGTTAGATGTTTTTGAGAAAGAGCCAGCCATCGGAAACCCTCTTCTTGAATTAGAAGAGGTGGTTAGCACCCCACATCTGGGAGCCTCCACTGGAGAGGCCCAGGAGAATGTATCGATCGCCATTGCCCAACAGATTGTTGATTATTTAACTTTGGGAGAGGCTCGCAATGCAATCAATATGCCTGCAGTCAGCCCGGATATCCTTCCTTTCTTAAGACCCTATCTCCGGCTGGGAGAGCAGTTAGGGAGCTTTTTAGGTCAGATTTCTAATTACGCCATTGAAGAAGTGCTGATCGAATATCACGGCGAGGCAGTCGAATATGGGACAAAACCAATTACGATTTCAGTCTTAAAAGGCCTCCTCACACCTTTTGTCGGGGAGACCGTGAACTTTGTCAATGCCCCGGTCATGGCGAAAGAGAGGGGGATAAGAATCACAGAGTCTACCAGTGCTGAGGCAGAAGATTTTGCGAGTTTAATTGCCATCACTGCCCGATCGAAGATGGAACAAAATTATATTGCGGGGACCCTCTTCGGAAGGAAAGAATTACGGATCGTCAAACTCAATGATTTTTTCATTGAAGCCATTCCGGAAGGATATATTCTGTTAGTGAATAATTATGACAAGCCCGGGGTGATCGGGAATCTTGGGAATGCGTTGGGAAGTAGAAATATCAATATTGCGACGATGCAGTTTGGGCGCGATCAAATGGGTGGCAATGCGATCTCACTGCTTCATCTGGATGCCCCCTTGCCACCGGGGATCCTGGGCGAGATTTTGAGGTTGCCGAATATCATCTCGGTTCGTCAAATTCAATTATAGCGGCTGATGAAAAATACCCATCTGCGGCGTTACCCTCATCCTTCGTCACTGCGGCGTACTTCGATTGTACGTCTCATTCCTATGGATTTCGGGTGCCTTGCATCTGGGCATTTTTGCTCAGCCTTTAAAAGATGGGTTTACCATTTACTAATTTTTGAAGAAGTGGAGGGCTGATATAGAATGGCCAACGTCGTCATCGTCGGAGCTCAATGGGGAGACGAAGGGAAAGGGAAGATTGTCGATTTGTTGACCCAGTATGCCGATCTCGTGGTGAGGTTCCAAGGGGGGAATAATGCTGGGCACACGATCGTTTTAAAAGGGGAAAAATTTGTAGTCCATCTCATCCCTTCAGGTATCCTTTACGAAGACAAAAAATGCATTATCGGTAATGGGGTGGTGTTGGACCCGGCTGTGCTGATTGAAGAGATTGATGAGATCAAAAAGAGAGGGTATTTCAAAGATGACTCTCAGTTAATGATCAGCGAGGGAACCCACCTCATCCTCCCCTATCATCGGAGAATTGATGTTGCCAGAGAAAAAACTTTCAAAATTGGCACCACAGGAAGGGGGATAGGTCCTGCATATGAAGATAAGGTGGTTCGTTGTGGGATTCGGGTGGTTGACCTTATGGATAAAAAGGTATTTCGAGAAAAGTTAGAAGCAAATCTCATCCAGAAGAATGTCTATTTGACGCAAGTATTAAAGGAGAAAGGTTTTGAGTTCTCAGAAATTTTTGATGAATACCTTCAATATAAGAATCGACTTGAAAAATATGTGAAGAATACGTCGCTCATCCTTCATGAAGAAATTGAAAAAGGGAAGCACGTCCTATTTGAAGGAGCGCAAGGAGCCCTGTTAGACCTGGATCACGGCACCTATCCCTATGTGACCGCCTCGAATACGGTGGCAGGAAATGCCTGTGCAGGTTCAGGAATTGGTCCTACGATGATCAATTCCGTGATCGGGATAGCAAAGGCCTACACTACCCGAGTCGGGGAGGGACCCTTCCCTACAGAACTTCAAGATGAATTGGGGGAGAAAATTCGTCAAAGGGGAGGAGAATATGGTGCAACCACAGGGAGACCGAGGAGATGCGGTTGGTTCGATGCAGTAGTGGTCAACCATTCCATCCGGGTCAACGGCATCCGGGAGATGGTGATTACCAAATTGGATGTCTTAAATGATTTTGATACGATCAAGATTTGTGTGGGGTATCGTGCGGATGGGAAGATCTTTTACCATGTTCCTTCTAACTTCGAAACATTGAAAAACTCTGAACCCGTCTATGAAGAGTTGAGCGGATGGAAAACCGAAATAAAAGGAGTGAGAAACTTTAAAGACCTTCCCCGTAATGCAAAGCGTTATATCCGGAGAATTCAAGAGTTGATTAATACAAAGATTACGATGATTTCTGTTGGTTCAGAAAGAGATGAGACCGTCGAGGTTAAAAACCCCTTTTTGAAGAAATCTCTTAAAAGGTAGTTCTCCATTTTTACTTGACAATTCAATAAGTTTTCTCTTACTCTGGACGGGAGGGCCGTTAACTCAGGAGGTAGAGTATCTGCCTTTTAAGCAGAGAGTCGCTGGTTCGAGTCCAGTACGGCCCACCAAACAAACAAAATTGGAAAACTGGAATTATGGAATGATGGAATAATGGGTTTTTGAAAAAGCTTGGTTTACCCAGTATTTCATTCTTCCAATATTCCATTATTCCGGTTGATTTTGTCCCCATCGTCTAGTCGGCCAAGGACACCGGCCTTTCACGCCGGCAACAGGGGTTCGAATCCCCTTGGGGACGCCAAATGATTTTTCAAGCGCTGAGAAAAGGTTCATAAACCTCAGCGATAAAGGCCATCTTTAGGATGGCTTTTTTTATATTATCTTTACTCCAAGTCTTTTTTATGTTATGGAAACATAAAAATTGCCTCATGGTTGAATGGCCCTGATTTATGGGAACGTCGTTCCAGACAAAATGGAAATGGGTTTTGTTTCTCTGCATCTTGGCAGGATTCGTTTTCTTCTTCACCTATCAATACAACTCCCGAATATGGACTCAAGTAATAAAACTTTATTATCTCTACCAGGATCACGAAGAATTTAAGAAGGTTATCTCCTCCTATGGAGCTTATGCTCCTCTGGTTTTTATCCTCCTCCAAATTATACAAGTGGTTATCGCCCCTATCCCTGGAGGGGCAATTGAATTCTTGGGAGGTGTCATGTTTGGGGTAAAGGCCGGTTTAATTTATTCTATGATTGGTCTGATATTAGGGTCTTGGTTGGCCTTCAGTCTAGCAAGGATTTTTGAGAAGGTTGCGGTTGAAAAATTTGTTTCAGAAAAGACAAGAAAAAAATTCGATTATTTGGTCGAACATGAGGGAGTCATTCTCAGTTTTATCCTTTTTTTACTCCCGGGTTTTCCGAAGGATGCCCTTTGTTACATTTTGGGCCTGACCCCCATGCACTTGGGGATTTTTCTGATCATTTCTACAATTGGAAGGATACCCGGAACATTGATGGCGACTCTTCAGGGGACGAAGGCTTTCGAACATCAGTATTACACCTTTGGGATCCTTTTGGGGGGATCTGCCTTGGTGATTCTAATCTTTTATATCTACCATGAGGAAATTCATAATCTGGTAAAAAAATTAAAAGGGGAAAGAAGAAAAGAGTTTTAGGGAGCGAAAATGGCACCAGCGGTAAAAGAGGATAAGGGAGGAAAATGGTCTTCTGATCTTGTTTTAGATCTCTATTCAAGTCTTTTAACGGAGATCTGGGAGGTTGTGTCGGCGTTGATCGGCGAAGCCATTTTGGCATTTCTTTTTACCTTGGCCATTCGAAAACTTGGAGAGAAGTACCCCTTTTTGATTTCTCTGAAGGTCTCTGAAGATGGCATTTCATTGGATGGAGGGAGAGAGGATTGCCGAACCGTTGCCCCGGTAGAGATTCATCGGGGTTTTCAAAGCCTAATCAACCATCTCTCCCATCTTTTTTCGGCCCTGGCAGAAGGGGTGATCAACAAGGAACTCTTTCCAAAAGTCTTCCCTAAGGTCAAAGAGGCCGAACGAATTATTTCTCAAAAATAGGGGAGGAGACATCGGTGAGGTTGATTTTTAAAAATCTGAACGTTCTTCGTTCTACCATCAATGCGATCAGCACGAGCATTGAGATCAAGGAGATCGTCGAATCAGCCGGAACCAATCTCCCCAATTTATTTGACTTCTCTTCCTTTGGAGTATTTTGGAAGGAGGATCTCCTCCTCTTCCTTTACCAAGAAGAATCCTGTCCCCCTTCCTTCACCCAAGAGGTGGTGAGGAACATGGTTAAAGTCTTTTCAATCTTGGGAGAGGAGCCCATTAATGCCGACCGAATTGCCCTTCAAGTAGAAAAAAGGAAGCTAAGGCCCAAACAGATGATGATGGATCCAAAAGCGGCCTTGAAGTCCCACCTCACTTTGCCGTTGACCGTGGAGGGGGAGATCTTAGGATGCATTTCTCTCAACAGTGATCAACCCAATGCCTTCGATGCCCAAGATCTACAATTCCTTTCTGTCATCGGATACCAGATGGCAGCGACCTTAAAACATTTTCAAAGATTTAGTACGATCAAAAACATTGCCATTTATGATACCCTGACCGGTCTTTATAATCGGAGATATTTCGAGGAGAGACTGGGAGTAGAAGCCCAAAAATCTTTTTACGGTGGCACTTCCCTTTCTTTGGTGATGGTAGATATTGACCTTTTTAAGAAAGTGAATGATACCTTTGGGCATACCGAGGGAGATCAGGTCCTTGGCAAAATTTCTTCCCTATTGAAAACTTCGGTTCGAAAGAAAGATACCGTCGCTCGTTATGGAGGTGAAGAGTTCATTTTGATATTGCCAGAGGCTGGCTTGGAAGAGTCTTTTGTCATTGCGGAGCGCATTCGGCGGTTAGTTGAAAACACCCCCTTCGAAGTGGGGCAGGCTCAAGTCAATTTAACCCTTAGCATGGGGATCTCCAATTTCCCGAGTCATCGGGCGAAGTCGAAAGAAGAATTGGTAAAGATGGCAGACCAGGCGCTCTATGACGCCAAAAGGGGCGGACGGAATAAAGTTTGTATTTTTGCAGGAAAATCTGCTCAATGGACTGTCCCGACTTAGCAAAGGAGTTGGAAACAGGAGATGGATCTATTTAGCCGAGGAGGTCAAGAAATGAGGACATTCAAAAGAATTTTAATTTTCGCTTTTATTGCTGTGTTACTTATGCTGGAGGCAAATCACTTGATGGCTCAGGGACCTTATTCCATTCTCACTGGTAAAGTAGTGGGGATTCGGGCGAGGATGTGGTTGGATGTGGAGAGTGAGACAGATAAAGCCATTGTCAATTTTAGGATTGGACATAAGACTGTCTACATTCCCCATCGATACCCCAATTCTGGGGAGAAAGTGAAAGTGGAATATTTAATACAGCGGGGAACCCCAGTAGCGTTTACGGTCAACATCTTGGAAGGATCAAAGTAAAGATGAGATGGTTACTTTTTTAGGGGATCCTTTTCTCTTTCACAAAAAAGGCACACCCAGAAGGTGTGCCTTTTTTATGGAGCAGATTTTCCAATACGCCTAAATTACTTCTTTGGTGCAGCCTTTGGGGTAGACACTTTGATCATGACAGCGATCATCTTGTCCATTTCCTTTTTGTACTCGATGCCGACATTCATTCCCGCCTTCAGATCCTCAAATTTAAGAGCCTCCTTGCCCTTGGTAATCTTTGTATCAGCGGTGGCAGCAAAAGTTTTCTCCACCTTCCCCTTGGCAACAACAATGCTCTTTGCCATTGTATCCACACTCTTAATTTCACCACTGAACTTATCCATTTTAACAGGCGCGGTGGCGGCTGGTGCAGCTGGAGCAGGGGTTGTTGCTGCCTTTGGAGGAGCTGCTGCGATGGCTCCAGAGATAAAAGCTACCAAAGTAAGCAGGACTACTAACAGAATCGTCTTTTTCATTTAATTTCACCTCCCTTCTAATTAAGTTTACACATATAATAGCAAAATCGGTGCCAAAGAAAGTTACAAGAAAATATTTTTAAGTATATGAATTTATAAGATAAAATATTTTAAGAGAAATTTTGTGAGGAAGGGTATGTTGTAAAATTCAACACAATAACTGCAGGGTGTTGTAAAAATCTACACATCTTCTTTCTCTAATATTTTATAGAGAGTTGTTCGATCAATACCCAAAATTTCAGAGGCTTTCTTTTTATTCCCTCCGGTTTCTTCAAGCACCTTTAACACATATCTTTTTTCTAACTCTCTTAATGACAATGGCTTTTCAGGAATTAGAATCTCTGGGCCCTTGGTTTCTTCGGATGTCTTCTTAGGGAGGTCTTCAGGAAGGATAATGGGATGAATCGAAAAAATGACTGCTCTTTCTATGGTGTGCTCCAATTCACGGACATTCCCTGGCCAGGAGTATTGGGTGAGTATTTCGAGGGCTTCTGGTGAGATATGAGAGATATTCTTTTGATTCTCTTCAGAAAATTTCTGTAGAAAATGGTTAGCCAATGAGGGGATATCTTCTTTCCTTTCCCTCAAGGGGGGAAGGGTGATTGTTACAACATTTAGTCGATCGAAGAGGTCCTCCCTGAATTTTCCGCTTTTCACGAGGGGTTCTAATGGTTGATTTGTAGCCGCAATGATCCGGATATCCACTTTAATACTTTCCGTTCCTCCCACCCTTTTGATTTCATGTTCCTGTAGAAATCTTAAAAGCTTCGATTGCATCGAAAGGTTGAGATTACCCACTTCATCAAGGAAGAGGGTTCCACCATCCGCCTCCTCCAAGAGGCCCCGTTTGGCAGAGGAGGCTCCTGTGAAAGCTCCTCGAACATGGCCAAATAACTCGCTTTCTATTAACGTTTCTACCAATGAAGCACAATCGACAGGGATGAAGGGTCGGTTATTTCTTTGGCTATTGTAATGGATAGAACGGGCAATGAGTTCTTTTCCCGTTCCTCTCTCTCCACAGAGGAGAACCGTGGACTTTGTATCCGCCACTTTAGCGATGGTTTTATAGACTTGAAACATTTGATGGGTTCGTCCAATGACATTTTTAAATTGATACTTTTCCAGAAGTTCCTGTCGATAAAATTTGTTTTCTTGGATAAGCCTTCTCTGCTCCAAGGCCCTGTGGACGGTGAATTTGATCTCATCCAGTTTAAAAGGTTTGCTGATGTAGTCGTAAGCTCCTTCACGGATGGCCTCGATGGCGGTCTCAATGGATCCGAAGGCGGTGATCATGATTACAGTGGTGTCCGGAGCATTCTTTTTGAAGAACCGAAGCACTTCCATCCCGTCTTTCTCACCCATCCGCACATCGGTGATGACGATGTCAAAAAGGGTGTCCCTCCCCTGAGCGATGGCTTCTTCACCGCTTAAGGCAGTGGAGACTTCATACCCTTCTTTAGAAAGCACTTCTTTTAAGAGGTCGATGGTGACCGGATCGTCATCCACGACCAAGAGACGAGCTGATGTTTTGTTCATCGGTTTTATTTCTTTCAAAAATGGGAATGGAAATGAAAAACGTGCTTCCCTTCCCCACCTCGCTTTCGACATCTATTCTTCCAGAGTGCTCTTTTATGATCTTTTCACAGATCGCCAACCCCAATCCAGTACCTTCTCCCATCTTTTTTGTGGTGAAGAAGGGATCGAAGATTCTCTTTTTTGATTCCTCGGTGATTCCGATTCCGGTATCGGTAATTGAGATTTCCAACCATCTCCCATCCTCTGAGGAGAGTGGAGGGGAAACTTGCCGGGTCTTGATCGTCAACACTCCTCCTTGGGGCATGGCGTCTAAAGCATTGGTGATCAGGTTAAGGAAGAGGGTTTGGAGATGGGTGGAATCCCCTAAGATGGGAGGAAGATCCGGGGAGAGGGTGATAGAAAATCTCACATTTCGTGCGAGAAACCAGGGTTCACTTAAATGGATCAATTCTTCCAGCACTTCATTCACATCCAGAGACCTTAATTGGGGTTTAGGTTGTCGGGTGAAGGAGAGGAAACTTTTAACTGAATCGGCCAGACGGTCCAGTTGCGATTCGATAATTTTGAGTCGATCTCGATCTTTGGGTTGAAGATTCCCATCCTGCAGAATGAGCTGAATATAGCCAGAGATTGAGTTCAGGGGGGTTCCGATTTGATGGGCCATGGTGGCGGTGACTTGCCCCACGGCGGCGAGTTTTTCAGATTGACTTAATTGCCTCTGAGATTCAAACAGGGCTTCGTTGAGAAGCCTCAGTTCTTCGTTGCTTTTTGCCAATTCCGAAGTAGCCGCCTCGATTTTTCTTGTCAGCTCTTCGTTAAACTGGTTGACCTGAGCCAAGAGTTGAACATTCTGTTCATGGGTTTCTCGGATCGTCTTGAGCATTCGATTGAAATTCCTTCCCAATTTTCCCAGTTCATCTTGACTTTGAATATGGGCTTCTGCCTCCAGATCGCCCTTTTCTGCCTTGGACATCGCCTCCACTAATTTCTGGATCGGATTCCCAACCAGTTTCCCAAAGAGAAGGGTCAGTGTGATCAAGATGGCAAGGACACTGGACAGGGTCAAGATAATAGCCCGATCTCTCTTTTGGCTCAAATAGCTTTGAGCCTCATCCAAAGAACTGACCACTTGAATTCCACCGATCACTTTTGTCCCAAAATGGAAGGGGACGATTACCTCCAGCCATTTTTCATGTTCCACGTCACGGAATGAGGAGATAGGTTTATCCATCTTCAGACGATTGATCTGATCGTTGGACAAAGTGATGGTCGTCCGGGGGACATCCTTAAAATTAGAAACGACAACTTCCCATCCATGGGCAGAAAAGACAAAGACATTAATTTCCATGAGGCTGGGTCGACTCAATAGCCAGTCCTCGACTTCATCTCGGATGTAGGGGAGGTTATCTTTAATCGCTTGATCCGGGATCGAGGCATCGATCTGCTTTGCAAAATACAGATTCCGTTCCAAATAGAGGTCGAACTGAGCCTTCTGGGAGAGATGGAAGTCTAAGTAACTGGACAGGGAGAGGACTCCAGCGACAATGAGGACGATGAGAAAAGTAATCTTCGTCTTCAGTCCAATTTGGGGGATCCTTTGATGGATCAGGGATCTGACCCATCGGACGGAAAGGGAGAACAGAAGGGTGGGAGTTGATTTGTCTATTTCCATATCTATTTTTTGGAGAGAGACATCTCAGTTCCGGCTCTTTTTCGCTCAATCACTTTGACCAAAATCACTCCGATCTCGAATAAGAGATACATAGGGACTCCCATTAAACTCATGTTAAAAACATCCGGGGTCGGTGTGACGACAGCCGCTATGATCGCAATGAGGAGGATAGCATACTTCCGGTTTCGGGTCAAAAATGCGGCATTCACGACTCTGAGGTAACTCAATAAAGCAAGGATCAGGGGAAGTTCGAAGGTCAACCCAAATCCAAAGATGAAAACAGCGCAAAAGGAAACATATTTCCCCGCCGAGATCATTGGTTTGATATGGGCGGATTGATACCCTAAGAGAAACTTAACGCCATTTGGCAACGCGACGAAGAAACAAAAAGATGCACCGAGATAAAAAAGCAAGATAGAGACAAGGAGAAAAGCACTTCCCGAACTCAATCCCTTCGAGCGAAAGAGAGGGGAGAAGGCCTTCCATATCTGGTAGAAAATGACAGGGATGGAAGAGAATAGGCTGGTATAAAGGGTCAGTTTGAGTAGCGAGAAAAAAGCCTCTGGAATAGAATAGGCTACTAGGTCAGTTTCAAGGGTTTTTTGACAGAGATAGCCCAACAGCTCCTTTGAAATGGGGAAAATGATAATCCCACATAGAATGATCGCAATGATGATCTGAAGAAGACCTTTTCGCAACTGGGTCAGTGCCTGGAAGATCTCTTCTCTCTTTATTACCTTTCCAAGCCCTTTGCCTCGAAGGATCATGGAGGTAATGTAACATAAAACGATTTCTTCTGAAAGCGTTTGGTTTAATCCATGCGAGAATAGGAGAGAGAGCGAAGTGGGATTTTGGCATCCCATTCATTAAAATCTCTCTTTGTGTAACAACAGGGTTGACAAAGATTTAAAACAGAGATAAAAGAAAAAGATTATTGATGTCTGCCTGCCGCAGGCATGTTCCGAAGATGAAATTGAAAGTCGGCATCACCTATAACCTCAAAAAAGATTTTTCTCAGGGAGAAAATCAGCCAGTTGATTTTTTGGAGGAGTTTGATTCCGAGGAGACGATCGATGCCATTCGAAAGGTTCTGGAGAGCGAAGGGCACGAAGTGATCAAACTGAGTGGAGACACTGGTTTGATCGATCGGTTAAGGCAGGCATCGGTCGATATCGTATTCAACATTGCAGAAGGCCTTCAAGGTCGAAACCGAGAAGCCCACATTCCGGCTCTCTTAGAATTTTTAAATATCCCTTATACTGGCTCTGATCCCCTCACCCTCTCCCTCACTTTGGATAAGGCCATGGCAAAGAGGGTTGTGATGAGCCAAAATATCCCGACCCCACGATTTAAAAAAGTAGAGAGGATGGAGGATCTCGATGGGTTAGACCTTCGTTACCCCCTTTTCGTCAAGTTATGTTACGAAGGGTCGAGCAAGGGGGTTCGTTTGGATTCAAAAATTTTGGACCCTCAATCCTTGGAAAAGAAGACCAGAGATCTCTTAAAAACTTATGATTCCCCCCTTATCGTGGAGGAATTTGTCAAAGGTCCAGAGTTCACGGTGGGCATCCTCGGCAACGAAGATCCTTTTGTCCTCGGTGTCATGCAGATTGAGATCAAGGGAAAACCTCCGGAAGAATCCATTTACTCTTTGGAAATCAAGAGGGAGTGGGAAGAAAAAGTACGGTACCATTGTCCTCCCTCGATTGGCCAAGATCTCTTAAAAAAGATTGAGGAGGTGGCCCTCCGATCCTATCGGGCCTTAGAGTGCCGAGACGTTTCTCGGGTGGACATCCGAGTAGGGGAGGACCATACCCCTTACTTTTTAGAGATTAATCCCCTTCCAGGCCTTTCTCCTGTTTATGGAGATCTCGTGATTATGGCGAGGAGCACGGGATGGGATTATGCCAGGCTGGTAAAAACTATTTTCCATCATGCCCTGAAGCGGTATGGATGGATGAAGTAATCCATTCAGGATGAATCGAACAGAGCAGAACCTCCACGAGATTATCTTGAGAAATTTTAAGGAGGCAGTCGTCTTTGCCGACGCCCAAGAGCGAATTCAAATCTTCAATTTCATCGCAGAGAAGTATTTCCAGGTCAGCGGAAAGAAGGTGCTGGGAAAGAGGTTGGAGAGGGTCATTTCTTATAAAAATATCAAGAAGCACTTTGATTTAGTTTACGAGAAGAGAGAAAGTAATCACGATGTGGAGCTGGCGATCCATGTTCCCCCTGCCCCTTCTTCAGACCAGGAGACCCGGATCCTTCATTGTAGCTTTTACCCCATTTTTGATAAGAAAGGGGCAATGTTTTTGGGCTGTTTGGCAACCTTTGCAGATATCACGGAGAAAGGTTTGCTCCTGAGGGAGATCAGCAAGAGTCGGGATCTTTCCACCATCGGAATGCTGGCAAGATGGATGGCCCATGAGATTCGAAATCCATTGAGTTCTTTGAACATCAATATTGAATTATTGAGAGAGGAGTTGGGAGGGGAAGTCCAGCTCTCCCAGAAAGAAGAGATTCATTCCCTGATCAATTTTATCAGTTACGAAACGCTCCGATTGGAGAATAATCTGAAAGAATTTTTAGATTTCAATCGTCTCCCTCCTCTGAAATTTGAATGGATTCAATTGAATGAAGTATTGGACTCAGTGGTTCGACTTTTAAGACCAGATGCCCAAATAAAAAATGCGAGGATTGAAACCCATTTTCAAAAAAAGTTGCCCATGCTGAAGATTGATGTCAGCCAATTCAATTTGGCTATTTCGAATCTCCTCATCAACAGCATTCAGGCGGTCTCCGAAAAAGGGGAAATCCATCTCTTCACCCGGGGATCCAAGAAAAATGTCTTCATCATCATCCAAGATAATGGGGTGGGGATCTCTAAAGAGCATCTCCCCAAGATCTTCGATTTTATGTTCAGCACCAAGCCCATGGGGTCAGGATTGGGGCTCTCGATTGCCAAAAAGATTATTTCAGACCATCACGGAGAGATCTCTGTGAAAAGTGAGGTCAATAAAGGATCCGTCTTTAAAATACGAATTCCCCTTGGTCAGAAGGTGATCTGAGAAAGATGGAGAAGAAAGTTATTTTAATTGTGGAGGATGACCCCACTGTTGGGGAGAGCCTCCGTCATTTGTTGAAAAAGAAGGGTCACGAAATCCTCCTGGCCTCGAATGGGAAAGAGGCCCTCCAACTTTTTCGGCATGAGATCGTTGATCTGGTAATTACCGATGTGGTCATGCCGAAGATGGATGGGATCGAACTTTTAGAAGCCGTAAAGGGTCTGAACCCGGAGACCGAAGTGATCGTCATTTCTGCCCAAGGGACGATTGAAAAGGCGGTTCAGGCGATGAAATTGGGCGCCTTCGATTTTATCGAAAAACCGATCAACCCCAGGGTCATCTCATTGTTAGTGGAGAGGGCGTTGGAGAAACAGACGCTGATCCTCCAAAATCGAGATTTACGCTCCAGATTAGAAGACAAGTTCCATTTCAAAAACATTATCGGAAGAAGTGAGAAGATGGTAAAAATCTTTGAACTCATCCATCATATTGCCCCCTACGATAGTTCTGTTCTCATCATCGGCGAGAGCGGGACAGGGAAAGAACTGATTGCCAATGCCATTCATTATAATAGTCCGCGGGCCTCCATGCCCTTCATCAAGGTGAGTTGTGCTTCGTTAAGTGAGGGGATTATTGAGAGTGAACTTTTCGGTCATGAGAAGGGGGCCTTCACCGGGGCGATTGCTTCTCGAAAGGGTCGATTTGAATTGGCCCATCAAGGGACCCTCTTTTTGGATGAGGTGGAAGATATTCCTCCTGCTACTCAGATCAAACTTTTACGGGTCCTCCAGGAAGGCGAATTTGAAAGGGTAGGGGGGAATAAGACAAACAGAGTGAATATTCGAATCATCGCGGCAAGCAACCGAGATCTCCAGGAAGCAGTTAAGGAGGGGGTATTTCGAGAGGATCTCTATTATCGCTTGAATGTGGTGAATATCAAGCTTCCTTCATTGAGGGACCGGAGGGATGATATCCCTTTTCTTATCAATTTTTTTATAGAGAAATATAATCAGAAATATCATATGAAGGTGAAAGGAATCTCTCAGAAGGCCATGAACCTCCTGACCGATTACCAATGGACTGGAAATGTGAGGGAGTTGGAGAATACCATTGAGTCCATTTTAGTCATCAACAGCCCAGAGGTGATTGATATCCAGCATCTTCCGCAAGAAATCCGAGATCTTAAAGAGAGACTCGAGGTGATTCCCATCAAAATAGGAACGCCTCTTGAGGAAGTGGAGAAGGAGATGTTGATTCAGACTCTTAGAGCGACCAAAGGAAATAAAAGGAAGGCAGCGCAGTTATTAGGGATTAATGTTCGGACAATTCATCGCAAGATGGAAGAAATAGAAGATTTAAATGAAGTTTCATAAAGGTTGAATGGGGGAAAAGTTAAAAAGAGTGGCAAAAAGGCGTATTATCTAAAATTGTGGCAGGAAAGGATGGCATTTTGTCGCATAGTTATTAAAATGGTATGTCATTTTTCCCCTTTTTCTTTTTGACATTTTAGATTAGAAGAAATAAATGGAAAGAGATAACAATATAACTTATTAATATCATTGTATTTATTTGAATATCTCGTTAAAAGGTCCTTTAAAAATTTGGCATGAAATTTGATGTAATCATATCTTTATGAAGGAAAAGATGAAGTGGGCCTTTATCCTTGATAAAGATGAGTTTGTAAGGCTCAGCCTGAACAAGATTTTGAAGAAGTATGGTTTTCATGTAGAAGAGATTGAGGATTTTTCTCAACTAGAGAAAAGAAAAAAGGATATCGAAGGAGGGATGATCTTAGCCGATGTAGAAATTGAAGTTTTGGAAAAAGGGTTTCCTCTCCTGAAGAAATGGAATAATCGTTTTATATTGATGACCCCTTTGGTCACTGACGAACTCACTCTTCTATTGAAAAAAATGGGCATTCATCGTATTATCAAAAAGCCTGTTGATCCAAGATTGTTAAGGAAAGCAATCCGAGAGATTTCTTTTCCCGATGAGGTGAAAACTCCTTCATTTGGGAAAAAAGGGGAGGGTTCCCATTTCATTCAGAAAGGAGGTGAAGTTACATGAAGAAGTGGATTTTTCTTTTCCTCGCAATGGTTTTGGTAATTAATATTGCCTCAATGGGGATTGGGTGCAAAGCCAAGGAGGCACCGAAGCCAGCAGCCAAAGAGGAGGTGAAACCTGCTGAGGCACCGGCTCCACCTGCGCCAGCAGCAACACCGGCTCCGGCTCCAGCTCCAGAGAAACCTGCTGAAGCCCCCAAGAAGAAGTAAAGTTTGTTTCATGGCCGAAGCGTTGGCGCCCCCCCTCATTGATGGAAGGGGGCGCCAACAAGAGTGAATTTTATTTAAAAGAGGAGCCTAGTATCCGAGTGCAACGCAAAAGGAAAAAAAGGTGCATATCTGCTAATCAGGAAGGAAGGCTTTTCCTTTGTCTTGAAGGAGGAGGTATCGGATGATATCTCCTTTTTTGTTTTTTGAAAAGGCTTGTCAGACAGCGAACCGGTGTCCTCTCAGCAGATATGCAGGAAGGAGAGAAGATGGAGCCTGCTTCAGACTCTAATTTATCTGTCCCCCCAAGGGGGGTGAGAAGGGCCTTGCAGCTTTATTTGTTTCCCCTTGAAATGGGAGGGGAAAAGGTTGAAGAGTCGAGGGAAACCATTCCTCAAGTTTGGAAAGGAGTTTCAGAAAAGGAATGGAATGATTGGAGATGGCAACTTCGACATCGTATTACCACTCTTGAACAACTCAAAGAGATCATCGATTTGACCCCAGAGGAGATAGAGGGGATCAAACATTCGAAAGGAAGATTAGCCTTAGCCGTCACCCCTTATTTTGCAAGCCTGATGGACCCGATCAATCCCAATTGCCCCATCCGAAGACAGGCAATCCCTCGAATTGAGGAAATCCATTTATCAAAAAGTGAAATGGTGGATCCATTAGGAGAGGACACGCATTCCCCTGTGCCGGGTCTTGTCCATCGCTACCCCGATCGAGTGCTCTTGCTCGTCACGGATCAATGTGCCGTCTATTGCCGATACTGCACACGGAGACGACTGGTGGGAAGTAACGAGCGATCCATCACCCAAGGAAATTTTGAGGAAGTCCTCAAGTATTTGAAGAGCCATCGAAAGGTTCGAGATGTCCTCTTATCCGGAGGGGATCCACTCCTCCTGGAAAATGAGAGGCTGGAGGAAATGTTAAGCCGATTGAGGGCGATTCCCCATATTGAGCTCCTCCGGATCGGGACGAGAGTTCCGGTGACCCTTCCCCAGAGAATTACCAGCGGGTTGGTGAGGATGTTGAAGAAGTATCATCCCCTTATGATCTCTATCCATTTTACCCATCCGAAAGAGATCACCGATCAGGTGAGGAGAGCTTGTAGCGAACTGGCAGATGGGGGGATTCCTTTGGGGAGCCAGACGGTTCTTCTCAAGGGCATCAACGATAAACCCTATATTATGAAGAAGCTGGTTCAGGAACTCCTCAAGATTCGGGTCCGCCCGTATTATATCTACCAGTGCGACCTGGCCATGGGAACAGAACACTTCCGAACCTCTGTGGCGACAGGGATTCAGATCATGGAAAAATTGCGTGGTCACACCACGGGTTATGCCGTTCCCACTTATGTCGTCGATGCGCCAGGGGGCGGAGGAAAGATCCCATTGCAACCTGATTACGTGGTTTCAAAAGGGAGGGGAAAAATTGTCTTGAGAAATTATGAGGGAAAGGTTTTTGAGTATCCAGAGCCGAATATCATTGAGTTCAAGAAAACCAGGTCCACGGTGGAGGAAAAGGCTGTTCCGAAGAAGGTGATGGCTTAAGTATGAAAAGGGGAGGAGGGGATCCGTGCTAAAAGTAGTGATCTTGTACAATCTTTTTGAACGGCTCCAGAAAGGTGAGGAAAAAGATATCCTGGCAGAGGGGGCGATCATCGAAGAGATCGAAGCTGTAGAAAATGCGGTTCGATCTCTCGGTCATCAATGCATTGTGATGGCCGTTCGTGAAGAAATTTTCCCAGTCATCCACTGGCTGAAGGAATACCAACCCAATGTAGTCTTCAACTTATGTGAAAGTGTTTATGGAAATAGCTGCTTGGAAATGAATGTCCCCGCTTTGTTGGATCTTTTTCGAATTCCCTATACGGGATCCTCTCCTCTTACACTAGGGTTGTGTCAAGATAAAGGGAAAGTAAAAGATATCCTTCAGTCTCAAGGAATTCTGACCCCTCGATATAAAATCTTCGAGCGGGCAGTAGGGCCTGTGAAAGGGAATATCTTTCCGATCATCGTCAAGCCTCTTCATGAAGATGGAAGTCTTGGGATCTCGAGAGAAAGTGTGGTTTTTGACGATGAGACCTTGTACAAGCAGATTCAATATGTGATCGGACAATATCAACAGCCTGCCTTGGTGGAGGAATTCATCGATGGCAGGGAGTTGAATGTGGGTTTAATGGAGACCAATGGGAAGGTGGAAGTTCTTCCTGCCTCAGAAATCGACTACTCCGAGTTCCCGGAAGGGGTTCCCAAAATATGCGGATACGAAGCCAAATGGGTCACAGAGAGCCCCGAATATCAAAAATCAAAACCGATCTGCCCTGCCCCCTTAGAATGGGTGATGAAAAAAAGGGTGGAGCATATCGCTATCAGGGTTTTTAAACTATTCGGATGTCGGGATTATGCCAGGGTGGATATCCGCATTGACCGGGATGGGAAAATCTATGTGTTAGAAGTGAATCCCAACCCAGATATCTCTCTTCAATCCGGGATGAACAGAGCCCTCAAAGTTCAAGGGATAACTTATACGGGGTTCGTTGGAAGTTTACTCGAGAGAGCGCTTCAAAGAAAGCCATCTTAAAAGACCATAGTCGGAACCCATGTGGTTCTGGGATGACTAAGCCTGTTGTAAACAGGTTTCAAATTCCAAATCCCAAATTCTAAATCTCAAATACCTGCCTGCCGGTAGGCAGGTATTCCAAACACGAAATTTCAAATGGCTAAAACAATACAGAAGAAATGTTCGCACTTCCAAGAATCATATTGAAGAAAGGGAAAGAAAAACCTCTCCTTCGGGGACACCCTTGGGTCTTCTCCGGAGCGGTCGCAAAGGTAGAGGGAGAAGTCTCTCTGGGAGAGGTTGGAGAGGTTTATTCCAAGGAGGGTCAATTTTTAGGCCTTGGACATCTCAACCCCCGCTCCCAGATCATCCTGCGCCTCCTGACGCAAAAAAAGGAAGAATTAGGAGAAAAATTTTTTTGTGAGCGGATTTCAAGAGCGGTTGTTTTAAGAGAGAAGTGGCTTAGAGGGAAGACCAATGCTTATCGGGTCATCAATGGAGAAGGAGATTACCTCCCAGGGTTGATTGTGGATCGTTATAGAGAGACCTTAGTTCTCCAATGTTTGACAGCAGGGATGGAACGATTGAAAGGAATTTTAACCAATTTACTAGCAAAAGAATTCGCTCCCCAAAGTATCTATGAGAGAAGTGATGTGGCAACGAGGAGTGAGGAGGGATTGACAGAGAGTAGTGGCCTCCTCTATGGGAAGAAGGTTCCAGATTTTATTGAGATTGAAGAATATGGTTGCCGTTTTAGAGCCAATGTAAAAAAGGGGCAAAAAACTGGTTTTTACTTAGATCAGAGAGAAAATCGTTTCCTTTTAAAAGGACTCTCAGAAGGGGAAAAAATTTTGGACTGTTTCTCCTATACAGGGGCTTTTTCTATTCATGCGGGATCAGGAGGTGCAAAAGAGGTTACCCTCATCGATTCCTCTGAGGAGGCTTTGGCGATTGCAGAGGAGCATTTCACTTTAAACCAATTGGAGAAAATTCCCCATCAATTCATTCGAGGAGATGTCTTTGAGATCATGAGAGGCCTTGAACCCGGGTACGATATCGTTATTCTAGATCCTCCTCCTTTTGCTAAAAAGAAGGGGCATCTTCCAAGCGCTTCGAGGGGATATAAAGATCTCAATCTCTGGGCCTTTCGTTTGTTAAATAAAGAAGGTCTTCTCCTCACCTTCTCTTGTTCTCACCATATGAGTTGGGATCTATTCCAGAAAATAGTTTTTTCTGCAGCATTGGATTCAGGGAGAAGTGTTCAACTCGTAGGTCGAATGGGACATCCCTGGGATCATCCCATCAATTTATGCCATCCCGAAGGAGAGTATCTGAAAGGGCTGATCTGTAGGGTGCTGTAAGTCCTTGACCAATCAATGGATTTCGGTTAACATAAAAACTTCATTTAGAGGAAAACCAATTTGATCGACCTTTTAGGAAACCTGAAAAGGACAGATTATTGTGGGGATCTCAAGAAAAAGGATGTAAACCGTGAGGTCACCCTAATGGGATGGGTTCAACGGAGAAGAGATCTTGGGGGTCTCATCTTTGTTGAATTGAGGGATCGACAAGGGGTTATACAAGTGGTCTTCAATCCGGAGGTGAGTTCAGAGACACACGAGAAAGCCCAATCCCTGAGAAGTGAATATGTCGTGAGTGTTCAAGGAACCGTGGTGGTGAGGCCAGAAGGAACGGTCAATCCAAAATTAAACACAGGAGAGATTGAGGTCATTCCAAAAGAACTAAAGATTCTCAATGTCTCTAAAACTCCTCCCTTCCTTATCGAGGATGAGGAAGAGGTGGCGGAAAATACTCGCCTGAAATACCGATATCTGGACTTGAGAAAACCAGGGCTCCAGCGGAATTTAATCCTACGTCACCATGTGGCGAAAGAGGTCCGAAATTACTTTGATCGCTTAGGGTTTTTAGAGATTGAAACACCCATGCTTACCAAAAGCACCCCTGAGGGAGCAAGAGATTATTTGGTTCCCAGCCGGCTCAATCCAGGCCATTTTTATGCACTGCCTCAGTCTCCCCAGCTTTTTAAACAGATTTTAATGGTCTCCGGGTTTGACCGATACTTTCAGATTGTACGGTGCTTCCGGGATGAAGACCTCCGTTCGGATCGCCAACCCGAGTTCACACAAATCGATGTGGAGATGTCGTTTGTCACGGTTCAAGATATTCAGAGAACGATGGAAGGGTTGATGGCCCATATCTTTAAAGAGATCTTAGGTGTGGCCTTGGAACTTCCCTTTCCAGCCTTGACTTATGATGAGGCGATGAATCGATATGGAATAGATAAGCCTGATATCCGATTCGGAATGGAATTGAGAGATGTGACTGAACCATTGAGAGGTTCTTCCTTTCAGTTATTCAGGGAGGCGATAGAAGGAAAGGGCATCGTCAAGGCGACCAATGTGAAAGGAGGAAGTTCTTTTTCACGAAAGGAAATTGACGATCTCACTCACTTTGTTCAGAACTTTGGTGCCAAAGGATTGATCTCGGCAAAAGTAGGCCCAAAGGGATGGCAATCATCGATTCAGAAATTTATTACGGATGGAGAGAGGAAGGCGGTAGATGATGCTTTGAATGCCATGGAGAATGATCTCCTTCTCTTTGTGGCAGGGTCACCTAAAGTGGTCAATCAATCATTAGCCAACCTTCGCCTTCATCTCGGCGAGAAGTTAGGACTCATTTCCAAAGATCAATATCGGTTTGTCTGGGTCCTCGATTTTCCGCTTTTGGAGTATGACGAAGCCGAGGGACGTTTTGTGGCCGTTCATCACCCTTTTACTGCCCCCAAGGATGAGGACATCCCCAAGCTGAAGGATCATCCAGAATTAGTCAGGGCCAAGGCTTATGATCTGGTTTTGAATGGGTCAGAAATCGGTGGGGGAAGTATTCGAAATCATCTGAGGGAGGTACAATCCCTCTTCTTTGAAAAATTGGGAATGGGAGAGGAGGAGGCCAGAGAAAGGTTTGGATTCCTATTAGAAGCCCTTGAATATGGAACTCCCCCTCACGGCGGGATTGCCTTTGGGTTTGATCGACTCATCATGATCCTCAGCCATTCGGAGTCCATACGGGATGTCATTGCCTTCCCGAAGACCCAGAAGGGCACCTGTTTAATGACCGATGCGCCCTCAAAAGTGGATTCCAAGCAATTGGACGAGCTTTGGATTAAGGTAAAAGAAGTAAAAGTTTAATTCTTACCAAACATCGAGGAGAAGATATGACCATCACCCGGAAGAAGAGAACATTTCAAAGTAGGCACGCCGTAGAGCAATTTCCCCTCTTGGATATCCAAGAGCCGAACCTCTATCGAAGCGTCTTTCCATACGATGAGGTTTGTCGGGTAGAATTCGATAATAAATTTGTCTTTACCGATCCCCCTGAAGAGATCTTCATCACCGATACCACTTTCCGGGACGGACAACAGGCCAGGCCACCCTATACGGTAGAACAGATTGTAGACCTCTACGAAATGCTCCATAAATTAGGAGGTACCAATGGAGTGGTCCGGCAATGTGAATTCTTTTTATACAGTGAGAAGGACAAAGAAGCGGTGAGAAAATGTCAGGAGAGGAATTACCGCTATCCTGAAATTACAGGATGGATCCGTGCGGTCAAGGAAGATTTTAAACTGGTGAAAGAGATGGGGTTGAAGGAAACAGGCATTCTCACCTCTGTTTCGGATTACCACATCTTTTTAAAACTGAAGAAGAATAGAAGGTTGGTGATGCGGGAGTATCTCTCCATTGTTTCGGCTGCATTGGATCTTGGCATCATCCCTCGGTGCCATTTTGAGGATGTGACCCGGGCGGATATCTATGGATTCTGTGTTCCCTTTGCTCAGGATATCATGCGTCTTTCTGAAGAAGCCAAACTTCCAGTCAAGATTCGACTCTGCGATACTTTGGGCTATGGAGTGCCCTATCCAAGTGCTGCACTCCCCCGTTGCGTACCTAAAATGATCCGAGCGATGATTGATGATGCGGGCGTTCCTTCTGAATACCTGGAATGGCATGGCCACAACGATTTCTACAAGGGATTCATCAATGCCACGACAGCATGGCTTTATGGATGTTCTGCTGCCAATGGCACACTTCTCGGTTTTGGAGAGCGAACTGGGAACCCGCCCATCGAAGGATTGATCATCGAGTATATCAGTTTGATGGGACATAACAATGGTATCGATACCACGATGATCACAGAAATTCGGAACTACTTAGAGCGAGCGGCGGGTGTCCACATTCCTTCAAATATGCCCTTTGTGGGAGCCAATTTTAATTCAACGAGTGCTGGAATTCATGCTGACGGGATTCTGAAGAATGAGGAGATCTACAATATTTTTAATACGGCTAAAATTCTCAATCGCCCCATCTCCATCTCGGTCAATGATAAGTCTGGATTGGCGGGGATTGCCCAATGGATTAACTCCCATTTTGCCTTAACCGGAAAAGATCGGGTCGAAAAGATACATCCAGGAGTGAGCAAAATCAATCGGTGGGTTACCAAACAATATGAGGAAGGAAGAACAACTTCCATTTCAGATCAGGAGATGGAAAAGGTAACCCGGAAATATCTTGTTGAAATCTTTGTTTCGGAGTTCGATATCCTCAAGGCAAGAGCCCATGAGATGGCTGCCCATATCATTGAACGAGTGATTGAGGAACCCGGAATGAAAGCCATGACTGCTGAACAGATGGAGCCAGTCCTGCAATTCCTGGTGGATGAGCATCCTTATATACAGTTTGCCTACGTGGTCAATATGCACGGGACGAAGATCACGCGGAATATCTGCCAGGCCGTGGATCAAGCCAAATATGAGCGTGTGGGAATGGGGGAAACTTACTCGAACCGTTCCTGGTTTATCGAACCCTTGAGAGACGGCAAAGTTCATGTCACAGACCTTTATTCTTCAAAAATTACGGGAGCTCTCTGCATCACCGTTTCCGGGCCGATTAGGAATGAAGTGGGAGAGATCAGGGGCATCCTGGGTTTAGATATCCGATTTGAGGATTTGACCAAGAGTGAGGAAGAGTAGTTTGATAGAAAGGATCTAAGAGAAAGAAATGATTTTAGCCGAAACGCTCACAAAGGCGCTTAAACTCTTTCCCGAGAAACAAGCCATCGTGTGCGGGGGAAAGCATTGGACCTATCAAGAATTTTGTAACCGAATCAATCGTCTGTCTCATTGTCTAAAGGGTTTTGGGATTAAAAAGGACGATAAGGTTGCCATTCTCCACCCTAATTGTCACACTTTTTTAGAAGCCTATTACGCCATTCCACAGACCGGAGCGATCTCTGTGCCTATCAACCATCGACTCTCCCCCAGAGAGATCGCTTTCATCCTCCAGGATTCAGAATCGAAGATATTGATCGCTGATTTGATGTTTAAAAACCAAATCGATCCAATCCGAAAGGAAATTCGAGGGATTGAGAAAATTCTTTGGACAAGTGAGGACAAAGATAACCCCTCCCTTTCGGCAAGCAAGGACTCAATCGATTTGAATTATGAGGAGGTGTTACAAAAAGCGGATTTCAGTGCCCTCCCTGCCCCCCCCATTAATGGTGAAGATATTGCGCAGATCTACTATACGAGTGGTACGACAGGGCGCCCCAAAGGGGTGATGCTCTCTCATAAGAATGTGGCCACTCATGCGCTGGGCACCATCGCAGAAATCCATCTTACAGATTGCGATGTATGGATTCATGTAGCACCGCTCTTCCATCTTGCGGATGCTTGGGCGACTTGGGCTGTAACATGGGTAGGGGGGACCCATGTTTTGGTCAGGGAGTTCGATGCGAAGGTAGTTCTGGAAACCATCCAAAGAGAGAAAGTCACACTCACCAATCTCATTCCCACCATGCTCAACTTGATGGTCAATCATCCTGATGTAGGAAAATTTGATTACAGCAGTTTAAGAGTCCTTTTAAGTGGAGGAGCACCCATTGCTCCAGAAGTGGTTCGAAAAATTGTGGAGACCTTCAAATGTGACTATATCCAAACCTATGGCATGACCGAGACCAGTCCCTATTTAACACTCTCTATTTTGAAAGAGCACTTAAAAAAATTATCCAATGAGGATCAACTTCGATTCAAGTCCAAGACAGGAAGGGAATTCATCGGTGTTGCGTTAAAAGTGGTCAATGAACAGGGAAAGGAAATTAAAAAGGATGAAAAAGAGGTCGGAGAGATCATTGTCAAGGGAGATATTGTCACAAAAGGGTATTGGAAATTACCTGAAGAAACGAAGAAGTCAATTAAGGAAGGCTGGCTCTATACTGGTGATATGGCAGTGATCGATGAAGAGGGATATGTAACAATCGTTGATCGAAAGAAGGACATGATCCTGACCGGTGGGGAAAATGTCTATTCGACAGAAGTCGAAAATGTACTTTACATGCATCCAGCCATTTTAGAGTGTGCGGTCGTCGGAGTCCCTGATCAAAAATGGGGTGAAGCTGTAAAAGGGATCGTGGTGCTGAAACCGGGTCAAAAGGCGACTGCACAAGAGATCATCCAATTCTGCAAGGAGAGGATGACTCATTATAAAGCACCTAAATCGATTGATTTCATTGAGGCCCTTCCCAGAACTGGTTCTGGTAAGATTCACAAGAAGGGTTTAAGAGATCAATACTGGGAAGGCTA
>JBEKWN010000041.1:0-26903 GCA_049513055.1 Thermodesulfobacteriota bacterium
AACCGCCGCGGGTGGATTTTCGTGGTAGATATAAGCAATGGCTGCAAGGAACTGTTTGCGCCCCGAAGGAGTGAAAAGAACTTTCAAGGTTTCGTCTCTTTTAAGAAGGAATCGGCTTCAGCGAGAACCACCTCAAGGTCAACCCCCTTGCCCGCCTCGATCTCTTTTTCGCCACGAGCGAGGAGGCGTAAAATTTCCAGTTCATGCTGGGAATGCTTATAAGCTTCAATGCTGACCATCACTGCAGCAGCCCGCCCTCTCTGGGTAATGACAAGAGGTTCCCCGGAAGCAGTCATTCGCTTTACGATAGATGTAGCATCTTGTCGAAGATCGGTAATCGGTATGATATTAGGAATTTTCGCCATTGGTAATACCTCCTACAATAGTATTA
Source organism: Thermodesulfobacteriota bacterium (assembly GCA_049513055.1). Taxonomy (GTDB): domain Bacteria; phylum Desulfobacterota; class BSN033; order BSN033; family UBA1163; genus UBA1163. The sequence goes on from JBEKWN010000041.1 coordinate 392, forward strand.
ATGATACTACCAATTGTAGTAGAAATCAAGAATGATTTTGGCGCCCAATGAAGAGCTGAGCTGTCCCCTTTTTAACCGATCATCCTTTTGAAATCTTCTTCAGTCAGGATCTTAATTCCTAATTCCTTGGCTTTGTCGAATTTGGAGCCGGGATCTTCGCCCACCACGACGAAGTCCACCTTCTTGGAGACGCTGGAAGCAGTCATTCCACCCAAGGATTCCACCAGATTTCGAGCTTCCTCTCTACCAAAATCTTTGAGGGCTCCTGTGAAAAGAAAGGTCTTGCCTATTCTTCTTATCTCTGAAGAATTGATGCATACTCGCTGCAACTTCTGGACCTATCCCTTCTACCCCCATGAGATCCTTTTCTGAGAGGCGGAAGAAATCGTCGAGCCGTAGGAAATGGCGAGCCAAGTCTTCTGCAGTGGTTTCACCCACGTGACGGATGCCAAGGGCATAAAGAAACTTTGACAGGGATTTGGTTTTGCTCTTTTCAATGGCGTCAATGATATTTTGGGCTGATTTATCTGCCATCCGTTCCAATTCAATGAGTTTTTCTTTATTGATGTAGTAAATATCTGCCACGTCCTTGATCAACCCTTTGTCCACCGATTGATCGATCAGTTTCACACCAAGGCCTTCGATATCCATTGCCCGTTTTTTGACGGCATCCTGAACTTCTTTTCCGTTCCTTTCCGTTTTGAAGTAATGACCTGAACCACTTCAGGAATGACATCTCCTGCCCTCTGGATGACCACTGTATCTCCCACTCTTACATCTTTCTTGTCAATCTCATCCTGATTGTGAAGCGTAGCCCGGCTGACCTCGACCCCTCCCACTTTCACAGGTTCCATGACCGCTACGGGTGTGATGGCTCCAGTCCTTCCAACCTGGACAATGATATCCAATATCTTTGTGGTCTCCTGTTTGGGTTGAAATTTAAATGCCAGTGCCCAGCGCGGACTTCGAGAGATTTCACCGAGCCTTGTCTGCAGATCAAGGCGGTCCACCTTGATCACAATTCCATCAATCTCATAGGGAAGGGTTTCCCTCTTCTCGTTCATTTTATGGTAATATTCCAAAACTTCATCGATATTCTGGCATCTCTGAATATTGGGATTCGTCCTCAAGCCCCATTTGGGAAAGGTCTGGAGGATTTCCGAATGGGTTTTAAATGTCCGACCAGTAACCTCCCCCAGGCCATAACAGTAAATTTCCAGAGGTCGCTCTGCAGTGATCTTTGAATCGAGTTGCCGAACTGAACCCGCTGCTGCATTTCTTGGGTTGGCAAAAAGAGGTTCCCCTATCTCTTCTCGTTTTCGATTGAGTTCCTTGAATTTCTTGAGTTGTATGATCACTTCACCTCGAACCACCAACCGTTCTGGGACTGGGACTTCCTTTCGAATGAGTTGAAGAGGGATGGTCTTGATCGTGCGGAGATTCTGGGTGATGTTTTCGCCATTGACTCCATCGCCACGGGTGGAGCCCACGACAAACTGCCCCCGCTCATAAACGAGTTCAACCGCCAACCCATCGAGTTTGGGTTCTGCTACATAGGTAATCTCTGCAGAGTATCCTAAAAACTTCTTTACCCTTTTATCAAAATCTTTTGCTTCAGATTCGTCGAAAGCATTAGCCAGACTGAGCATGGGAAAGGTGTGTCTGACGATTTCGAAGGCTTCTAAAGGAGTTGCGCCAACCCTCTGAGTGGGTGAGTTTGGAGAGCGAAGCTTGGGGTATTCCTCTTCGAGCTTCTCCAGTTCCCTCATCAGACGGTCGTATTGAGCATCGGAGATTTCTGGCTGATCAAGGATGTAATAACGGTTATTATGATATTCGATCTCCTCGCGGAGTTTTTCTACCCTTTTTTTTATTGCCTCTGATGCCATCAAACCCATTTTAGACAGGATGGATAGCCTTGTCAAATTGGATAAATCGCATAGGGTATAGAGCATAGCGCATAGCGGGAAACAAAATGGAATTAAGTATGGGTAGAAGCGAATTTAGTCGCCTAAAAGGCTGTGCTTCAGGGGACCCCACCCAAACCTTATTTTTTTGGTTGGTTCCTGCCTGCCGGTAAGAAAAGATGGCCTATCTGTGACAAAAGTTTCAACAGCAACCAAGAGGGCTAAATATGGGGTTAAGGAGAGAGGGTTTTGACAGATATTGGGGTCTTGTGAATGGAAGGAAAAAATTGAATTAAGTATAAAATTTTACTTGACAAATTTAAATTTTCGGTATATTTCTAATCGCCAAGTGGTAAAAAGTGGGAAAAGGTGGTATGGTTTCCTAAAATGAGGGGGAAAAAACGATGTTCCGGGGTAGGTATGAGCACGCCATAGATTCTAAGGGTCGAATCAGCATTCCTTCAAAATTCAGAGAGATCCTCAATAAAAAATATGACGATCGATTAGTCATCACCAATTTTGACCATTGTCTGGTCGCATTCCCTTATGAAGAATGGTTCAATTTGGTAGAGCAGAAGGTGGGTTCCTTCTCTCTCGTAAGAAAAGAAACGAGCGCCTTTTTAAGGTTCTTTTATTCGAGTGCCATTGATTGTGTCATTGACAAGCATGGAAGGCTTCTCATCCCTCAGACCTTAAGAGATTATGCGAACCTTCAAAAAGATATCATATTGGTGGGCGAAGGACGATTCATAGAAATCTTTGCCAAGGAGCGTTGGCAGGAAGTAGCTCAGCAGGCGGAAGAGGGTTTTGATCAAATTAGAGATACTTTAGCTAATCTGGGAATTTAATCGTTACTCGTGAATCGTGATTGGTGAATCGTGAACTTATTAAATCACGAACCACGAGCCACGAATCACGGACTATGGGACTTAAACACATCCCTGTTTTAGTGGAAGAGGCGATGACATTTTTGAGATGCGAGCCTGGTTGTACTTATGTAGATGCTACCTTGGGAGGAGGCGGACACGCTTCAGAAATTTTGAAACGGACCGCACCGGATGGAGTGGTCATCGGGATGGAATGGGATGAAGACGCCCTCGCTGAAGCAAGAAATGTATTAATGCCCTTTGGCGATAGGGTAAAAATATTTAGAGAAAATTTTATTCATCTCCCCGACTTAATGAAGGCTGAATCCGTCGATGGGATTCTACTCGATTTGGGACTTTCTTCCATCCAACTCGAAAAAGAGGGAAGGGGGTTCAGTTTTAAAGGAGAGGGTCCCCTGGATATGAGGATGGATCAACGGATCAACGACACTGCAGCCCATCTGATCAACCGGCTTTCATTGGAGGAGCTGGAATATACTCTGTTTCACTATGGCGAAGAGAGTTGGGCCAAGAAAATTGCCAAAGCTATCGTTCAGGAGAGAGAGCGAGAACCCATCAGGACCACCCAGACTTTAAGAAAGGTCATCCACCGTTCGATTCCCAGACGGTTTCATTCTCGGAGAATTGATCCTGCCACGAGAACCTTTCAAGCCCTTCGTATCAGGGTGAATGATGAATTGGAAAATTTGAGAAAGATACTGGAAACTGGATGGACAATCTTAAAAAAGGGAAGACGGATGTGTGTCATCTCTTTTCACTCCCTTGAAGATCGGATGGTTAAAGAGACTTTCCGAAGACTGGAGAAGGAAGGAGAGGTGTGTATCCTGACCAAAAAACCTGTCACGCCTTCTGAGGAAGAACGGAAGAGGAATCCCCGATCCCGCAGTGCCAAACTGAGGTGTGCGGAGAGGATTTAAGATGTCAAAGACCATGAACAAAAATAGAGATCGAATCCTCTGGACAGGGGAAGATTCAAAGGTCAGACCCAAGGGAATAAAATTGAATCTCCTCATCCTTTTCACCCTCCTCATGTTTTTTTTCATTGGGGGTTCCTTGTTCTATGTTTGGTCAAGAATTCAGGTGATCCAGCTCGGATACGAAATTTCGAATGCCCTGAAGGAAGAGAGGGTGCTCACCGAAGCCAACAAAAAGTTGCGGTTGGAGATCGCTACGCTCAAATCCTATACGCGGATTGAAAAATTAGCTGTGGAAGAGTTGAGAATGGCCAAACCCAAACCCGAGCAGGTGATCGTGATTCGATGAAACGGAAATCCATCAATTGGTTCAAGGTCCGGATCATCTTTCTCTCCTGTCTCCTCTTCTTCTGTTTTGTGCTCATACTGGGGAGGATGTTTCAGCTTCAGGTGCTGAAAAAGGAGCAGCTCTATAAGCTGGCCGCTCAACAGCAAAATGTTCAGATTCCCCTCGTTCCCAAGCGTGGGACGGTTTATGATACCAAGGGAAATGAACTGGCAGTCAGCATTGAGGTCGACTCGGTTTATGCCGATGCCCGGAAAGTCGTTGACGTAGAAAAGACGGCCAATGAGCTTGCCTCGATTCTTCAGATCGATCGGAAGGAATTGAAACAGAGATTGAAGAACCATCGACCCTTCGAATGGGTTCAAAGAAAAATCTCCTCGAAAGAAGCCGAACGGATCAAAGCCCTTCAGCTCCCCGGCCTCTCTTTTTTAAAAGAGAACCGACGTTTCTATCCCAATTCCAAACTAGCGGCTCATCTTATCGGTTTTGTAGGCCTCGATTCGAAAGGTCTGGAGGGAGTAGAATTTCAATACGATGCCTTGCTCAATGGAGAGAACCATGTATGGACTGCCGCCAGAGATGCCTTAGGTCGGGAGATTGCCATGGGCAACGTCCCTTTTGAAAAAGAGGATCATTACCGGAATATCGTCCTAACCATCGACAAACCCATTCAACATATCACCGAGACAGAGTTAGATAGAGGTGTTGAAAAGTGGGGGGCGAAGGGAGGCATGGCCATTGCCATGGATCCCTTGACCGGAAAGATCCTTGCCATGGCGTCCTACCCGACTTTCAATCCAAACCAATTCATCCAGTACCGCTCCAAAAGTTGGAGGAATGAAGCTGTCTCTGATGTCTTTGAACCCGGTTCCCTTTTTAAAGTCTTTCTCGCCGCGGCAGCCCTGGAGGAGCAGGCGGTTCGGCCTTCAGATTCTTTCTTTTGCGAGAATGGTTCCTATACGGTTTATGATCGAACGATCCATGATCACTCCAAACATGGGTGGCTCACCTTTCAGCAGATCATCAAGTTCTCCAGTAACATCGGAGCATCAAAGGTGGGTGAGAAGATGGGAAGGGAACGTTTCTACCGATATATTTCTGCATTCGGATTTGGTGAGAAGACTCGGATTAATCTTCCAGGAGAAGGAAAAGGAATAGTCCACCACCCGAGATATTGGCCTCCTGTTGCCTTAGACACCATCTCCTTCGGTCAGGGAATTTCAGTGACGGGGATTCAATTGGTGACCGCCCTGTCAGCCATTGCCAATGGCGGATTCCTGATGAAGCCTTATGTCGTAGAGAAGATTATGGATGAGAAAGGGGAGGTGGTCCAATCTTTTCAACCGGAGATTGTCAGGAAGATCATTTCAGAGGAAACAGCTAAAAAGGTGACAGCGCTACTTAAGGCGACTACTGAGAAAGGAGGGACAGGGGAGGGAGCAGTGCCCGCAGGATATGAGGTGGCTGGAAAAACTGGAACGGCGCAGAAGGTGGATTCTTTATTAGGTGGGTACTCTGAAGACCGCTATACCAGCGGGTTTATGGGATTTGCTCCTGCCGAGGAACCTAAACTCGTACTCTTAGTCGTCATTGATGAACCCCAGGGAAACAACTACGGAGGAGTGGTCGCTGCTCCGATATTTAAAGCAATTATGGAAAAGGCCCTTCCCTACCTCAATGTCATTCCAAAGGGGACGATGATTGTGAAGAACGAACTTGATTCCGCACCCAAAAAAGGGGCATTGGAACCCCAACCCTTGATTGATGGGGTGAAGGTTGGGAAAGGAGCAGGGATGGTGGTGATGCCAGACCTCACCGGCTTATCCATGCGGAATGCCTTGAGCCGCATGGAGGGGAGGGGACTGATCATCAGGGTTTCAGGGAATGGAAAGGTCGTGGAACAGACCCCCAGACCAGGGACGGTGATTGAAAAAGGAGACATCTGTTATTTGAAGTTTCAGTCCCCATCATAATGCCCCTATGGAACTGAGGAAATTATTGGAAGGCGTTGAGATCAGAAAAATCACCGGAGAAACTCTCAAAGAGATCGAGGGAATTGCTTACCATTCGAAGCAGATCCGAAAGGGTTTTCTTTTTGCAGCCATTCAAGGGATGGAGGTAGACGGACACCGATTTATTGAAGAAGCGATCGAGAGGGGCGCGGAGGCCGTTGTTTTGGAAGAAGAGCGAAAAGTCTCCAACCAGACCATGATTTTAGTTCCTAACAGCCGTCAGGCTCTGGCAAAGATTTCATCAAACTTTTATGGCGATCCATCCTCTCGGGTCAGACTCATTGGTATTACCGGAACCAATGGAAAGACTACTACCACCTATCTCTTAGAGTCAATTTTTAGAAAGGCTGGATGCACGGTAGGCGTGATCGGGACGATCAATTATCGGTTCGGGGAAAAGATAACCCCTGCCCCCAACACCACGCCGGAGTCCTTAGATCTACAAAGAATCCTCGGGGAGATGTTGAGGGAGGGGACTTCTCATGTGATCATGGAAGTCTCCTCCCATGGGCTCGATCTTGACCGCGTTTTTGGGTGCCAATTTGATGGTGCGGTCTTCACGAATTTTACCTCTGAACATCTCGATTATCATAAAACCCTGGAACAATATTTTGAAAGCAAAAAAAAGCTCTTCTCGGATTATTTGATGAAGAGCCGTAAAAAAAGAAGGTTTGCCGTGACGAACCATGACGACCCCAGAGGAGAAGAGATGGTTAAAGGGATTGACCTTCCTACCATCCGTTATGGGCTGAGCCCTTCCTGTGATATCACGGCGGATCAGGTGATCTCTTCCTTTGAAGGTCTTTCCTGCAGGCTCAGAACTCCCAAGGGCGATTTTCCCGTCCATTCGAAATTGATCGGGAACTTCAATCTTTACAATATCCTCGCTGCTGTGTCTGTAGGGATTGGCATGGATGTTCCCTTAGAAATCCTAAAAGAAGGCGTGGAGGGATTAGAAGGGGTTTCAGGAAGATTTGAGAAGGTGGAGAATGAGAGAGGCATTCATGTCATCGTGGACTATGCTCATACCCACGATGCTTTGGAACGGGTTCTATTAGGGTTGAGGAGTATCTTAGAAAACGGCCCCCAGAACAATGGAAAGATGATCACTGTCTTTGGATGTGGTGGAGACCGGGATCGGACAAAGCGACCTTTGATGGGCGAGGTGGCGGGAAAGGTCAGCGATCTCGCTATTCTTACTTCGGACAATCCAAGGACAGAAGATCCTTTGGCCATCTTGGATGAGGTGGAGAAAGGTTTAAAGTCTCTTCCTTTAAAAGAGTGGGACCAGAATGAAATCAAGTTATGGAGATCGAGAAAGGGATATCTAAAAGTTCCAGATCGAAGGGAAGCCATTCGGATGGCGATCCGATTGGCCCAACCTGAGGATACTGTTCTCATCGCTGGAAAAGGTCATGAGGATTATCAGATCATCGGAAAGAAGAGGTTTCCTTTTGATGATCGCATCGAGGCCAAAAAGGCCTTGGAGGAAAAGTGATTCTTACCATTGAAGAGGTTTTGAGGGCCACAGGAGGGAAACTCCTCCAAGGGAAAGAAAACGCCTTCTTTCAGGGAATTTCCACGGATTCAAGAACGATAGCCGAAGGAGAACTTTTTATCGCCCTGAAGGGGTCTCGCTTTGATGGCCATCATTATGCCTTAGGGGCACTTGAGAAAAAGGCAGGAGGAGTGTTGATCGAAGAGGATAAGGTCGGAGACATTCGATGGAATGGTTATCGATCCAGAGCGGTGATCGCCGTAAAGGACACTCTCGATGCTTTAGGAGACATTGCTCGGGATTGGAGATGCAAATATGGTATTCCGGTGGTGGCATTGACCGGAAGCAACGGTAAGACAACGACGAAAGAGATGATGGCTGCTTGCCTTGAAACTACTTTTCCTATTCTCAAAACAAAGGGAAATTTAAATAATCTTATTGGGGTTCCCCTTACTCTCCTCACCCTTACGGAGAAAGAAAGGGTGGTGGTTCTCGAGATGGGGATGAATGTGCCGGGTGAAATTCGAAGACTGACCGAGATTGTAGAACCCGATGTAGGATTGATCACCAACATCCAAAAGGTTCATCTCGAAGGCATAGGAAGTTTGGAGAGGTTGAAGGAGGAGAAAGGGGAACTCTTCCGGAGGATGAGAAGGGATGGAACGATTTTGGTGAATCAGGATGATCCCCGGGTGGTGGATCTGGCGAGTGATTACCCTGGCCAAAAGATTACCTTTGGGATCGAACATCCTGCAGAGGTGATGGCCAAAGAGATTCGGCTCAGGGGAGCGGAAGGAACCTCTTTCACTTTAATCTTGGAAGAGGAAATGATGGAGATTCATCTTCGGTTATTGGGAAGACATTTCGTTCCGAATGCTCTTTCTGCCATGGCTGTAGCCTGCCTCTTTGGAGTGGAGGTGAAGCAGGCAAAGGAGGCTTTGGAAAATTTTCCACCTTTTCCCTTGAGGATGGAGGTCGTCCCTCTCAAAGGAGGAGAGACCCTGATCAACGATGCCTACAATGCCAATCCTTACTCAATGGAACTCGCCTTGGAGACCCTTGTAGAGGCGAAAGGGAGGGGAAGGGCTATCGCTGTGCTGGGCGATATGTTAGAACTTGGAAATTTTACAAAGGAAGCCCATCAACGAATAGGACAAAAGGTGAGTGAACTTTCGATCGACTTCCTTCTCGCTTTGGGAGAGGAAGCGCCCATTGTCGTAGAGTCGGCGATTCGTCATGGGTTTCCGATGGGGAAGGTAAGAATTGTGGAGAGTCATTCAGAGGCCATCTCCCTATTAAAGCAGATGATTCAAAACGGGGATTGGATATTGGTCAAGGGTTCAAGAAGGATGGCTATGGAAAAGATCGTAGAGGGTTTGACAGAGGGGAGGGCCTAAACCGTGTTATATCATCTCCTTTATCCTCTTCATGAATTATTTTCCTTCTTCAATGTCTTCCGGTATATCACCTTCAGAACCATCTATTCAATTTTAACCGCTCTTCTCATCAGTTTTATCATCGGGCCTTGGTTGATCAAAAAGTTGAGGGTTTTTCAGATTCAACAAGTGGTGAGGGAGGAGGTCCCCTCCCGACACATGGCTAAGAACGGGACTCCCACCATGGGAGGGAGCCTTATCCTCGCTGGTATTCTCATCCCAACTCTTTTCTGGTCCGACCTGACCAATCCGTATGTTTGGATTGTTTTATTGACCACATCGGCGTTTGGCCTCCTCGGTTTTTGGGATGACTGTAAAAAACTCAGGGATAAGAAAGGCATTGGCATTCGGGCTCGATACAAGTTTCCCATTCAGGTGGCTATCGGCCTGGTGGTCAGCTTCATCCTGTTTAACACGATTGATCACGATTCCAGGTTGACCTTTCCTTTCTTTAAAAAAGTGATGCCGGACCTTGGGGGTTGGTACATCCTCTTTGGCATGCTCGTCATCGTGGGCTCGGCCAATGCGGTCAACTTGACCGATGGATTGGATGGATTGGCTATCGGACCCGTACTCATTGCCAGCGCGACCTTTATGCTTTTCTGCTATCTTGCAGGAAATTTCAAATTCGCCAGCTATCTTCAGATTCCCTTTGTCAAAGGAAGTGGAGAATTGACCATCTTATGTGGGGCTCTGGTTGGTTCGGGTCTGGGATTTCTCTGGTTCAATACTTATCCGGCTCAGGTCTTTATGGGTGATGTGGGTTCTCTTTCTTTGGGAGCAGCCTTGGGGACGATCTCTGTGATCACCAAACAAGAGTTTCTTTTAGTCATTGTGGGTGGGATTTTTGTGATCGAAGCCCTCTCAGTCATCATCCAGGTCATCTCTTATCAGGTCCGCAAGAAACGGGTCTTCAGAATGGCACCCATTCATCACCATTTTGAATTGAAAGGTTGGGCTGAACCGAAGATTATCGTCCGATTCTGGATCATTGGTATTATTCTCGGGCTGATTGCCATCAGCACATTGAAGTTGAGGTGAGACCATCGCACATCACAAATTGCAAATCATAAATTGCAAATTGCAAAAGTCAAAATTAAGGATAAATATTTTCATTTTACATTTTGAATTTTTTATTAGAATGATATGGATCTCAAAGGTAAAAAGGTATTGGTCGTAGGATTGGCTCGAACAGGAATCGCTGCAGCAAAATTTCTTAAGGCAAAAGGTTCTCTCGTGACCACCACTGAGGTGAAGCCGGGAGAGGAGATGAAGGAAGCTGTTCAGGAATTGAGAGGGATGGACATTTCGACAGAATGGGGCGGTCATCAGATAGAAACTTTTCTCAACCAGGACACCATTGTGGTGAGCCCTGGGGTTGACCTGAGCATCGAGCCCATTCAGAAGGCCATCAAACATGGAGTGAGAGTCATTAGTGAAATTGAACTGGCTTACCATTTTATCCACGTTCCTATCATCGCCGTAACAGGAACCAACGGAAAGACCACCACCACCCTGCTCATTGGAGAGATGTTGAAAGAGGATGGGAAAAAAGTTGGAGTGGGAGGCAATGTGGGAGAGCCATTGGTCCTTTTTGCAGATGGAAAAGATCAATGGGAGGTTTTGGTGGTTGAGATCTCCAGCTTTCAGTTGGAGGCCATCGAAGATTTTCGGCCAAGAATCTCTGTTCTGCTAAATATTACCGAGGATCATCTGGATCGGTATTCCAGTTATACCGACTACATTGAGGCAAAAATGAGGATTTTTGCGAATCAGAATTCCGGGGATCTGGCTGTCCTCAATAGAGATGATCCCATTGTGATACAGTTTAAAGAGAAGGTGAAGGCGAAAAAAGTTTTATTCAGTTTAAGTGAAAAGCTTGATGAGGGCGCATTTTCAAATGGCCAAACGATCTCTCTTAGACTGGGAGGGAAAAGAGAAGAATACTCCTTAGCCAAGACACCTTTGAAGGGGGTTCACAATGTGGAAAATATGATGGCAGCCCTCACCACGGCCAGGATCTTTGGTTGTTCAAAAAAAGCGATCCAGGCCGTCCTCAATCGGTTTGAAGGCCTTGAGCATCGTCTCGAATTTATTCGGGAGATTGAAGGGGTTCGTTTCTACAATGACTCCAAGGGGACGAATGTAGGTTCAGTGGTCAAATCTCTCCAGAGTTTTTCAGAACCCGTGATCCTGATCGCGGGAGGGAAGGATAAAAATGGGGATTTAAGCCCCCTTGAGGAATTGATTCAGAAACGGGTCAAACATCTAATCCTGATCGGAGAGGCTAAAGAAAGAATGAACCGCGAACTCGGAGGGCTGACCGATACGGTCATGGCGAAAACCATGGAAGAGGCAGTGCTCCTCGCCCATCAAAAAGCAAAGGCAGGAGAGGTAGTTCTCCTCTCACCAGCTTGTTCGAGTTTTGATATGTTCAAAGATTATAAGGAGAGAGGCAAGGTATTTAAAGAGTCGGTATTTAGGTTAAGCACCAAATCCCAAGCACCAATATCCAAATAAATCTCAAACACCAATGACCGAAAGTTTTGGTAATTGGAATTTGGTTATTGGGGCTTATTTGGAATTTGGGATTTCAAATAGTTCATTTAGAAGATAGAGGAGATTGAGTCAAACCAGTGAAGGGAAAGAGAAGAATTGATTTTATTCTTTTGATCGCCGCCCTCGCCTTAGTAGGGATTGGGATTGTGATGGTCTACAGCACCAGTGCGATCATCGCTGGGGATCGCTTCGGAGATCCTTACTACTTTCTAAAGAGACAGGCCCTCTATGCAGCGGTCGGTTTTGTTCTGATGATCCTCATGATGTTCTTCCCTTACGAAATTCTGAAGCGGTTTGCCTATCCCATTCTCATCTTTTCCATTCTTCTCTTGATTGCCGTGTTGATCCCGGGGATCGGACATCGGGCGGGTGGAGCCATGCGTTGGTTGAAGATCCAGTCTTTCTCTTTTCAACCCTCGGAATTTGCCAAGTTGGGTTTGGTAGTTTTTCTCGCCTACTTTTTGGCTAAGAAAGAGGAGAAGATTCGGAGCTTCTCATTCGGATTTCTTCCCACCGTTCTCCTTTCTGGTCTCGTCATCGCTTTGGTGATGAAGGAACCCGACTTCGGAGCAGCCTTCTTCCTTACAGCGATGGTTTTTCTCCTTCTCTTCGTCAGCGGTGCCAGGGTGATCTATATTGTCAGCGCCTTTTTAGTTGCCATTCCAGTGGCTTATACTCTTTTGATGAATGGTGGGTATCGTTATAAAAGGTTGACGAGTTTCATCCGACCTTGGGAGGACCCTTCTGGCACCAGTTTCCAAATTATTCAATCCTTCCTTTCATTCGGCTCCGGAGGTCTCTTCGGATTGGGATTGGGAGAAGGAAGGCAGAAACTCTTCTTCCTTCCTGCTCCCCACACAGACTTCATCTTTTCTGTCATTGGAGAGGAGTTGGGTCTGGTCGGTGCGATGGTCGTTGTGCTCCTTTTCTTCATTCTGACCCTCAGAGGGATCCAGATTGGGCTTTCTCTCGAGGAGCGGTTTGGTGCCTATTTGGCATTGGGAATCACCTTGATGATCTCCCTTCAGGCTGTGATCAATATGGGAGTGGTCCTGGGACTCCTTCCCACAAAAGGGTTGACCCTTCCTTTGGTCAGTTATGGAGGGACATCCTTGGTAGCTAATTTAGTCGGGGTGGGGATACTTCTCCACCTTTCGACCCATGTGGAACGAAGATGAGGTGTGTAATTGCTGGGGGAGGTACAGGAGGTCACTTTTTCCCGGGTATGGCGATTGCTGAGGCATTCGTTGAAAGAGAGAGGGGGAACGAAGTCCTATTTATTGGAACAGAAAGAGGGATTGAAGCCAGGGTATTACCAGGAGGGAGATTTCCGCTGAGAACGATTAAAGTGAAACCCATTAAAGGGAAATCTCTTCTGGAGAAGGGTAAAGCGATTTGGAGCTTACCGATGGCCATCTCTGAAGCTTATTCGATCTTAAAAGAGTTTCAACCCCAACTCGTGTTGGGCGTTGGAGGATATGCCTCCGGTCCAACTCTTTTAGCCGCTTTCTTTCTCGGAATGAAAAGGGCCATCCAGGAGCAGAATGTGATGCCTGGAATGACTAATCGAATTCTGAAGTGGTTCAGCCAACAGATCTTCGTCTCCTTCGAAGAGGCAAAGAAATACTTCCCTGATAAGAAGACCATTGTGACTGGCAACCCGATCAGGAAAGAATTCTTTGCCAGTCTGAAGGAAGGCAAAGGAGAGATAAAGAAAAGGGATCGATTCACCCTCCTCATCTTTGGGGGAAGTGCAGGGGCACATCGGATCAATCAGGCGATGATGGGAGCTCTGGACCAACTTCAAGGGATAAAATCCTCGCTAAAAATCATTCATCAAACGGGAAAAGAAGATCTCGATTTCGTATCAAAAGAGTATCGGGAAAAGGGGTTTGATGCATTGGTCAAGCCTTTCATCGAAAACATCGCCACCTCCTACCAGATCTCTGATCTGGTCATCTGCAGATCAGGAGCGAGCACCGTGGCTGAGCTGGCTTTCTGTGGAAAGGCTGCTCTCTTCATTCCTTATCCTTACGCGGCTCAAAATCATCAATTTATCAATGCCAAGAAATTAGTCGATCTGGGCGCAGCGAGAATGATTTTAGATCAAGATTTAAATGGGGGAATGATAGCCCAAACCATCCTCCACCTTTACGACCATCCGGAAGAGCGTGTCAGGATGGAAGAGGCGATTCAGCGGTTGGGCAAACCGAGAGCAGCGGAGGAGATCGTGAATCATTGTTATGCTCTCGTTAGAGAGCATCATATGGTTCATTAAGTTTATTTGGTTTGTTTAGTTTATTTAGTTCGCTAAAGAAACCAGAGAAACAAAAAAAACCGGTCATTGAGAGATGTATCGAAGAGGAAAGATCCAGCATATCCATTTTGTAGGCATCGGTGGGATTGGCATGAGTGGGATTGCCGAGGTGTTGCTCAACCTCGGTTACCATATCAGCGGTTCCGATATCAAGGAGACAGAGGTGACCCGAAGGCTCCAGTCTTTGGGGTGTAAAATTTCCTACGGTCACCGAAGGGAGAATTTGAAGGCAGCAGACGTGGTCGTCATCTCCTCAGCCATTCGCCAAGGAAATCCTGAGGTCGAGGCCGCTGAAGAGAGACTCATCCCTGTGATCCCAAGGGCAGAGATGCTGGCAGAGTTAATGCGAATGAAGATTGGGATTGCCATTGCAGGGACTCATGGAAAGACCACCACCACCTCTCTCATTGCCACCGTTTTAGCAGCAGGTGGTCTCGACCCCACGGTTGTGATCGGGGGGAGACTCAACAGCATCGGAAGCAATGCGAGGCTTGGCCAAGGCGAGTTCTTGGTGGCCGAAGCCGATGAGAGCGATGGCTCTTTTCTCAAACTGATGCCCACCATTGCTGTGGTAACCAATATCGACCCAGAGCATCTTGATTATTATAAAGGGATCGATGAGATCAAAGAGACCTTTCTCTGTTTCTTGAACAAGATTCCATTTTTTGGCTTGGCCGTGCTCTGCCTCGACCATCCGAACATCCAGAGTCTTCTCCCGAGGTTGAAGAAGCGGTTTACTACTTATGGATTGACCACACAAGCTGACTTTCAAGCGAAGGAGATTGTATTCGAAGGACTCTCCACATCTTTTGACGTGGTCCACCGACGGCAGGAAATAGGCAGGCTGAGTCTTCGGATGCCAGGACTCCACAATGTCTACAATGCCTTAGCCACTTTAGCCACAGCCCTCGAACTGGATATTCCCTTCCAGGTCGTCCAGGAGACGCTGCGCGATTTTAGTGGGATTCAGAGACGGTTTCAGATCAAAGGAGAGAAGAAGGAGATCCTCATCGTGGATGATTATGGCCACCATCCTGTAGAGATCATGGCCACACTGAAGGCGGCACGAACCGGTTGGGGAAAGAGAATCATTGCGGTATTTCAACCTCATCGATATACAAGAACCCAAGCCCTGTTTAAAGATTTTCTCACTGCTTTTTATGATGCAGATGTCCTCATCCTTACCGATATCTACCCGGCAGGAGAAGATCGAATTGAAGGCGTGGAAGCAAAAGCCCTCTTTGAGGGACTTCGGGAATATGGTCATAAGCATGTCACCTATTTAGGTGACAAAAAGGAGATCGTTGAACATCTCCTCCGTATTGTTTCTCCGGGTGATTTGGTGATCACCTTAGGAGCTGGAGATATCTGGCAGGTTTCCGATGAGTTGGTGAACCGATTGAACTAATAGTTCGGAGTTTTTAGTTTTAACTTTATACTCCGAACTCCGAACTCTGAACTCAAAGCTAATGAGACGGGATTACAAGAAATGGGCGTCGGGTCTGATAAAAGGAAGAATTCTTTTCGATGCGCCGATGAGGCAGTTCACCTCGATGAAAGTGGGAGGGCCTGCAGACAGCCTTTTGTTTCCAAGGAATGTGGATGAATTGAGCGAGGTCATTCGATGCGCCAGGAGAAAAAAAATTCCCTTTTTGATTTTAGGAAAGGGAACAAATCTGGTGGTCAGAGATAAAGGAGTTCGTGGATGGGTAATCAGCCTGATTCAAGGAATGAAAAAAATCCAGATAGATGGAGAGGTAGTCGAGGCAGAAGCCGGTCTCTCCCTTCAGCGGCTAATTCAGTTCTCAATCCAGAAGGGACTCACAGGGCTCGAACCCTTTTTCGGCATCCCTGGAACGGTAGGAGGGGGTTTAGCGATGAATGCCGGAGCATGGGGTGCCGAATTGAAGGATGTCCTTCTCTCCATGACTTTTATGAAGGAAGATGGAGAAATCGTGGAGAGGTCCCGTTCGAGGCTTCGATTCTCTTATCGAAAACTGATCCTTCCCCCTTCCTGGATTATTCTCAAAGGCAGGTTTCAGCTGAAGAGGGGAAGGAAAGAAGAGATTTTTGAGCGGGTGAAATCTTATTCGGAGATGAGGAAGAAAAAGCAACCCTTAGATTATCCTAGCGCTGGCTCCGTTTTTAAAAATCCAAAAGAAGGCCCGGCAGGAAGATGGATCGAGGAAGCTGGGCTGAAAGGGTTTCGGATAGGCCAGGCGATGATTTCAGACCGTCATGCCAATTTCATCATCAACCTAGGAAAGGCCAAGGCCGAAGAGGTGATCAGTTTAATGGAGTTAGTTGAAAAGAAGATCTATGAAGAAAAAGGCATCTCCCTCGAAAGGGAGGTGAAAGTGGTGGGTGAGTGAAGGAATCCTCCATCAAGAAAAAGAGGATTGCTGTGATGATGGGAGGTCTCTCTCGGGAGAGAGAAATTTCGCTGAAGACTGGGAAGGCCATCCTGAAAGCTTTAACTGAAAAAGGATATACGGTGACGCCCATTGATGTAGGGGAGGACATTACAGAAAAATTGGTCAAAGAAAAGATCGAATGTGCCTTTTTGGCTCTCCACGGGAGATTTGGAGAGGATGGAACCATTCAGGGGATGTTGGAGTTGATGAGAATTCCTTATACCGGGTCAGGAGTTCTGGCGAGCGCCTTGGCCATGCATAAAATTATGTCCAAGAAGTTCTTCCGTTGTGAAAAGATCCCGACCCCTCGCTTCGAAGTTTTTCAACGAGAGGAGATAAAGAAAGATCTCCTGAAAAAAATTTCCCTCCCTTTGCCAGTGGTGGTCAAACCGGCCAGGGAAGGTTCTACGATCGGCGTTTCAATTGTCCAGAAGGATGAAGAACTGGGCCCAGCTTTAAAGAGGGCAGGAGAATACGATGAGGAGATATTGGTAGAGGAATTTATGAAAGGCAAGGAGATCACCGTTGGCATTCTTGAAGATATTCCTCTGCCTGTCATTGAGATCGTCCCCAAGAGCGGTTTTTACGATTACCATTCTAAATATACAAAGGGTGAGACTCAATACATCCTTCCGGCTCGAATTTCAAGGGAAAGGTATCTCTATGCCCAGGAGATTAGTCTCAAAGCCTTTCAAATACTGGGTTGCTCAGGTGTGGCCAGAGTTGATTTAATGACCGATGAAAATGAAAATCCATTTGTGATTGATGTCAACACCATGCCTGGGATGACCGAGACGAGTCTCTTGCCCAAGGCGGCCAGTTATGCAGGCATTCCATTTGAGGATTTAGTGGAACGGATTCTGTTGGGGGCATCGTTGAAGATGGAGGGTGGAAAGTAGTTTTGAGTTGCTTGAGTTTCTTGAGTTCTTTGGGTTAACTCGACAAACCTGACAAACTCAATGAACTCAATAAAACCAAGAAGAGGAGAGATGGGAGAGACCATTACAGTACGAGACGGAAAGTTTCTCCGACCGAAAGCAAGAAGGGAAGAGAAAGGTGGGGAAAAATTTCAGGGGATCGTGAAGAAAGCGATCCGGGTGGCTTTTCAACTTCTTCTCCTCTCTTTTTTCCTCTTTATCGGCCATTGGGTTTATGTCCATCTCTTAGGAGACCCCTATTTTCGAGTGAGGGAAGTTGAGATGGAAGGAGGTCGAAAGATTACAAAAGAGACCCTTCTCTCCCTCACGGTGATGGAAGGGATGCCTAATCTCTTCTCGGTCAAGTTAAAGGAGGTCGTCAAACGATTAGAGTCCCATCCCTGGATCGAACAGGTTAAAGTGAGGAAGGTTTTCCCCAATAAGATATTGATTCAGATAGAAGAGAGAAAGCCGATGGCCATCATTCAATTAGAAGAACTTTACTATATCGATACCAAAGGAGAGATCTTTTCTCCCGTGGGGGAAAGAGATGGATATAACTATCCTTACCTCACTGGATTGACCCGTCAGGTTTTAGAAAAAGATCCAGCCGAGGCAAAACGTCTGATCACGAAGGCCCTGGAGCTTTTAAGGATCGTTGACCAAGAAAAGGTTCCTCCCCTGGAGGAAATATCTGAGATCCATATGGAGAAGGTTTTTGGAATTCAATGTTTTACCAAGGTTGAAGGAGTGGAGGTCAAAATGGGATGGGAGGACTTTGGAGAGAAGTTAAAAAGATTGTCTCTCATCTGGTCAGACCTTCGGAGAAGAGGATTTTCAGCCACTTCGATCGATTGCAGTGATTTAAAAAGAATGGTGGTCAAAAAGACCCCCTAAAGGGGGACTTGAAAGGAGGTGATGAAAAGGTGGGGAAGAAAGATTCTTTGGTGGTCGGATTGGACATCGGGACGACAAAAATCTGCACCGTGGTCGGAGAAATTTCTGAAGGTCAGGTCAACATCATTGGTCTCGGGACCTTTCCGTCAAAGGGATTGCGGAAGGGTGTGGTCATCAATATCGAGAGCACAGTCCATTCGATCAAAAAGGCGGTCGAAGAAGCGGAGTTGATGGCAGGCTACCACCTCACCTCTGTCTATGCAGGGATCGCAGGCGGTCATATCAAAGGGATTAACAGTCACGGGGTGATTGCCGTAAAAAACAGAGAGATCGGTCCGAATGATGTGAAGCGGGTGATCGATGCAGCCAGCGCCGTGGCCATGCCTATGGATCGAGAGGTGATTCACATCATTCCCCAGGAATTCATCGTGGATGATCAGGACGGGATCAAAGACCCTGTTGGGATGTCGGGGGTGAGACTGGAGGGAAGGGTTCATATCGTCACTGGTGCTATTACCTCTGCCCAAAACATCATTAAATGTGCCAACAAGGCCGGGCTTGATGTGGATGACATTGTTTTAGAACAGTTGGGTTCGAGCGAAGCGGTCCTGTCTTCTGAGGAGAAGGATTTGGGAGTTGCTATCATCGACATCGGAGGCGGAACCACTGATCTGGTCATCTTTTCAAATGGTGCGATCAAGCATACATCAGTTTTTTCATTAGCAGGAAGCCATATCACAAACGATATCTCGATGGGACTTCGGACACCGGTGGAGGAAGCAGAAAAGATCAAAATAAAATATGGATGTGCCCTGGTTTCTTTGGTTCGGAAGGACGAAACCATTGAAGTTCCCAGTGTGGGGGGCAGAAAACCTCGTGTCCTTTCCAGGCAGACCTTGGCAGAGATTGTTGAAGCCAGGGTCGAGGAGATTCTCACCTTAGTTCATAATGAAGTGGTGAGGACGGGATTTGCGAATCTGCTTGCCTCTGGAATTGTCCTCACTGGCGGGAGCGCCATCTTGGAGGGTATTCCTGAGCTGGCTGAACAGATTTTTAATCTGCCCGTTCGGAGAGGGACTCCCATTGGTATCGGAGGATTAGTGGATCTGGTTGCAAGTCCGATGTATGCGACCGGAGTGGGTCTGGTTCTCTATGGAAGTCGAAATAAAGAGCAGAGTCGGTTTAAGGTGGGTGAGGGGAATATCTTCAGTAAAGTTACCCACCGGATGAGGGAATGGATTGGAGAATTCTTCTAATAATTCAGGAATTGAGGAATTCAGGGATTATTTAATTCCTGTCTGCAGTAGGCAGGCGCAATCCCTTAATTCCTAAATCTAAGGAATTCCAACTTTAACAAAGGAGGGAGGATATGATCGAATTCGACGAAAATAAAAATTTGGCCGCCAAGGTCAAGATCATCGGAATTGGAGGAGGAGGAAACAATGCCCTGAACACTATGATTTCCTATCAACTCACTGGGGTCGAGTTTATCGCAGCCAATACCGATGCTCAAGCACTGGCGGCAAATATGGCTCCATTCAAATTGCAATTGGGCGAAAATTTGACCAAGGGCTTAGGAGCCGGAGCCAATCCAGAGGTAGGAAGAAAGGCTGCTCTCGAAGATGTGGAGAAGATACGTGAAGTTCTAAAAGGGTCAGACATGGTCTTCATCACAGCCGGGTTAGGCGGCGGGACGGGCACGGGCGGAGGGCCGGTGATTGCGGAAGTGGCCCGTGAAATGGGTGCCCTCACCGTGGCCATTGTGACCAAACCCTTCCACTTCGAAGGGAAGAACAGGATGAAACAGGCGGAGGAAGGGTTGGCCAATCTGAAAATGACAGCGGATGCCCTCATCACCATCCCGAACCAGCGGCTCCTTAGCATCAGCGGGAAGAGCATGACTCTGCTGGAGGCCTTCAAAAAGGCAGATGAGGTTCTCTATCATGCCGCTAAAGGAATCTCAGATATCATCGTTGGCCATGGAATTATCAATCTGGACTTTGCCGATGTCCGGACCGTCATGTCTGAAACAGGAATGGCATTGATGGGAACGGGAATTGCTTCGGGTGAGAATCGATCCGTGGAAGCTGCCCAAAGAGCGATCTCCAGTCCTCTCCTGGAAGATATTACGATTGAAGGGGCCCGGGGGCTTCTCATCAACATCACCGGAGGCGAGAACATGACCCTCAACGAGATCAATGAGGCCACCACTCTCATTCAGAAGGAAGCCCATGAAGATGCCAATGTGATCTGGGGCATGGTGGTCGACAAGGCGATGAAGGAAGAGATTCGAGTGACCGTGATCGCTACTGGTTTCGGAAAGAAAGAGGAGAAGAGAGCCTCTCAGTTTAAGAAAGTGGCTCCTATCTCATTTGGTCTCAGGGAGCAAAATAAGGACTTGCCCCACTTCTCTTTGGGTAACAAAGAGAATAACAGGGACATTCCTGCTTTTATGAGGAGGGTGAAGGCCAGCGAGCGGTTTGATGAACTCAAATTGGATCCACCATCGGATTTCTCTATTGAGGATGAGGATCGTTTTGACATCCCTACTTTTTTAAGAAAACAGGCCGATTGAATCTGGTGACTGGTGAATCGTAATTCGTGGTTCGTAATACGAAGTCATCGATTGGTTAACTTTTTGTGTTTGTGATAGAATATTTTTAACGAATCACCAACACGAGACACGAGTCACGAAGAAATGACTTCCTGGAAACTTGTTCAGAAGGCCAAAGGTATTCTTGAGAAAGAGAAAGGAGCTATCCAAAAACCATGGGGCGGAAAAATTACTATTTGTCTCCTCTACCCCAACTCTTACCATGTGGGGATGTCCAACCTCGGATTTCAGACCCTTTATCAGATTTTAAACGCTGATGACGATGTGGTTTGTGAAAGAGTCTTTCTTCCTGAGCCAGAAGATCTCCAAGAATATCGCAATACCCAAACCCCTCTTTTCTCATTAGAATCCCAGAAGCCTCTCTCCAGCTTCGATATCTTAGCTTTCTCCATTTCTTTCGAGAACGATTTTCTTAATATCCTCACCCTGTTAGACTTAGCCCATATTCCGTCAGAGAGCCGTCTTCGTGATGAAAAGCATCCCTGGGTGATTGCTGGAGGGGTAGCTGTTTTTTTAAATCCAGAACCCATTAGTGAATTCTTTGACCTTTTTATTCTGGGCGAGGCGGAGGAGGTCATTGGAGAATTTTTAGAGGTCTGCCGCCAAACCCTTTCAGACAAAGGGAAGAGGAGGAAGGATGATTTTTTAAGAAATCTGGGTGGAGTGGAAGGGGTTTATGTTCCAAAGTTTTATCGGGTGACCTATGCTGAAAATGGAAAGATAGAGGCAATGGATCCCGAATCAGGATTCCCTAGACAGGTCAAACGGAGATGGGTGCCTAAGCTCGATCAATTTCCAACCCAGTCCACTCTTTTCACTCCGGACACGGAGTTTAAAGAAATGGCTTTAGTGGAAATGAACCGGGGTTGCCCCAGGGGATGCCCCT
The DNA here is from genome assembly GCA_049513055.1 of Thermodesulfobacteriota bacterium. Taxonomy (GTDB): domain Bacteria; phylum Desulfobacterota; class BSN033; order BSN033; family UBA1163; genus UBA1163. The sequence continues at coordinate 21,996 of JBEKWN010000041.1, forward strand.
TCTGTGCGGCTTGTTTTGTTTACCATCCTTTTCGAAATCGAAGCCTTTCCCTTCTTGAATTGATTTCAAAGGAAGCCCTTTTAAAAGAACATCGTATTGGATTGACCGGGGCTGCTGTTTCCGACCATCCTCAACTCCTCCCACTGTGTCAGAGCATCCTCTCCCAACAAGGAGGAATCTCTTTATCCTCCTTGAGAGTGGATGCAGTCACTCCATCCCTGATTCAGTGTCTGAGAAAGAGTGAGGAACATACAGTGGCCATTGCACCTGAGGCGGGTTCAGAAAGACTTCGAAGGATGTTGAAGAAAGGCTATACAGAAGAAGAGATTTTGAAGACCATTCATACTTTAGTTGAGAATGGTCTTTCCCAAATCAAATGTTATTTTTTAATTGGCCTCCCCTCTGAGATCGATGAGGATGTCGAGGAAATTCTCTTCCTCGCTAAGCGGATTCGGCATCAGATTCTCTCAGATCAAAAGAACCAGAAGAAGAGATGGAGGTTAGTTTTGAGTGTCAACCCCTTTATCCCAAAACCTGCTACTCCCTTTCAGTGGGTGCCCTTGGAAGAAGCCGGAGAGTTGAAGAAGAAGTTAAAGATGATTCAGAGAGGGGTTCAAGGTGAGAGAGGGATGGAGATGATCTATGATCTTCCCAAATGGGCCTATATTCAAGCCTTGTTCTCAAAAGGAGATCGGAGAGTGGGGAAGATTTTGATGGCCGCGCATCGCTATCAGGGAAATTGGAGCCAAGCCCTTCGGGAGACAAATATCAACTCTGACTTCTATGTCTATCGAAAAAGGGATTTGGATGAAATCTTTCCTTGGGATTTCATCGACCACGGCATCTCAAAAGAACAATTGAAGGAAGAGTATTTAAAAGCAATGGAAGAAGCAGGAGTTTCAATATAAAAAGCTTAAGGCTGAAAGTTCAAAGCTCAAAGAAGAAATAACTGAGTGACTCGTTAACCCAATTTTGCAATAATTCAATAACCAATGACTTAATGACTTTTTGGAAATTTTATAATGAAGGTTGAAAAAGTTTATTTTAAGAGCGAGGGGAAAAGAATTTCAGGAATTCTCCATCTTCCCGAGAAAATAAATCCTTCTTGCGTGATTGCCTCCCATGGCCTTCTCTCCAGCAAGGACAGTGAGAAGTATATTGCCCTTGGGGAACAGATTTCAAGAGAGGGAATATCAATGCTTCGATTCGACTTTAGGGGGATCGGGGAAAGTGAGGGGGGCGAGGAAGACAATACGGTCAGCAAAAAAATCGCCGACCTGAGTGCAGCGATTGATTTTATAAGATCTTATCCCGGTCTGGAAAATCGGATTGGGTTAATTGGATCGAGCCTTGGTGGTTTTCTTTCCTTGATCAAAGCCTCGGAGGATAAAGAGATTAGGACTATCGTGATCTGGGCGACACCCCTTCACTTAGATGATCTTGGAACGAAAAAGCAGGAGGAAGATTATCCTCTCCCTCCGGAGGCCTTTTTTGAAGATCTTCCGAAACATCGGTTGGTGCCTCTTTTACATAAAGTCTCAAACTGTCTAGTCATTCATGGAGAGGAAGACGAACTTGTTCCTCTGGATCAAGCCTTGGGAATCTTCTACAATTTGAGCGTCCCCAAAGAGATTCATGTGATCGGTGGTGCAGACCACCGGTTGACCGATCCGGCACATCGTCAACGTGCTATAGAACTCAGTGTGGATTGGTTTAAAAAATATTTGGGTTGAATTGTCTCCCGTAGTTTGAAAAATAACGATCTTTCAACATGAATGAGCATCTCTCACGGAACTTCTTGGTTTTGGGGCATTGGAGCATGATTATTTCACTTTGTAAGATTGGTGGCTAGATCTAATTCAAACCCTTTCCGCAATTTTGGCAAAACCAATCCTCTGAATCAACTTTTAATCCACAATCTGGGCAAAAATTGATTTCCGGAATGGTAGCTTTTTCCTTTCTGGTCATTCTGAAACTTAACCTGCTTGTTTCACTTCTTTTATTTTCCACCCCCCTTCTTCTTTCTTTAATGTAACATCCAGAATGGTTTTACTCTCCTGGGGCTGGCTACCAGTCTTTGGAGAAATTTTGATCAACCATTCAACTCTTGCCTTGGCCGTATCGCTTGATATCGAGGGGTTCTTCAAATTATAGGACAGGTCAAGGTAATCAAATTTTTTCCAATAGGCGAGTGTCGCCTTCTTTTTCCCTTCTCGGTCTTTGAAATCAGTAGCGTAGCAGGATATAAAGAGGTCAATGTTCTTCTGTAAATTTGCCTGCCGGATGTTTTCGAGCAGACCTTTTATTTTTCCTATCTCTAGTGTTTCTTCAATAACAGCATCAGAAGGAGGGAGATTAGAAGGGGTGGGTGGGACTACCTCAGTTTTCTCCTTAGAAATGACAGAACTATGTTCTGTCTCTCTTCTATCGGTCTCTTGTTGAATTGAAACATTGGTTGTTGTATTGGTAGGAATTGAGGAGCCAGAGAGAGCTGGACCAGAAACCTCTTTAGAAGGGGGTGTCTTTGCCCCGGGCTCTTTTATGATCATGTAAGAATAGATTGACCAAAGGAAATATCCTCCTGCAACAACCATAATCGTGATGCTACCTACTTCGAGGGATAAGCGGCGATAGTTTATTTTGCGTTTCCTTGGACGAATTAATCTACTTTCCAAATCATCCACTGACCTTTTCATAGGTTGTTGTTCAGTAGTTTCGGTTCCAGGGGGTTCTTCTTTAATTTCTTGTGGTTCTTGTTCGGCTTCCGGACTTTGAATGGTTTCGGGCTCTTTCTTTTTAACTTCAGGAGTATCAGGTAACTTAGGTTTTTCCACTTCTTGGGATGGAATTTCTGTCACCAGGGCTGATCCACATCTTACGCAAGAATTCCCGCGTTCGTAGATGATTTTACAAGTAGGACAGATGAGTTTTTTATGGGGGACTTCTGTCAATTGTTCTTGGAATGTCTGTAATTGAATGGGTTTTTCTTCAATTTCGGGCTTACGAGCTATCTTAGGTTCTTCATTCGTTTGAGTGGGAGTTTGGGCGATCAGGGCTGTTCCACATTTTACGCAAGAATTTCCACGTTCGTATATGAATTTACAAGTAGGGCAGATGAGTTGATTATGGGGTTCCTTTATTTGTTGTTCTTGATACTCTTTTACTTGGATGAGTTCTCTTTCATCCCTGGGTTTTCTATCATCTGTCTCCAGAGCTTCTTTTTTCTTGGTGGGGATTTTTGTTACCAGGGCAGATCCGCATTGTATACAAGAACTCCCAAATTCATAAACGATTTCGCAATTGGGGCAGATCAGTTCTTGACTTGACTTTTCTTCCTCCTTCTTGTCCATATTCTTTTGACTTGGAGTAAGATCTTCTTTCATTACAAGGGGGCCTCCGCAATAACTGCAAAACTTTTTATCTTCCTTGTATTCGATGTTACAACTCACGCAGACCAGCATTTATCCCTCTTAAAATTATTCTTTTTAATCATTACATTGGCGTTGGTTTTGGAGGAGGGGAAGAAGGAGAAGAGTTGGATCCTTCGGAAGTGGCTAATTTACTTACCCACGCCTCGCTTCCGTCCTCAAGCCGAACATACAACCAATCTCCCTTTACTTCGAGAATTTTCAGAGACGTTCCTTTCTTCACATTTCCTATTACTTTATAGTTCGTCCCTGGCCCCTCACGCAAATTCACATTAGCCCATACGACTTGGGTGACACGAAGAGTTGGTTTGGGGGCTGCGACAGGGGCTTGAGGGGGCGTTACTTCAGGCTGGACCTTTACGGGCGGAGGTTTCGGGGTTTCCTTGGGCGGGATAATAGGAAAAACTCTATAGGACTCAGGAGGTGTCTTAGCCACGATAAAACTTGCTGACTCCTCAATGGCTATGCGAATGGCCTTCTCCATAGGTGTTTTTGAAAAGTCTTTGAAAACCTCTGGCAAGCTAATTCCACTTTTTCCAGTGGTCCCTCTAAAATCTGCAGCCTTTCCCCTCATCCTTTTAGTGTCGAGGACCTGGTTGGTCCTTGGATTCGTAACGGTCACAATGAGGGTCACATACGAAGTTCCTCCTGTTTCCTCTGCAGCACCTACAATCCCGGGTTTGAATTCTTTAATCATTCCTTCTACAAGAAGATCAGTTTCCCCCTCTTTTTTAATTCGGCCGCTATCTACAATATCCTGGCCTTTGATGACATCATCTAAAGATTTTCGTACTTGGATGATATATCGATTCGTGGCCAACAATGCATTACGTAACATCTCAGCCATTCCATCTCCTACCTGGCTCGTCTCTTTACTCCTTGAGGATTTGTCAGTGAACTTAATTACCACGACTCTTGCTTTAGGCCCTTTATAGTCTTCTTTCAAGATCTGCTCATAGGTTGGCCATGGTGGAGGTTTCTCGTCAGGGTGAATTGCCTGGTCAATGGTTGAACAGCTTATCAAGAAAAATATAAATACGATAGACATCAGAACCTTAGGAATGAAGTTAATTGGTAAATCCCTCATAATAAATCCCCACCTTAACCTTCTCCAGATTAAAAATTAAGGCTCAAGCTAAAATTTAATATACATATTCTCTCTGAGGGTAAGCAAAATAAGTGCCATTTTTTGACAAATTTTAATTATTTAAATTTACATGACTTTTCTAACATATGACTTCTTTTATGCACAAAAAAGTGCCAAATTTTTGTTCACTGGTTATAAAATGTCCAGGTTCTTTTATAGATTACTGGGAATGAACGAGAATGGATATAGAGGTGGATATTAATCAATTAAAAGCAGTCCATTCCAGAAGAGACGATTCTGGGAAGAGAAGTCGAAGGGGAGTCCAATTTTTTTGGCTGTCTGAATCACATTAATTCCCATTCCTTCTATTGAAGGTCTTGCCATTAAAGGATG
>JBEKWN010000042.1:0-42915 GCA_049513055.1 Thermodesulfobacteriota bacterium
AGGAACTCATGGATAAGGCCTCTTGGGTACTTTCAAAAGGTCAAGATTTTGTTTTCCTCGGTCCCAAGGAGACGATGATTGAAAGTCAGGTGCCGGTCATTTCTGTTTGCGCAGTCAGGACCGGTTGCGGGAAGTCGGTCATCACTCGAAAGTTAGCTTCTCTTTTAAAAAAGAAAGGTCTTAAGGTTTCGGTGATCCGGCATCCGATGGCTTATTGCGAGTTCAAACCGGTGCTCCGTTTTTCTAACCTGAGGGATGTGGAGGAAGAGACCTGCACCATCGAAGAGAGAGAGGAATTCGAGCCCTTGGTGGAGAGAGGCATTACCGTCTACGCAGGTGTGGATTATGAGCAGGTATTAAGGACGGCTGAACAAGAGTCTCAGGTGATTGTCTGGGATGGAGGAAATAATGATTTTCCATTTATCAAGCCGGATTGTGAGATTGTTCTCGTAGATGCCCTGAGGCCGGGTCATGAAAAACTCTACTATCCCGGAGAGGTGAACTTGAGGAGGGCAGATCTTCTCATCATTACAAAGGTGAATGAAGGGAGTGAGGAATCCTTAAAAAAGATTAGGAAGAATATCTCTCTAATGAATCCTGGGGTGGAAGTTCTGGAGGCCCCCTCTGTCACTCATTTAGATCATCCAGAAAGAATCGCGGACAAAAGGGTATTGGTTATCGAGGATGGGCCAACCATCACCCATGGTGGGATGCCTGATGGAGCAGGTGCGGCGGCTTCGAGAAAGCTGGCCAGTGAATTGGTTGATCCGAGGCCTTATGTGGTGGGTTCACTCAAAGAGGTCTATGAGAAATATCCGCATATTGGTCAGGTGCTTCCGGCCATGGGTTATTCTGAGGAGCAGATCAAAGACCTTGAAGACACCATCCAGCGTTGCGTTTGCGATGCAGTGGTCATCGCTACACCAACGGATTTGAGAAAGAAGATCAGAATCGATCAACCTACTGTGAGGGTCCACTATGATTTCAACGTCGATCTCCAACCCTTGATCGATCGATTTGTGGACAAAAAACTGCGATTTTCTTGACATTCCCTATTCCTTGTGATAGAAAATTACAATTTATAGAGCACTTATCAGTTTTCTCCAAACGCCAAAAGGAGACCGGAGAATGGCAAAAGAAATTCTAATTGCTGATTCGGATAAGGCTGATCAGGAAGAGTTTCAAAAAATTTTTGAGCCCACTGATTATCACCTCATCTTTTCGGAAAGCGGAGAGGACGCCCTTCTCCGGGCAAAACTTTTCAAACCGGATATGATCATTGCTTCAGGAACGGGTCTTCAAGAAATGGGCGGTTTGGAATTCTGTGAAGCCATCAAAGGGGAACTAGAGTTTAAACATATCCCGTTCATCCTCATTTCAAGTATTCTTGATGAGATTTCGGAAAAAGATCGTAAACGCGTCCAGGCAGATGGGATTATCTCAAAACCTCTCAACGAAGATAATGTTCTCAATTTGGTAGACCACCTGATGGAAGAGGAGGCGATCGGAAAGAGGGAAGAAATGGTTTCTGAAAAGCAGGGAGAGTTTTTATTGGATGAAATAGGGGAGGGGGAGGAAGAAATCATCGAATTGGTGGATGTCGTGGAAGAACCTGAACCCAGGATGAGCATTGATAATTTCGTCACCTCAGAAAAAGAAGAGCCCTTTGGGGAAATCACCCCTCTGGAGTCTTGGGATAAATTGGAGTTTGAGGAAAAACAAGAGGAAAAAGAATTGGTGCACCATCCAGAGAGGGAAAAGGAAGTCATTGGAGAGATGAATCTCCAATTGAAAAGGGAAATGCCTTTGAAAGAAGCCTCCCCCGAAGAGGAACTCTTTGAGAAGATCGAACTGGAGGAGATTCTCGAGAAGGTGGAACAACTTAAACCCTCTTTAGAGAAGGAGTGGCCTTCTGAAAAAGAAGTAAGGGATATAGAAAAAAGGTCCTTCAAGATGGAGGAGCCTGCTGAAAATTTTTTAGATCTCTCTGAATTCGAAACGGCCCTCCAGAAGGAAGTAAAAGCTGCGCTGCCAGAGGAAGAACTCCAACCCTTTTTTATCGAGGAACCTAAGAAAAAGGTCTCAGAAGAAGCCATTCCTGTAGTGGAATTCGTAGAGGAAGAGGAACTTAAAGAACTACCCGAAGAAGAGTTTCCGGATGAACTTTTGGAAGAGATATTGGGCGAGGAGGAGATTAGTGTCATTGAGGAGCCGAAAGAGTTGAAACCTGAAGAGGTGAGGCCCCAAGAGGTAAGGGCCGAAGAGATAAAGGCGGATAGATTGGAAGAGGTGGAGGCTCCCAAAATCTCTCTGGAAGAGATCCCTCCCTTGGTGAGGGCAGTGGACAAACAAATGCAAGAGGTCATCTCGCAAAAGATTCAAGAGATGATGAAGGAGATCATCACAAAACTCGTCCCAGAGATGACCCAGAATGTCGTCGGCCTTACCATTGAGCGGATTGAGAAGATGGTGAGAGAGGTTGTTCCGGATTTGGCAGAGAAGGCGATTCAAGAAGAGATCAAACGGCTTCAGAAGAGAGAAAAGGAATAGGGAGGACAAAGGTGCATCGATGGCCTCAAAGGTCTTGGACAAATCTTATGACCCCCACCAGGTGGAGGAGAAATGGTATCGTTATTGGGAGGAGCGTGGCTATTTCAGGGCCGATGAAGATTCAGAACACAAAGCCTATTCTATTGTCATCCCACCTCCAAATGTGGACGGACCATGCGGGCATTGCGACTCAGAACGTTGTGGAGAAACAACTTTTGGAGGAGAGGCTTGACCGACACACTCTGGGAAGAGAAAAATTCATCGAGAGGGTTTGGAAGTGGAAAGAACAATCCGGGGGGACGATCATCGGACAACTGAAGAAACTGGGAGCTTCCTGTGACTGGAGCCGTGAACGGTTTACCATGGATGAAGGTCTCTCCGAAGCGGTCAAAGAAGTTTTCGTCCGTCTCTATCAGGAAGGCCTGATATACCGAAGCCATTACATCATCAATTGGTGCCCCCGATGCCAAACCGCTTTATCCGACCTCGAAGTGGAACACCAAGAAGCCTTAGGGAAACTTTATCATCTTAAATATCCCTTCAAGGAAAGCAATCGTTTCGTCGTCGTGGCGACCACCCGGCCGGAAACCATGCTGGGGGATACAGCCGTGGCGGTGAACCCAGAGGATAAACGTTATCAGGCAGTGATCGGGAAGAAGGTCATCCTTCCTGTAATCAATCGGGAGATTCCTGTCATTGCTGACCCCTATGTCGATATCGAGTTCGGGACGGGCTGCCTGAAGATTACCCCCGCTCACGATTTTAATGATTTTGAAATAGGATTGAATCATGGCCTTGAACAGATCAAGGTGATTGATGAAGCGGGCCGAATGAATGAAAACGCAGGTCCTTATCAGGGGATGGATCGTTTTGAATGTCGAGAACAGATCGTCGAAGATTTTGGGCGGGATGGGATCCTGATAAAAATTGAGGACTACCGCCACGTAGTGGGTCATTGTTATCGTTGTAAGACCATTGTCGAACCCAACCTTTCTCTCCAATGGTTTGTCAAAACGAAGCCTTTGGCCAAAACGGCTATTGAGGCAGTTCGAGATGACCGGACTCGAATCATTCCTGAGGTCTGGGAGAAGACCTATTTCGAGTGGATGGAGAATATAAGGGATTGGTGCATCTCTCGACAGATCTGGTGGGGCCATCGTATCCCCGCCTGGTATTGTGGGCAATGTGGAGAGGTTATTGTGTCCAAGGAGACCCCCGCCTCTTGTCCAAAATGTGGTTCAGATCGTTTGAATCCTGAGACAGATGTCTTAGATACCTGGTTCAGTTCTGCCCTCTGGCCCTTCTCCACCATGGGATGGCCAAAAGAGACGAAGGAATTGAAACGATTCTACCCCACTTCTGTTCTGGTAACCGGTTTCGACATCCTCTTCTTCTGGGTGGCCAGGATGATGATGATGGGTTTGAAGTTTATGGGTGATGTTCCCTTCAGGGATGTCTATATCCATGGTCTGGTGAGAGACGAGAGGGGTGAAAAATATTCGAAGACCCGAGGGAATGTTGTGGATCCTCTTGACCTCATCGATCGTTTCGGTGCCGATGCTCTCCGTTTTACCCTCGCAGCGTTGACCATGCCTGGAAGCGATTTAAAACTTTCAGAGTCGAGGACAGAAGGTTACCGACACTTTGCCAATAAGATCTGGAATGCATCTCGTTTCGCCCTGATGAATCTTGAGAAATTTAATGTTGACGAGATAAACCAGGAAACTCCTCCAGAGGAGTTTAGCCTTCCTGACCGCTGGATCCGGGGAAGGTTGAATCAGGTGATACGGGAGGTTCAGAAATCATTGGAGGATTACAAATTCAATGAAACCTCCCATGTCCTCTACCAATTTATCTGGCATGAATTCTGCGACTGGTATCTTGAGCTAACCAAACTCTATCTCTATAAAGAAGGGGGCAAGAAGAGAAAGAACCTCACCCAACGGACACTTTTAGAGGTTCTCGATGCTATTCTCAGATTGCTTCATCCTTTTATGCCATTTATCACTGAAGAGATCTGGCAACAACTTCCCCAACGAAAAGAAAATGAATCGATCATGGTTGCCGAATTTCCAAAACCCGAAGAGCGGTATGAGGATGAAGAGGTGGCAGATGAGATGGGGCTGGTCATCGAAGTGATCAATGCCCTACGAAACATCCGTGGGGAGATGAATCTTCCACCCGGGGAACAGATCATCGCCCTCTTCCGCACAAAGAGGGAAGACGTGGAGAAGAGGCTACGAGAAAATCAACCCTTCATTCAGTCCCTCGTCCTGGTCAAAAAGTTTAAATTCGGTCGTGATCTTGAAAAACCACTCTACAGTGCTTTTGCTGTGGTCCGGGATGTTGAAATCTTTGTCCCGATGGAACAGTCTCGGATGGAAGAGGAGGTGAAGAGACTTCAAAAGGAGATATTAAAAATCGAGAAGGAGAGCGCTTTCGTCATGAAGAAACTTTCCAACGAACAGTTTCTTTCTAAAGCTCCTTCAGAGGTTGTTCAAGAAGTAAAAGGGAAAGCATCGGAGTTCTGTAGACAGCGGGATAAATTACAAGAGAGCTTGAACAAAATAAAAGAGATGATCGGGTAATCTGCTTGTGGAGAAAGCGAGATGAAAATCGATATTGAAAGGGTAGCCAGGCTGGCTCGTCTGGAACTGTCTGAAGAAGAAAAGGAGACTTTCGGGAACCAAATGGAGCAGATCCTCACCTATATGGAACAATTGAACCGGCTTGATACCACTGGGGTGGAGCCTACTTCCCACGCCATCCCCATCCACAATGTCTTTAGAGAGGATGAAGTCAAATCTTCTTTTCCTCAAGAAGAAGTGCTGGCTATTGCACCCGATGAAGAGGATGGGCATTTTAAGGTGCCGAGGATTATCGAATAACTAAATCCCCCCTTTCCCCCCTTTTCTAAAGGAGGGTTGGGAAGGATTACTAAATTACTGGATTTACCATGGATCTACATACCTTAACGATTCACGAGTTGCATGACCTTTTGGTTAAGAAGGAGATTACCTCCAGAGAGGCTACGGAAGCCCTCTATCGGCGTATCCGAAAGGTGGACGGAAAGATCAAAGCCTATCTTTTATTGACAGAAGAAGTAGCCTTTCATCGGGCCGATCAGGTGGATCGCAAAATTTCTAAAGGAGAAGAGATTGGGGACCTTGCGGGGATCCCCATCGGGCTGAAAGATATCCTTTGCACGAAAGGAATTCGAACGACTTGCGGCTCTAAGATTTTAGAAGGGTATATCCCATTTTATGATGGGGCAGTGATTAATAAACTCAAAGAGAAGGATTCCGTTTTTTTGGGAAAGCTCAACATGGACGAGTTTGCCATGGGGTCCTCCACAGAAAACTCAGGGTTTCAAATCACTCATAATCCCTGGGACCTTGAGCGGATTCCAGGAGGTTCCAGCGGGGGTTCGGCAGCTGCGGTGGCTGCTGACGAATGCATCGCTGCTCTGGGCACGGATACAGGAGGTTCAATCCGGCAGCCAGCCGCCTGTTGTGGAGTGGTCGGATTGAAGCCGACTTATGGAAGAGTATCCAGGTATGGGTTAGTAGCTTTTGCCTCCTCTTTAGATCAGATTGGCCCGATCACAAAGGATGTAGAGGACTGTGCCATCCTCATGAATGCGATCAGTGGTTATGATCCTTATGACTCGACCTCTGTGAATGTGGAGGTCCCAGATTATAAGCGATCGCTGAGAAAGGATATCAAGGGGATTCGAATCGGGATCCCTGAAGAATATTTTGTAGAGGGAATAGATCCGGAGGTGGAGAGGTCAGTCAAAGATGCCATTGATTCTTTTAGAAAGTGGGGAGCAGAAATTCAAAAAGTCTCTTTACCTCACACAGAATATGCGGTGGCCATTTATTACATCATTGCGACCGCAGAGGCCAGTTCCAATTTGGCTCGATATGATGGGGTGAAGTACGGCCTTCGTTCGAAAGGATATCGGGATCTGATGGAGATGTATACCCAGACCCGAGCAAAAGGATTTGGAAAAGAAGTAAAACGAAGGATCATCTTGGGAACTTATGTTTTATCGGCTGGATATTATGAAGCCTACTACCGAAAGGCTTCACAAGTGAGAACCTTGATGAGGAGGGATTTTGAGGAGGCCTTTCAGAAAGTGGATGTCATTGTGGCGCCGACTGCACCCACACCTGCCTTTCGAATTGGTGAAAAAACAGAAGACCCTCTCCAGATGTACTTGTCCGATATCCATACCATTCCGGTGAACCTGGCAGGAATTCCCGCCATCTCTATCCCCTGCGGGTTCAGCCACGAAGGACTCCCAATAGGTCTTCAAATCATAGGGAAACACTTTGATGAAGGAATGCTCCTAAGAGTGGCCTACACTTTCGAGCAGAGCACAGACTTTCATCTTAAGAAACCGCCTTCAATCGCTTGACCAGGCGGGCTACTTTCTCCCCCAGCTTTTTGCATTCCTTCTTGGCGGCTGCGTTGGGTTTACCGATGGAGACCGTTCCATAATGGGAGCCCCAGGGATCTCCCTGAATAATCATCCCATGGATGAGGAGGGCCTTCACCATATCGAGGACACTGGTCTCAACACCCCCTCCCAACCCGCCACCGGATGAAAAGGTTGCTCCGACTTTCCCCTCTAACTTGCCATGAATTTGGACACTTCGATCGAGGAAGGCCTTCATCTCAGCGGCCATCGTTCCATAATAAGTCGGTGAGCCTAAAATGATTCCATCTGCATTGAGGAAGTCTTTGAGAGTGGCTCGATTTACTTTTTTCCTGATCACCTTGATGCCCTCGGATTTAACGCCCTCTTCAACAGCTTTTGCCATCTCCTCAGTATTCCCGCTTTTAGAATGGTATAAGATCAATACAGTCCCCATATCTGGTCCCTCCATAAGAAAAAATTATCTTTGAGATAAGTTCAGCCATGATAAATTAAATCCCAATAACCAAATCCTAAATTCCAAATAAATCCCAATCACCAATGTCCAAATAACCTCCACAATTTTTCCCTCTCCCCGATGAGGAGAGGGTAGGGTGAGGGGATGTTTTGGTTATTGAAATTTCGGTCATTATTCCTGAACCTGTCAGGAACAGGTTTGATTATTAATGCTTGGAATTTCGGATTTCTATTTTTTGGTCATTTCTACCAACCAGTTGAGATAAGACGAAGAACCCTCCACAATGGGAAGGCTGATGATTTCAGGGACTGAATAGGAGTGAAGAGATTTGACTTTTTTCTCCAACTCCTCAAACCTTTGTTTTTGCGTCTTGATGATCAACAGGCATTCCTTTTCGTCCCAGATCTTCCCCTCCCACCGATAGATGGAACGGATTGGAGAAACAAGGTTGGTACAAGCAGCCAGATGTTCCTCTATCAAGGCGTTTGCGATCTTCAGCGCTTCCTCCTCGGAACCACAGGTAACAAAAACAACAATGAGTTCAGACATATTTTTCTAAGGAAATCCTAAATTCGAATATCGAAATCCGAAACAATTCCCAAATCCGAATGATCAAATCTCGAAACATAAAAACTATGAATTTCGTATTTCGGTTTCGAATTTCGTATTTCGTGCTTTGGATTTAAGCAGTCACGAGTGGATCATTAAAGCTCGCAATCTTTTTTTCGTCGACCAGACCGTCTTTAGTCCAGCCCCTTTTCTGGTAATAGATGTTGAGGATCGCCTCGTAATCATCCCGTTTCAAGATCTTTCCTGCATGGGGTCCTTCGGTCATCGGTAAGTTGAAGACTCTTTCAGGAGGATAATCATCCTTCCGGGAGATGCCAAATTTCATATTGATGGCCCGGGTGAGATCATAGAGGTCCATAGAACGTTGGAGAAGTTCATTCAAAGTTGTCTCAACGCCTGTGACGGCTGAATAGAATTCTGCATACTGATGTTCATCAAAACCCAGCTCGATCCAGGGCAACCGGCAGACTCCCAACATGTCAAACAGGGGCCGAAGTGTCTGGTGATAGATCACCAGATCCGCCTTCTTCTCCAGTGGCCAATCCATCCCCATCTCCAACTCCTTGGCAATCGTCCAGGCCCGTGCATGATGGGCTCCAATATCCGAGGTGGCATATCCCAATGCCATGGAGATGGCAATCCGTGCGTCGTAGGCAGATTGTTCCAGTCCTTTCACCTGCGAGATGATCGGTTTTAATTGAGGCCACTGTTTGATCACCCCAAAGCTGCCTTCAGCAAGAATATTCCCGATTCCTTTTCGATGGGCAATCCGTTGGACGGTTTCTAAGATGGTCTCTTCAGCTCCCCATTTAAAATTGAGACCATCCAGATCCTTTTCAGAAAGAAGTCCGGTCTCCTGTGCCTCCATCAGTACGCCGATCAGATTCCCAGCAGTGATCGTGTCGATTCCGAGTTCATCACAGAGTTGATTTGCCTTGAGAATGGCGGCAAAATTTTGAACTCCAATATTGGGACCGAACATACAAGCCGTTTCATACTCCGGTCCTTCCACCACCGTCCCTCGATATTTTCCTTCTTTCACCAAGCAGACATTCCCACAGGCCATGGGGCAGGCGAAGCAGGAGGTATCTCCGATCTTATATTTTGAGAGCATTTCATAGCCATTGATCTTCTTGGCATGCTCGAAGACGCCCTCTCTAAAATTATAAGTTGGCATCACCCCCGCCTCATTGACATAATCGATGACAGACATGAGGCCTTGTTCCTGCCAGAAAGTAAAATTCTTGTTCTCCCTCAGAATTTGAAAAGAGGCCTCGGAAGCTTTTTGGAGTCTTGGAAGATCAAAGACAGGAAGATCTTTAGAGCCACGGACAGCGATGGCCTTGAGATTTTTTGATCCCATGACAGCGCCGATGCCGGTCCTCCCAGAGTTTCTTCCCCAATCTGAAGTGACACAGGCAAATCGAACTCGATTCTCTCCTGCAGGACCGATGGTGGCTATTTTTATATGTTCATCCTTCAGATCTTCCTTAATGATCCCTTCGCTCTCTAAACTCCCTCTCCCTTTCAATTTTTCATTTGGAACGACTTTTACTTCTCCATTATCGATCCAGAGGTAGGAGAGGGTTCTTGCCTTTCCTGTAATAGCAAGGGCATCTATCCCAGCCTGTCGAAGTTCCGTACCCAAAGAGCCGCCCATGCTCGAATCGCCGTAAATCCCTGTTTCCGGAGAGATGGAGACAAAGGATGTTTTTCCAGAAGCAGGAAGGTAAAGACCAGCCAGAGGTCCGGGAGAGATCACCAAAAGATTTTCTGGACCGAGGGGGTCCATCGTTCCCTTTTGGAGATGATTCCAAAGTAGTTTGGCCCCGAATCCCCTTCCACCGATATATTTAGAGGCAAAGGCTTCGTCAAATTCCAATGGCTTTGCCTCGGCGCGATCGAGATCAACCCAAAGGATTTTCCAGAAATATCCGCCTTTAATCTTCCGCTTTTCCCTTTTCGATGTCGGCATATCTAAGAACCTTCCTTTCCCCCTTTTCCACATACTCCACTTCTTTCATGTGCACATATTTTAAAACGCTGGTCATCCTTTGCGCCTGACCCAATACATGTTCAGGTAAAAAGAGAAGCGCATTTTTGGGGCAGGCTTCCACACAGCGTGGATTCCCATTACAGAGGTTGCATTTAAAAGGTGTTTCAATCTCCTCGTGGAGGAAGACAGCGCCAAAAGGACAGGAGATCACACATTGTTGACAGGAGATGCACTTTTCACTGTCAATATCATAAATACCATCTTTCGTTGTGATGGCTCCGGTCGGACAGTTCTCCATGCATTTGGCTACCTTGCATTGTCGGCAGACAATGGGCATCCGTATGATCGGGTGAGGATAAACCACCATGACTCGAATTGCACTCTTCTTGGGGTTGTTCACCCCGAAACGGTGGATGGAACAGACCAATTCGCAAATCTTGCATCCGGAACATCGTTCAGCCACGACCGCCAACTTCCAAGACATCTTATCCTCCCTGTAGAAATCGTTGAGTTCGTTTAGATCGTTCATTTCGTTGACATCCAAATGGGTCACTAGGCGGATTTGGGTCTTGCCAATAGGGTGGATGAGGACTCCTTCCTTCTTCATTGCTTCGGCCACTTGGGAACCTGTCATCCCCGCGTTGGCTACATCAAAAATGACAATATTTGTTTCCACATACTTAGGATCAATGGAGACTCCTTTAGATTCTTTCAAACCCACGGCCAAACGTTTTGCATTCTGATGGTCTTCTTTCAGACGTTCGAGATGATAGTCTAAAGCATAAATTCCGGCAGCAGCAATAATTCCTACCTGACGCATTCCGCCTCCAAACATTTTTCGAAAACGATGAACGCAATCGATAAATAGTTTAGAGCCTGCGACCAAGGAGCCAATAGGAGCTCCCAATCCTTTGGAAAGACAGACCGATACCGAGTCTGCGTATTGAGCATATTGATGGGGTTTGATTCCTGTCGCCAGAGGGTAGATGGTTCCGCCACCGCGGTTGTGAGTGTTTTCAAGACAAACCAGCCTTGTGACAGGGAAGTGGTGATCAGCAGGTCTGATGGCTTCTTCAATCTGAGAGGCGTCGAGAATGCCTCTCACACCTTTGAGGCACTGAAATTGAACCCCTGAAAGGGCGGCTCCAGCTCCTCCCTCAAAATTATATGGATGAGAAGAGGCTTCAATGATCACCTCATCGCCAGGTTGGGTATGGGATTTGATGGACAACTGATTGGCCATTGTGCCTGAGGGGACAAAGAGAGCAGCCTCTTTTCCGAGAAGATTAGCAACCTTTTCCTGAAGGGCATTTACAGTAGGATCTTCTCCAAAGACATCATCGCCCACTTCTGCCTCTGACATTGCTTTTCTCATAGCAGGAGTAGGTCGGGTGACGGTATCGCTTCTGAGATCGATAAAATCCTTCATGTTTCCTCCGAAAATGACTCATTGAAAGTTTGGGGACAGATATTTATCTATTCCCATCCGGCCATATCTAACCCTCCCCAAAAATACAATTTTAAATAATAGGTGTCAAGCTTAATAGGCGAAAAATCTCTTGCATTTCGCTGTTTGATGCGTTACCTTGATTTCCGAGGAGGCTCAATTTCATCCATGTTTAAAGGGGCGATTACGATCTTCGCCTTTTCCATCTTTTTCTTCAGCTGCGCCACGCAAGTCACCACTCAACCTCCTCCCGCTCCACCCAAGCCTGTTCTTTTCCCTGACCTCACCATTTCAGATATCTCTTTGAGTGAGACAGGAAAAGTTGAGGTAATGATTTCGAATATTGGGAAGGGGCCTGCTCCCTATCGTGCTGGAAGTTTGGTGATTTATGTAGATGGTTATCTGAGATGGAAGGATTCTCTCGGGACCCTTCCGGACCAAACCTTTCTTCAGCCAGGGGGGGTTGTACTCTACACCACCCCGGTTGAGTTGGTCGGAAGACACGAGGTCCGGGCCGTTGTAGATAATGAGGGGAAAAGGGTCGAAGAAAATGAAGGGAATAATGTTTTTACAAAAGTTTTAGGGAAAGAAAAATTAGAAGTTAAACCTCTTCTTCCCGACCTCACCATTACTGATCTTTTTCTAAACCCCCAGAGGAAATTGGTAGTAACCATTGCCAATATCGGAGACAGCCCACTTCCCTTAGAGGGAGGAAATCTAAAGATCATGGTTGATGGATCCCTAAAGGGAAGTTATACATTGGGAAGTCTTTCTGATCAGTCCTTTCTTCCTATGAAAGGAAGCATCACCTTGACGACTCCCTTAACCCTTGTCGGCCGGCATGAAATTGATGCCCATGTTGAATTTCCTTATGGGGTGAAGGAGTCCAATGAAGAGAATAACAGCCTAAAGAAAATATTGAATGGAGCGCCTTTCGGACCGGACATCGTGGTGAAAGATTTAGATTTGACAGAGGATTTAGAACTCATGATCATCCTCTCCAATGCAGGTGAAGTTGATCTCCGGAAGGACGTTACCTTTCGATTTCGCATCCTTGTGAACGACCGAAAGATTTCAGAATTCGACCATTTCATTTCTGAGGCATTAAAGGCCAATTTTGGAAATCGTTACCTCATCGACCCCCCTTACGGGGTTGGAATTACTGGGATCTCCAAAGTGAAAGTTTCTATCTCTCCGAAATTACCCTCCGATGATATCCGTTTAGAAAATAATGTCCTCGAAAGAACATTCATTATCTTTCCGTTCAAGGTTGGGCCTCAGGGAAGAGAAGAATTCTCTTTTTCTTTCTCTGCCCCCCGGCCTCAGGGGGATGGTCAAACGGAAAAGGTGAAGGCAGAGGCGAGATGGGAGGGGGGGAGTTCCTCCCTCATGCTTTCTTTTAAAAAATCAGGAACCATCAAGGGGATTCCCACCCTGTCAGGGAAAAGCCCCCTCAAAGTAGAATTTCCCATTTCTTTTGAAGAGGTCCAAAAAGAGAGTGTTTGGAATGTCTTAATTACTAACCTAATAGATAAGAAGGTGGAAGGACATCTCATCATTCAACATCCTTGAATAAGGGATAGGCCCAGGGAATGAAGATGGAACTATTTTATTTACTGATAGGCTTAATCGTTATCGCAGGCGGGGCCCTTTACTTCCTGATAGAGCGAAAGGGAAGGAAAATTCTCGAAGAGCTCAAAGCAGATCAGTCCTCACCCATGATGTGGACAATGATGCAACAGCAGATGGAACAATTAAGAGGACAAATGAGCGATGGACTTAATAAAAATATTTCTCTCCTCACCGAACAGTTGCGAGCGATCAATGAACAGGTAAATCAGCAACTCCAGATGGTGAACCAGCAACTTCAGAACTCCAGTGGACAGATCGGTCAGCGGCTCGACACCGCAAGACAAGTGATCGGCGAGGTGAGAGAAAAGCTCGGAGAGCTCTCCAAGACCAGTGAACAAATTCATGAAGTAGGTAAAAACATTGCTACCCTTCAAGAGATCCTCCGCCCTCCAAAATTGAGAGGGGGGCTGGGAGAGCAATTTTTAGGGGAATTGTTATCCCAGATTCTTCCTTCCGAATTCTTCACCCTTCAGTATACGTTCTCTAGTGGGGAGAGGGTGGATGCCGTGGTGAGAATAGGCGAAAAGCTCGTTCCCATCGATTCCAAGTTCCCACTCGATAATTTTAAACGAGTCATTGAATGCAAGACGGATGAAGAAAGGAAGACATGTCAGAAGATTTTTTACAGAGATGTGAAGAAGCATATAGACGACATTGCCAGTAAGTATATCCTTCCTCAAGAGGGGACCTATGATTTCGCCTTGCTCTATATTCCTGCAGAAAATGTCTATTACGAAATAATTACCAAGGATGAGTCGTTTGGAGAGGAGAAAGGGGTTTTAAATTATGCGTTGACCAAGAAAGTGATCCCCGTCTCCCCGAACTCTTTCTATGCGTACCTCCAAGTGATCGTTCTGGGGTTGAAGGGATTGCAGATTGAGAAAGAGGCTCAGAAAATACAGGCCTTGCTGTCTGGTCTGAAAAAAGACATCGGAGGCTTTCAAGAAGATTTTCAACTGGTGGGAAAACATATCAGCAATGCGATGAATAAGTTTGAGGAAGCAAGAAGACGATTGGATAAATTCAGTTTTAAATTGGAACAGATTGAAAGCCAACCTTCATTGCTCTTTAAGGAGAAACAAGGGGAGTTGAAAAATTCATGAGCTCTTTAAGGATTCAGGCACAGGATGGAAGATGAAAGCGAAGGATCAGGTCATCGAAGTCATCAGAACGAGGAGGTCCATCCGGCAGTTTGCCAAGGAAGCGGTTTCGGATGAAGCGGTGAACCAAATTCTTGAATCAGGTTTGTGGGCACCTTCTGGGAAGAACAACCAACCCTGGAAGTTTGCCGTCATCCAGGCCCCTGCATTGAAAGAGTCCTTAGCCGCTCTCACCCATTCTCGATCCATCCTTCAAGAGGCTCCGGTTTGCATCGCCGTTTTTTTAGATCATTCCAGAGTGTATGACAGAACGAAGGATGTCCAGGCAGTAGGGGCCTGCATTCAAAATATGCTTCTCACCATTCATTCCTTGGGATTAGGAGGGGTATGGTTGGGGGAGATTTTAAAGAATAAAGAGAAGGTGGGGGAATTATTAGGAGCGGATAAGGGTTTAGAGTTGATGGCTGTTGTGGCATTCGGCCACCCAGCAAAAAGACCAGGCGGTGGCGAAAGAGACTCCGTAGAGAAGAGAGTTTTTTTGAGAAGGTAGTTAGCAAGGAGCAGAATAGATAGATGGTCCCTAACAGGAAAGAATGCTTGAGACTGATGGGTCAATATGGAATGTTAGAAAACATTATCGCCCATAGCCTTGAGGTGGCGAAAGTAGCCCTTTATCTATCCGTGGAATTGAATAAAAAAGGCCAAAGGGTTGATCTCGGCTTAGTGGAAGCAGCCTCTTTATTGCATGATCTTACGAAAACAGAGTGCCTCAAGACAAAGGAAGACCATGCCCAGACAGGCTCTCAGCTCTTAAAAGGAATGGGGTATGAAAGGGTAGGAGAAGTCGTGGCACGACATATCTGGATAGGGAAGGAGGGAGACCCCTTGTCCGTCTATGAAGAGGAAATTGTGAATTATGCGGATAAACGAGTGATGCACGATCGGATTGTTTCATTGGAGAAGAGGTTTAACGACCTCAAAGAAAGATATGGTGGAAATCAGAGGGCCATGGATTATTTAGACCGACTGCAAAAGGAGATCTACGGAATCGAGAACAAAATCTTTTTTATTTTACAGGTCGACCCCAATGACCTTCAGCATCTTTAACGGGAAAGGAATCTCGAGGATTTCTTGTTTTCATGAGTGGAAGAAAATCTAAAATTAAAATCAAAGAAAATCTTTCGCAGGTTTCGTTTGATGACAAAAGTTTATTTTGAACAAGGTCCTATTCGTCCTCCGAGCGAGGCCTATAGCCTTCTCCTGAGGGTGACGAGGAACTGTCCTTGGAATCGTTGCGAATTTTGTCATACCTACAAGAAAGAGAAATTTAGCCTGAGAACCGCGGAAGAGGTCAAGAAGGATATTGACATTGTTCAAGAGATCGTTTCAGAGATAAGGACCTTGTCTTGGAGATATGGATTTGGAGGAGAGATCACTGTTCCCCTCGTGAATCTCATTTTGCAAGACCCAAAACATGATTCAGACGGCTTCCATAGCGTTGCTTTATGGGTTTATGAGGGCGGAAAGAATGTCTTCCTTCAGGATGGAGACAACTTGATTCTCAAAACAAGTCAATTGGTCGAGATATTAAAATATTTGAAGGACACCTTCCCTTCCGTTGAAAGGATCACCACTTACGCCCGGGCCAAAACGGTTTCAAAAAAGAAGGTGGAAGAACTGCAGGATCTTAACCGCGCTGGACTTTCCAGAATCCATATTGGTTTAGAGACTGGATACGATCCTCTCCTCCAATATATCAAAAAGGGGGTGACAGCCCAGGAACATATCGAAGCGGGGAAAAAGGTAAAGGAGTCTGGGATCTCTCTTTCAGAATATGTGATCCTCGGGTTAGGAGGAAAAAGGATGTCGCGGGATCATGCTATGGAAACGGCAAAAGTTCTCAATCAGATTAACCCAGACTTCATTCGGGTTCGAACATTGAAAGTTTTAAAAACAATGCTCCTTTATCAGAAAATCGAAAAAGGTGAATTCATTCCCTTGAATGAGGATGAGATCGTGGAAGAAGAAAGGCTTTTGGTTGAGCATTTGGAGGGGATCACGAGTACCTTTGTCAGTGATCACATCTTAAACCTCCTTCAGGAGGTGGAAGGGAAACTTCCAGAAGAGAAAGAAAAGATGCTTAAACTCATTGACCACTATCTCGCTCTCCCCACAGAAGAAAAGAATAACTTTCGATTAGGAAGGAGGGCAGGAGTCTATCAATCGGTGGAGGACTTATCCAAACCAGAGCTCAGAAATCAGGTCGAAAGGGCCCTTCAACAGATCGAATCAGGGAGACCAGGAGGCATTGAAAAGGTCCTTTCCGATTTAATGGAATCGTTTATATGATGGAAGACGGAAGGATTAAAAAATTAAATTATCAAAATAAAAGACTTGACTTTTAAAACATCGATGGTTTATGATGGGCATCATTTTAATTAAACCAATACCAATTCATCCCAAAAAAAAATTCTCAAAAAAAAAGGAGGTGATTTAAATGACGAAAGCGGAATTGATCGCCAGCATAGGGAAGGAGACCAAAATCTCGAAAGCGTCAGCTGAAAAAACTCTCAATGCATTTACCAATGCGGTGACGAAAGCGTTAAAGAAGGGGGATAAGTTGACCCTGACTGGATTTGGAACTTTCTCTGTGGCGAAGAGGAGGGCTAGGACAGGGAGGAATCCCCAAACCGGAAAGGAAATTAAGATACCCGCCACTAGAGTGGCAAAATTCAAAGCAGGCAATCTGCTTAAAGGTGCGGTAAAGTAATCCTTAATAAACTAAATCCTGTTTTATAAGTTTTAATAAGAGGGGAGGAAGGTAGAATCCTCCCCTCTTTTGTTACCTGAAGGGACCGAGAAATTGCCATCTGAGAGATAGCATATTAACAGGTTATGAACATCGAAGTTTTGGAAGTTGCCTACTTGACCACAAGATGTTGTGTTCTCATAGTCAAAAACCACAAAAATGTAACCCATTGAAATTTAAATGTTTTTTTTTAAATCATTTTATCCCTAAATTTAATTATATAAGGGAATTAAAGAGGTATGTAACGTTAAAACATTTTTTTCCACAGGATTTCCACATCAGGGGAAGCCATTCTTCCAAGCATTGATTTCTCTGCATCCGGGGATAGCACCGCCTTCTTTCCCTTGACCTTAAATCAATTGCCCCACTCATCATGTGGAGACCATGATGGAATCGATAAAAGATTGAGTCCCACTTGCCTATTATTTTTAGCTTGAAGTCGAATTTAGCGGAAAATGGAGAAGAGAAAGAAATGGAATTGAAAGATGGAAGGCTTTTTGTTATCTTCTTAGTAAGCAGAGTAAAGGATTCATCGTAGGGTAGACTAATGAAACATGTCATTCTTGGGACCGCCGGGCACATCGACCATGGAAAAACTTCCCTCGTGAAAGCCCTCACAGGTGTGGATACAGATAGATTGAAAGAAGAAAAGGAAAGGGGGATCACTATTGAGTTGGGATTCACTTTCTTAGACCTGCCCAGCGGGATACGATTGGGGATTATTGATGTGCCAGGCCACGAAAAGTTTGTTAAACATATGGTGGCGGGTGTTTGGGGGATCGACCTGGTTGCCTTAGTCATCGCTGCGGATGAAGGGATTATGCCACAGACGAGAGAGCATTTAGATATCTGTAGACTTTTGAAAGTAAAAAAAGGATTGATCGTTCTAACCAAAATTGACCTGGTTGACCGTGAATTATTAGAGTTAGTTAAAGAGGAAGTGTCTGAAATTGTCCAAGATACATTTTTAAGAGGTGCCCCGATCCTTGCCGTTTCCTCCATGACTGGGGAGGGAATTCCTCAACTCCTTTCCACACTCGATCTTCTTTCACAAGAGATTGAGGCGAGGTCATCCAATGGTCTATTTCGTTTGCCGATCGACCGTGTCTTCGTCATGAAAGGTTTTGGAACAGTGGTAACAGGAACCATGATTTCCGGAAGCCTTTCATTAGGGGAGACAGTTCAAATCCTTCCTTCTGGCATAGAAGGGAAAGTCAGAACCCTCCAAGTCTATAGTCAAAGTGTCGAAAAGACCGTAGCAGGGGAAAGGGCGGCTGTTAACCTTCAGGGGATAGAAACTTCAGCGATTGAGAGGGGGGACGTTCTCATAAGGCCGAATACCCTTAGGCCTACTCAACTCATTGATGCTTATCTTGAATATTTACTGGATGCCCCACGACCCTTAAAACACCGTACCAAACAGAGGTTTCATATTGGTACCACCCTCACGAATGCATCTATCTTCCTTCTTGATCGGGAAGAGTTGGCTCCAGGAGAAGGTGGGTTTGTCCAATTGAGATTGGAACGACCGGTGGTGGCTTTACCTCAGGACCGCTTTGTCATCCGCGGTTCTTCAGCCATCCAAACCATTGGAGGAGGGGTTATCCTGGACAGTCATCCAGACAAACATAGAAGGTATTCTTCGTCGGTGATCGCTGACCTGAGTCTCCTCAAAGACGGCACGAGTGAACAAGCCCTCCGACAGCATATTCATCATTCAGGGATGGGAGGCATTACCTTGGAAGCCCTATTGAACCGCGTTGAGATGCCACCCAGTGAGATCCAGTCGATCATCCGAAAGATGGCGGAGAAAGGGGATCTCCTATTAATTGATCCTGAAAAATTAAAAGTCATTGAAACGGGACAATATCAAGGATTGAAGGAAATAGTGTTGGCCCAATTGGGAGAATTCCATCGGCGATTTTCAATGAAATCTGGATTGTCCAAAGAGGAATTGAGGACAAAACTCCCTCCGGAGGTGGATGTTAAACTTTTTCAAATCCTCATCAATGAGCTCATCCGATCGAAAAAGGTTATATTGGAAAAAGATAAGTTGAGGCTTCCCGGTCACCAAATCTCATCTGTCGACGAGAAGGGTTTGGTCAAGCGGGTGGAGGCAGCTGTCCTAAAAGAGGGACTCCAACCGCCATCCCCGAAAGAATTGTCAGAGGAATGGTCTGAAAAGGAAGAAGAGGTTCGAGCCATTTTTGAGCATCTTGTTCATGAGGGGGTGCTGGTCAAGATTAAAAGTGAAATCTATTTACATCGAGTCCCCTTCGAAAATCTAAAAGAGGAATTGGTCGCCTACTTAAAGAGCCATCAAGAGATTACCACCCCTCAATTTAAGGAGATGACCAAGGCCTCAAGAAAATATGCCATCCCATTGATTGAATACTTTGATCAGATTAAAATGACGCTTCGATTAGGGGAGAAGAGAGTGCTGAGGGGTGCTTCCCGAAGTCCTGAAAAAAAGCTATGATGACATTATCAATGAAAGGTGATTTAAGATGACCAGGACAAAAAAGATTATAAAAAAGAAGTTAAAAGAGCCTGATGAATTTATTACTTTTACAGAAAAAACCTTTCTTTTCATCACCCATCATTCTAAACCTATCGCAGTAGGGGGAGTCATTGTTCTGATCCTCCTATTATCTATCTTTTTCTTTCAACGGTGGGAGAAGAAAAATGAGGAAAGTGCTTACCAAATGTTTAATTTAGCCGTGGAAACTTACCAGATGGTGAGCGCTCCGAACCGGGAGGGATCACTTCAAGAATATAAAAATGTTTTAGAAAAATTTAGTGAGGTCCTCACAAAATTCCCGAGAACTTCGTTTGGGAAACTCTCTATTTTGTATAAAGGAAACATCCATCTTCAGGTAGGTGAATTTGAAGAAGCCATTAAAGCCTATGAGAGTTTTCTCCAAAAAGTAAGGAAGGAAAAACTTTACCGGTCATTTGCTATGGAAGGTCTCGGTTATTCTTTTGAAGGGAAAAAGGATTATGAAAAGGCAATGAGTACTTATCAAAAAGTCGTCGATTGGGGTGAGAGTTTCCAGTTAGCGAATGCCTATTTTGGGATGGGTCGATGTTATGAAAAAATGGGGAAAAATAAGGAGGCAATCGAAAATTATAAGAATTTCTTAAAGGTTTCTCAAAAATCTCAAATAACTAATACTGTATTGAGAAAAATCTCTAATCTTGAGAAATAAATGGAGGCCAAGTTAAATATTTCACTTGACAAAAACAGGTATTATTATGTATTTGTGACAATAATTACAAGTTCAATTTTGGATTATGAGGTGATTTATGAGAAAAGTAATGAGCGGGAATGAAGCCATTGCAAGGGGGGCTTTCGAGGCAGGTGTAAAAGTAGCCGCTGCTTATCCTGGGACTCCCAGTACAGAAATCTTAGAAACCATTGCACAGGAATACAAGGAGATTTATGCCGAGTGGTCTCCCAATGAAAAAGTCGCTTTGGAAGTTGCTTATGGGGCTTCTATGGCCGGCGCCAGGACAATCGCCTGCATGAAACATGTGGGGGTAAATGTGGCGGCAGACCCATTTATGACCCTTTCTTATGTGGGTGTGAATGGGGGTTTAGTCCTCGTCACCTGTGATGACCCAGAACTTTACAGTTCCCAGAACGAGCAGGATAACCGGCATTATGCCAGATTTGCGAAAGTTCCCATGTTTGAACCAAGTGACAGCCAGGAAGCAAAAGATTTTATAAAACTGGGTTTTGAGGTGAGTGAAAAATTTGATACTCCAGTGATGGTGAGAAGTGTTACCCGAATTTCCCATGCGAAAGGCATTGTAGAGCCGCAGGATCCTGTGATCCCCCCGGTGCCTATTGAGATCAAAAAAGATACAGCAAAATATACCATGTTACCCTCCTTTGCTCGGATTCGACACGCCTTTATCGAGGAGCGTTTTCTCAGATTAAAGGAATTTGCTGAGCAATTTCAGGGGAATCGAATGGAGATTAACGACCCAACGATTGGGATTATTTCTGCGGGGATCTCCTATCAATATGCAAAGGAAGTCTATCCAAATTATTCTTACCTTAAACTGGGTATGGTATGGCCTCTCCCCAAAAATTTAATTGGAGAGTTCTTTAAAAAAGTGAAAAAGGTTTATATCGTAGAGGAGCTGGATCCTTTCCTGGAAGAAAATATCAGGGCCATGGGGTTCAAACCTAAAGGGGGGAAGAACCTCTTCCCCATTTGTGGCGAACTGAACCCCTTTCTCATTGAGAAAGGGATGTTGGGGAAGAAATTTAAGCCGCCCAAGCCTTTCTTTAAAGAACCACTTCCTCCGAGGCCACCCAATTTGTGTCCAGGATGCCCTCATCGGGGAGTCTTCCATGTTTTGAGGAAGCTGAAAGTTTTCACGTCTGGTGACATTGGATGCTATACTTTGGGCGCTTATCCCCCTTTAAATGTGATCAATAGCAATATCTGCATGGGATCGAGTATTGGCGGTGCACATGGCATGGCTAAGGCATTGGGGGAAAAAGGGAAGGGGAAGATTGTTGGCATCATTGGAGACGCCACATTCCTCCATGCGGGAGTCCATCCTTTAATGGACGTGGGGTACAATAGAAGTTACGCCACCATTATCATCTTGGATAATCGAACCACAGGCATGACAGGGCAGCAAGAGCATCCGGCGACAGGATATACCATCAGAGGAGAGAAAACACACCGGATCGATTTCGTCGAATTGGGTCGTGCATTAGGAATTGAGAATCCGAGGAAGGTGAATCCATGGAATTTGGAAGAGACGGAACAAGTGATCAAGGAAGAACTCGAAAAGGACGAACCTTCCCTGGTTGTGAGTGAAGGTCCTTGTACACTCCTTCGAAGGGCATTTAAGAAATATAATAAACCTCTCCAGGTGGATTCCACCAAATGTATTGGATGTAAAACCTGTGTCAACTTAGGTTGCCCTGCCATTTCCTATCAATTGGTGGAAGGGGAGATGGCGATAACGGCGGATGGAAAGAAACGTAAAGGAATCGCTTTCATTGAATCGAGTCTATGCCCGGGATGTCATGTCTGCTTTCAGGTATGTAAAATCGAAGCCATTCAGAGTCAGGAAGAAAAACCCATATTCGGTTTTGAGACCATGTAAATATTTTTAGACAGGGGGAAACAATGGATCACATGACCACCAATATACTGGTTGCTGGCGTTGGAGGACAAGGGGTCATCTTAGCGAGTGACATCATGTCCGAAGTCTTTATGGAAGCAGGCTATGATGTGAAAAAGAGTGAGGTTCACGGAATGGCAATGAGGGGAGGGATCGTTACTTCCCATTTCCGTTTCGGCAAAAAAGTTTATTCCCCCCTCATCAAGCAAGGAGAAGTGGATATCCTTTTCGCCTTTGAACAATTGGAAGGACTTAGATGGGTTAACCATTTAAGACCTGACGGTAAGATCGTTATGAACGATCATAAAATAAACCCTCCAGCTGTCAATTTAGGAGAGATGGAATATCCCAAAGCCATCCCTGAGATGATTCGGTCTAAAATTAAAAATTTTTATTTAGTAAAGGGAACGGAGATCGCCCTACAGTTAGGAGATGTCCGTGCAGCCAATGTGGTGCTCTTAGGCGGCATCTCTAAATTTTTTGAGGTGAATGAAGATCTCTGGTTAAAGACGATTCTGAATTACCTTCCCCCAAAAGTCCACGAACTAAACAAAAAAGCTTTTTCCGCGGGAAGGGACCAAATCTCGCAATCTTAATTGGATCGTTTTAAAAACTTGTTTTACAAAGGGCGAACCCCCTAAAATACAGGGTTCGCCCTTTGTTTTTAGGCTCTTTTCTTTTATAATTTTCACATGAATGGAGGAAAGAAACAGATGAGAAGCAGACGATATTTTCTTACGATCATCCTCTTAATCATGGTGATTTGCTTAGAGGGAATTGAATTTTCTTTCTCAAAGGATCGATTTCGTCAATTTTCGATGGACAATGGATTAAAGGTGATCCTGGAGGAGAATAAAACCTCGCCTGTGGTAGCCCTTCAAGTCTGGGTAAAAGTAGGTAGTGCCGATGAAAGCGATCAAGAGGCAGGGATGTGCCATTTTATCGAACATATGCTCTTTAAAGGGACAGAAAAGAGGAAGGTCCGCGAGGCAGCAAGGGAGATTGAGTCATTAGGAGGGACCATCAATGCTTATACTTCCTATGATCAGACCGTCTACCATATTACTATTGCGAGCCGTTATGTTGAAACAGGACTGGATATTCTGAGCGATGCGATTCAACACTCCACCTTCGACCCCTTAGAGTTGGAAAGGGAAAGGGAGGTGATCTTAGAGGAGGTTCGCAGGGGGGAGGACGATCCTTCCAGAAGACTTTTCAAGCAGACGATGGCCATTCTTTATCGCCAGCATCCCTACCGTAGACCCGTCATTGGATATGAAAAAACGATACGTTCCATCCAAAGAGATAAGATGGTCTCATTTTTTAAAAAATGGTATGCACCGAACCATATAGTCCTCATTGCTGTGGGGGATTTTAACACAGATGAGATGGAAGGAAAGATGAGAAGTATCTTCAAAGATTTTAAACCATCTACTGATAGCCTTCCTCATAGGATTCCAGAACCTAAACAAGAAGAGATTCGGGCCATGATCTCTCACGGTAATTTTAAAGAAACCTATCTTCAGATTGCCCTTCCTATTCCTTCAGCCAGAGACGAAGATACTCCAGCCCTCGATGCTCTCTCCTATCTTTTAGGAGGAGGAGAACCATCCCGGTTGGTCCAGAAGGTTAAACTTGAAAGGGGACTGGTCCACTCCATTTATGCCTCTTCCTATACCCCCAAAGACCCAGGACTCTTTATCATTGGAGCAACCCTTCCTGCTGAGAATGTTGAAAGGGCGTTCAAAGCCATTTTGGAAGAAGTCATTCGTCTGAAGGCAGAAGGAGTGACCGTGGAAGAGTTGCACCGTGTTAAAGTGAATATTGAAAGCGATCTCATTTATAGCCGACAGACGGTTCAAGGTCAGGCTGGGAAAATAGGGTTTTATGAGGTGACTGCAGGCGATGTTCAATTCGAAAAGGAATATATGAGGAGGATCGCTCTTCTCCAAAATGAGGATATTCAAAAGGTTTTAACGAAATATTTTAAGAACCACCAGTTGAGCATCAGTATCTTAGCACCCGATGAAAAAACTGATTTTTTTAAGAATCTATCTTTAAAATCGATGGGGGAGAAGGGAAGCCTGAATGGGGCTCTGGTCGAGAAAAAATCGCCGATTTTCAAAACCGTTCTCGATAATGGGATTCGGCTCATCGTGAAGGAGAATCCATCCCTTCCCATTGTCACCCTTCAAGTTTCTTTCCTGGGCGGGGTTCGGTTTGAAGAGGAGTTCCAAAACGGGATTAACTCTTTTTTGGCTGTCATGGTGACCAAAGGGACAAGAAATCAGAGCAGCCTTGAGATTGCAAAAAAGGTGGAGAGAATGGCAGGTTCTCTCAATGGTTTTTCTGGCTATAACAGCTTTGGTTTTACCTTTACTTTTTTAAGCCAGCATTTTGAGGAGGCTTTTACCTTATTGACAGAGGTGATCCGACAACCCTCTTTTGACAAAGAAGAGATGGAGAAGAGAAGGCGGTTGATCCTGGCTTCCATTCAGCAGCAGGAAGACGATTTGTCCCGTCTCGTATTCAAACTATTTAGAAATACTCTTTACGAAAAGCATCCTTATCGGATGGATCCCTTAGGGACTCTTGATTCCATACGGAAATTAACCCAAAAAGATTTAAAAGAATATTATCAGCGCATTGCTGTTCCAGAAAATATGGTCTTTACCGTGGTTGGAGATATAGATCAAAAACAGGTCGTTCTTGCCATCAAAAAAGGGTTGGGGGACTTCAAAAGAGAACCCCTTCTCACGCCTTCCATTTCACAGGAACCACCTCTTCAGAAAAAGAGAAAGGTTGAGATGCATAAGGTGAAGGAACAGGCTCATTTTGTTCTCGGGTTCTTAGGCGTCTCATTTAACCACCCGGATAGCTATGCTTTAACGGTTTTAGGTGCTGCCCTATCCGGCCAAGGAGGGAGATTATTTCATGAATTAAGAGATAAGGAAAGCCTGGCCTATGCCTTGGATTTTATGGCAAA
This sequence comes from Thermodesulfobacteriota bacterium, assembly GCA_049513055.1. Classification (GTDB taxonomy): domain Bacteria; phylum Desulfobacterota; class BSN033; order BSN033; family UBA1163; genus UBA1163. The sequence continues at coordinate 25,143 of JBEKWN010000042.1, forward strand.
CCCGAATCTCGATCCAGGATTTATTGGAATCTATATGGGAATTCATCCCAATAAATTGGAGACAGCCATTGAAGCGGGTCTGAGGGAGTTGAAAAAAGTGAAAGAGGAAGGACTGTCAGAAGAGGAGGTGGACAGGGCGAAGAAGTACCTCATTGGTAATTTTGAAATTGGACTTCAAACCACTGGGGCGCAAGCCAATCAAATGTCACTCGATGAACTTTATGGGTTGGGATTTGATCATTATCAAAAATATCCTCAGGAGATACAAAAGATAACCAAAGTGGATGTCAACCGAGTGGCAAAAAAATATATCAATTTAGAGGCCTATGCAATCGCCATCATTCGACCCCCATTGGGTAAAAAAGAATGACCAGCCGACTCCGGATCCCCTGTTTTTCACTGAAGCATACCTTGGAATGTGGACAATTTTTTCGATTTACCAAGTTCCTCGATACCTACATGGTTCAATCCTCGGATCGGATTTTTCCCCTCTGGCAAAAGGGAGAATTCCTTTTCTATGAGGGAGTCGAAGAAGCTTTCCTAATCCAATTTTTCAGGATGGATGAAGATTTAGATTTTATTTATAAGGAAATCGACCAGGACCCTGTCATTCATCAGGCCATAAAAAAATATCGAGGGATGAGACTGATTCGACAAGATCCATGGGAATGTTTGATCTCTTTCTTGTGTTCCTCTGCTAAATCTATCTCCCATATACGCTCCATGATTGAGGTCCTTTGCAAATCTTCTGGGAGGAAGGTCTATCGGGGGAACTACATTGGTTACAGTTTTCCAGATCCTCACGGTATCGAAACTCCCCTTCAATTGGAACCGGTGAGGGCTGGTTTCAGAACAAATTATTTGGTGAAGGTCAGCCACTGTATAGATCGGAGCCAGCTCCTCTCGCTAAAAGGTTTATCCTATAGAGAGGCGAGGGAACAATTGATGAACCTTTCCGGTGTTGGGAAGAAAGTGGCCGATTGCACGCTCCTCTACTCTTTGGATTTTCTTGAAGCCTTTCCGATGGATACTTGGATTAGAAAAGGGCTACAAAAGATTTATTTTAAAGGGAAAAAGGTAGGCGAGAAAACGATGGAGGAATTTGTATCCAGCCATTTTGGCTCTTATGCAGGTTACGCGCAGCTCTATCTTTACCATCTCTGGCGACATCATTCCTTCTGATTCCAACGAGCATTCCTTGAACCGGAAGAATCTCCGCATTGCTCTCCATCTGCGGGCAGGCAACGGCCTTAGGGTATTTGAAGTATCATCGTCGGCAAAAGCCCCGGAGGGCTTTCACATGCCACCTCTGTAGGTGCCTCTGACTCATGAATATCCTCACTTCTTTTATGGGGACATTTTTGCTTAGCAGTTATTGGGGAAATATCCCTTTGCTAACACAATAGAGTTCAAGCATGTTGATTCAATTTCCAACAAGGAGTAAAATGGGGCATCAACGGGGTTCCAAAAATAGATAGAGCTCAAGGGTGGGGAGTGAAATCAGGAGGTTAGGAACGAAAACCTCCTCCTAAGCTAAAGCCATGGCCAATCCAGTTCTGGAAAAAGATTTAGCCATCCAATTTCCACATTTTACGATCTTGAAGGCTTCTGCAGGATCTGGGAAAACCTATTCCCTCACGGAGAGATTCGTCCAGTTCCTCCTGTCCGGTAAAATTCCCAAAAACCATCTAAGAAATATTCTCGCCATTACCTTTTCAAATAACGCTGCGAAAGAGATGAAAGAGCGGATCCTCTCGTGGCTCAAGGACATTTATTTCAAGAACCCCGAAAAGATCAAAGAACTCTCCGAAATAGTCTCCCTAAAAAAAGAATACCTCCCAGACAAGGCAGGGGCTGCTATTGATGAAATTCTAAAAAACTACACCGAGTTCCAGGTGAAGACGATTGACAGTTTCATGACCTCCATCTACAAGGCTTCAGCGATCAATCTCGGTTATAGCCCTGACTTTGACATTGTCATGGCTCCGGAAAACATCATGGCCTATGCCTTCAATCGATTTCTGCGAGGGGTCAGAGAAAAAACTCCAGAGGCTGAATTCCTTGAGAAACTCCTGGAGATCATCCTTGAGAGCAGGGGAGGGGAGTCTGCCTATCTCTGGGATCCCTCGAAGGATTTTCTTGAAGAAACCGTGGAACTCTACCACAAGCTCTCCGGTATCCTCAAAGAGGCAAAGATCATCGATGCAGAAAAGAAGATCGAATCCATCAAGAAAGAGATTCGAGATACGTCGGAGAGTCTGCATGGTTTAATCGAAAAATCGGGTCTCACAAAAAGCCAAGGGAGTTCATTTTACAAAATTTTGGAGATTGTAAGAAGCAATAACTTCCCTGATCTCGTTAATAAAGGCCTTATAAACGTTCCTGTCACTAAACCTAAAAAAGAAGGAGAAACCTGGTATGAAAAAATATCCGAACAGTGGGACCTCCTCGGCAATAAAATAAGGGAATATATCGAGCTCTATGCAACGACTTATTACGTTCCCTATCTGAGGACCTATGAAGCTTTTAAAGATATCCTCGAGGAAGTAAAGAAAAGGGAAGGGACCATCTTTATTCATGACATCAACAAGAAGCTTTCTGACTATCTCGATCATGAAATCGTACCGGATGTCTACTTCAGGATAGGGGAGACGATCTACCACTATCTGATCGATGAATTCCAAGATACCTCTCCCATCCAGTGGGCCAATCTCTTTCCCTTGATAGAGAACTCTCTTTCCCAGGGGGGAAGCCTCTTTGCCGTGGGTGACACCAAGCAGGCGATCTATGGTTTCAGGGATGCAGATTACGGGATCATGAAGGGGCTCGAATCAAAAAATCCCTTTTCTTCCGCCCTTCACAACGTGAAAGAGCTGGGGATCAATTACCGCAGCCTTGAGGGAGTGGTCGATTTCAGCAAGGCGTTCTTCAAAAAGGTGATCGCCAATCATGACAAATACCGGGAACCCGCAAGCAGGAGTGGGCTCATTGATTATGAACAAAGGGTCAAAGAGGACCACAGAGGTTCAGGATACGTGGAAATCATTCGATGCGAAAAGAAGGATGACGAACCCGCTGAAAAAGAGAAGATCCAGGATTTAATAAAGGGTTTAGTCCAGAGAGGGTACTCCTACTCGGATATCGCCATACTGGCCTACCGAAATGAAGACGTGGTCAATATCACGACATGGCTTAACGAGGTTAACGTTCCCTTCATCTCATACAGCAGCCTTGACATCAGGACGAGGAAACTCACAGCTGAAATCGTCGCCTTGCTCACTTTCCTCGATTCTCCGCCCGATGATCTTTCTTTCGCAGGTTTTGTTCTGGGAGATATCTTCAGAAAAACTTTGGAAAGAAATGAAAAGGTCGAATTAAAAGCATACCATGAATTTCTCTTCAGAAACCGGAAGAAGGCTCCCCTTTATAAAGTTTTCCAGGAGGAATTCCCTGAGCTTTGGAAGATCTATTTTGAAGATCTTTTCAAATCGACAGGTTATTTACCCCTCTATGACCTGGTGAGCGAGATTTACTGCATTTATAGGGTTTTCGATCACTTCAAGGAAGAAGAGGCGACCCTCATAAAGATCTTGGAGGTGATAAAAAATTTTGAGGGAGAAGGCAGAAACAATCCCGGCGATTTCCTCAAATGCGCCTCTGACGAAGAGGCAGGGGAGGCGGACTGGACTATTGATGTCCCTGCAGGAATCAATGCTGTTAAAGTGATGACCATTCACAAGGCAAAAGGATTGGGGTTCCCAGTAGTCATTGTTCTCATGTATGAGGAGATCCCCCGTGGTTTCAAATATATTCTTGATGAGGGGACGGATGGGGTCCATTTACTCAAAATCAACCAGCAGATCATGAAAGCCAGCAGCTTTCTTCAAGAGAAATATGAAGAAGAAAGGCTCAAGGATCTGGTGAACAAGCTCAATACCCTTTATGTGGGTTTTACGAGGGCCGAGGATGAACTTTATATCGTTGGAGTCCGGGGCAAAAGAAATCAATTTCCCATCGACATCCTCCAGACCATGGATTCCCAAATTGGATCAAGGAATGCTCCTCGTCTTCGTCCCCCTGAACCTGGTCAAGAAGATTTGAAGCTATATCATCATCCTGACCCAATAAAATTCCCTTTTGCAGACATCGAGGAGCTCAACTTAGAGGAGAGGCTGAGAGGCGAGTTCATTCACAGGGTTCTCTATTTTATTGACGGCTTAGATGAAAAGATCGAACCGGAACTCGAGCAGATCATCAAGCGGGTTAATGATGAATTGAAAACCGATTATCCCTTGGCAACCATGAAGAAAAATCTTCTGGAATTCCTGAACCATGAAGAAATCAAACCTTATTTCCGAGCCATGCCGGGTAGGGTCATAAGAAAGGAGCAGGATTTTTCAGACCCCCGGGGAAATCTCTTCAGGATGGACAGGGTGATATTCGAAGAAGATCAGGTATCCGTGATCGATTATAAAACAGGGACGGACAAAGAAGCTGAAAAAGAATATATTTCCCAGCTCAAAAATTATATCCGGATCTTAAAAGAAATATATCCCGATAAGAATGTCGAAGGGGTCATTGCTTACGTGGACCTGAAAGAGATGAGGAAGGTTTAGCTAAAGATATTTGAAATTTCCCCCATATATTCCCTCCCCCTTCGATGGGGGAGGGGAGGCTATCAGGGAAATTCTTTTAAAACGTTAGTGTAGTGCGTCCAATGCTTCTTTCCATTAGTTTCTAAGCCGTCATTCCCGCGAAAGCGGGAATCCAGTTCAGAAATACTGGATTCCGGGTCAAGCCCGGAATGACAATTAAAGTAAAGGGACTTTTGACGCGATACGATAGAGGTCATTCTCAAACTTCCATATGTGAGGGTCAAGTGAACGTCCTTTTGATTTCGTCATCGGAGAATCTGGTTGAAAGAGTAGCGGACCATTTAATTGGCATTGAAAAGGACTATTCTTCGAGCCTCGTGATTTTTCCTGGAAAAAGGCCTTCGCACTTCCTCAGGAAAGTCCTGGCAGATAAAGAAAAGTCGAGTTTCATGCCGCCTGTCATTCTTTCTATGGATGAATTCATCGAACATGCCCATGACGAATCACTGGGGCTCGATGGAAGAAAGCTCGAAGCCATCGATGCCATCTCGATCCTTTACAGCATTCATGCCGCCTCGCCCGAGCACCTGGGGAGAAAGAGCTTTCTCACACCAGACACTTTCTTCCCTGTCGGAATGAAGCTATACAACGACCTTGAAGAGCTTCATATCGAAGGGATACCCTCAAAAAAGGTAAAGGAAATCGACAGCATCGCTGGAGAGAACGTACCCGAACCCACGGCGAAAAGGCTCCAATCCCTCTCCTATTTCTACGAAACGTTTTACAAGAGGGTAGAAGAAGGCCATTTTTCTACGAGGTCCTTGAGATACCGGGCTGTCTCAGAGAATATCGACCATTTAAATTTGGATCGTTTTAAAAAAGTGATTCTCGCAGGTTTTTTTGCCCTCACAGAATCAGAGAAAAAGATTTTTAGATCTCTCACGGAGAGGGAAAACACTCTCCTCATTTTTCAGGAAGAAGATGGAATTAAAAAGAAGCTTTCCGACCTGGGGATAACGGCAAAAAAGGAATTCACTCCCACTGAGCCTGAAATCCATTGCTATAAGAGCCCGGATTCCCATGGCCAGGTCCTCGGTGTGAGCACGCTATTGAAAAACAGGATCGATAAGAAGGAAAGGATTGACGAAAACACAGTCATCGTTCTTCCCTCCTCGGAAACCTTGCTTCCCCTTTTCCACCAGGCTTTGAGCCTCCTTGATCCGGACAACTATAACGTCTCCCTCGGATACCCTCTCCAAAGGACTCCTCTCTTCGGTTTTTTCAATAACCTCATGGAAGTTGTCACCACCATGGATGGGGATCGTCTTTATGTCCCCTATTACCTGGAGTTCATTCTCCACCCCTACACCAAGAACATCTATTTTCAGGGAAGGGCGGATATCACCAGGATTCTTTGCCATACCATTGAGGAGACCCTCACGGAGAAGCGAACCAGGAAGTTTTTATCCTTATCAGAGCTGGAAAGCGATGAGGCCATAATCGATTCCATCAAAGAGAAAGTATTAAGAATCGAGCCGGGTATCACCCTGAAGATGATGAGAGACCATCTGGAGGCGATCCATGCCAATACCATCAGAAAGATGCTTTCTTTTAAAGATGTGGGTGACTTTGCAAGGAAACTGAGAGAGGTGGTCGAATACATCTATCAAAACAGCACGGCCCGTCTCCATCCCTTTTTCTATCCCTACTCGGAGTCCTTCATCACCCACCTGGACATCCTTTCGAAGTCCCTGATGAATGAGATCCATTTTCAGGAGGTCGGAAGCTATTTCACCCTTTTTAAAAAATATATCGTGACTTCTTATACTCCTTTTGCAGGAACGCCTCTGAGAGGGGTTCAGGTCCTTGGATTCCTGGAAACGAGGAATCTAAAATTTGAGAATGTCCTCTTCCTCGATGCGAACGAGGGCATCATCCCTAATACAACGAGAGAGGATTCCTTTCTACCCTTTAAGGCGAGGCAGATGTTGGGACTTCCCACTTATCTGGACAGGGAAGAGATCATGTCTCATTACTTCAATACACTGATCAGCGGAGCGAAGGAGGCCCACCTCTTTTATATCGAAAATGACCAGAAGGAGAGGAGTAGATTTGTTGAGAAGCTTCTCTGGGAAAGGCAGAAGAGAGAAGGGAAGAGGGATGACAAGAGTTATGTTAAAACCATTCAGTACGCTGTAAACCTGAGGGAAAAGAACCCCCGTCCCATCAATAAGACCGTGGAGATGATAAAGTTCTTAAAGGAATATCCTTTCAGCGCCAGTTCTTTAAATACCTACCTTTATTGTCCCCTCCAGTTCTATTACGAATATGTTCTCGGACTCAGGGAAAGAGAGGTGGTTTCAGAAGAATTTGAGAAAGAGGATATCGGATCGTTTGTTCACCTGGTCCTTTCCAATTACTTCAAGGGGAAAATAGGATCTGTCCTGACTGAAAAAGAGATGAATCTTAAGGAGTTCGAAAAAGTCATCCATAAGCATTTCAAGGAGCAATACGGTAAAGACCCTACGGGTGAGATCTATCTACTTAGGAACCAGGTGGAGAGGCATTTGAAGGATTTTATAAAGAATTACCAAGTGCCGAAGATAAAGGAGTTTCAAACAAAAATCCTGGGTCTTGAGCAAAGGATCGATGTGAAGGAGGATTCCTTCAAACTCGGGGCGAGGCTCGACAGGGTCGAGAAGAGGGGAGATCGGACAGTTATTATCGATTATAAGACTTCGGCTAATAAAAATTACCTCACCATCCATTACAATAAGCTTGATCTAAAAAACAGGGATTCCTGGAGCGAAGCGATAGGCTCCCTTCAGCTTCCATTTTATCTTGTCACGTATTCTACTTTAACGGGAGAAAAACCGGAAGACATCGATTGCATGTTTTTACTCCTTGGAAGGACAAGGATTGACTCCGACATTGAAGTTCCGCTTTTTAAAAACGAAACTGAGTTCAAAGAGAATTTTGGGAATCTGACTCAGGTCATTTTTAGTCTCTTGGGAGAAATCGTGAACCCGGATCAGCCATTTATGCCAACGATCGATACGAAGAACAATTGCGGCAGGTGCGCTTATGGATATATATGCACCAATTAAAATAAGTATCTATTTGATGGAGCCAGTGTCAGTTGATGTTAGCTAAATAAGTTTCTTTGCACAATATTTGTTGAAATCTAAAAATAGAAGAAGAGTATACTTTGTCAAGTTCATGCCATTTTGGGTCACTTTTTGACCAGTTTAATTTCTCTTGTTGGTATAATACCATTGAAATCAATAAGTTATAAACAAACTCTTTTGGCACAAAAAATGCTGAATTATTGTAATCCTGTTGTTTTTCTGATAAAGTAGGCGACAATGAAGTGCTGTTAGGAAAATAGAGATGATGTAGTTCTCCTTACGACTTACGCTTTACGATAAAGATTTACGCTATGCTCTCTGCGCTCTGCACCATGCGGTTATTAGGTGGGGTGATGAAATTTACTCAATGATATTGGTTGAAAGGCCTGTTCTCCAAAAAGGAATGGGCTTTTGTTTTCGTTAGGAAACTTAATCTTAATTCAAATTTCAAGGCCTAACACCTTCGCCATGAAAAAGGAGAGAGCGAATAAAACGGGTGACTTTTAAGTATTCTGTTGTTAAAATAAAAACAAAATTGAATGAGGGAGAGGAGCATTTTAACCATTATGGTCAATTAAGGGGTGTTTAATGAATGAACGAGATCGAAGCATAATTTTGGAGCTGAAAAAGCGATTACCCGATGATGTAAGGGATCACATCCGAAAGGTGGTCGCCTTCGGTTCGAGGGTTCGAGGAGAGGGATCGGAAGATTCCGATCTGGATCTCCTGATTTTAGTAGATCGGAAGGCACCTGAAATAGAAGTTAAGATTGAGGATGTTGCCTACCAGGTGATGTGGGACCATGATTTTAAACCCATCCTCTCGATTAAATTTTTTACAGAGTCTGGTTATCTCAACCTTTTGAGAGAAGGCTTCTCTTTCTATAAAAACATCGAACGCGAAGGAGTATCCCTGTGAAAAAGGAGGTTCAACGTCTCCTCGAAAAAGCAGATCATGCATTGGAAGTGGCAGAATCCCTTTATAAGCAGGGTTTTATACAGGATGCATCCAGTAGGATTTACTATGCGATGTTTTATGCCGCCCAAGCTCTTCTTAAATCAGAAAACATTGATATGGTTAAACACTCAGCCGTGGAATCTGCATTGGGCTACCATTTTGCTAAAACCGGCAGAATCGATCCAAAATATCATCGCATGTTGATTAATGCTCGGAAGATCAGAGAGATTGTAGATTATGATATTCTGGAAGAGATGGTTGACCAGACAATGGTGTTAAAGATAGAGGACGGGAGGGAATTTGTATCTGTGCTGAAAGGAATAATAAAGAATTTGAAATGAAAGGAATCTAGCGAATGAAGTGAAAAATGGAGAGGAGAACATTGGAGAGATTGAACTTAAAAGTCAAATTAAAGCCTATTCTCCAAAAGGGAATGGGCTTTTGTTTTAACTCTCACAAATTTCACGAGTCACGAGTCACGTTGTTAATGAAGTATGCTCCGGAACAATTGAAAGGTGAGGGTAATTAGAATACTAATTCACATTTCAGGGCCTGACACCTTTTACTCTTTTTTGAAGAATAAAGAGCTGTGGGGCTAACCGTTGAACTTAACATTAAACTTTTCAGTTAAATTAAGGAGGTTACATGCGTTCCTTTGAGCATGGATACTTGCTTGAGCAACCTATTTCTCAGAACCTTTTGATGTTGGTACGGGCCATAGGGGAGTACCATGGTCGACAAGTTCTGTTTCAACAACAGTCTCCAGAAATTCTTGAGACTTTGAGACGTGTGGCCATGGTCCAGAGTGTGGAATCCTCTAACCGGATTGAAGGAGTAACTGTAGCGCCAGACCGGCTTAAGGCAATAATGGCAAAAAAGACCAAACCAAAGGATCGCTCTGAGGGAGAAGTGGCTGGTTATCGTGACGTATTGGCTGAAATCCATTCAAATGCTGTACGCATGGAGCTTACTCCCGAACTCATTCTTGACTTTCATCATAAGATGTATGCTCATACCTCTGAGGTTGGTGGTCATTGGAAAGAGAAAGATAATGCAATTTTGGAGGTTCATCCGGATGGAAGGCAATTTGTGCGGTTTCGCCCTGTTTCTGCTTTAGCAACGCCAGAATTCATGAAGAAGCTCTGTGATTTTTGCCGCCGAGAAATGGACGAACACCGGGTTGAGCCTCTTCTTTTAATTGCTACATTTATCTTTGATTTTGAGTGCATTCATCCTTTTTGGGATGGTAATGGGAGAATAGGCCGCCTGTTGACTCTTCTTTTGCTTTATCAATCTGGTTATGAGGTGGGCCGCTACATCAGTCTCGAACGGGTCGTTGAAGAGAGTAAAGAAACCTATTACGAAGTCTTACTAAAAAGTTCTAATGATTGGCATGAACCTAAACACGACCTCAGGCCTTGGTGGGAATATTTTTTGGGAACAATCATAGCCGCTTATAAAGAATTTGAAGAGCGAGTTGGGACAATCACCACGGCCAGAGGGGCCAAGAGAGAAATGGTACAGCAGGCGATCAAACGTATGCCCAGTCGTTTTCGTTTTGGGGAGCTTCAAAAGGCCTGCCCTGGCATTAGCTATCCGACCTTGAAGCGTGCTTTAATGGGTTTGAAACAGCAAAAGAAAATTCGATGTCTCGGAAAGGGGCGAGACGCCGAATGGGAACGAATAGGATCATGAAGCCATTAATTGGGTCACGAAAGAGCAGTATGATCCTATTAAAAGGGAATAATAACTGATAAACGTGATAATAAAGGTGATAATAACAGGGACAGGCCACAATGCCTTATGGGAGAGACGTGGTAATAAGTAGCTTATGGTTTTTAAGTCCGCTTTGACGGAAAAAGGGTAGTACTCCTAAGTAAGGGTATGATCCGTTTTGTTACCTTTGGAGCAGCCTCTGTAGCGTACTCATTTATTGGGGACGGATTTGGTAAGGTGGAATGTCTGGGCCGTGACCCCGGTGCCCTTTAGCGAAGAAAGGGTATTACCTCTAAAAGAGGGTAAGAGAGAGGGTAATAATATTTTTGGTTCGACAGGGTTATCTATTTAAGACGGACACGTAACACGGACACGTTTTTTTGCATTACGTTTAACGATAAAGATTTTTACCCTATGCGCTCTGCGCTATGCGAGATGTTGAGGCAACCATGCCAGCGATTGCATCTCTTGAAGATTTAAAATCAGCACAAAAAGATGGTCGATCTAAGTTTTTAATAGGTTACCCCTTGCGCCTTACGCTTGACGCCTGACGGTTTCTGAAATGGCGCAGGATAGGTTGGAAGAATGTCTGTAAACTCTGGCTGGAGGAGAAAAGTCCAGAACAATTGAAAGGTGAGGGTGGATGAGGTTTGTGAAAGGGAAAATAAGTGAAAGAATTCGACAACCCCCGGATTGGATGTATTTTCATTTTTCTCCGATTTGGTGTATATAATTAAGAGAAATAAAGAGATAAAATCTATGAAAGAGAGCGATCGAAATTAAGACTTGAGGAGGATGAGGAATGGGAGAAAATCTAATCGTTACCGATCCGGAAATCCTGAATGGAAAGCCCATTGTCAAAGGCACTCGAATATCTGTTGCTCTGATCCTTCAATGTATTGCATCGGGTATGACAAAAGAAGAAATTCTTGGTGGGTACCCAACATTGACTGCAGAAGGATTGGAAGCGGCTTTGGATTTTGCGGCAAGGCAATTCCAGGGTGAGGAAGTTAGATTTTTTGAAAATAGACAATGATGCGATTTCTTGCCAACGAAAATCTTCATATAGAAATCGTTCGAGGACTTCGGCAGGCCAATTACGAGGTTTTGTTTGTTCCAGACCTCGGTCTGGCTGGACACAAGGATCGTGAGATTCTTGAATATTCTGAGAAAAACGATTTGATTGTAATATCGGGTGATAAGGATTTCGGAGGACTGACTGAATTTGGGCCCTTATGGGGACGTGGAAAAGTAATCCTCCTCCGCTATCGTTTAATTAACATTCAACGGATAGTCAGAAACATTCTTGAGATACTTGATCGTGAAGCTGGAACTCTTAGAAAAGAAAAGGCGATTGTTATTGTTCTTTCAGAAGCTGGATATCGTATCCATAGACGAGGAGAATTGACTAAATGATTATTGAAGAGATAATTTTTTTAAATGGAGCCTGTTCTCTAAAAGGGAATGGGCTTTTGTTTTTCGCCCCTTACGACTTACGAATAAAGTTTCAGGATTAACGCTATGCGCTCTGCGGGATGTTGGTAAAGGACTCCAGAACAATTGAAAGGTGAGGGTGGGTAAAGTACAAAGACAATAGGGTCTCTGTAGTGGAGTAGGTGAAGGATGTCGTTGACCTTGATGCACATTTCAAGGCCTGACACCTTGCCTTAATCCAGTACTCTTCAATTGAGACCAAAGCCATCCTTTGCAGGTTAATTCTTTAAGGAAACTCCCAGCATGGATGAGAATACCATCATAGACCGGCTTGAGGAATTAATTAAAAGCTTTGGCATACAAATCCGCTGTGAAGCCATAAAGCAAGATGAAGATTTAGTCAATGTAGTAGGAGGTCTGTGCCTATTAAGAGGGGAGTACGTATTAATAATTAATTCTAAGGCAACGACGATGGATAGAATTAAGACCTTGGCGACGGCATTGAAGCATTTCGATCTCGATCAGATTTATTTACGACCAGTTCTCAGGGAGTTATTGGACAAGACACCCGAGCAAAGACCATTCAACCTGATTGATAAGCAGAAATTTAAAGATTCTCCTTAGAATTCCTCAATACTCATTAACCACGCTGCCCCCAGTCTCCACCCCAAAGTTTTTGACTACCTGCACCGGTTCTGATAAAGTTCTGAAAGGATGAATCATCTGATTACTTCCTATAACCAGAATTGATAAACAACATGTCCACCATTCACGGTCTTCTCGAAAGGATCTCTTATCACAACGAAGAAAACGACTTTGTGGTGGCAAAACTCCGGGAAAAAGAAAAGAAGGAGCTGACCACCATTATCGGTAATCTTTCCGGTATCAACTCCGGTGAATCCCTGAAACTGACAGGTAAATGGGTCCACAATAAGAGATTCGGCGAGCAATTCCAGGTCGAGACGTTTGAAGTTACCGTACCGGCTACCCTCCTTGGGATTCAGAAATATCTCGCCTCCGGATTGATCAAAGGCATTGGATCGATCATGTCGGAGAGGATTGTCGAAAAATTTGGGCTTCATACCCTGGAGGTGATCGAAAAGAAACCTGAAAGGCTATCCGAGGTGGAAGGCATCGGTCCTAAACGGATCTCGATGATCATAAAAGCATGGGTGGAACATAAAGAGATCAAAGAGATCATGATCTTCCTCCAGGGCCATGGAGTAAGCGCTGCCTATTCTGCCAAAATCTATAAACAGTATGGAGACCAGTCAATTGAGACAGTCAGAGAAAATCCCTACCGTTTAGCCAACGACATATACGGGGTTGGCTTCATTACTGCAGATAAGATCGCTCAAAATCTCGGTATCGATCGCAATTCGCTGATCCGGGCAAAGGCAGGTCTCATCTATATCCTGAATCGGCTGACCGAAGAAGGCCATGTCTACTATCCTGAGAGTCAATTGATTCATAAGGCAAAGGAAATACTGAGTGTCGATGAAGAAATCATCATCCTGGCCGTAAAGGAGCTATCCAAAGAAAAGGAGCTCTTCTTAGAAGACCTTGATCCTGATGGTAATCTCAAAGCCGTTTATCTTGCCCCCTTCCATGTGGCAGAAACGGGAGTGGCTCAGATGCTGATGAATCTGAAGGAATCTCCCTCAAACATCAGGCCCATCCATCCGGAAAAGGCAATCGAATGGGTGCAGCAGAAATTGAACATAGAACTTGGCCGAAGACAGGAGGAGGCGGTTCTTCTTGCAGCCACTTCAAAGGGGTTGATTATCACCGGTGGCCCTGGGACCGGGAAGACGACCCTCATCACGGCCATACTAAGAATCTTTCAGCAAATGAAGCTGAGGGTCCTTCTTGCAGCTCCTACAGGAAGGGCCGCCAAGAGAATGAATGAAGCGACTGGATGGGAAGCGAAGACCATTCATCGCCTCCTTGAATACTCTCCACGTAAGGGTGGTTTCAAGAAAGACCAGGACGATCCTCTTGAGGCGGATGTGGTCATCATCGATGAAACCTCGATGGTCGACACCCTCTTGATGTACCATCTCCTGAAAGCCATTCAATCTCACGCTCACCTGATCTTGGTAGGAGACGTCGATCAGCTCCCTTCGGTTGGACCTGGAAATGTCCTGAAGGATATCATCAGATCAGGAAAGTTTACAGTAGTGAGGCTCACCGAGATCTTTCGCCAGGCCCAGGAGAGCATGATCGTGGTCAATGCGCACAAAGTCAATCAAGGCCAGCTCCCCGTATTAAAGGAAATCGACAAACCCGAGAAAACCGACTTTCAATTCATCCAGGAAGAAGATCCGGAGAAGATCCTCCAAAATATCCTGGACCTCTGTAGTGAGAGGATACCCAGACAATTCAGGTTTCATCCGCTCAGAGAGATCCAGGTCCTGGCACCCATGCACAAGGGAATCATTGGTGTAGCCAATCTCAACATCGAATTACAGAAGAGATTGAACCCCGGTCAGTCAGGCATCACCCGTGGAGCCTGGAACTTCAGATTAGGGGACAAGGTGATGCAGATCGTTAACAACTATGACAAAGATGTCTTTAACGGGGATATCGGGTGGATCTCAAAGATCGATCCGGAGGAAAGAGAGGTAGTAATCGATTTTGATGGGAGACCGGTCCCTTATGACTATTCTGATCTCGATGAAGTTGTCCTGGCCTATGCCGTATCCGTCCATAAGTCCCAGGGGAGCGAGTACCCGGTCGTGATTCTTCCGGTTGTCACACAGCACTACATGCTTCTTCAGAGAAACCTGATCTATACGGGGATCACCAGAGCTAAGAAAATGGTCATCATGATCGGAACGAAAAAGGCCCTGGCCATTGCCATAAGGAACAACAAACCCCAACGAAGATACACTCTTCTCTCGGAGAGGCTGGCAGCGTCATGAGTGAACTGAAGAACGAATTCTCCTGGTCAAAAACGAGCGACGAAGTATTCAAAACCCGCCCACGAAGAAGGTTGTACTGAAGATAATGAAGAAGGCTTAGGTTCTTTTGTTCGAAAAGAAGGGAAAGCCTAGTGCAGGAGTCTGAAGGAAGCATAAACAATGAGGGCAATCAAGAGAGCTACAGAGATCGAAATGACCAACAACCGAACATTGACCCGTTCGGCTGCGCCAAGCCCCGTCTTTAAAGACGGGGTGAGAAAGCGCGGCTCAGGGTCAACCCTGAGCAAGCCCTGGCCTTCAGGCCGCGGAGTCGAAGGGTTGACTCTCTTTCTCCGTGAGGCTGGTGGGTGTTTTAACACTCGGCTTTTTGAAAAGGATAGCTTCTCCGCATACTTCTGATGAAGCATGATCACGTCAGTCGGGTCGAGACCAAGACGTTTCGCATAGGCACTCAGAAAACTTTTTACATAGATATTGGGCAAGTCCTCGTACCTGTCCTCCTCTATGGCCCTTAGGACAGCTTCCCTTATCCTTGTCGCATCAGCCACTTGCCTCAAGGAAATTCTCTGGGATTCCCTCTTTGCTTTTAAGTATTTTCCTGGTGACTCTATCGTCTCCGGTGGCTGTGTTTCTCCTTCTGACTTCATTTACAACCTCTTCAAAAGGTTTTCTAAAATCATTATCAATGGTTTTGACCCTTTTGTAAACAGAGCTTCAGGAGGAGGTTGAAGAGGTCAAAGGATACATCAGAGAAGCGAGATGACAAGTATCTATGAAAGGAGGTGGGGTCGAATCTTTATCCTTGAGTTTGCAATCGCGGGGTCACCTATAAAAAAGTTGGCCCTGCCCTGAAGCACAGCGCCAAGGGCAAAGCGTAAGGCGTAAAGATTCAAAGCAAGATAGTAATGTCTGACTTCATTTTGAAGTCAACTTCTGTTGAGGCCCTCGGGGTCAGGCATCGGTAATTCGGTATGGAGGCCGAGGAGGCAAGGAAGTGAAGATACCTAAAGTCGTAAATTATTTTATAAAGGGTTTCTTAAGAGAAATTCAGAATGTGCCAGATGGTTTTTACGACACATTTCAATACACAACTACTGGGAACATTTCAATACACAACTACTGGGAATAATTTGACGCATCCGAGAACAATTGGATATATCACCAAGGTGGCGTGGGGAATACAAAATGTGGCGATCGTTGACAGTGACTTGCGAATTAATGAAGGGGGAGTCAAGTTTCAACCTGATATTTTTGTCAGAGATTCTAAAAATCGCCCATTATTGGTTATCGATTATGAGAGTCCGAATTCAAGCGATGCACGCATACCATCGAAGAATATTAAACCATATTTGAAATGGGGAAAATCAGTTCCGTATATTATCGTTACGAGCCTGCCGAAGAAAAGTAGCACAGGATGGGAGTTGAGATATACATCGAAAGGTTCTTATAATAGAACGCACAAGCGGAAGATGAAGGAAATTCGCAGTAACCCTTTTGAATATTGGTTCAAGATATATAGACATAAAATCAAAAAATGGAATAACAAACTGCGTAACGTTTATTTCGTTAACATCAATGCGAAAAAAGTTAGTCTTGAAACTCTATAGTGACTTCGGGGTCAGGCTTGAGAAATTGAGATTTGTATCATCCATAAAAAAGTTGGTCCATCCAAATGCGGATTTCGGAATTCGGAGTGCGGAATTTAACTTATTATTGAGTCATAAGAGGAATTGGGGACGGGTTCCAATTTATTTGTAAATTATAGGAGGGATATATGATCGATACAGTCCAACGAGCCAAACAAGCATTATGGGATAGTTATCATGACCTTAATCCAGACATACCAGTGGACGCAAAAGGGTACCTTGGGGCTTCCGATAAGAATCGGAATCTTCTTCAGTTTGAATGGATGGAATTGATAAGGGGTGATTATGAAAAAGGTGGCGGGAAAGAACTTGAATGGAAGTTTCGTGCAGTTCACTCATCAGCCGCGCTGGCAGCAAACCATTTCGCCCGTTTCAAGCAAGAGCCAGGCCAATTAGTAATTCTCGGTCAGGGTGGATTCAATTGTGTTGTTCTTGAGAAAAAACTGCCCACTGGTCTTCGAGGCATTCCTCCAAATCTCGACGTTTTCGTTGAGAACCGTGACTGTTGCATAGCTATTGAATCAAAACTTCTCGAAACTTTATCACTAAAGAAACCCCATTTCTCCCCAAGCTATCGTAAGGACCGACTCCCTTATTGCGAGCCACAATGGTGGAAATTTATCGAGTCAGCCCCTAATGCCGTAGAAGGGTATCTTGACACAGCCCAGCTTGTGAAGCATTACCTCGGACTTATTTACCATCTCAAGAAGAATAAGATTGACAAGAAGCCCATACTCCTCTACCTCTACTGGAATCCAACAAATGCATCAGAAATAGAAGAGTATCAAAAGCACGATCAGGAGGTGAAAAAATTTAAGGATATGGTGACTGGAAGTAGTGTGGAATTCATATCGATGAGTTATCCAGAATTATGGGAGGCATGGAGCAAGGAGCCGAGTCTTGCAGATCACGCAAAAAAGTTGATGGAAAGGTACTTTGTGCGTATTTAAAAGCTTGGGGAGGAAGGCTCCGGTGTCATCCATAAAAAAGTTGGCCCTGCAATTTATTTCGAATTTCCTCCCATCATCCTTCCCTATCTTCAATTTTTTAGTTTTCAAAGGCAGGTTTTAGTGATCAACTGAAAGGCTGCTTGCTCTAATCGCTCTTGAAAAGTCTCTACTTCAAGGTTCATAATGAACCGGGCCAATAAAGAGAGCCCCTTTCGTTCCCCGTCTGAAAGCCACCCATAGACTTCATCCCATTGATCCTTGAAGATCTGAGCTCCTTCGAATCCAGCCGAAATCATGGCCTCTATAGGGAGAAGGGTCTTAAGGAAAGCCGCAAAGGCTATCTTCCTCAGGGCATGGGATTCCCGTATCCTTTCCCAGACCTGGTGCTCCTCTTCGGTATCAGAAAGGAGGTAACCAAGAAGG
>JBEKWN010000043.1:0-26821 GCA_049513055.1 Thermodesulfobacteriota bacterium
TGCTCAACTATGAAATCTTGGGCTGCGGATTACGGGTTGAAATCATGTATCCCAGGTGAACATATGGAAATCAAATCCTCGCTTTTTTGAGGTGTCGGAAACAGAGGGTTCATAGCAGAAACCTGCACTTTTCAAGAATGCTGATTATACTAAGAGTGAGAAATAACCGGCAATAGAGTCCGTTGATTGGCAGTTAAAAGAAAGGGTAATAGGGAATGCAGGATTTTTTCTACGGAAGTTCAACCTTTAAATGTGACATGCTTTCGAATTAACCTTAAGCCGATAATTGAGTCTGCCCCTGTGTATGATGCCCACAGTGATCTGGGTCATCATAAGTTGCCGATAACAAATCATAAGGCGCGGTTACTGCTTCGTCAAAGGATACCCTGTATTTCTTTTAGTTCCAATTGCTGGGAATATATCGTAGGATCAATTCCAGTAATCCGAGTCAATAGGTCTTGTCACTTTTCTCTCGGAACATCCTCTGCGTTTTTTATCTGTGAACACGGCCAGCAACCTTCGGGTTATGCACATTTCACGGACATTCTACATCTTCTTGTGGATTGACAGGAGATTCTTGTTGTAATTAGGGATAATAACATATCTGGAATATGGCGAATCTTTCTCCAGGAGGTTACACAATCAATACTGGGCAGGGAGATTCCTTTGCCAGTATTTCTGAGGTGCTGCCAAAAAGGATATCGAAAATGCCTTTCTTTCTTCGAGTTCCAATCACGATAACATCCACAGATTCTTTCTTAGCCATCTGTATAATCTAAAAGTGTCGCGTATTTTTTAGATCGTGTTGGATATTCAAAAAGATGTACTGGATAAATAACTTTCAATGAGAGAAAATCCATTCTATAACTTTTGAATTGACAAGGGTGGACTAAAATATATATTCTCATGTTGGATTCCTTAAAGGAGGTGATTTAAATGACGAAAGCAGAGTTGATTGCAAGCATTGCGAAGGAGACCAAGATCTCGAAAGCGTCAGCTGAAAAAGCCATCAACACCTTTACCAATTCTGTGACAAAGGCATTGAAGAAGGGTGATAAGCTGACCTTAACAGGATTTGGAACTTTTTCTGTGGCGAAGAGAAGGGCCAGGACAGGGAGAAATCCACAAACCGGAAAGGAGATTAAGATCCCCGCCAATAAGGTGGCAAAATTCAAAGCAGGCAAAATGTTAAAAAGTGCGGTAAAGTAATCCTATACAGTCCATCTGTGCAATCGAGGGGAGGTTGGGAAAACCGGGCTGATGGCGACTGATATGATCCTCTACGATTCATGGGAGGATACATTCATGAAGTTTTTTTTAGACTTTACGAATGACCATGATAATGATTAGCGGGAGAAACAATAACAGTGCTGTGATTCAATGGGTTCGTATTTCCTAAGAAGGAGGATTTCTTTATGGACAATAAGATCGTCAGTCTTCGGTCGCCTCATCTCATCCTTGCCGGATTCGGAGCTTCGGAGCGATTGGGTCAGGAGGCGATGAATATCGGAGCCCGAAAGGCTCTGGTGGTTACCGATAAGGGCGTTGTGAACTCAGGAATAGAAAAAAAGGTTAAAGATCATCTCGAAAAGAACGGGGTTCGCGTCGAAATCTTTGACGAGGTTATGTCTGACCCGGACATTGCCAATGCGGAAGCCTGCATCGAAGTGGCCAAAAAGGATCGATATGATCTCATCATCGGCGTCGGCGGCGGAAGCTCCATGGATATCGCCTCCATCGCCTCGGTGATGATGACCAATGCCGGAACGGTTCATGATTATTTTGGAATCAATCTTGTTAAGAACCCCGGAATCCCAACGATCCTGATCCCCACTACTGCCGGGACGGGCGCAGAAGTGACGCCGAATGCTATCCTTACCGACACAAAAGAAAGATTAAAAAAGGCCGTGGTAAGTCCTCACATTCTTCCCCGGGTTGCTATAATCGACCCCCTGCTCCATCTTTCCATGCCGCCTTCTGTAACCTCCTCCAGTGGCATTGATGCCCTCACCCATGCGATCGAATCCTATACTTCTAATAACGCAACCATCTTGACGGACCTATTTGCCAGAGAGTCAATGATCATGATCGGCAGGAGTTTAAGAACGGCTGTCGCCAATGGGAATGATATGGAGGCCCGTTACAATATGGCGATCGGCAGCCTCTATTCCGGTATCTCTTTAGCCAATGCCGGTGTCACAGCCGTCCATGCCCTCGCCTATCCTCTCGGAGGGCAATTCAACGTTGCCCATGGGATCGCCAATGGTCTTTTGCTTCCCTATGTGATGGAATTCAATGTCTTGGGCAATATCCCAAAATTTGCCCAGGTTGCCCAATTTCTCGGGGAAAAATTGGATCATTTATCTCTGCTCGATCAGGCCAACCAGGCGGCCAAGGCGGTCAAAGCCATTTACAGGGATCTGAAAATCCCGCAATCTCTTACGGAGTTGAAAGTTCCCAAGGAAGCAATCCCCGGAATGGCCAAAGCCGCTGTCAACGTAACAAGACTGATGGGGAACAACCCACGAACCATGACCGTTCAAGATGTGGAACGGATCTATGAAAAAGCTTTGTAAAAAGGAGGAGCTTCAGTGTTCGGCTATCATAAGAAGTTATTGAGGGTGGATCTTTCGAACAGGAAGGTTGAGGTGGAGGATTTAGATGAGGCTTTGGTCCGGAAATATGTTGGGGGCCTGGGCATCGAGGCGAAGATTCTTTATGAAGAGACCGGACCGGAGACCGATCCTCTCTCCCCTGAGAATATCCTTATGGCTGTGACGGGTCCTTATACAGGAACAGGGGTTCCCACTTCAGGAAGGCATCATCTGGTGGCCCGCTCTCCGCTCACCGATTTCTTTGGGGAATCAAACGTTGGGGGATCCTGGGCGGTCCACTTCAAGAGAGCTGGATTCGATGGGATCGTGATTAAAGGGAAGTCATCCGCTCCTCTTTACCTCTGGATTCGGGATGGGAAGGTGGAGTTCCGGGATGCCAGGCCCATCTGGGGCAAGGACTCTTATGAATCAGCAGAGTGGTTGAAACGGGAAACGGCAAAGGAGGCCACAGCAGCCGTGATCGGACCTGCGGGAGAACGGATGGCGAAGATCGCAAGCATTCCTCATATTGGCCATATCGTCAGAGCAGCAGCTCGCACGGGTCTAGGGGCAGTGATGGGTTCTAAGAATCTGAAAGCTATGGTCGTTTTTGGAGAAGGTCCGATTTCCATAGCTAAGCCTAATGAATTGAAGAAGTATATTAAAGAGATTACCCCCCACATTCAGGGGACGACAGAGGCCTTCGGCAAATTCGGCACCGCGGGTGGCATTGACAACTATGAAAAGATTGGCAACTTCCCTGTCAAGAATTGGAGGCAAGGAAGGTGGGCAGGGGCCAAAAAGATTTCAGGCGTGGCCATGCATGATACGATCCTTTCTGGTAGAAAGGCCTGTATGCACTGTCCCATTGCCTGTGGGAGGCACATTAAGGTAACGGAAGGTCCTTATGCGCCCATGGACTGTGAGGGTCCAGAGTATGAGACCATAGGGACTTTGGGAGGACTCTGTCTGGTGGATGATCTGGTGGCCATTGCGAAGGCCAACCAACTCTGTAATCGTTATGGAATGGATACGATCTCCGTAGGAGGAATCATCGCCTTCGCCATGGAGGCTTATGAAAAGGGGATGATTACCCGAAGCGACACAGATGGGGTCGAGTTGGTATGGGGCGGTGCAGAAGCGCTTGTTGAGATGGTTCATAAAATGGGAAAGGGTGAAGGAATCGGGAGACTCATGACGGAGGGCTCAAAAAGGATGGCTGAGGCTCTTGGAAAGAATGCCATCGAATTTGCGATCCATGTGAAAGGCCTGGAACCGTCTGCTCACGATCCGAGAAGATTTTTCAGCCAAGCACTCTCTTACGGAACGGCGGCCCGGGGAGCCTGTCACAATGCCAGCTGGAGTCATCCTTATGAACTGGCTCTCTACATGTCGGAGATAGGATTTCCAGAGCCTCAGGATCCTTATCAGGTTGAGGGAAAGGCAGAATTTACTGCCAAAATGCAAGACCTGATGTGCGCCATGGATGCTTTGATTCTTTGTCGATTTTCTCAGGTGGGAAAAGCCGTCAATGTGACCAATCATGTGGATTGGCTTAATCTAATCACCGGTTGGAATATGGAAATCCCCGAATATATGAAGGTAGGTGAGAGGCTCTTTAATTTAAAGAGAATGTACAATTGCCGACTTGGCGTTAGTCGAAAGGATGATTTTCTTCCCTATCGGTTTATGACCTTAAAGCGGACAGGAGAGGATTTGAACAATCAACTTCCCCCCATGGGAAGGCTTCTGAGCGACTACTACGTCCATCGGGGGTGGAGTGAGGATGGAATTCCAACTCGGGGCAAATTGGAGGAGTTGGGTCTGGACGAACTGTAGGGAAGGAGATAAATGGAAAAAGTTCCTTTCTCTGAATTTGATCTATCAGGAAAAGTGGCCATTGTTACAGGTGCAGGAAGAGGGATTGGATACCACATTGCCTTAGCCTTGGCCAAGTATGGGGCCGATATTGTTGTCTGCAGCCGGACCGTATCAGAGCTGGAAAGAGTGGAAGCGCAAATAGAGGAATTCGGCCGGAGGGTTTTAATCCAGCAAATGGATGTGACGAAAATTCCTGAGATTCATGCCATGGTTGAGCAAACCATCAAGGTCTTTGGTCATATTGATATTCTTGTAAATAACGCAGGGGTAAACATCACCCAATGGGCGGTTGATGTCACCGAAGAGGCCTGGGACAGGGTCATCGATACGAATCTCAAAGCCCTCTTCTTTTGTGCGCAAGCAGTGGGAAAGGTGATGATCCAGCAAAAGAAGGGGAAAATCATCAATATATCCTCCCAAACGGGTACGATAGCAATCCCTCAGAGAGCGGCCTACTGCTCCAGCAAGGGAGGTGTTAACCAACTGACAAAACTCTTGGCCATCGAGTGGGCCCAGTACAACATCAACGTCAATGCAATTGCCCCTACGTTTATTGAAACCCCTTTCACGAAACCCATGTTTGAGAAAGAGGGTTTTCGTGAATATGCGCTGGGAAATATCCCTCTGGGAAGAATTGGGAAACCGGATGATGTCACCGGTGCAGTGATCTACTTGGCTTCAGAGGCGTCCAATATGGTGACGGGTCATATTCTTTTAGTCGATGGAGGCTGGACAGCTCACTAAAAAGTGAAAGGAGGTGAATGATTTTTCCATTCCAATAAGAATGGCAGCATATTGCCATTCAAGATTCGCTATAGTGATAAATTAAGGGAGGAATAAGATGGAAAAAAAATTGAACAAGAAGATTTCGAGGAGGACTTTTTTAAAGGGGGCTGCTGCCACTCTGACAATTCTAAGTCTTATGGTTCCGTTCATTGCCCAGAGGGCTTTGGCGCAAGACACGATTAAGTACGGAACAATGCATCCATTAACCGGTGTTTATTCAGTTCTGGGACTTGATCAACAGCGGGCCACAGAAATGGCTGTCGAAGAATGGAATGCAAAAGGAGGACTACTCGGGAAAAAGATTATTTGGATCTCCAGAGATGATCAACTCAACGGGGCGGTTGCACTCCGGAGAGCAAAAGAGTTTGTGGAGGAAGAGAAATGCGACTTTATCGGCGGCACTCTTTCAGGTTCCATCTCCATGGCCATGAACGAGTTTGCCTGCAAAAACAAGATTCCCTACGTCGCCTATTGCCAATCGGATATGGTTTTAGGTGCAGATCAGTGCAAATATGGTGCTGCCTTCATGGTTATTCCGTCCTCTGCCGCCCTGGCTGTCTCGAAATATGCTTTTGAAAAGGTGGGGAAAAAATGGTTCTCCATCACAGCCGATTATCGCTGGGGTCACAGTCTTCTCGAAGGCTGGATCTGGCAGAGTGAGCAGATGGGAGGGAAATTCTTGGGTAATGTCTATGCCCCTTTAGGTGCCACAGATTTTTCAACCTAT
This sequence comes from Thermodesulfobacteriota bacterium, assembly GCA_049513055.1. GTDB lineage: Bacteria > Desulfobacterota > BSN033 > BSN033 > UBA1163 > UBA1163. The sequence goes on from JBEKWN010000043.1 coordinate 5,989, forward strand.
TTTGCCAAGATCATGGCCGCCAATCCAGATTTTATTGTCATGAATAACCTGGGTGCAGATCAGACAGCCGCCATTAAGCAGGCCAATGAATTGGGATTGACCAAGAAGATGAAGATCGTATGTTCCAAGACAGCGATGCATACCATTAAAGAGATTGGTGCAGCTTATGATGAGAATATCATGGGTGGAATGACTTTCTACTGGAAGCTTCGGGATAAATATGCGACCAGTAAGAAATTTTCAGATGCCTTTCAGAAGAAGTACGGTAAGCCGATCGAACAGGATGGCGAATCTGGTTACGTCGCAACCAGTGTACTCTTCATGGCGGTACAGAAAGCAGGTACGTTTACGGATAAAGAAAAGATCATGAACGCGATGGAAGGCTTAAAATATGAACTGACCAAGGGCCCGGAGCAGGTCCGCGCGTGTGACCACCAGAGGGTGCAGAGCTACCTGATTGTCAGGGGAAAAGGGAAGAAAGCAAAGGACTGGGATCTGGCTACCATTGTGGCGGAAATTCCAGGGGAGTCCATCCTCATGTCCTGTGAAGATAATGCTAAAAAACTTCCTTTCATCAATATAAAGCTCCCTAAATAGGTTGCGGTAAGGTTTGGGGGTTAGGGGTTTCTAACCCCCAAACTCTAACCCTGAGTTTGAGGGAGGCATCTTATGCTTTTTGATGCGCCATGGAATGTCATTGTGCTTCAGCTTTTTTTCGGACTGGCCCTTGGGTCAATTTTTGTGCTGCTGGCAAGTGGCATGTCAATCATTTACGGCCTTCTTGACATTGTCAATTTTGCCCATGGCACCTTTGCCATGCTGGGGGCTTATGCCGTATTCGTAGCTGTATCCTTGTCCGGAAGTTTCTTGATTGGCATTGTGAGTGCCATTGTTATTGTCGGTCTGATCGGGGTCGTCATTGAATACATCCTTTTAAAGCCCCTGTATGGAAAGGATCCTCTGCTCCCGCTTTTATTGACCTTTGGCCTTTCCGTTGCCATTCCTGACCTGATTAAAATCATTTTTGGACTTATTGGAAAACCGATAAACTATCCCGAGGCTTTGAGCGGTGCCACTGTCCTGGGACCCCTCATCCTGCCGAATTATCGGTTGTTCATCATCTTTTTCACACTGGCAATTCTGATTTCTCTATGGCTCTTCCTCAAGAAGAGCGACCTGGGCATGATCATCAGGGCGTCAACTCGGGACAGCCTTATGGTCCAAGTCCTGGGAGTGAATGTCTCACAGATCTGGACCATCGGTTTTGCGATCGGCATTGGACTGGCCGCCTTAGCCGGTGCAATTGCAGCCCCCACGATGGCTGCCACCCCCGACATGGGGGTGGATATGACAATGGTTGCCTTTGTCGTCACGGTTGTGGGAGGCCTTGGCAGTTTAGGTGGCGCCATTGTAGGTGGCTTATTCATCGGGTTGGTCGTGGCTATCACATCCTTTATTGCAGGAGAATACGCCACTGTCTCCATGTACTTTTGTATGGCTGTGATCCTTTTAATTCGACCGAGAGGACTTTTCGGTGAAATAGGAAGAGAATAAGGAGAGACGTTTGAATGGAAGACCTGCAAGATAAAGAAGCAATTTTACAGGGTGTCGAATCAAAACCCAGGGCAACCATTGTGTGGGGAACCGCTCTCGTCCTTCTCGTGCTTCCCTTCATCATTTCAGCGCCCCTTGCTACGGAAATATTGATCTGGGGGATCTTTGGTCTGGGCTTCAATCTCCTCCTGGGGTATACCGGCGTTCTTTCATTCGGTCATGCAGCTTACTTCGGTTTGGGGGCTTACGCCGCCGGTCTGGTATTGCGTTACTGGAAGGCCAGCATCTGGACAAGCCTTCTCATCGCGGTGGCTGCTGCCATGCTCTTGGCTTGTTTTATCGGAGCACTGGCCATTAAGAGGCGGGGTGTCTATTTTGCCATGATCTCCCTCGCCTTTGGACAGATGCTCTTCTTCTTAGCCCTTTCTCCCTTAAAACATATCACCCGAGGGGAAGATGGCTTGACCCGTATTCCCATCATCAACCTCTTTTCGATATCTCTTAACAAACCCATCCCCCTTTACTATTTCGTCTTGATCATCATGATCGGGATGCTTTACCTGACCTGGAGGATTTTGCAGTCTCCCTTTGGAAAACTACTTCAGGCCTTCCGCGAAAATGAGGAGAGAGCAAAGGCATGTGGCTTCAATACCACGTTGGTTAAATTCTTCTCTCTCGTCGTCTCTGCATTTTACGCCGGACTCGCTGGTGCGTTGAACACGATCTATCTCGGTTACGTTCCTCTGACCACCCTTTTTTGGTTGACCTCTGGAACGATGGTGATGATGACCATTTTGGGCGGCAAAGGCACCTTCCTCGGACCTTTGATCGGTGCGGGTGTCTTCCTTTTTCTACAGAATACGATTAGCCTCTTTACTCCTCGGTGGGAATTGTTCGTCGGGGCCATCTTTGTCTTCATCATCCTTCTCTTCCCGGGCGGCATCATGGGGACGATCAGGGATAAGTATTCGGCCCATAAAATGAAAAAACTCAGAAAGGAAGCGGGATCTCTTGAAGCCCATTCTGAATAAGGTTGTCCATGTACTTAAGAACTGAAAAGATCTCAAAGCACTTCGAGGCCTTGAAGGCAGTCGATCAAGTCGATTTCAATCTGAAGGAGGGGCAACTGAAGTCGATCATCGGGCCCAACGGAGCGGGCAAGACAACGCTCTTCAATTTAGTGGCGGGGGTCTACCCTCCAACAAGCGGAAAGGTCTTTTTCAAGGAGAAGGAAATCACTCGCCTCTCCCTCCACCAGATCTCTCAACTGGGAATTACCAAGACCTACCAGATCACCCATATCTTCCCGAGCTTGACCGTTTTTGAAAACGTTCGCATCGCCGCGCAATCCAGACAGACGTCTTTCAATTTCTGGAAATCGACCCATTCCCTCCAGGAGGTCAATCGAAAGGCCCTCGAAATTCTAGAGCAGGTTGAACTGATTGAAAAAAGAGACTGGTTGGCCTCCACGCTCTCTCATGGAGAGAGGCGTTATCTGGAGATCGGGATTGCCCTGGCAACCAACCCGGAGGTTTTACTCTTAGATGAACCTACAGCCGGGATGAGCTGTGCTGAAACGAATCTTTGCGCTGAATTGATTCTGAAGCTGAATAAGACTCTTCACCTTTCGATCGTGCTGGTGGAACATGATATGAGCGTCGTCATGGGAATCTCTGATGAGGTCCTCGTTCTTAACGAGGGTAGAACTTTAGCAGAGGGAACCCCTAAAGATGTGAGCGACAATGAAGAAGTACAGAGGGTCTATCTGGGTGAAAGGTGAACAACATGCTTCAGGTTGAAAATGTCAACACCTATTATGGTTATAGTCATATCCTGCAGGGGGTTTCCCTGGAGGTGAAAGAAGGAGAGATCGTCGTTTTGCTCGGCCGGAACGGGGTGGGCAAGTCTACTACCATGAAGACCATCATGGGAATCCAACCCCCGAAAGAGGGGAAGGTTATCTTTCGTAATGAGGACGTCACGGGTCTACCACCTTATAAGATTGCCCAGAAGGGAATCTCTCTCATTCCTGAAGATCGCAGGGTCATTCCCAATCTGACCGTATATGAAAATCTGAGATTGGGGTCTTTGATCCTGGGTAAGACGAATGACAGGGAAGAATTGTTTGAGGCGGTCCTCAACTACTTTCCCCGCCTCAAGGAGCGACTGAGGCAATACGGAGGCAGTCTTTCGGGTGGAGAGCAGCAAATGCTGACCATTGCCCGGGGTCTGATGGCCAAGCCAAAACTGATGCTCATCGATGAGCCCAGTGAAGGGCTTGCGCCAAAGATTGTTCATGAGATCATGGAGATTATAAAAAGACTTCAGAAGGATGGGGTCACCATTCTCCTTGTTGAACAGCATGTGGAGATGGCTATGCGTCTGAGTGAGAATCTGCGAGCCTACATTATGGAAAAGGGACAGATCCGAATGTGTGGCAATTTGGAAGAACTCACCTGCAAGATCGACGAGGTCGTACGCTGCCTGGGCGTGAAGATCTGATAGGGAGCAAGAGACTTGGGATACAGAATTTACCCATTAAATACGGGAATCATTACGGTAGATCAGGGGGCTTATTGCACCCTTGGAAAAGGAATCGGGAAGAAAGTGGACATTCCTGCGACAGCCTGGTATGTCACAGACGGCAATGAAAAAATACTGGTCGACACTGGGATGTGTGATACAGCAAGGGCCAACCAATGGCATCACGAGGGCTATCAGCCGGAGGGAGCACGTATCGATGAACAATTAAGAACCCGGGTAGGTGTCTCCCCGACTGAGATCCATGTTATCTTTTTTACCCACCTCCACTGGGATCACTGCTCCAATATGAAGCTATTTACTCAGGCAAAGTTATACCTGCAGAGGCGTGAACTCGAATTCGCTCTGAACCCTCCCCTGCCCCCCTATTATCGTTCTTATGAGGCACCTATCTTAGGATTGGAGCCTCCATACAAAGATTGTTCCTTTGAGATCCTAGACGGTGAATTCAGATATAGCAAAGACATCACGCTGTTTCCTACGCCGGGGCATTCCGTCGGCCACCAGTCTGTTTCAATTCGGACAGAGAAAGGAGTAGTGGTCATTGCAGGCGATGCGGTATTCGTCGAGGAAAACATGAAGGGGAGCCCGGATGAGCTCTTAGATTTTATTCCCATTGGAAGGTATATTGACTATTTTGACATGTGGAATAGTTTTAAAGAGATCAAGAGAAGGGCTGATCTTGTATTGCCAGGCCATGACATAAGAGTCTTTAACAGGAAAGCATATCCTTCGGAATAGAAGTGGATGGTTGAGGAGTGGTTTCTAAGCTTAACCCGCGACAAGACCCCGAGTTGATAAAGTGTAAAAAGGAGTTTCTTCGGATTGCCCGCCGCTCTGTGGAGATAGGTTTACAAACTTCTACAGGTGGAAACATCAGCATGAGATGTGGCAATCGATTCTTAATCAAGGGTATGGGTAGTTCTTTTTACGACTTAAAGGAATCCGAGATCTCCATAGTGGATATTGACGGAAATAGCCTTTTAGACAGACCGAAACCCTCCAAAGAAATTCACTTCCATTTAGGGGTTTATCGAACAAGGGATGACGTTTGTGGTGTGGTTCATTATCATGCACCCTTCTCCACGGCTCATGCGGTAAAGGGGGTTTCCGTCCCCTTATTAACCGTTCATGCGAAAAGGATTCTCAAAAAAATTCCAATCACACCGGAAGCAGCCGAGGGCTCCAAAGAGCTCACGGATTATGTGATTTCTGCTTTTCGTGACCCAGAAGTCAGAGCGATTCTTCTTGCCGGGCATGGGTTGGTGGCGGTTGGAAGTACTTTATCCGAGGCTGAAAATATTGCCGAATTGGTTGAAGAAAACGCCAAAATATCGTTGTTCGTCCGGTTGTTTGAATAACCGATGAAAAAGACGGTACTTCTCATCATTACTCTCGACACCAAGGCGGAGGAAGCGCTCTTTTTAAAGAAAGTCCTTAAGCGGCAAGGATTGAACGTACTGATTATGGATGTTGGGGTCTTCCCTTCTTCTTCTACAGTAGGAGACATCACCAGGGAAGAGGTTGCCACTGCCGCAGGGGAGGAAATCGAAAGGCTGATTCAGACCAAAGATAAAGGAAAGGCGATTAAGACGATGATGATGGGAGCAACAGCCTTGACAGAATCACTGTATCGACAAGGGAGGATCCATGGCGTTCTCTCCATTGGGGGTGTTCAGGGAACGATAATCGGTACTTCTGCAATGAAAGCACTTCCCGTAGGAGTACCGAAACTCATGCTTTCAACCGTTGCATCGGGCAAGAGGGTTTTCGAGGCTTATGTTGGCACAAATGATATGACACTGATGCATTCCGTTGTCGATTTTTTCGGCTTGAACGCGATCCTCAAACAAGTCTTAAGTAATGCAGCGGGGGGCCTTGCTGGAATGGTGAAACTTGAGAAAGTCCCTCCCGGAAAAAAACAGAAGGTGGCCATCACCATCTACGGGACAACGACTCCGGCCGGAAGGCTTATCGTCTCCCTCCTTGAGAAGGCCGGGTATGAAGTCGTCGCTTTCCATCCTAATGGAACTGGGGGAATGGCCATGGAGGGGATGATTCGGGAAGGGGATTTTTCCGGCATCATTGATCTGACCACTCACGAATTAGCTGATGAACTCGCCAGAGGAGACCACGCATGCGGCCCGCACCGTCTGGAGGCTGCGTCCGATATGAAGATACCCCAGATCGTGGTACCGGGCAGCATTGACTATATCGTCAAGGGACGCTTCGAAACGCTAACACCTTCCTTTAAAAAACGAAAAACGATGATGCACAATCCAGAAATGACCTTTGTCAAAACGAGTGTAAAAGAGATGGCCGAATTGGGCCGCATCATAGCTCACAAGCTCAACCGCTCAAAGGGTAACACCATCGTCATGATTCCCATGAAGGGATTTTCCTACCCAAATTATAGGGGGAGACCCCTTTACAATCCAAGAGGATGTCGTGCCTTTGCAGAAAGCTTAAAAAAGGAGATCAAACCTGCCATCTCTATTAAGGAATTTCCTTGCCACATCAACGACGAACCGTTTGGCAGGGAGGTCGTCAGGGAATTCCAGAAATTAATGGAGAAAAATAAAAAACCAGAGAAAGGTAAAAGGAGAAAAAGATGTTATTTAAGGGAAAGATCATTGACTTGACACAAGAGATCTATCAGGGAATGCCGGTCTATCCGGGACATTTGAAAACCGTGATCTGGACGCACCTGTCTCATGAGGAATGCAAGCGACAGATTGGAACCGGGGCTTCTTACGAGACGCGGGGTATTTTGCTATGTGATCATGGTCCCACACATATTGATTCGGTAAGTCACCTTTCAAGGGATCCGAATGCACCGCCCGTGGATAAAATCCCACTGGAAAATTGCATCACCTCGGCCATTTGCCTGGATGTGAGTGATATCCCTCAGAAGACACAGTTCGGAAGGAAGAAAATAGAAGCCGAACTTAAGAGATGGAAGCTCGATATTCGTAAAGGCGACACCATTCTTTTCTATACGGCTCAATATGACCGATACTATGGAAAGCCGGAATACATGACCGATTATCCGGGATTGGATCGTGAAGGGACCGAATTCATTATTGACCAGGGATGCATCAATTTTGGTGTCGACTCGGCAAGTCCTGACATGTGGTACGATAGAACTTACCCCTGCCACACCGTTTGCGCACAGCGTCAAGTTACCCATATTGAAAATCTGTGCAATTTGGATAAGGTGGTGGGAAAGCGTTTCACCTTTATCGCCCTTCCGTTAAAGATTCGCAACGGAACAGGCTCACCGATAAGGGCCGTTGCCATTTTACAAGAATAGAAATGGCGCAGTAGTGAAAAAGCCACACCTTGGCATTCCCGCCGCCATTTTATTTTATGGATATTAAAGAACCTTGGAAATCATACGCCCTGGAGATGAGGTCACGGGAATTATTTTATTAAATGTACCAAGATGGATGATCGGTTAGCTCACAAATAAAATCCTTGACCATCTCATCTAAACTATATCTTACCTTCCAATCCCATTCTTTTGCTGCGAGCGTTTCATCCCATCGAACACCTTGACTCATTTTGTGAAAGGCCATGGCCAACGGATCTGGATTAAAGCTCAGCCTGGCATCGGGGAGATAACGGAGAATGGTCTCTTTCAGTTGTTTAGCTATTGGCATTGGTTCGATACCCGCAAGGAGGTAATTCATAGTCCTTATTTGATCCTCTGAAGCTTCGGAGATTTCTAAAAAGGCTCTTGCTGCATCCTTGTAATAGATGATCGGACATGCCGTTTCCGGTGTGACGAAGATTTCATATGGCTCCCCAAAGAAACTCTTTTCGATGGCCCATGAGTTGTAAATCGAGACGTTCTTGGTTTTAGCTCCAGGACCCACGACAGCAGGCAAACGGATGGACCGAAAATCAATGCCGTACTTGCGATGGTAGTAACGACCTAACAATTCTCCGAAGAGTTTACTACATCCATACATAGTGAAAGGGCGCTGTAAGGTGCGATCATCGATAACCGTGAGCCCTTCCAAATCCAAACCAAAAGTTCCATTGGTACTGGCATAGATCACTTGTTTTACTTCAAACAGACGTGCTCCTTCCAACACATTGTAGGTACCCACTACATTTGTTAAGAAAGCAGCCTGAGGATTCTGTTCGGATGGCGTTGACAACATCCCTCCCAGATGGAAGATCGTCTTGGGTTGACAGGCCTGGATCACAGTGAGCACTTCTCCCATGTTTCCCAGGTTTCCTTGGAAATGCGTCAACTTCTCCCTGTAAGCCTCCAGCATAGGAGAACTCGGTTTGATGTCGAAAGTGGCCACATTCCGGTTTTGATCAAGCACCATCTTGGCCAATGTGCCGCCGATAAACCCTGCCCCGCCAGTTACGAGATCCATAGCCTCCTCCAAAAATTAGCCTTAGGCAAAACTCGTCTGTTTCTTGCCTTTTAGCTTCAGCAAGATTCGGGCTTCCTGGGGGGAAGTGGGTTCAAGGTCTAGCTCCTTGAGGATGCGAACCATCTTCTCAACCATCTCGGCATTACTCTGGGCTAATTGCCCCTTGGAGAGGTAAAGATTGTCCTCCATCCCTACCCGTATATTTCCACCCATGATGGCTCCAACTGTGCAAAGATTGAACTCATGCCGACCGGTCGGGAGAACGGACCAGAGGTAGTCCTCGCCAAAAAGTTTGTCTGCTGTATTCTTCATGAACACGAGATTCTCGACCGAGGGTTGGATGGCACCCATAATCCCAAAAATCAACTGCAACCATACCGGTGGATCAATGGAGCCCTTATCCACCCAGTATGCCGTATTATAGAGATGACCAACATCATAGCACTCCAACTCCGGTTTGGTTCCATTATCTCTCATGATTTTAAAAATGCGCTCTTGATCATAAAATGTATTTTTAAAAATATTATCCATCGATTTTTCCAAGTATTTCTTTTCCCAATCCCATTTGTATTCCTTGATCTTATCCATCAAAGGGAATAGGCCAAAGTTAATGGAACCCATGTTGATGGATGCCAATTCGGGTTTAAACTTTTTAACAGCCACCATGCGCTCTTCAGGAGTCATTGTGGGCGCCCCACCGGTCGTAATGCAGATGATCACATCACTTTTTTCATTTACTTCTTGGCAAATTTCCTGAAAGAGCCCCAAATCCATTGTGGGCTCCCCCGTCTTAGGGTCTCTGGCATGAATATGCACTGAACTTGCCCCTGCTTCGGCAGCGGCGATGGCCTCCCGGGCAATCTGTCCTGGGGTAATGGGGAGGTATGGTGACATACTGGGAATATGAATGGCACCCGTTACCGCACAACTAATAATCACCTTCTCAGTCATACAACCCTCCTTATTGATGCAAACGCATTTCTTATTGATGGGCTTTTATAGGCCGTGATCCCTGATCACGCCTTTAAACGGTGCATTCGGGGAACGAACCCTGTGGTTCTCATCAAAATGACAAAGGTTAAAGTTCAAATGTCAAATCAAGCCAAAACTTTCCTATTGGGGCCGGTTCATTGCTCTGGTGCAGCGGGATAGGATAGATAAAACTTCAAAAGGTTGCTCGATTTCAGGAAAAGTGGGAACGCCTCGAGGTTCGAGGAATGCCTTACACTCCTCCATGTACTGCTTTTCCGCGCTAAACGTGACGAGGATGGGTTTTTCGGGAAACTTCTTCCTCAGCTCGATGATGAAGTCGAAGGAGGGAACCCCTGTCTCCCTTGTCAACATGAGAATCGGAACTACGGCGTCGATATTTGAGTCTTTGAGCACCGCCTCCATGCCCTCTCTATACCCAAACTCCACTCCCTTCACAGTGGCGGCTGGCCATATATCCACGGGATTTCGCATTCGTATAAAGGGGGGACTAATCTCCTGAAGTCTCTTGAGGGTTTCTGGTTCCAATTCTGGTATCCCAAGGCCGAGGCGGGCACAGAGGTCGGCGAGGACGACCAGCATTGCTCCGGAAGGAGACAAGAAACTGACTCGGTTTCCTTTAGGGAGAGGCACCATTGATAAAGCCTTCCCCATAAGGATGAGGTGGGTATAGTCATAGATCCGAACAATGCCAGCCTGACGGAGCATGCCGTCGACTAGCCGATCCTCTGCAGCCATAGCAGCCGTATGAGCCATAGCAGCATGTTTGCCAGCCTCTGTAGAACCGCCTTTTAACATGACAACAGGCTTAATGCGGGTGACCTCTCTTGCTATCTCTAAGAAGCGTTTCGGTCTTTCGATGCTTTCAAGGTACATGATGATCGCATCTGTTTCTGGGTCATTGGCCAGGTATTCGAGGCCCTCACTTTCTTCTATGTCGATCTTGTTCCCAAGGCCAATCACCCGCGCAACACCAAAATGTTCATCCGTCAAGATGTATCTCATGGTGTGCGTGGCAAAGTTGCCCGTTTGTGCAAGAAAGGAAATCTTCCCTCGGCGGATCTTTCCCAAGGGAAATAAGGAGGAGGTGAATTGGTGGGGAGTAGAAGTATGTCCCGATGTATTGGGTCCTATGACACGCAACCCTTTCTCACGGATGATGTCGATCATCTCCTGTTGGATCTCTGCTCCATATTCATCCACCTCTGCAAATCCGCCTGCGAGGAGGACGATCTGTCTGATGCCTCTTGCAGCACAATCCCTAAGGACCTGCGGAGTCTCCTTGGCAGGGAGCACGATAATCGCCAGGTCTATTCCCTCAGGGAGATTGGCGATCGAGGGCTGGACGGACAGGCCCAGGATTTCTCCGCCCTTCGGGTTGACCAAGTAGACTTTCCCCGCATACCCATTAGCCAGAATATTTCGGATGACCACATTGCCGGATTTACCCGGTGCAGCAGAGGCTCCGATGACCACCACAGACCCGGGGGCAAAAAACCGATCCAGAGATTTCGGGTCAGGTAATGACACTTCCTGTGTTACGGGGGCGTGTTGAGGTCGAAGCAGAACTTTGACATCCAGTGCCGTCACGCCATTCTCATTGACTACAAAAGGATTAATGTCCACCGCTTCATAATACCCTGACGCATCTAAACCGAATTGTGCCACACCCATGATCGCATCCACGATCTTGTCGACATCGTAAGCGGGTCTCCCCCGAAAACCTGTCAGAAGTTTGAAGCCTTTCAGACCTGTCAGGGCCTGGATGATTTCGCTCCGTGAAGCTGGAAGCATGAGAAAGGCCACGTCCTGAAATACCTCTGTGAAGATTCCTCCGAGACCCATCATCAGGCTCGGACCAAAATGGTCGTCATGGGTCAGACCTACGATCATCTCTACCCCTGGACTTGCCATTTTTTCTACAAGCAGGGGCGCACCAGGGAAAAGAGTCCATAGCCCTTCCGTCGCCCTTTGGAGGGCAGAGTACTTTTCAATTCCCAATTTTACTGCCCCCTGATCGGTTTTATGAATCAGGTCTGATGCCATGGCCTTTACAACCAAGGGATATCCCAGTTTTCTGGCTACTGCCCGCAGTTCGTCAGGATGGGTCACCCGTTTACCAGGGGGGATTTTCATCCCATACTGAGAGATGAGGGTCTTTCCCACATCCTCAGGAAGGAGGCGTCTTTTTTCATTAATTGCCCGCTGTAATGTGTGATGAAGATCCATCGTTTGGTCTTTTATAGACATCCTCATGATTCCATCATTCTAAATCCGAACCTCGACTATCCTAGCTCGAAACAAATTCAAAGCGGAAATTTCAAAACGGTCATTTCATTTCGGTCATTCGAATCTCGGTCATTCGACATTATTTCGGATTTTGAGATTCGAATTCATTCTTTTTGAGTCCTTTGTTCTTCCAGGAACAAGCGGAGCCGGCTGTAAAGCTTGCGGTCCCGCTCCCGTTTCATTGCATCCGCCGCCCCCTCTTTGTATTCATAAAACCCATGGCTCGTCTTTAACCCCAGGCGCCCCTGCTCGACTTGCTTTTTTAGGAGCGGAGAGGGTTTCATCTGCTCTCGCTTCAGCCTTTGGTACAGATACTCATAGACCGAATAGTAGGTATCGGCTCCAGCCTGATCGCAGATCTGGAAGGGACCATAGGCACTCAGCCGGAACCCGAAGGAGGTCCTGACAATCTGGTCCACTTCTTGAGGCGTGGCAAGCCCTGCCTCCACAATGGCCAATGCCTCTGCAGCCATGGCCATCTGGATCCGGTTGGCCACAAACCCCGGAGCGTTCTTGCAGCGTGTGGGAACTTTGCCGATGCTTCTCATAAGGGTCGTTGCAATCTCGACGGCCTCCGGACTTGTGGCATTCGAAGGGATGACTTCAACGCAGGGAGTAATCTGCGGAGGATGAAACCAGTGGGTGCCGATGACCCGCTCCGGATGGGCCGTGACAACGCTCAATTCATTGATGTCAAAAGAAGAGGTGTTGGTCGCGAGAACCACGTGAGGCTGGGTCCAGTTCCCGAGCTGTTGAAAGAGTCTCTTCTTCAAATCGAGATTCTCATTGATCGCTTCAAGCACATAATCGGCTTTCGAGGCCGCCTGCTTGAGGTCCGTGGTAGACTGGATATGGGACAAAGTCGGCTGGACTCTCTCCCGTCCGATTTCGCCCAGTTCAACCATATAGTTCAGGTTGTCCATGATCCATTCCCGGGCTCTTTTGAGCAGATCCTCGTTCTCGTCGACCAACCAGACCGAAAGGTGGTTCATGGCAAAGATCTGGGCAAACCCATGGCCCATTGTCCCCGCCCCAACAATCAAGATCTCCCTGATCTCTTTCATGTCCTTCCTCCCCGATTCCTTCCAGCGACAATCATCATTTATACCCCAAGATATTTTTGCCTGAGGTCTAAATTCTGGATGATATCATTCGCAAGACCAGAAAAAACCATGTGTCCGTTCTCTAAGATATAGGCCCTTTTGGAAACAGAGAGGGCAAGCGTTGAATTCTGCTCAACAAGAAGGATCGTTTCCCCCTTTTCCTTCAGTTCCTTGACGATCTTCATCACCTCCATCACCATGATCGGGGCAAGGCCCTCCGTCGGCTCATCGAGAAGGACCAGGTCCGGGTTGCCCATGAGGGTTCGGGCGATCGTGAGCATCTGCTGTTCTCCGCCGCTCAAGACCTCTCCCAGGCGGGACTCAATCTCTTTCAGCTTGGGGAAATGATCATAGATTCTCTCAAGGGTCCAGCCCTCTTTTCCTCCGTTGCCCTTCCTGGCGATCTCAAGGTTTCTTTTCACAGTAAGGTTGGGAAAGATCCGGCGGTTATCGGGTACGAAGCCCACCCCTTTATTGGCGATCGTATAGGGGGGAAGGCCGGCGATGTTTTCGTTCTTGAACATGATCCTTCCCGCCCGGGGCGGGGTGAGCCCCATGATCGACCGGATGGTCGTCGTCTTTCCGGCTCCATTGCGACCCAGGAGGGCAACGACCTCCCCCTCCTGAATATCGAGGGAGACATCAAACAGGGTATGGGCCTCGCCGTAAAACGTATTAATCTTTTCGACCGTCAACATGCCTCTTTCCTCCAACTCAGTGCCAAGCTAAGTAAATCCCAATAACCAAATCCCAAGTTCCAAATAAATTCCAACGGCGCAATAATTGAAATTGAACCTGCGTTTGGTTATTAGAATTTGGAATTGGTTATTATTTGGTTATTGGTGCTTGATCATTGGTTATTTACACTAAACAGTACTGTCCTCCCAAGTAAGCCTCCTGGACCTCCTGATTTCCTCGGATTTCGTTTGGAGGACCTTGGGCCAAGACCCCTCCCTGCGAAAAGACGACGATATGGTCTGAGATTGACATGACAACATCCATGTCGTGCTCAACAACAACCAGGGTCAATCGGGAAGAGATCTTCTTCATGAACTCCGAGATCCGTTTCCGATCCTCTGACACGAGCCCGCTGGTAGGCTCATCCAGTAGGAGGAGAGTGGGCTTCGGAGTCAGCGAGAGGGTGATCTCCAGGATCCTCCGATCCCCGTAGGAGAGGAGCTTTACGGGTGTCTCTTCCTTCCCGGCAAGACCGGTCTCCTTGATCACCCGGAAGGTCTCGTCCCGGATCGATCTGAATCTGTCTGAATCCGCAAAGAACTCGGTGCCGTGTCCCTGCTGGGCTTGGACTCCGAGCCATACGTTCTCAAAAAGGGTCATCTCGTTAAAGAGGTTGATGATCTGGAAGGAGCGAGAAATCCCCTTCCGAACGATCCCGTGGATAGGAAGTTTCGTGATATCCTCTCCCTTGAAAATGATCTTCCCCAAATCCGGCTTGATCAGTCCTGTCAGCAGGTTGAAGAAGGTTGTCTTTCCTGCCCCGTTCGGACCGATGACCGAGGTCAATTTCCCCTCTTCGAACTGAAGGCTTACCGAGTCAAGGGCCCTTAGACCGCCAAAGTTCTTTGTCAATCCTTCTGTCGCGAGTATTGCCGCCATACCTCCTCCTACCTTAAGACCGCCCTTTTCTTTCCGCTGATTAGACCAAGGATCCCCGTGGGGATGAATAAAATGACAAAGACGAAGATGAGCCCGTAGATGAATAGCCAGTCGATTTCGAAATGGAGGGCGAAGGAAGCCCTGGAGATATAGGCACTCAGGAGGTCCCGGGAAGAGATGAAGATCGTTGCGCCCAGGATCGGACCGAAGAAGTTGACCAATCCCCCACCCAGGAGGTTCATCATGACCACGTTTCCGGATTGAGTCCAGTCAAGGACCGTCGCAAAGGCGGAATTGATGAGGAAAGTATAGAGTCCTCCCGCAAGCCCGGCAAACGCCCCCGAGAGGGTGACGGAAGCCCACTTATAAAAATAGACATTGTAGCCCAGGTATCGTGTGCGGACTTCATTCTCCCGGATCCCCTGGATCACCTTGCCGAAGGGAGAATGAACGATCTTCCAGACGACGATCGTGGCGATCAGGAAAATTGCCCAGCAGACGTAGTAGTAGTTGATGGGGTTGGATAATTTTACCTGGAAGAGGCCCGGAATTCCGATCGGAATCCGGTCAATCTTCGACAATCCTGTCTCTCCGCCGGTCAACTCTTCCCAGCGAAAGGCAATGAAGTAGAAGACCTGACCAAAGGCAATGGTCAGGAGGGAGAAATAGATTCCCCTCTTCTTGGCCACGATTAGACCGACCAAACCCGCAAAGAGGGCACCTCCGACAATGCTAAGAAGCAGAGGGACCCAGAATCCAGGATAGACACGCAGAAAGATGATCCCTGCCGTATAAGCTCCAATGCCAAAATAAGCTCCATGACCAAAGGAGGTCAGGCCTGTGTAACCCAACAAGATATTGAACCCTACGGCAAAGAGGGACCAGATCATGACCTCTGTCCCCAAGGAAAGATATTTACCAATGAAAGGGAACTTCGGGAAAAAGAAGAAGAGCACAAATATCCAAACCATCGGGTGGGTGAATTTTTTCCACCATTGTTGTTCAGACGGCATCTCAAGCCTCCAGAACGCTTTTTTCCCCCATCAAGCCTCTCTGCCGGAAGATCAGAATAAAGGCCATGATAACATAAGGGATGATGTCCTCGGCCCGGGGAAAGACCATCACGATCATGCTCTTAGACATCCCCACGATGAGCCCTCCAATCACGCTTCCCCAGAAGCTCCCGATCCCGCCTAGGACAACGATGAGGAACGCAGGCATCAGGATGTCGGTGCCCATGGCGGGCTTTACGCTGTAAATAGGGGCCGCAATAACGCCAGCGACACCTGCTAACATGGCACCCAACCCAAAGACATACATACGGAGACGGGGAAGGTTCTTGCCGAGGGCCATGATCATTTCGCTATCATAAGCGCCCGCTTTGATAATCCCGCCGTAGGGCGTTTTTTCCAAGAAAAGCCACGTAACAAAAATGATTAGCATGGCAAGGGCTGCCAGAAAGAGTCGATACTTGGAATAGGTCATAAATCCGAGTTCAATCGATCCGGCGACAAATTCGGGAGCCTTCACCGAGTAGCCGACCTTCCCCCAGATAGGGACCATTCGAATCACGGCCTCCAGGGCGGTTGCCATCCCAAAGGTCAGAAGGAGCCCAAAGAGGGGATTGCCCCCGTAGGTTTTCCGAATGGCCACCCGCTCGAGGATAATGCCCAGGACTCCCACTAGGATTGGGGCAAAGATGAGGCCAACCCAGAAGGGAAGGTTAAAGTACCTCTGGGCGGTGAAGGCAAAGTAGGCACCGAAGGCAAAGAGCACGCCATGGGTGAAGTTGATGACCTGCATCACACCCAGGATCAGGGTAAATCCCAGGGCCACCACGGCATAGATAAGTCCATTCACCAGCCCGATCATGACAAATGAAGAAAATTCCCCAAGGAACTCTTCCATCGTTTTTCCCTTTCAAGAGAAGGTGGGGAAACCCATCCCCCACCTTCTCACTCAAATTCAAGCCGGATAGTCTTCTAATTTCACAGGATTTTCTTCTTTGCTCCGAGCCACGTCCTTTCCCGGACACCATTTCAGAAGCTCAAAGAAGTCCGTACGGTCTTTCATATCCTTTTCTTTCTTCGACTTCACCACGTAATAAGCCCAGACAAACTGGTGATCCCAGTCACGGATCAGGATGGGATCATTCTTAAGGGATTCGGCGAGTGGAATGGTATACCCCTCAAGGGCTTTGATGACGGGCGTCACCTCTTCTTTGCCCACCCGCTGGATGGCCTTGAGAAGTTCCCTCAGCCCGATATACCCGTTGGCTGTATCCTGGGTAGGAACAGGGATCAGCGCCGCAGGAAACATCTTCTTATAATTGGCTACGAAGGCTTTCACTGTGGGCGTGTCAATCCCGTAGTACCATTCCGTTCCGTGGATCCCAAAATTCTTCTTCGCTCCGGCAGCCCAGACATCCTCATAATCATAAAGGGTGTGGACGATGGTCGTCTTCTTATAAACTCCGAATTCATAGATCTGTTCCATCAAAGCAGCCCGGTCCACTCCGCCAACGGTGATGACAAGTGCTTCGGGTTTAGTGGCCAGAGCTTTTTGAAAAAAAGCACTGTAATCGCGCGTTCCGAGCGGAATCTTCGATTCACCTAAATCGGTTCCTTTATACTGCTCCAGGATTTTTCTTCCCCATCGGGTTCCTGACCATCCCCACTCGTAATCGTGGGTAAAGAAATACCACTTCTTCAGCTTGGCTACTTCAATCATATAGGGCCCTAGGCACTTGAGGGCCATGGCCATGTCTGGGCAAACACGGAAGACACAGCGATGAGCCTTCTCGCCGGTGATCGTATCCGAGTTCTGGTTGGTAGCAATATAGAGAACCCCTGCTCTCTGCGCCACCTCTCCCACCGACACGGCAACGGAACTTGAAACACCGCCGATCAAGAACTTCACCTTGTCCACCTCAATAAGCCTTCTCGCCTTCCGGGCACCCACCTGGGGATCTGTCTCATCGTCTTCGACGAGCAGTTTGACCGGACGGCCCAAAACATTCTTGATCTCAGCCGCAGCCATCTGCATGCCCATCCGTTCCATCATCCCGTGGTCAGCATAGTTGCCACTGGCTGGACTCACCACTCCAATATAGAGGGGATCAGCAGCCACGGCGTTCTTGACGACATAGGGAATCCCGGGTCCTCCCAGCAGCGCTGCCCCTGCCACGGCCCCTTTCAGAAAACTCCTTCTCGAGATCTTCGTTTCCAATTTCTTTTTCATAATGACGCTCCTTTCTCAGTCCTCACGCAAAAGGTTTGTGGTGATAGGTACAATAGAGAAGTCACCTCCTTTCTGCTCGACCCAGTGATCCCACGCTTTTCCTAAAAAGAACTATCTCCTCTATTAACATAATTCAAGACCGGTGTAAAAACCTCTTGAAACCTCCTCGCGTAGGAGACACACTTTGTGTTCCCCGGGGACACTCCGGCCTGGATATTGTGGACTGCCGTTGCACGTATCAACATCAAATAACCTGATGCCTAGATCATGAATAATAGCCGCTCCTGAATACCTCCAAAACCCGGCACATCTTCTTCACCCTAAATTCGGAGCGGTAACTATCAATAAACTCATACTTTACCTTGGGTGCTTTGAGAAGATGGCCAAGGCTTTTTTTAAAATCTCCTTCTCCTCCCTTAACTCCTCATTCTCCCGCTGCAAACGGCGAATCTCCTCTTCCGAAGGCCTAAGATGACCCTTTCCAGGAAAGGCTTGCTCCATATCAGCTCGATATTTACGCCTCCACTGATGAAGCACATTCGGATGAATATCCAGATCCTTGGCGATGTCCCTCACCGAACGCTTCCCCTCTTCCATCAACCGAATCGCCTCATACTTGAACTCCCGATCAAAATACCTCTTATCCTTACTTAAGCCCATGTGACACACCTCCTGATCCCTTTTTCTCTATACCTCTAATTCTTCGGTGTGTCCACTAAATCGGGGTAAGATCAAATCGAAAGAGAGGATAACGCTTGAGCTAAGCGGCGTTTACAGACGCACAGCGGATGCAAACGTCCAACTTCAGCGAATTGTTAGAAACCTCAAACCATCCAATTTACACCATCGATCAACACATCATTTAGATTGGTCATGATGCCGATTCAATATCTTCCTTGAGCAGCACAGATTGTATACAACCGATAAACTTACCATTCTCTAAAATAGGCGAAAGTATCACAAGAATGATCTTTCCATAGGGCTTAACTTCGTAATAGAAAGGCTCTGTTCTTCCTTTTTGGAAATCCTGAAGCACCAAATCTAATTTTCTGTTGGAAGCTGCCTTCTTATGATGTGAATGAACATCTTTGCCTATGTATTCAGGTTTACGGTCTAGAATTTTAGCCGCTTGCTTATTGTAGTAAAGGAGCGTTCCCTCCGTGTCGATTATAGTTACGGCTACTCCCATGCACTCCATTGCTAGTTTGATCAGCTGTGCTGGCTTTTTTGTATCTTTCATTTTTGTGGTCCTCCCTTCTCAAGGGTATCATGGGATATTCCACTGCCATCATCTATAGAGTGGGTTTCTAACTATTAATAGACGAAATACTTATTTGTCCCCAATTTCAACTTTACATATCATAACCGATAGAGGGTTTCAAGCGTAAGTGTTTGGGGACAAAAGAGATTAATTTTTACTCTTTTCGCATTTGCTTTGTAATAGTTACAGGAAATTCGCATAATATAGGTTTATTGTCAGTCTGTATTCCCCGTTGATTTCGGGTGAAATCTTTTATCCTGAGGAGGGGTTCCCAGATGCGTGTTTCAGGAAGTAACACACGCGATGGAGTTGAAAGTTCCTATTCCCCGATAGCCAGATATCTTGCCATAACAGAACCCTAATTTTTCGAAGAATTAATTGTAGATTTGATAGTCAAATGAAGTGCTGTATCAGCGGAAGACCGGCGGCAGGAGCTGCAGATAATCCTTGCCGGTTATGGCGCTCGCACAAATAAACCCGGAGTGGACAGCACCCTCGATGCCTCCCTCGTTGAGGCGCTTCCCGTAAGTATCACCAGCAAAAAACAGTCCTTCGACCGTAGGGCATTTCACATCCACCCATTCATCCCCAGGGTGTCGCCACAGGATGCACGTATCTCCGACGGTAAAGAACATGAACTCAAGCGATTCTCTCCAGCCCGGGAATGCAGTATCCGCAAACTTCAATATCCTGTCGATCACCGTATCCACTAACATGGAGGTATGGTAGAAAGACCTGGGATCGACCTTGAGCTCACAGAAGGCATTCACCGGTTTACTCATGCCAAACTGGCCGGCAACCATAGAAGTATGTATTATCTTTTTGGTTAATCTAACAAATTCCGCCGGCAGCACACTCTCGGGCAAGATTTTTAGCAATGCCTTTGGCGGGGAAGTGCAGACGACCACCGGGGATTTTATTTCCATGGTTTTGCCGTCAATCTCAACTGCAACACCGACCGCTCTTCCATTCTGAATAATAACCTCTTTGACCGTGGCATTTGTGACGATTTCGCCTTGAGCGTCTTTGAGAGCAGTAGCAAAACCCTCTGTAATAAAACGGTGTCCGGGTGCACCGGCGAAAGCCCACGAGCCGTTGGTGATATGCACACCAGTCTCCTGGACTTGTAGAAATACCTTCAAGTTCTCTCCGGCTGCATTGAGCGCCGGGTCATTCATGATCGTCTGGAAAGTCCCCATGGCATAGTGGAATTCTTGTGCCAGTTCGTTGTGGGTTATCCCTTCCACCCAATCTTTCAAGGTCACATGGTCGAACTCTTCAGCTTCAGCTATCGTACGTACCTGAAGCTTCCGCTTATGGACCTTCACCATCTGGGTGTAATCTTCATCGCTCATCCAGCCATACTTGGATCTCCTGCCCACGATATGGGGCTTCCACTCATGGTCATACCAGACAAAGCCTGCATTGGGATAGAAGATCGAAGCCTTGTTGAACAGGGCCAGGGCATGGCTGACGCGACCGCGATTGGTGTACCATGCTCCTCTGCCACCCGCTTCGAGGACATATCCATTGAGCATCTTTTTCTTGATCAGCGTAGGAAGATCAGGTTCAGTCCTGTCACTCACCCAAGAGTGAGCAGATTGGGCAAGCGTTTTACGGAACTGATCAGCATCTGTAATCGCTTCTCCGCGGAATGAGGTCGCACGGCCGCCAATCTGCGACGAGGCCTCAAGGACCAGAACTTTCTTATGTTCCATGTTTGATAAGATGGCACCGACAACCGACCCCGCGATACCGCAGCCCACGATGATCGCATCGTAGCTATTGGAGATTTTCGAGGGCATATTTCCTCCTAATTTTTTCGTACCACCTTCAAGCCAAAA
>JBEKWN010000044.1:0-28831 GCA_049513055.1 Thermodesulfobacteriota bacterium
GCCGCTTTTTTTTCAATCTTTGGGATATTCGCCAATACTTTAAAACCCAGAGTTGTTTCCAAGTCTTCGGCATCCTTGAAGGACCGATCCATCTGTTCTCTAAAGAAGGCCATTCCGAAACCAGAACCCATTCCCAGCAACAGGCCAAAGAGTAGGATTTTTGGAACATCTGGTTTAAAGGGTTTTTCAGGGATCCTGGCGGGGTCGATCACCTTAAATTGCTCTCCTTTCTGGCGGCGCTCTAAATTTTCGGCCTGTTGGGCCTCTTGGCTCTTATTCAAAAGAGAATGATAACTCTCTTTGGTGTTTTGGTAATCTCGTGTGAGATTAGCCATAGCCAGCTCTCGAACGGGAGCATTCTCTACCCTGGTACGATAATCTGAGATCTTGGCTTTGATCCTTGATTCCTCATCTTTCAACCTTTTGACTTCTAACTCAGTGGCAGCCGACTGACTCTCCATCTCCTTGTAAAAAGGATTGAAATCCAAATTAGTCCCTGCCATCTGAGGAGAAGGAATCGTCTTTCCCTCCACCTTCGCATCCCCGGCTTCCTCTCTGCTTACTGCAATCTTTTGCTCTAAATCTTTGATTTTCTTTTTTGTCATTACAATATCAGGGTGCTTCTCTGTATATTTTGTTTGAAGGTCCGCAAGATAACCCCTCAGCTGGCCGAGTTGTTGATCATACGGACTATTCACGTTGAGTCTTGGCAAGGGTTGGGAGGGGTCATCAGGGCTGGAGGTTGATGTAATCTGTAGTCTTATCTCATTGAGTTGTTTCTGAATGACCAATTTCCGATCCTGTGCTCCCCTTAGATTATCGCTAACTCTCTGATATTCATTTTGAAGCTGCTCAAGGACCTTTAAATTGGCCTCCCGCTGCTCGGGGAGCTCGTTCATAAACTGTCTCTTAAAATAGGTGATTGTTTTCTCTTGCTCTTCAAGTTTTGTCTTTGTGGCATTCAACTCGATGGAAAGGAATTCTGATGTTCCCTGAGCTTGTTGTTCCCGCAATTTTAGATTTTCTTCGATGAAAAGAGAGGCTAACTTATTGGTGACCAGGGTGACAACCCTTGGGTTTTTACCGATGTAAGAAATCGTGAAGTAACCTTCTCTTCCTCTAATTTCTACCTGGATATCTTTCCGCATAGACTCCACGACCTCTTCTGGGCTGAGAGATTTGGCCTCTTCCTGATAGAGTTTGAACTCAGAGATGACCTGTTCCAATCGCGTTCGACTCATGATCTCTTGGCCAATGGATTGGAGACGATCTTCGATTCTCGAGGTGACGGTGGGCCTCACATAATCTACTGGAACCTTTTGCGGAGTGACCAAGATGAGTGTAGAGGCACGGTATAGCTTGGGGGATTGATGTGCATAAAGAACGGCTCCTCCCAGTATGAGTATAGAAGGAATGATGACATACCAGATCCGTCTCAGCAAAATTTCAATGTAGTCATTAATATTAAAAGACTTTTCAGGATTAATCATTGGTTTCACCTCCGAGATTTAATGAAATAGGTCAAAAAGTCGCCGTCACACTAAATATCCCCCGATATTGACTATAATCTAAATTACTAATATTTGAATGATCTCCAATATAACCAACCTGAAGGGAGAGGGACAACCATTTAAGGAGCGCATAGGAAGCATTCCCACTAATTCCCCAGATCCAATCTTTCTGGTCGTTACCATATATTGCCCTTTGCATAGAACCGTTAACCCCAACGGTCATTTTATCTGTCAACTTATGGCTGATCGTCCCGTATACCATGTAGGTTTTAACAAATCCCCGATTCTGGGCGGTAAAATAGTCCTCTGTATATCCTCCATGAAATGAGAGAGAATAGGTAGTTCTTTGGGCACTCTTTGTGAGACTTAAGTTGAAGGATGGACCTCCCGCTCCTGAACCTTGCTCAGGAATTTGCCAGAAATAACCTACCTGGGCTGTACCAGTCAGGGTTGGACTAAATTGATATTGGATGCCAAGGCTCGGATTATGGACATAGTAATCGACACCAGGAGATTTGAAATCTTGCCACTCAAAGTGGTATTCTCCAAAGATCGAGACCCTTGGATTGAAACGGTACGTGTAACGAGGAGTCACCCCTTGAGCTAACTGATCCGGAGAACGCTGATAAGTCCCTGAAGTAAGATAATAATCTAAACTTAACCCGTTTTTAATATCGAACCAGTAGGTGAGTTTGGGGTTGATAGTATTTTCCATACTGTCTTCATATAGAGGGTTTTGATTACGATAAATGTTGTTCCGATAGAGAACCGAGATGAGACCATCTTTTGCAAACTGATAGTCTACAGAAGGCTCGACAACGTTTCGGATATAGATCGCATGTGTCCTCTCGGTAGAAAGAAGATATTGGTTTGGCAGGGCATTGGCAGTATATACCGGCTCTCTTGCTGCATCATCTCGGATTAAATAATCCCTGACTCGAAAAGTCAGTCTTGGGGTCGCTGCATACCAAGCGTTAAGCGACCCTGAGGGACTGAAATAATCGAAATTGTGATGTCTTGCATAAAAGACAAATCCTCCAGCAAAGTCCAAATCAATTCCATATTTTTTTTCCTCTACAGCAGAAAACTTCAATCCCGCATTAACAGTGGTAATGAAATCGTCTATTTTGTTCGTATGGGATAGATTAATATTGTTGTTATATTCTTCGCTTACGGTGATATAGGGATGAAATTTAGACAATAAATCTCTCATCTCCTCACCATGGATTAAAGAGGTTTCAAATAATAATAGAACCAAAACTATTCCCATGATCCAAACCCAATTTCTCCCTTTTTTCATACCCGCCCCCTTTCTATTCATGGAGATAATTCCTTTAAGGCACAATGATCGTATCACCCGACTTCAGGATAATATTTGAATCGAGGTCTTCTCCTTTAACAATTTTCTTATAGTTGATGGTAAATCGTTTTTCCTTTCCATTCTCTTTTCTGATAATGATTATTTTCTTTTGATTGGCCCACTCGGTGAGTCCACCTGCCATGGAAATGATCTGAGCAAGAGTCGTATCACTTCTCAGACGGTAAATACCTGGTTTGCTTATTTGGCCTGAAATATACACTTTGAAACTATTAGCTTCCATAACAACAACAGTAACATTGGGATTTTCAATAAATTGTTTCAGTCTCTCGGTCAATTTTTCCTTCAATTGGAGAGGGGTAAGGCCCGCCGCCTGAATCTCGTCGACAAGAGGTATCGAGATCTTTCCATCCATTCTCACCGAAACCGTTTTGGTTACGGTTTCCTCTCTCCACACATGGATGTAAAGAACATCCTCAGCTCCAATCACGTAACGGTCGCTGTCAGCGGCAATTTCGGCCTGAGCCTCTTTCTTCAAAAGGATCTCTTTATCCGCTTGCGGGTAGGCAATCGAATTAAATATAAGAACAGCCCATACGATGATGATTCCCTGTGATATGCTTTAAGAGGGTTCTTCTGCCAATGCCCTTTTAATTAGATCGGTAGTGTCTGTTCCATCAATGGGAAAACAGACCTGATCGATCATGACTTCAACCCCTTTACTTTTAAAGTCATAATACTTGAGAGCGTCTTCAAATCTGGATTTAACATGGTCTCCTGCCTTGACATCCGCGTACGGGAGGAGGACAGCCAGTTTATCTAATTTTAAGGAGCCGATGATATCGCTTTCGCGTATCTCCTCCATTAAGAGATTACTCAATATTTGGTGGCAGGCCTGCAAACCTCCTCCATCATCCTCTTTTAAAAATGGCTTGATTTTGAGAAGCATGAGGCATAGAAAATTCTGATAACGCCGAGCACGTTTCACTTCCAGGTCCAGAAGAAAAAGGAATAAATCTCGATTCAGAACTCTGCCAAAAGCTGCCTCCGTTCCTTTTGGGAACTCCCCCCCTAAGTTCTCCATGCCACTCTCTCCTCAGTAGTCATGTCTGCGCCCAGTGTCCGACAAAATATTTTTTGTTTCTCAACTAATTTCTTCTTCAACCCTTCGATACTCTCTTAGATCATTTAAACGGTATTTCTGAATCTTATACAGCAATGTCTTATAACTCACACGAAGTAATTTAGCCGCCTGTTTTCGGTTCCAATGAGTCTCTTGTAAAGTGCTTTGAATAATCTCCTTCTCCGCAACTTCAGCCGCACTTTTCCCAACCTCTTTCAAATTGAAAGATTTATTTTGTGCTGAGGGATTGGGTAATAAATTTTCATAGGATTCAGGATTTATTCCATCATCCAACCTTTTACTGAAAATGTTTTTAAGAACCGTTTCTTCATCACCCAATAGGATAATCCGTTTAATCATATTTTCCAATTCACGGATGTTTCCGGGCCAAGTATACTCTTTAAAGCCATCGATCACCTTTGATGAAAATGGCGGGACGTCCTTACCGTATTTATTTTTATAAACATTTAAATAATATTGTGAAAGAGGAAGGATTTGCTCTTTACGATTTCGTAAAGGCGGGACCGTGATGTTGATCACATTGATTCTGAAAAATAGGTCTTCACGGAATTTCCCTTCCCCCATCGATTTTTCTAACTGATCTTTTGCGGTAGCAATCACACGGGTATTCACCGTTACATCTCCATCCCCTCCTAAGCGAGAAAACATGCCGTCCTGGAGAACTTGTAAGAGTTTTGCCTGAATGGAAATGTCCATTTCCCCGATGTCGTTCAGTAAGATCGTCCCACCATTGGCCAATTCGAACTTCCCAGGTTTTCTAAGATGTGCTCCTGTGAAGGCCCCCTTTTCAAACCCAAAGAGTTCGCTTTCAAGGAGCCCTTTGGGAATGGCTGCGCAATTCACCTTGACGAAGGGTTTATCTTTCCTGTGGGATTTTAAATGAATGGCCTTGCCTAGCAGCCCTTTACCTGTTCCGCTTTCCCCCTTAATCAAAACCGTAATATCAGTCTTAGCGATTTCATCAATGATCGTCTCGATTTCAGTCATCTTAGAACTATTAGAGAAAATGATTTGGTAAATATCCTTCATAGCGATTGGATATAGAGCAATCTATATGCCAAGAAGAACTAATTGAATGATCATTAAGTAACCTTTTGAAATTGAATGGATTTCTCTAGCCCAAATCCAGAGATATTTTTTAATCTTTTAAAAGAGTGGGGAAAAAATGGAAAAAAAATGGAAAATAGTGGTAAATCAATTCCGTTTTATTCCATTTTTTAAAAGGACCTGGAATTTGATTCCTTTTTTTCAAATTCATTCAAGAAAAAAATGAAAATCGTTCATAAGAAACGATAACCTATTACGATTTGTTGATCGTTTATTTCCACGAAGTTTAAATTAAGGGTTAAAATTTATGATGTTTAGGGAATAAACCTTTTATCGAGGCCACATTCTTTAATTTTATAGAGAAGGGTTTTATAGTTAATTTCTAATATATTAGCCGCTTTCTTGCGGTTCCAATTGGTCGTCTCTAAAGCTTTAAGTATAATTTCAGACTCCGCCTTTTTAATGGCATCCCGATGAACTTCCTTCAAAGAAGGCCAGATCTTTTTTGCTGGGAGCGTTTTTTCCTTTTTTTCTGGGATAGAATCTATCTTTGTCACAGGAGTCAATTCCTCAATAATCGCCTTTTCGTTCCCCAAGACAATAAGTCGTTGGATCACATTTTCCAATTCCCGAACATTTCCTAACCAATGGTGCTGAGAAAAAACCTTCATCATCTTATCGGATAAGGGAGTTACCTTTTTTTGGTATTTCTTACTAAATTTGTCTAAATAATATTCAACAAAGATTGGAATTTCTTCTCTTCTCTCTCTCAAGGGGGGAATAGTGATATTGACGACATTCAGTCGATAATAAAGATCTTCACGGAATCGACCATTCTTGACGCCTTCCTCCATATTTTTATTTGTCGCTACTAACACTCGTACATCTACTCGGATGTCCTTTTTGCCTCCTAATCTCGAAAACTCTCTGTCCTGAAGGACCTGGAGAAGTTTGCCTTGAAGGGAAAGGCTTATCTCTGAAATTTCGTCTAAGAAAATAGTCCCACCATTGGCCAATTCAAATTTTCCTGGTTTCTGGCGATAGGCCCCTGTAAAGGCACCTTTTTCATAGCCAAAAAGCTCGCTCTCCAGAAGTTCTTGAGGGAGAGCAGCACAATTCACCTTAACAAATGGTTTCTCTTGGCGAAAAGAATTGAGGTGAATAGAACGTGCCACCACCTCCTTGCCTACCCCGCTCTCTCCTTGGATCAGCACCGTGACGTCCGTATTAGCTATCTGATCAAGGATTTCTTTAATTCGATGCATCTGGTCACTGGCATATATAAAGATACCCTCCTCTCGAGTCACTTCACCAATTTCAACAAAAGTGGAGGAGGAAGGGGGAGAGATTGGGACAACTTTTTCTTTAGAAAAAACTTCTTTGGAATCCTTCATCAGCCGGTTTACTTCCTTGATTTCCAAAAAGAAACGAGCAGAAGTCAGAGCAGCCCCAACCTGGTTAGAAATATAGGATAAAGCCAATTTATCCCCTTCATTAAAAGCTCCTTTCTTAGAATGACTGAGGTTGAAGACCCCTACGACCTGATCTTTTTCTCGTATCGGAAAGCAGATGAGGGAATTGACTTTATTATTTAATCCTACCACACTTACAAAACGAGGTTCCTTATTGACGTCATTCAGCATTACCGCTTGCCCTTCTTTTAGAACCCAACCCGCAACCCCTTCTCCTGATTTAAATCTTTTCCCATTGCCTGATGGGTCTGGGTAATAGACACTCTTTTTTTCATTCTTCCCACGGGCTGCGCAGATGGTTAAATAGCCAGAGACAGGGTCTTTTAGCATCAGAGAACAGTTTTCAGCATCTATTTCATCCAT
This sequence comes from Thermodesulfobacteriota bacterium, assembly GCA_049513055.1. Taxonomy (GTDB): domain Bacteria; phylum Desulfobacterota; class BSN033; order BSN033; family UBA1163; genus UBA1163. Next base: position 6,856 of record JBEKWN010000044.1, read on the forward strand.
CACGGCATCCAAAATTGACTTACAGGTTTCGCCAAAATTAGGAACATTATGCATGGCCCCCTGAACCTTCTGAAAAAGTGTGTAGGCCCTGCTCTTTTTATCAAGCGGAAAGAGAACACCAGGGACATTATCGAACCCTTTTGATAGCGTGCTTATCTCCATATCTTCCTCCAAAAAGTGGCTTTCTTAAATCATCGACTTGTTGTGGACAAACCATCTCCAGATAATGCGATTTCTCGCACATTCCCATTTCTCCTCATTTCTTTCAATTTCTGTTCTAAGCGTTTCTTTTGAAGAAACACTTTTCGCTGTCTTAACCCTTTTTTGAGATGAATGAGAATTTTTTCGCTGGAGACTGGCTTTAGAAAAAAATCATCGATCCCAGAACTCATGATTTTTTTATATTCTTTCTCTTCTAAATTTTCATATGTGAGCATCATGACATAGAGCTCTGGAAAACTCTTCTTTAATTCTCGAATGATTTCGGGAGTATGGGTGTGATCGATTCGATACTCGGTGATGATGCTGGATACTTCAAATTCTTTAAAATTTTGTAAGGCTCTTTCAATGGTGTCCACAGCCAAAACAATATATTTCTCGCTCTCCAATATTGTTTTTAACGTCCATTGGGTATGAAATTCTTTGTCCAATATGAGAATCGTTTCTTTTGACATAAAGGTAATTTTAAAAAATTAAATTCGATATTTATAAAGCAATTACTATACCAGCTATAGGATATTCTATTATTTCCTTTTAATCTTTTGATTTTAAAGGATTATTTTAAAGATGAGGCTGTTTGAAATATTTTCAATAATATTTAAAATTGCCCATTCGGCACAATTATTGAGCCAAAAGGTTAAGGATGATTAAATTGTTTTAATAGTTTCTTATGGTTTTATTGTTGAGCTAAAAAGGGATGGATTAGTGGATGGGTTTATGATAGAGAGATTCTTTATCTACCTCCTCCAAAACAATCTTCAAAGATTCAGGAATGGCAAATTGATCTGGGTATGTAAAGGATTGGAAAGATAAGGTTTGAATGTGGGGTCTTAAGACGTCGTCGGATTTAAATTGGGGATGAGTATGAATTAAGTTCAAAAGCCTCTGAATTAAAACCTGAGATCCAATTTGATCTGTTTCAGGGAGAATGACCGCTATTTCTCCATTGTTCTTACCAACCATATCTTCTTCTCTTGTATATCTTTTGACAATTTTTACAAGTTCCATGTAAAAACTGTCAAATCGATCGCCTATTTTCTCCTTAGCCGGCATTTGTATCAATAATAGAGAAAATGGATGGTGATGACGTCTCGCCTTCTTAATCTCTTGTCGGAGACAGCTTTTAAAAAAGATTGCATTGAATATAAGCCCTTGAATCTCTTTGGTGATTGGCTCAAGAAGATTAAGCCTCTCCAGTTCTTGCATTTTAAGAATTAAATCCCTTTGCTTTAAACCTTTCTTGATATGTACGAGAATCCTCGCTGGAGAATAAGGCTTTAAAATAAGATCATCCACCCCGATCGCAAAAAGTTTTTCGTACGTTTTCTCATCAACAGAAGCGTTTGTAACCATAATAATATAGACTTCAGGAGAATTCTTTTTCACCCATCGAATCATGTAATCAGTGGTCTCAAGTGGAGGGATGTATTCTGTAATAATTACAGAATATTGCCTTTTCTTAAAAAGTTCATATGCATCTTTTAAATTTAATGCAGTTGCGACCAAAAAATTCTCTTCTTCTAAAATGATACGATAGGCATTAAGGAGGTTTTTAAAGGGGTCTAGTAATAGAATCCAGTTATTGGGCATGAGAAATTTTTATCGCAAATTTACTGCCAAATTTTAAGATTGGACAATCTATTCTTCTGCGGTCTGATATGATACTTGTTGATTCGATTGATAAGCATCTTTCGGGTGATTCCAAGAAGTTTTGCCGCTTTTTCTTGGTTCCAGTCGGCCTCCTTCAGTTTGCTAACAATCCACTTTTTTTCGAGGTCAGAAACCATCTTCCCCAATTGGACCTTCCCCCCCTCTTTCCTCTGGATACTCCCCTCTTTTATGAAAAGATTGGGCGGAAGATCATCAATAGCAATTGTATGTTTTCTGCAGAACACCACCATTTGCTGAATAATATTAGCCAACTCTCTTACATTCCCAGACCAAGAAAAAGTTTTCAACTGTTCAACTACTTCCGGTTCAATCTTAATGGTAACTCTCCCCTCCTGTAATTTTTTAAGAAAATAATTGACCAGCAAAGGAATATCCGAGGTGCGCTCTCTTAAGGGTGGAATGGTAATGGGAACAATACTCAGTCTATAATAAAGATCCTCTCTGAAATTCCCTTTCGCTATCTCCTCTTGAAGATTTCGATTGGTGGTAGAAATGATTCGAACATCGATTTTTGTCGATTGACTATCTCCAACCCTTTCAAATTCCTTCTCCTCGATCACCCTTAAAAGTATCTTTTGAAGATTAATCGGAATCTCACCAATTTCATCTAAGACCAGTGTCCCCCCGTCCGCAGCCTGGAAACGACCTATGGTATCCTTGATAGCGCCTGTAAATGCTCCCTTCCTATGGCCAAATAGTTCACTGGTGAGAAGGCCTTCGGTCAAAGCCCCACAATTGACCGTGAGTAAAGGTTTCCCCTTTCTCGGGCTGTTGTAATGGATGGTCTTTGCGACGAGATCTTTTCCAGTCCCACTCTCCCCCTGAATCAGAACCGTCACATCCGTTTCGGCAACTTTACTAATGATCTCGAAAATATCTCGCATTTTGGGGTGATTACCGATGATATTAGGAAAAGAATATTTTTCAGTGACTTCTTTTCGAAGATAATCGATCTCCCTCTCCATCTCTTGCGTTCTGAGGGCCTGCCGGATGATGGTAAAAAACCTCTCCAGCTTATCAAAGATAGGCTTTTCGAAGAAATAGAAGGCTCCCTTTTTTAACGCTTCCACAGCCATCGAAACCGAACCATAAGCCGTGATCAGAATGACCGGGATGTTCTGATGTGTTTTTTTAACTTCCAGAAGGAGTTCCGTTCCGCTCAGGTCAGGCATCTTTTCATCTGTGATGATAAGATTGACTGAATTGGTTTTTAGTTTTTCTAACGCCTCTATCCCATTTTTAGCTGAAATAGTATGAAATCCCTCATCGGTTAAAACATGACAAATTCCAAAAAGGGAATTGGGTTCGTCATCGACGACTAAAATAGATGGATGAGAGACCATTACCTAACCCCTGAAATATCCCCTAAGCGACGGCCTACTGGTAATTCCACTGTGACGGTCGTCCCTTTATTTTCTTCACTCTCTATATAAATTTTCCCATGATGTCGCTCGTTAATAATTCTGCGGCAGATGGCCAATCCCAACCCTGTTCCCCTGAGTTTGGTAGTAAAAAAGGGGTTAAAAAGGTTGCTCAAGTTTTCCTTTTTGACGCCTATCCCAGTATCGGTAAAAATAGTTTCTATGTATGTCGGCGAATCCGATTTGCGGCAAACCCTTATAGTCAAATCTCCGCCCTCGGGCATGGACTCGAAAGCATTTTTCACAATATTCAAAAAGGCCTGTTTGATCTCCTCATAATTGGCGTAAATCTTTGGAAGATGAGGGTCCATATCTGTAATGATCCTGATTTTCTTAGATTCTGACTCAAACATATATGAGATAATATTCATTACTACAGAGATGATCTCATTAATTTCTACTTCAATGAATCGAACGATATTGGGGGACCGTACAAAATTCAGACATTCCTGTACAAACTCGTTTAAATGTTGAACCTCTTCATTTATAATTTTTATGGATCGATCAAGAACCTCATCCTTTAAATCAGACCGCCTTTGAATGATAGCGAGAGCCCCGGAGATTGCATGGAGTGGATTTCGAATCTCGTGTGCCAGAAATGGGAAGAACCTTTCAAGGGAAGGATATCGATCAAACTGTCTATCCTCAATTTGGGCGTCACGAATTTCTAAGGCATCCTTTACGGACGTTAGAAGAACTTCGTGCTCGATGGGCTTCGAGAGGAAATCGATTGCCCCTTTTCTCATCATTTCCACTGCTACCTGTTCTCCCCCATAGCCAGTAATAACGATAACGGCGATATCCTTGTCAATTTCTTTAACTCTTTTTAATACTTCTTCCCCGGGGATGTCAGGCAATTTCAGATCGAGAAGAACCAGTTCAGGAACATCCGATAATGTTTTCTCGATCCCCGTCTTTCCATCCGGGGCGATAGAGACATGAAAATCTTTGCTCTCCAAAATTTTTCTTATCAAATCAACAAATTCTGGATTGTCATCAACGACTAATATTTTTCTTCCACTGGTTTCCATATGCTATGAATATTAAAATAAAAATTTATTTTGTTCAACTGGAAAAATTATGGGAATCCAGATCCAATACCAAGGGGGTTTTAAAATTGCCTAAATTTCCAGGGAATTGGCTTCTAAAAAAGATGAGGAGGAAAAGGGGTGGCTACGAATCGAGATAGAGAGATGCCCATAAACTCACCTTTCTTAAGTTCAAAATTCTTATAAAAAACCTTATAGACTTCCATCTCGCCACCCGCTTAAATCCATGACTTGTCTTCAATCCAAAATAACCTTATATGCTAGAGATTGCTGATAGAAACACTTTTTTTACGAGAGGAATGCTTTTTTCTCTTGACAGGTGCCTTTTAATGGGTGACCCTGCCTTCATTTATGACAATTAGCCATAGATTTACTCTTTAGTCGTCAAAATTCTACCTTAACGAAATAAATATCTTTGACATCTGAATTATCACCTATAACCTTCCATCCCCAATTCAGGACGGACTCCTGAGTTATTCTTTCTGGTTTTTCCCTTCTCTCTGGGAGTATCCCAATAAAATGCTCTTTCCCTCTTTCATCACACCAGTAAAATTCATAGGCTACCATATCTGGAGTCCACCCTTATAGGATCACCCAAAAAGATAAAATGCAGCAAAATTGGTGCCAAGTGTGGTCAAATGCTGTAAGTACATGACAATTCAAAATGTTTCTTAAATTCTTATTATTTTAATGAAAGTCAAGAGTGGAAGAGTTTTTCACAAAACTCCCAAATTACTTCCACCATTATTGATTTCAGATTGAAATCTTTTATCTTCAAAGATGGTTAGCAATTTTCTTTTTTAGGAAGCAATCCACATAAAAAAGGCAGAGACGTTTTGGCCCTGCCTTCGCTTATGATAATTAGACATAGATTTACTTTTTAGTCGTCAAAATTCTACCTGATCGAAATAAATATCCTTGGCATCTGAATTATCACCTATAACTTTCCAACCCCAGTTCAGGATAGAATCCCTTGTTATTCTTCCTGAATTTCTCCTTCTCTCTGGTAGTATCCCAATAAAATGAATTTCCCCTTCCTGATCACGCCAGTAGAATTCATAAGCTACCATGCTCTAATCCTTTCCTCATTTTTTAACTTACTCCCATGTCCTAACAAATCGAGTAGGCTAGATCCAATGAGATGCAAGATGGAAGTTTTGGGAACGGTTACATACCTTCATTTAAATAATGCAGCAAACTCTATGCCAGCAAATCTCTTTTTTAGAAGAGGATTAGAACCCAGTAAGCTTATCAATAAATTACTGATTTTTAAACGTTCCTTGTGGAAAGCTGACCCTATTAAAATGGGAAATAATTTTCACAAAAGTCCCAAATTGCTTCCCTAAAAATGGGAAAGAGATTTCCTACTTCTTTTTGTTTTCCATTTAAAACCTTCTATTTTGAAGGATGGTCAATAAATCTGACTTTCAAGAATAATTCGAAAAGCAGACCTGAGAGAACGGACGATGTATCAGGCCCGTCACACCTTTGCAACACTCATCCTCTCCTAAGGTGAGAATCCGAACTGGATAGCTCAGATGATGAGCCATGCCTCAGAAGAGATGCTTTTCAACCGGTACGTTAAATATCTCCCCCAATGTGACCAGAAGAGATGGTTCGGCTTTTCTTTCAGTCTGGGATAGACACTTTTGGGTCACCAGGAAAAAGAAAAGGGGTTGACGATTTTACAACCCCTTGAATTGATTTGGTAGCGGGGGGGTAGATTTGAACTACCGACCTTCCTGAGTCCAATTCATATCTCCGGCCCAACAACCAAACTCAAGACCACCGAAAAGACCCAAATGGATTAGGATAAGTTGGGGTAGGTCAATGATGTTTTATTTCATAGCTTGAGGCAATCGTAACTCTAACTACCGAAAATGACTATCCTGTATTTACAATGACTTAAAGTGTCTGAAAATGACGATGGGATTTGGGGTAGGAAAGTCAAATCTCTTTGATAAATACTTAAAGGCCTACAAACCCTATCTTGAAATCTGAAAGGAAGTTAAGATTTCATTGTCGAAATAGAGAAATCTTCTTCCGCCATATACCCATTGTTCATGTTTGCCACGAGCATCTACCGTTTCATTAACTTTATCAGGGGGCCCCCACGATAAGGAGGCCTGTTCTTTGGTCATTCCAACTTTTACTTCTCTTGCCCCTATTAACTTCTGAATTTCTGGTTTAAAGGTGAGAATTTTTCTTTGTGCTATTTTTGCAGTTTCAGGCGTATCGAAATACATCACAATTTCAAGAGGTTCAGGAGTCAATATATATCTGACAAACACACCATTATTCACGTCATAAATTTTATACCAAGAAATATTCTCACTCACTTCCCTACTAAGACTAAAGACAAAAGTCTCTCCCTTTTTGAAGTGCGAAATGATTTCACCCGATCTTGACATACCCACATAGATGTTACCCTCCCTTAAGGGAAGAAAATAATTCTCTGAATGAACAACCATAGGATAAAGCAGAATGAACATTAGGATGACAGCCTTTTTTGCCATTTTCTTCCTCCTCGTTACTTTCGTTTTCCTTCCAGTCAGAGTGTATTAAATTAGGGACAGTGTGTCAATGGAAATTGGGAGGGTAGTTACTTTTATAAGATTTCTCTCGGCAATCCAACCACCCAGAGAACACATATTTCAATTTTCTCCACCTTTTTCCTCCTTTGGCCATCATTGGAGCAAATTGCTTCCTTCGTTTCATCCATGATGGGCTTCTCATCCCTTTTCGAGACTTTTTTGAACGTGGTCAAAAACTCGGAAACATAATACCTGGGGATACCATTTTAGGGTAAGTAGTGGTTTTCAAAAGTAAAAATGGGAGATGGAATGTTTACAAATTCTTGGTAATATTAATGTTTACAAGTTCTTGTAAACGTAAATTATTGATATTATTTAATAATCCTATTAATTTTTAGAAAGATTTATGAGATAATAAGAGCAATGAGTGTTCAAAAGTATATTACGGTCAAAAATGCCGATTTGAGAAATCCTGTAGGATGGAAAGAATTAAAAGGGTGAGTATCGTTAGCAGGAGGCCAGAACCGAAGCGGATGATAAGAAGGGATTAAGGAGGTAAAATGAAAATCCATTATCGCCAGACCCGTCCTGGGCATTACCAAGTCTATTTTTCTCAAAACGGAAAACAGATTTTTTTGCAAAAGGATCCTCTGGGTGAACCTTTGCGGGACATGGATCAAGTCAAAGCCGTTGTGGGACATCTCAAAGGCAATGGTTATGACCCCTCGGATTGGAACTGGTGGAAGAAAGATAAAAGTTATCTTTTTGAGAATGCTATCAACAATTGGGTGAAACTCTCCGATTGTAGCCCCGAATGGAAAGAGAAGAGAAAAAGGATTGCTGAAAATATCTTTATCCCCCACTTCGGGAAGATGGATGTTCGGGAAGTAACTGATGTCCGTATTGCCGAGTTCAACGCCAACCTGAAAGACAAGGTTAACCTGAAGGGCAAGAAAAACTCCGACAAGTATCGAAAAATTTTGATGGGTGAGCTAAAGTGCTTTTTCAATTCTATCAGGAAATCCCTCAAGGAGATGCCTACCTTCCCAAGAGTAAAAGCCCAAGAGCCGATCATTCGATGGATTGATGAGAAAGGCCAAGACGAAACTTTTGAGTTCATTCCCCCGCACCACAAACCCATCTTCACCTTCATGCGATTTACGGCTTGCCGTCCGAATGAGGCAGGTGGGCTTCTAAAGAAAAATCTTTTCTGGGAGCACAGGCAATTCGTTTTGGCTACCGTCCTGGGGAAGGGAAAAGTTGTCAAGGAGAACACGAAAACCAAGGTGGTGAAGCCCTTTCCCATCATCCCCGAAATAGAGGAAGCCCTGAGATCGGGCGACAAAACTGATTCGCCTTTTGTCTTCGCTATCGAGGGGAGGCCATATACCATCAGAAGATTGGAAAAGATCTGGAACAGGACAAACGAATTGGCCCATCAAAAATATGGGACTACTCCTATCAACCTTTATAACGGACTGAAGCACTCATTCGGTTGCCAGAGGCTTGAGGATGGCTATTCGCTTGATGAGGTTAGAGAAGTCATGGGTCATTCAACAATCGAAATGACCCGCAGGTATGCTCGATATCGCACAGAAAAGTTAGTGAATGTCATGCGGGGGAAACGGGGCCTCGTTCATACCCCGTTCATAGAATCTGTGGAAGCTAAGCTACTGAAACTACAAGGAAAATGGTCGGGGCGAGAGGATTTGAACCTCCGACACCTGACACCCCATGCCAGTGCGCTACCAGGCTGCGCTACGCCCCGAAAAATACCATGGAACGATGGGGTAATGGAACATTGGAACACTGGGTCTTGCAAAGAAAAAAAGCTTTTTTCTATTAGCCCAACCCATTATTCCAACATTCCATAATTCCATTCTTCCCGTCTATGCCTAATATATTCAATTTCATGCCAAAAGTCCAGTCCATTCTCGACAAGTCTTAGGGATGATTCAAAAAGAAATCATTACGAATAAGAATAAAGAATTTTAGGCAGGAGAGAGGAGCAAGCTTTTTAGTATTCTTTCTCAATCCACCACTACCACCGCCGTCCCTTTGGCTCCTACGAGCATCATTACCATATCATTATGAGCACCCAGAACTTTATAAATAATATCCACCCCCACCACCGCATTCCCTCCCAATTCAATTGCCTCATCCTCAACAGACTTGATCGCAAGATCCCTTCCGCTACGGACCTTCTCCGTCCAGGAAATAGCGATCCCGCCATTAAACTTGGCTAAATCTAACTCCTTGACCAAACCCACTCCAAAAATATGTTCATAGGAGACGATCCCCAGTGTTTTTAAAATCTTCCGATTGGCGAACTCAGGCGTGCTGATTGAGACGATTTCTTTTCGCTTTTGCTCCTTCTCTAAAAATTTTTTTACCTCTTTTTTCCCCTTTTCGTAACAAACAGGGCACATATCAGGTAACCCTTGACCTGACTGATAGACATAGGAACTGCCACACAAAGTGCAACTCACAACCCAATTCATAAGACCCTCCTATTTAATTCCCCTTTATTTCTGGATGAAGGGTCCCTCTCTTTTTTCCCTTTTTTGAAAAGATCAGAAGTGCGAGGGTCAGGACGATGATCCAGAATAAAAGTAGGAAGATGACGAAAAATAAAAGAATGAGCAAAGCGATGATGACTTTGGACATGCTTCCTCCTTTTAAGGGTTTAAAAAAATAAACAAAGTCTTTGGTTATTTTAGAACGGTGGTGAACTATTCCAGCATTTTTCTGATCCCCTTCAGTTCCTCTTGAAGGGCGATCAGAAATTCATGAGCATTTCCGTTGGACCCTTTCTCTACCAGTTTCAACTTCATCTGTTTGTTTTCCACTCTCTCCAGATCTCGGATCTTCTTCTTTGCTCCGGCAATGGTGAACCCATCCTCATAGAGGAGTTTCTTGATTTTCAAGATGAGATCCAGGTCTTTCCTCCGGTAGAGCCGTTGTAAGGAGCCTTCCTTGTGGGGCTTGATGACTTTAAATTCCGATTCCCAATAACGAAGCACATGAGGTTTGAGACCTGTAATGCGGCTCACCTCTCCAATCCGATAATAGAGCCTCTCATGGGAGATGGGGTTCTCAATCTCGTGCCTTTTGAGTAGCCTGGCCATCTTTCCTCTCTACTGCTCCCTGCTATGGGTCAACAAGAAAGGCAGGCTCTGATAAAAACCGTAAAAACGCTATGACTCCTTACGGTTGAGGGCCCCCTTTAATACCTGACTTGGCTTAAACGTTAAGATCCTTCTTGCCGTGATCTCGATGTCGCTCCCTGTTTGTGGGTTTCGGCCCCGTCTTGACCTCTTTTTCCGAACAACAAAATTTCCAAACCCGGAGATCTTGATCTTATCCTCCTTGATCAGGGTATCTTTGATGATATCAAAAATATACTCTACAATCTTAGCCACCTCTTTCTTTGAAAATCCCACTTTCTCATAAATGTTCTCAACGATATCTACCTTTGTCATCTCTCACTTCCTCCTTTCTTAGCAATGCTTATTGCCTTAAATCGAGCTGAAAGACCTCCTTTAATCTGGAAAGAATCTTTTCATGGTATTGATTCACCTCTTCGTCCGTCAACGTCCGATCATTCGCCTGGTATCGGATTCGATAAGAAATCCCCTTTTTCCCTTCTGGGATAGGGGATCCTTGATAAATATCGAAGAGGGTGACCTCTTCGACGAAGGGTTGATGGAAGGTCCGGATCGTTTCCATCATTCTTTCCGCTTCCAAGGCTTTATCGACCACAATAGAAAGGTCTCGGTAAACAGCCTGGAATTTTGGCAATGGCTGAAACCGCCTCTCCTCCCCTGCCCATTTCACCATTTGGCTAAAATCCATTTCAAAGAGATAAACCTTTCCATGAACTTCATAATGGCCCAACACCTGCGGATGGACTTCTCCTAAAACTCCCAAAACCTCATGATCAAGGACGACCTTCGATGCCTTTCCCGGATGAAGATAAGGGAGATCATCCGCTTTATTAAATTTTGCTTCCTTAATTTGCAGGGCATCCAAGAGATCTTCCACGCAACCCTTGATATCATAAAAATCAACGGGCCTCGGAGAAAAAGCCCAATGGGGATCTCTGTCAAACCCCATGGCCAACCCTGCCAGAAATTTAACTTCTTTCGGAAGCCTCTCTCCCTCTTGGTGAAGGAAAACTTTTTTTAATTCAAAGAGCTTGAGATTGGAATTTTTTCGAGAGACATTATAGCGCGCGGTCTCCATCAGACCCGGAATCAGCGTGGTTCTCATGACGGAGAAATCTTCTGTCAGAGGATTGAGGATTCGGAGGTGCTGTCTCCTCGGATCGCCCGAGGGGAGTTCAATAATATCCCAGGAGGCAGGAGAGGTAAAACTGTAGGTGATCACTTCATGGTAACCATGATAGATGAGAGTGTCTATCGCTTTCCTTTCGACAAGGAACTCTTTGCTCCTCTCTTCTGAGGAGGGAGACCCCTTCGGAAGGGTAATAGGAATTTTCTCATATCCATCCAGTCGGGCCACTTCTTCAATGAGATCGATCTCTCTTTCTAAATCCCCTCGGAAAGAAGGAGGGGTCGCCACGAGGACGTCTTCATCCTCTCCTCGGACTTCCAATTCCAAATCTCCCAGATAATTCCTCACCTGTTCGGCAGAAACCTCGGTTCCTAATACCTGATGAATCTTTTCGATGCTCAAACGAATTGGATTTGGCTTGATCGGTACCGGGTAGACATCCACCACCCCCTCCACGACCCTTCCACCCGCCAATTCCTGAATCAATTGGGTGGCCCGATTCGCTGCAGAGAGGCATCCTCCATAATCGATCCCTCTTCCAAAGCGGTAGGCTGCCTCTGTTTCCAGACCGAGCTTTTTTGAGGTCCTCCGATTCCCTGCTGGGTTGAAATAGGCGCTCTCAAGAAGGACTCTCTGGGTGTCTTCTTTGATTTCTGAATTGAGGCCACCCATGATCCCAGCAATGGCAACAGGTTTTGCACCATCACAGATCATGAGCATCTCCCCATCCAGGGTCCTCTTCACTCCATCCAGGGTGACGAATTCCTCGTCCTCCTTTGCTCTCCGAACGACAATCCGACCCTCTTCCAGCAATTCAAAATCAAAGGCATGGAGAGGTTGTCCATATTCCATCATGACATAATTGGTCACATCGACCACATTATTGATGGATCGTATCCCCACCTTCTCCAATCGATTGCTCATCCAATGGGGAGAAGGACCGATCTTCACACCTTCGATCATCCTCGCTACATAACGGGGACATAAGTCTTGATCCAAAATCGTGACAGAAGTCTTTTGATGGATCTCTTCTCCACGATTAATAAGATAAGGGAGCGGATACTTCACTTTCTGATGAGTTAAGGCTGCAATCTCTCGGGCCACTCCGATCACGCAGAGGCAGTCCGGACGATTGGGTGTGATGCTGATATCGAGAATGGTATCTTTCAAACCCAATGCCTCTCCCAAGTCTATTCCCAAAGGAACATGGGGCGGAAGGATCATGATTCCGGAAGCACCCTGGCCGAGAACGAGCTCTATCTCTGAACAGAGCATCCCTTCAGAGGTGACTCCCCTAATCTTCGATTTCTTGATTTCAATCCCATTCGGGAGTCGGGCTCCTACCAGGGCTAAAGGGACTTTCTGACCTTCTTTAATATTGGTTGCACCGCAGACGATTGAAAAAGTTTCCTGATGGGTCTTTGCTTCAACTAACGAGAGCCGATCTGCATTGGGGTGTTTTCGAATGGAATGAATCTGAGCGACCACCACCTTGTCAAACCCTTCCCCCACGGAGGTGGCTTCTTCAACTTCCAAACCAGCCATGGTCAGAAGATTGATCAGCTCCTTCAATGCTATCCGAATCTCAACATAATCCTTGATCCAATTCAGACTGACCTTCATTGTCTATCTCGTTAATTTGGTTTGTTTGGTTTCTCCGGTTTATTTAGTTAACTAAAGAAACTAAATAAGCGAAACAAACCAGATAACCTAAAACTGTCTCAAAAACCTCAGGTCATTCGTAAAAAAGAGTCGGATATCATTAATCCCATACTTGAGCATGGCGATCCGTTCGATCCCCATTCCAAATGCAAAGCCGGTGACTTCTTCAGGATCATAATTCACAAACTTATAAACCGCCGGGTCCACCATTCCAGACCCTAAGATCTCTAACCATCCTGTATTAGAACAGACCCCACATCCCTTTCCCCCACAGATGAAACACTCGATATCAATTTCTGCACTGGGTTCGGTGAAAGGGAAAAAACTCGGTCGGAAACGCAGCCTCGTCTCCTTGCCAAACATCTGATGAACAAAGACAGTCAACACTCCTTTTAGATCTGCAAAGGTAATTCCCTTGTCGACCAAAAGTCCTTCAACCTGATGGAACATGGGAGAATGGGTTGGATCTGAATCGCAGCGGTAGACTGCTCCTGGGCAGATCACTCGAACCGGTGGCCGTTTCTTCTCCATCGTTCTCACCTGAACGGGTGAGGTATGAGTTCTTAACACCACATCCTCTGAAATAAAGAAGGTGGCCTGCATCTCTCTGGCAGGATGCCCTTTTGGAATATTGAGGGCTTCAAAATTGTAGTAGTCCAATTCGACCTCTGGTCCCTCCACGACTTCGAAGCCAAGACGGGAGAAGATATCGATGATCTCATCAAGGGTCTGGGTAAGAGGATGTCTCTTCCCGACAGGAATCCTTCTGCCAGGAAGCGTCACATCGATCTTCTCCCTCTCTAAAACCCCCCTCCTCTCTCGCTCTCGAATACGCAAAAGAGCTTCTTCGATTTTCGATTCCGTGCTTTCTTTAAGTTGATTCGCCCCTTGACCTACCTTTCTACGCTCTAACTCAGGGAGCGTCCCTAAACTTTTAAGAACCTGTGTAATACTCCCCTTTTTCCCTAAATACTTCACACGGATCTCTGAGATCTCTTTCTCCGTGGAGGCCTGGGAAATGGAAATGACTACTTCCCTTTGAAGTCTTTCCAACTCCTCTTTCACGAGGTCATTCTCCTAACCCTTACCCTCCCCCCATGATGGGGAGGGAAGAGAGGGGGGATGCTTGGGCTGTGTTATGATTTCCCCGCCCCGCTCGTCTTTGCCATCTCGGCAATTTTGGAAAAGGCGATAGGATCATTCACCGCCAAATCGGCTAATATCTTCCGATCCAACTCGATATGAGCTTTCCTCAGGGCATCCATTAAACGGCTATAAGAAAGACCATGAAGCCTTGCCGCAGCATTGATGCGAGTAATCCAAAGCCTTCTAAAATCTCTCTTCCTGGCCCTTCGATCTCGATAGGCATAAGCCAGAGCTCGATGGACTGCATCAACAGCCGTTCGATAGAGCCGGCTTCGTCCTCCCCTATAACCCTTCGCCATTTTTAGGACCTTTTTCCGTCTCTGTCTTGTCTTCGGTCCTCCTTTTACCCTCGGCATGATTGATCATCCTCCTGATTAGTTAGTTTCAAAATAACGTGACGGTGTCTATCATTCATGTTGGTAGTCCATGATTCCTGTTAGAATCTCGATTCACTCGTCGCGCCTGAGTGCCGAAACGCTAATCTTGTCGGCGTGCAGGCACTATTCACGATTCTAAGTATAAGGGATCAATGCCTTTATCCCTTTGGAATCCGATCCATGGATGAACTTCGCGGTTCTTAAACCTCTTTTCCGATTGGCGGATTTCTTCGTCAGAATATGGCGGGCAAAAGCCCTTTTAGCCTTTATCTTTCCCGTCCCGGTCTTCTTAAACCTTTTTGCTGCTCCTCGATTGGTCTTCAGTTTTGGCACGTGTTTCTCTCCTTCTATTGGAATATGGAATAAGGAAACCTTTTTTAGCGAAGAGTGTGAATGAAACAGTCACCCACACCGATCACCAAACGCAATTTTAAAAACACTTTGTTCTATTACGGCTTTTGACTCTGGAGAGGAGCTAAGACCATGATAAAATTTCTTCCTTCAAATTTGGGAGCCAGCTCGACCTTTCCCCACTCCTTCGCCTCCTCGGTAACCCTGCCCAGCATGTTTTTCCCCAGGTCTGGGTGGGCTAACTCCCTTCCTCTAAAAACAATGGTCACTTTGGTCTTATTTCCCTCCTTTAAGAAACGCTCGATATGACGAAGCTTAAATTGGAAATCATGTTCCTCCGTCTTCGGCCTCATCTTCACTTCTTTAAGATGGACAACCGCTTGCTTCTTTTTTGCGTCATGGGCTTTCTTACTCTGTTGATATTTGAACTTCCCATAGTCCATGATGCGACAGACAGGCGGTTCCGATTTCGGGGAGACTTCCACCAGGTCTAATTCAGAATTGATCGCCAAACGAAGTGCCTCGGACACGGGTAAAATTCCCAATTGCTTCCCTTCGGGGTCAATGACCCTCACTTCCTTCGCTCGAATTTCTCGATTAATGCGAACATCCCTTGCGATAGACATCACCTCCTTTTTTTCGAGGGTGGAGAGTAGAAAGTGGCCAGTCGGCAAATCCACTTTCCACCTTCCACATTCCACTCTCTAAATTGATGGATATTCGGATTCAACTTGTCTGATGAAATCTTCTGCCGTCATCGATTTCAATGTTTCGCCACTTCGTTTTCGAGGAGAAATGGTTCCCTCTTTCACTTCCCGATCTCCAACCACCAGCATATAAGGAATCTTCTGAACCTGGGCTTCCCGGATCTTGAACCCCAACTTCTCATTACGGAAATCCTTCTCTGCTCTCACTCCTTTTTGAATCAATTGATTGTAAACACTTTCTGCATAAGGGATCTGCCGATCGGTGACCGTCATCAGAATGGCCTGGGCAGGAGCGAGCCAAACAGGAAATGCTCCGGCATAGTGCTCGATCAATACTCCGATAAACCTCTCCATGGCTCCGAGGATGACGCGGTGGAGCATCACCGGTCTGTGCCGTTCCCCATCGCTCCCCACATAGGTCAGGTCAAACCTCTCGGGCATGGCAAAGTCCACCTGAATCGTCGCACACTGCCACCTTCGGTTGAGTGCATCTTTTAGCTTGACATCAATCTTCGGACCGTAAAAGGCTCCTTCCCCTTCATTGATATCATAAGGAAGGTTTTTTATCTTGAGGGCATTCATAAGGGCTTGAGTGGCCCTTTCCCAATCCTCATCCGCACCAATTGACTTTTCCGGCCGGGTGCTGAGTTCCATCTCAAATTCGAAACCAAAGATCTTCATCACATCATCCACAAATTCAATGATCGAGCAAATCTCATCATTCAATTGGTCAGGCCGGCAAAGGATATGGGCATCGTCCTGAGTGAACCCCCTCACCCGAAGCAGACCATGGAGTTCCCCAGATTTCTCATGCCGGTAGACCGTTCCCAATTCGAAATAGCGGATGGGGAGATCCCGATAACTTCGAATTTGAGATTTATAGATGAGCATGTGGGCAAGACAATTCATCGGCTTAATGCCATACTCCACATCCTCCACTTTTGTAAAATACATCTTATCCCGATAATTTTCGAGATGGCCAGACTGTTTCCAAAGATCGAGCCGGAGAAGGTGGGGACCGATGACGATCTGATATCCCCGCTTCAGATGTTCCTTCTTCTCAAAATCTTCTAAGATCGTCCGGAGCATGGCGCCTTTAGGGTGGTAGATCACCAGACCTGGGCCGGCCTCTTCGCTAAGGCTAAAGAGATCGAGCTCTCTTCCCAGTTTTCGGTGGTCTCGTTTACGAGCCTCATCAAGCATATGAAGAAAATCCTCCAATGCCTGTTGGGCTGGAAATGCAGTCCCATAAATTCTTTGGAGGACCCGATTCCGAGCGTCCCCTCTCCAATAAGTTCCTGATACATTTAAAAGCCGAAAGGCTCTGATTTTTCCTGTCGAAGGAATATGGGGCCCTTCACAGAGGTCTAAAAAACTTCCTTGCCGATAGAGAGAGACATGATCCGGAAGCTCTTCCAAGTGCTCCACCTTATAGGTTTCACCCATCCCTTGAAATGTTTTAATGGCCTCCTCTTTTGAAACTTCCCTCCGAATAAAAGGCTCATCCTTTGCGACGATGTCGGACATCCTTTTTTCAATCATCTCAAGATCTTGAGTGGTAAAAGTTCGATCATAATCGAAATCATAATAAAAACCATTTTCAGTAGAAGGACCAAAGGTGAGTTTAACGGTCGGGAAAAGTTCCTTCACTGCCTGAGCCATGACATGAGATGCAGAATGGCGCAATATCTCCAATCCTTTTTTCGAATGAATGGAAATGAATGAAATTGCAGCATCTTTTTCCACCGTAAGACTGAGGTCAAGGGACGCCCCATCTACTTGTGCTGCGACAGCCTCTTTATCCCACTGGTCAGCCAACTCCTTAAGTTTCGTACCTTTAGGAATCGGCCTTTTCACACCATCGGGCATTGTAATGATAACCTGCTCTCCCATTTCTCCCATTGCATCACTTAAATTTAAATTGAAGCGGAAGAGGCATCATCCATAATAAATCTGAATGATGCCTCTCCATTTTGTTTTGATTAAAATGTTTGTCTGTTCAATAACTTATGTTTCACTTTTTAATAAATTGGTTTCAATGGTAGGCACGTGGGGATTTGAACCCCAGACTTCTACCGCGTCAAGGTAGCGCTCTCCCCCTGAGCTACGTGCCTTCAGACCTCCTTTGCCTACCATCGTTTAAGGCAGGCAAACTTTGAAAAAACGTTGTATCCATAACAGGTTTTTCGAATATTGTCAAGAAAATTGTTAAGTTACGACTCTATGCCCTGAATACTAATTCCCCTTTCTTACCATCCATATCTGCAGTGATCGTACCGCCCTCTTTAAATTTACCCTCTAATAATTTCATTGCCAATTTATCCTGAATCTCCTTTTGAATCACACGCTTAAGTGGTCGAGCCCCATAAGCAGGATCAAATCCTTCCTGGGCTAACCATTCCTTTGCTTCTTCAGTCATTTTGAGTTGTATTCGCCTTTCCAAAAGTCTTTTCTCAAGTTTTTTAACTTGAATCTCAACGATCGCTTTGATCTGTTCTAATCCAAGACTGTGAAAGATGATCAACTCATCAATACGATTTAAAAATTCGGGTTTGAAATGGGCTTTGACAGCGTCCATCACTCGACGGCGCATCTCCTCATAGTCTTTCTCACCCAAGTCCATAATCCACTGGCTTCCGATATTAGAGGTCATAATGACCACAGTATTTTTGAAATCAACGGTTCGACCGTGACCATCGGTCAGCCTTCCATCGTCTAAAATCTGCAAGAGAATGTTGAACACTTCTGGATGTGCCTTCTCAATCTCATCCATCAGGACAATGGAATAAGGTCTTCTTCGAATTGCCTCGGTGAGAAACCCTCCCTCCTCGTATCCAACATAGCCTGGCGGTGCACCAATCAATCGGGCCACAGAATGTTTCTCCATATACTCCGACATATCGATTCTTACCATGGCCTGCTCATCATCGAATAAAAACTCAGCCAGGGCTCGAGCCAGCTCTGTCTTTCCAACACCGGTGGGTCCCATAAAGATAAAGGAGCCGATGGGCCGATTGGGGTCCTGCAATCCCGCCCTCGCCCTTCTCACGGCATTGGAGACGGCAAGTATCGCATCGTCCTGACCCACTACCCTCTGTTTGAGTCTCTTTTCCATGTGAATCAGTTTTTCGACCTCTCCTTCCAGCATTTTTGAAACAGGGATGCCGGTCCATTTGGAGACCACTTCAGCAACATCTTCTTCATCCACTTCTTCTTTAAGCATCTTCTCGTTCTTTTGAAGTTCGGTAAGTTTCTCTTCTTCTTTCTTCAATTCGCTTTCGAGTCTTGCCATCTCTCCATATTGCAACTCGGCCAACTTGGAATAATCTACCTCTCGCTCTGCCTCTTTCATCATCTGTTTCGTCTTTTCAATCTGCTCTTTAATCTGATGGATCCGCGAGATGGCTTTCTTCTCATTCTCCCATTTGAGCGTCTTCTCTTTTACTTCATCTTTTAAATCAGCCAGTTCTTTTTCGAGTTTTTTCAATCTTTCGATGGAGGCCTTGTCTTTTTCCTTTTTCAATGCCTGACGTTCAATCTCTAATTGCATCACTTTTCGCTGAACTTCATCGATCTCCATGGGGACGCTATCAATCTCAATTCTCAGCCTTGATGCTGCCTCATCCATCAAATCTACGGCTTTATCCGGAAGGAAACGGTCTGATATGTATCGGTGTGAAAGCATAGCTGCCGCAATGATGGCGGAGTCTTTAATTTTTACACCATGATGAACTTCATAACGCTCTTTCAATCCTCTTAAAATGGCGATAGTATCTTCGACCGTGGGTTGGCTGACATAAATCGGTTGGAATCGGCGCTCTAAAGCCGCGTCCTTCTCGACATACTTCCGATATTCATTGAGCGTTGTGGCACCGACACATCGGAGTTCCCCCCGAGCCAGAGCTGGCTTCAACATATTTGAGGCATCAATGGCGCCTTCTGCTGCACCCGCTCCCACTAAGGTATGGAGTTCATCAATGAAGAGGATGATATTCCCTGCTGAATTCGAAATCTCTTTCAAAACTGCTTTCAACCTCTCTTCAAACTCACCCCTGAATTTGGCACCGGCGATCAGGGATCCCAGATCAAGGGCAACCAACTTTTTATTTTTCAATGTCTCAGGGATATCTCCTTTGACGATTCTCTGTGCCAACCCTTCTACAATGGCTGTCTTACCGACTCCTGGCTCGCCAATCAATACGGGGTTGTTCTTTGTCCTTCTTGAGAGAACTTGAATCACCCTTCGGATTTCATCATCTCTTCCAATCACCGGATCGAGCTTTCCTTTCCTTGCCTCTTCAGTGAGATCCCTGCTATAGCGTTTTAAAGCCTGGTACTTCTCCTCCGGATTCTGATCCGTTACACGATGGGGGCCACGAATCTCTTGTAATACTCTGAAAATCGCATCCTTGGTCACCCCGTTTCTCTGGAGAATCTGAAAGGCAGCTCCTTGCTTCTCATCTGCAATGGCAATGAGGAGATGCTCAGTGGAAAGGTATTCGTCCATCAATCTTTCGGCTTCTTTCCAGGCCATGTTGAAAATTTCGTTAAGCCGACTGGACAGGTAAACCTGTCCTGCCCCTTTCCCTGTCACCTGAGGAATCCGGTTTAACTCATTCTCTAACTGGGAAACGATTAAATCCGGATTAGACCCTAATTTTTGGAGAATTGGAATGGCAATCCCCTCTTTCTGTCCAAGAAGGGCTAACAAAAGATGTTCCACATCTATCTGCTGATGGTGCTTTCGTTCTGCAATGGATTTGGCTTCTTGCAAAGCCTCTTGAGCTTTCAGTGTAAACTTTTCTATATCCATTTAATTCACTCCCCCCCTATTTCAAATTACCCTAAAAATAATCATCCCCCGTTGATTTTGCAAATAGAATTTTCTAATTATTTTAAGACTTCTGCCAAACTGGCAAATTCTTGGATGGTCAGGGTTTCAGGCCTTCTTCGAGGGTCTATCCCAATTTCCTCCATTTTCAAATCAATGGACTCGGGTAGTGGGAGTCCAGAATGTTTAAGCGCATTAATCAATGTCTTTCTACGGTAACCAAAACAGGCTTTCACGACTCTCTTGAACCATTCTTCATCATCCGTTTCAATCAAAGGTTTTTCTTTCCAGGTCATATGAACTACGGCTGATTCAACCTTTGGGGATGGAAAGAAGGCAGAGGGTTTGATGAAGAAACGAATTGATATGTCTAAAAACAACTGTACGAATACTGATAATGGACCGTATTCTTTTCGACCTGGACGAGCTACCATCCTCTCTGCAACCTCTTTCTGAATTGTTAAAGTAAGCGTGGAAAAAGCCTCTTTTGATTCTATGAAGCGAAAGAGAAGTGGTGTTGAGATTTGATAGGGTAAATTAGCCACCACTTTGATGGGATGTCCTTCCTCCTTAAGAAATTGGTTGAAGTCCACCTTTAAAATATCACTTTTGACCACCTCCACATTGGGATAGTCTTTCACCTTTCTTTTTAGTATTGCCACCAATGCTGGATCGATCTCAATGGCAATCACCTTTTTAACCTGATGAGCCAGGGCAAGGGTCATCTCTCCAAGACCAGGACCAACTTCAAGAACCACATCCTTTTCTTCAACCTGGGCGGTCCGGATCACTTTATTTAAGATATTTGGATCAACAAGAAAATGTTGACCCAAGCCTTTCTTTGGGAATAAGCCATATTCCGACAATTCTCTCTTGATTGAAGTCATAACATAAGCACCAAATCCCAAGCACCAAGCTCCAGATAAATTCCAATCAACGAAAAACGAAATTCCAAACAAGTTCAATTTGGTCATTGGGGATTGGATCTTGGAATTTATTTGGGATTTGTAATTTGGAATTTGGGATTTGAAAAGTCATATGGAAAAAATTGCCCCCTTGCCCAAACTATAGAAATCGTCTATTCTACGCTTAAACTAGCGGAGATCGTCTGTTCCAATTTCTAACCTTCTCATCCCAATCGCTATTTGGCAGGACATAGCCTTTCTCCTATCCGTTTATTGACCGGCCACGGAAGGAATTAATGATCGTGCGCAAAACAAAACCAATACCCTGGAAGATGATCTTAAAGAGTAAGCCGACTGGTTTTAGGATCCAATCCAGCAGTTCGTTAACTTTGCCCATTCCCTGACCTACTTGGTTGAAGACTGGCTGAAGTAGATGCAACGGTTTAATGTGGGCATAGACCACAGCTAAAATCAAGGTACCAGCGGAGATCATGAACTTCGTGGTACCAGCAAACTCAATACCTGCGAACTCGTCGAGTAAAAGTTCTGCACCAATATTGAATACTACAATATAGGCAGCCGGCTTGAGGATAGGTTCCTTCAGGATCATTAAGGTGAAAAGGGTTGCTGCAAAGCGCATGGTGAGAATTCCGATAAACACACCGAACATTACGATATAAAGGTTAGTAGATACCCACGGGCAAGCCCGTGGCACTTTAAAATAAGTCAAGCTTCGCTTGACCTTCATCCTGGCGTCCTTGCCATCGGACGTATTTGAGGATTTGATCCTCATCAACTCCAACGGTC
>JBEKWN010000045.1:0-25591 GCA_049513055.1 Thermodesulfobacteriota bacterium
ATGATATAAGAGAGGATGGTACTCGGTGTGGGAAGTAGAAATTTTGGAATCTCCAGCCATCTGACCAGAAGTTCCCATAACAATAATATACCGACAATCGATCCAATGGAATAACGGTTCATCTAATTCAGTTCATTTCGTTTCTTTGGTCTATTTGGTTTATCTGGTTCACAAAAGAAACTAAAAAGACTAAACAAACCAGAGAGACCCGAGAAACCAGATTAAAGTCGGTTCTGGCTCATAAACTTGCCTTGATAAGAGGCTTTTCCTTCAGTGCGCTCAAGGATGATCTGACAAATCCGGACACCGGGTTTGAGGACAAGGGGAAAGGGCGCCAGGTTTCCAATCTCAAGCACCTGGCGATTGTTAATTCCGGGTTGAACAAATCCCGCGGTCATATGAATGACCAGGCCCATTCGAGCAAAGCGACTCCTTCCTTCAAGCCAACCACAAATATTGGCAGGTAATTTTATTCTTTCATGAGTAATCCCCAAGACCGTCTCACTTTAGTTTCTTAAAAACTCTAAACTCGTTTCCCAAATGGAGGTCAATGGAGCCCGGACCCACTTGGTCCTCCTGAAAAGGTTCAATCTCGATGGTTCCCTGGCTGATCTCTTTTAAAATTTCTTCTCTTGTCAGGACTCCCATAAAACGATCCTCCATTTACCCCGTTAGAAATAATGCCCCACTGCTCTGCAGCGGGGTTAGATTTTAGAATAATTCCGGCGGGGTTTAATGCCCCGCTGGAATTTCTAACGGGGTTTACAACCAAACTCCTCCCCTCCCTTGGTGGGAGGGGATAGAGGGGAGGGGGACTAAATCTAATCATTCACCCCCACCCGCACCCTCCCCCATCAAGGGGGAGGGGAAATTTACAGTAGTCTCCATCAGAGGAGGAAAGGGAATAAAAGATATTTCATATCCGGGAAGCTCCACTTTCCAAACAAATAGCTTCAGTTGATGTTGAAGACGATAAAATCCCCTGGTGATATTCCTGAATCGACTTCACCGACATCCCTCTCTTCAAGGATTCAATGGCATTGACGACAGCCTCTGCACCAGAGAGAGTGGTGATGCAGGGAATGTTATGGGCTACAGATTGACTTCGTATGGCTACTTCATCTGCCTTGGGTTTCTTCCCACTTGGGGTATTGATCACCAGATTGATCTCTCCATTTTTAATTTGATCGACGATATCCGGCCTGCCTTCACCGACCTTGAATACAGTTTGGACAGGGATTCCATTATTAGCCAAGACCTTAGCTGTTCCCTTGGTGGCCACGATCTCGAATCCGAGATCAACCAATTTTTTTGCGAGGAAGACGATGGACCGTTTATCCTTGTTCATAACGCTGATGAAGACCTTTCCTTTAAGAGGGATATTAAGCCCGGCGCCGATTTGAGATTTAGCAAAAGCCATCCCGAAATCTGTATCAATTCCCATCACTTCTCCGGTGGATTTCATTTCGGGACCCAACACGGTATCCACCCCGTAAAAACGGTTAAACGGAAAGACCGATTCCTTTACGGCCACATGATGGATTTCAACCTCTTCCCGGATTCCCAATTCATGAAGCTTTTTACCCACCATCACCTTGGCAGCCACCTTTGCCCAGGGAACTCCTGTGGCCTTGCTGATGAAAGGAACAGTCCTGGAGGCCCTTGGATTGACTTCCAGGACATAGATGATATCGTTTTTGATCGCATATTGAATATTCATCAAACCGATCACCTGGAGCTCCTTGGCTAAGGCATAGGTATTTCTTTTCAAACCCTCGATCAAATCATCGGTCAGGGAATAGGGAGGGGTGACGCAAGCACTGTCTCCAGAATGGATCCCAGCCTCTTCGATATGTTCCATGATTCCGGCGATGACACAGGTCTCTCCATCAGCGAGCGCATCGACATCAATCTCAATGGCGTCCTCTAAAAATTTATCGATCAGAATGGGATGTTCAGAAGAGGCCTCCACCGCACGGCGAACAAAACCTTCTAGGGTTTCCTCATCGTAAACGATCTCCATGGCCCTTCCCCCTAACACATAAGAGGGCCTCACGATGACTGGATAGGCAATCTCTTCTGCAACCCTCCTCGCCTCCTCGACCGAATTGGCCGTACCATTCGAGGGTTGGATGAGACCCAGTTTCTTGAGAAGGGCTTTGAAACGTTTTCGATCTTCAGCCCGATCGATATTGTCAGGACTCGTTCCAATGATTTTTACTCCTTCCCTCTCCAAGGGCAGAGCCAGGTTGAGAGGGGTTTGGCCTCCAAATTGAACAATCACCCCATTCGGTTTTTCGACATCGATGATATGGAGCACATCTTCAAAGGTGAGGGGTTCGAAATAGAGTTTGTCAGAGGTGTCGTAGTCCGTCGAAACCGTTTCGGGGTTGGAGTTCACCATGATCGTTTCATAATCCAACTCTTTCAAGGCGAAGGAGGCGTGAACGCAGCAGTAGTCAAATTCGATCCCCTGGCCAATTCGATTGGGACCTCCCCCTAAAATCATAATCTTCTTTCTCGAAGAGACCTTGGATTCATCTTCTGTTTCATAAGTCGAATAGTAATAAGGAGTATAGGCTTCAAATTCCGCCCCGCAGGTATCCACCAGCTTGTAAGTGGGGAGAATCCCTTTCTCCTTTCTCAGGTTTCGAAGAGCCATTTCATCAAAACCGAGGAGGTGACCCAGTTGATAGTCAGAGAAACCAAACTCCTTTGCCTTTCTTAAAAGAGAGTCTGGAAGTTGAAGTTGATCAGGAGTTAGGGTTTTTTTCCAGAGCTCCAGGTCCCGTACCTTCGCTCCATAGGATCGAATCTCTTTTTCAAGGTCCGTGATCTCTCGAATATTGGTGAGAAACCAGGGGTCGATCTTCGTCAACTCGTGGATCTCCTCGACCTTCATCCCAAAGAGCAAAGCATGTCGAAGATAGAAAATCCTTTCAGCATTCGGTGTGGAGAGCTTTTTCTTCACCTCTTCAAGGAGGTTGGACCGCGTGGCTTCATTAGATATCTCAGTGGGGAAGGGGAATTTATCTCTTCCATCCGCTCCCAGTCCATGTCTGCCGATCTCGAGAGAGCGGAGTCCTTTTTGAAGGGCTTCCTTGAAAGTCCGGCCGATCGCCATGGTTTCACCGACCGACTTCATCGAAACGGTCAGCGTGGGATCTGCTCCAGGAAATTTTTCGAAGGTGAATCTTGGAATCTTCACCACACAATAGTCAATGGTGGGTTCAAAACAGGCAGGCGTCTTTTTCGTAATGTCATTGGGGATTTCATCGAGAGCGTATCCCACCGCTAACTTTGCCGCCATCTTGGCGATTGGGAATCCAGTCGCTTTGGAGGCGAGAGCTGAAGAGCGCGAGACCCTGGGGTTCATTTCAATGATGACCATTCGTCCATCCTCAGGACGAATCGCGAATTGGATGTTAGATCCTCCAGTCTCCACCCCAATCTCTCGAATGGCTCGAATGGCTCCGTCTCTCATCCTCTGATATTCTTTGTCCGTTAACGTTTGAGCAGGGGCAACAGTGATGCTATCCCCGGTATGGATGCCCATGGGATCAAAATTTTCAATCGAACAGATGATGACGACATTGTCATGGAGATCCCTCATCACCTCCAGTTCAAATTCCTTCCAACCGAGCACGGACTCTTCAATCAGAATCTCTCCCATCATGCTCCACTCGAGTCCACGAGCTGCCATCTCTTCGAATTCTTCAATATTGTAGGCCACTCCACCCCCTGTCCCCCCCAGAGTGAAACTGGGTCGGATGATCAGAGGGAAACCGATCTCCTTCGCCGCCTCCAAGGCTTCGCTCAGAGAATAAGCTAACCCGCTTCTTGGGAGATCGAGGCCGATCTTCTTCATCGATTCCTTGAAGAGATTTCGATCTTCTCCTTTCTTAATGGCTTCATATTTGGCTCCGATCATTTGAACGCCGTATTTCTCAAGTACTCCGGATTCATAAAGGGCGACGGAAATATTGAGACCGGTTTGACCGCCTAAAGTGGGAAGCAGGGCATCCGGCCTTTCACGCTCAATGATCTTTTCTAAGATTTCTGGAGTGATCGGTTCGATATAAGTCCGATCAGACATCTCTGGGTCGGTCATGATGGTGGCAGGGTTGGAGTTCACCAATACCACCTCAAATCCTTCTTCTTTCAAAGCCTTGCAGGCCTGAGTGCCGGAGTAGTCAAATTCGCAGGCCTGACTGATCACAATGGGTCCGGAGCCGATGATCAGGATCCTTTTGATGTCTGTCCGTTTAGGCATGGGAGTAAAGCTCCATCATCTTCACGAATTCGGTAAATAGGTTTTGCGTATCGTGAGGCCCTGGAGAGGCTTCGGGATGGTATTGTGCGGAAAAGATCGGAAATCGCTTGTGCCTCATCCCTTCCAGGGTTTGGTCGTTCAGATTAATCTGGGTGAATTCGACCTCTGCCGGATCCAAAGAGTTAGGGTCAACACAGAACCCATGATTTTGGGAAGTGATCATCACCTTACCTGTTTTTAAATCTTTAACAGGTTGATTGGCTCCCCGATGACCAAATTTCAACTTAAACGTTCTTCCTCCAAGGGCTAATCCTAATAGTTGGTGTCCCAGACAGATTCCGAAGATCGGTTTTTTCCCAATCAGTTGGCGGACGGTTTCAATGGCATAGGGAACTCCCTCCGGGTCACCTGGACCATTGGATAAAAGAATTCCGTCCGGATGAAAAGAGAGAATAGACTCTGCACTGGAGGAGGCGGGAAGAACAGTGACCTCACAGTTCCGATCATAAAGTGAGCGAAGGATATTATATTTGACACCATAGTCCAAAGCGACCACCTTAGGTCGAAAGGGGAAGGTGGATGGTGGGAGGGGGTGACAGGAAAATTGAGGATCATTGCCACTCGTCCATGGGAAGGGTTTCTCACAGGTGACCTCTTTGACCAAGTCCCGGCCGATCAGGCCTGGAGAGGTCTTCGCCTTTTCAATCAGACGATCTCGATCGAGGTCGTCCGTAGAAAGGACAGCTTTCATGGCACCCGCCTGGCGGATATGCTTGGTGATCGCTCGGGTATCCATACCTTCCACTCCCATAATGCGGTGACTGATCAAATAATCGGAGAGGGATTTATTTCCACGCCAATTGCTGAAGATGGAACTGTTCTCTTTGACGATGAACCCTTCAACCCTTGGTTCCTGGGATTCGATATCCTCTTGATTGATTCCATAGTTTCCAATGAGTGGATAGGTCATGATGACGATCTGGCCTTTATAAGAGGGATCGGTGAGAATCTCCTGGTAGCCGGTCATGCTGGTATTAAAAACAACCTCTCCTGTCTTTTCTCCCGAAAATCCGAAAGACCATCCCTCGAATACAGCCCCATCCTCTAAAGCCAATATGGCTTTCTGTGTCGATTTCATTCGGTCATCCTTGTTTAATGATGCTCGGGTGTGACTCAGGTGAAAAGTCATCATTAGGTCATAAAAAAAGACCCCCGATCCCGATTGAACAGGATCGAGGGCCTTTAGGTTGTTTCACTCGTTTGGTCATATAAAATTTTCTTTACTCCATTTTTAACTTTTTACCACATCCATTTATGATTGTCAACCCTTCGACAGCTTGCTCAGGTTTGACCCTAAGAGAGGCCCTTAACCGCTGATCCGAAAGATAAAGGTTTGACACCCTCGATCGGGTCAAGATTTTCGATCACCCGTTAGGCATACAAGTATATCCTTGTCTTGGTGGGCCTGGCCATTAGTTTTTCGATTTTGGCCTGGATCTTCTTCCTTTCCGGATTCTTTTCCCACGCCTTCCAGTCCTCAATGCTTTGCCATGTGGTGATCACAATATAGTTATGAGGGTCATCCTGTGCCCGAAGCGTTTCCCCTGAGATATAACCCTTTGAGGGAATCGCCTTGGATCTCAGTCCCCTGAGCATTTTTGCAAAATCCGGTTCTTTTCCCTTCTTCACCTTCCGATCAATGATGATCCTCACTGCCATGTTTTCCACCTCCCCGCTTTTTTGAAATGATATCAAGTCTCCTTGTAGATTTCAAGTAAAATTATTTTGTTTAGATTTATTATCACTTTTCGTTTTGTATCAGATGGATGCAACAGGTTTGGCCAATTGATTTTCATATTAAAGGGCAGGGGAGAGGGCGTCCATGCCCTTGGGAATTATTCTCGTCTTTGAGATTTCCTCTGCAACTTTTCCCCGGGGAGGTGACCGCCGATGCCTGGTTTCGCCCCCTCTCCAATCTCGATTTCAATGCCGAGGGCCGTCCTCTCTTGCTCTTCCTCCCTATTCGGTCGACGGGATCTTTGCTTCGAGTCCACCAAAGGAGAAATCAGCAAACAAAAGGGGCGCATACTTCGCACACTTATTATTTGGGCCTCTTTGTTTACTGGCTCACCGGGCAGGACTCCAACCTAAACGGATTGATCCCAGCTACTCGTCGTAGTCATTATCACTGTTGTGATGGTTCACGTATTTTAAACAGTCTGCTTAAAATTCACCATTCACTTTTAATCGAGATCAACTTCATTAGATGCAGATTATGTTTGTGCTTAAAAATAAACCTGTTATCCCAATAAGTTATAAGCTTCAGATTTAAACATCACTATCTTTTATGGGTGGCATAAGGTTTGCTAACCATGTTAAGAAAGGTTTGCTAACCGTAGGACATTTCTGGGGCAGCCGCACGGTAATCGTCCCCCTATTGTTCATACTCAAAATGCTTGATCTCACGAAAGGCTTGATGTATGTTTGTAATCGTTACCGGTAACATGGGGTACCTCCTATCAGTCATTCTTCCTAAGGATGACTTGATAGCGTATCCCATTTCTTTCCCTTGACACGGAACCTTTGGAGGAGAAGGGATTGACAAAGACGGCGGGAGATTTTAAATTGATTATAAGTGATTGTAGACAAAAAGGTGGGGGGACCGATGGGGAGGACGTCCAGCCGGGCGCCCTTTTTTTATGGACAGGGCCATGGATAAAGAAACAGCAAGAATAGCCATTTTTTTCTGTCAGCGGGTCGACTCTGAGCAGGACATCAACCGGCGCGCCATCGAAAAGGAATTAGGATCTAGGATCAGGTTTTTCCCCTTACCGTGCAGCGGCCGGATAGATCCGCTTCAACTACTGCGGGCCATAGAAGCTGGGGCAGACATGGTGTATCTTGTCACCTGTGGTGAGGGAACGTGCCGTTACGGAGAGGGGAACACCCGCGCTTGGAAACGGTTGGCCTACGCCCGGGGGCTGATCGAGGAGATAGGTCTTGAAGGGGAACGGCTGGAGGTGATCCAGTCTAACGGGCGCCAGACCATTGACGAGGTCACGAGGTCCCTACTTGCGCAGGATATCCATGTTGGTCCCTCTCCGCTCCGAGCGAATTAATCGTGGGTCCATTCATCTTTGCGCTGGCGAGTCAATATAATATATGTGAGGAGTAGAATATGATTACCGCCGAAAGAAAACCTTTGGCCGAAATCAAGGCGATGATAGCACCATACAGGAAGATCTTGCTTGCGGGCTGCGGGACGTGTGTGGCCGAGTGCGCGTCTGGTGGTGAAAAGGAGGTAGGCCTTTTGGCCTCCCAGCTTCGCATGGACGCAAGAATCGAAGGGCGTGAGATCGAGATCAAAGAGATAACCCTTGATCGTCAGTGTGTCTATGAGTTTATCGATCAACTTACCAGCCTCATTGACCAATATGATGTCCTCCTTTCCCTCGGGTGTGGCGCAGGTGTCCAGGCGGTTGCTGAGGTCTTCCCAAAGGTAGTTATCCTTCCTGCGCTTAACACGACATTTATTGGCGAGACCAGGGAAGGCGGTGTCTGGTTCGAAAACTGCCGGGCTTGTGGCGACTGCAAACTTGGGCTGTTTGCCGCTGTTTGTCCCATCACGCGTTGTGCCAAGGGACTTCTTAACGGACCTTGTGGAGGATCTAAGGAAGGCCACTGTGAGGTGGATCCTGACACACCTTGCGCATGGCAGCTCATCGTGACCCGGCTCGAGGAGGGAGGCCGACTGGACTTCCTGGAAGAGGTCCACCCGCCGGTGGACTGGTCGAAGAGTCAAGGCAAAGGACCACGGAAAATCGTACGGGAGGATCAGAAGAATTGAGAGAAGAGAGTCGACTAAAAAGAGTCTTATCCGAGGGGCGATTTGCTGTAACCGCCGAATGTGGCCCCCCCCAAGGGGCTGATCCTGAAGCGATACGAAAGAAAGGCAGACTACTTAAAGGGTGCGTTGACAGTGTGAACGTAACCGACAATCAGACGGGTGTTGTCCGCCTCTCCAGCATGGCCGCCTGCGTGCTTTTACGGGAAGAGGGGTTCGATCCAGTGCTTCAGATGGTGACCCGCGACCGCAATAGAATCGCGCTTCAGTCGGATATCCTCGGGGCCTCTGCCCTCGGTATCCGCAATATCCTCTGCCTTTCGGGTGACCACCAGGTTTTTGGAAATCAACCTCAGGCAAAAGGTGTCTTTGATATCGATTCCATCCAGTTGATACATGTGGCCCGCCAGATGCGCGACGATAGCTGCATCATAGGAGGTGAGAAGCTGACACAACCTCCAGATCTCTTTATAGGGGCTTCGGAGAACCCGTTTGCCGAGCCGGCGGCCTACCGGGTGGCGCGGCTTGGGAAAAAGATAAGAGCCGGAGCTGATTTCATCCAGACACAGTGTATTTACAACCTGCCCCGTTTTGGAGAATGGATGTCTCAGGTACGGAACCGGAATTACGACAAGCGGGCCTATATCCTTGGCGGGATCACACCGCTGAAGTCGGCCAAGATGGCGGATTATATGAGGAAGAACGTGGCTGGAATGGACGTGCCAGAGGAGGTCATCACCCGAATGAAGTCCGTTCCTGCCAGCGAGCAGCGAAAGGAGGGGATCAAGATCGCCGTCGAGACGATAGAGGCCCTTCGCGAGATGAAGGGCGTTTCAGGTGTGCATATCATGGCGATCGAGTGGGAAGAGATCATTCCGCAACTGGTCGAAGAAGCAGGCCTGATGCCGCGCCCCTCCTTTGGTGAGGAGTAAATATGCCCCCAAAGTATCATATATCAACAGCACCAGTGCCGAACCGTTTCCAGCCTGTCACACGCTCGGGCGTAATAGTATGGGAGGAAGGATGCCTTAAGTGCGCTCACTGCGTGAAAAAGGACTGCGTTTACCTGGTGTACCAAAAGCGTAACCTCGACTCACGGCTGATGCTCGACTCGCTGGACAGTGCGTGTATGGACTGTTTCCGCTGTGTGCAGGATTGTCCTGCCCGCCTCATCCAGAAAGGAGTCAACCCCGTGTATAAGTCGATCGGCGACCATTACTGGACTCCGGAGATCCTTTCGAGTCTCTGGTTCCAGGCAGAGACGGGTAAGATCCCTGTGTCGGGTGCGGGTTACGGTGGACCCTTCGCCGGACCCGGGTTCGATGCGATGTGGACGGATATGTCGGAGATCGTGCGGCCGACGCGCGACGGCATCCATGGCCGCGAATACATCAGCACGTCGGTGGATCTGGGTCGGAAGCTGATGGCTTTGGAGTTTGGTTCCGACGGTACGGTCGTGTCAGATATGCCTCCGCTTGTCGAGATACCGACACCATTCGTTTTTGACCTGCTTCCATTCTCGCCGCCTAAAGAGCGTATTCTAAGTGGACTACTGCGTGCGGCAGCCGGGCTGGGAACCTTCGCAGTCGTGCGGGAGTCGGACTGGAACCATTCTTATGAAGAATACCTCCGCCACACGATGCTTCTGCTCGACAGAAGCGGCGCGGTGGCAGAGAACCTTCTCGACAAGCTCCGTATGGTGGAGATACCGGATGGGGTTGGTGCGATGAAGTGGCAGGTTGCCCTTAAGAGGGTAAAGCCCGAGCTCATAATCGCGATACGGATGCCTCTCAGTCCTGCCTCGGGTTCGCGCATCGAGGACCTTACGAAGACAGGGGCTGAAGTTGTTCATCTGGTGGCCAATGAGTTTGGTATGGAAGATTCGAATGAACCGCTGTTCGTGAAGGAACGCTTGAAGGAGATACACCTCAGCCTCGTCGACAGAGGGCTCCGGGACCAGATCACGATTATCGCGGGCGGCGGGATCGCTATGGCTGAGCACATGGCCAAGTTGATCATCTGTGGTGCGGACGCGGTGAGTTGTGATATCCCCCTGCTGGTGGCGATGGAGTGTCGGGTCTGCCGGCGTTGCGCCCAGGGCATTTCGTGTCCTGTGGACTTGGATCAGATCGATCCGGTGTGGGCCTGTGGGCGTGTGACAAATCTCATGAGTGGGTGGCATAACCAGCTCATTGAAATCATGGGAGCGATGGGTATGCGCGAGGTGAGGAGATTGCGCGGTGAAATGGGCCGGGCCATGTTCTTCGAGGACCTGGAAAGGGAGTTCGCTGTCCTGGGCAGAAGAGGGTAGATGTATGAGAGGAAGACCGAGTTTCGTATTTCCCGAGGCAAAGTTGACTCCATCCCGGTTCCGCTACGCCTTGAACAAGTATCGTGTCAAGATCGGCAACGCGTGTACCAACTGTGGGCTTTGCATCGATATCTGTCCCTACCGGGTGTACGCAAAGGGCTCGAAGAGGCCGAGAACACCTTCCGAGCACCTCTGCGCCGGTCCAATCTGCGAAAAAAACGCCTTCTTCTGCGTCCGGAAGTGCCCGGTGAATGCGATCACGGTTCAACTGAATCCATCTTTCGAACTCCTTGGCGACAAGCGCTGGACGGGCGATCTGCTTGCCAGCACGTGGTACATGGCAGAAGTGGGTGAGGTGCCCTATCAGAACCTGAACTACAAAACGGGGGATTCTGGTGGTGGCTTCGACAAACTCCGGTTTCTCTACACGGCGAGTGGAAATGGCAAGAAGCCGAAAGGCTCAGCAAAGGATATCTCGCTTACCATCGCTCTTAACCGCTCAGGCGACAACCGGCCTAAGGTGACGATTCCCGTGCCCTTTTACCTCGGCGGCATGTCGTTCGGCTCCATCAGCATCAATGCGATGCTCTCCCGGGTGAGGGCGGCAACGGCCCTTGGCACCTTTTGTTCCACCGGAGAAGGTGGCTACCCTGACCAGCTTATGCCGTACGATGACCACATTATTACCCAGGTTGCCACGGGGCTTTTCGGCGTCAGAGAGGATACGATCCAACGCGTGCGGATCGTCGAGTTTAAATATGCCCAAGGAGCGAAGCCTGGCCTTGGTGGTCATTTGCTTGGCGACAAGGTGACACTGGCGGTGGCGAAGATGCGCGAGGCCGTAGCTGGAAGCGCCCTTTTCTCGCCCTTCCCCTTCCACAGTGTCTATTCCGTTGAGGATCACAAGAAACACGTTGACTGGATCAAAGTGATTAACCGGAAGGCGCTCGTGTCGGTGAAGGTCTCCACGCCCACCGACGTCGATATGGTGGCCGTGGGGAGCTACTTTGCCGGCGCGCATATTATCCAATTGGACGGAAGTTACGGCGGCACAGGGGCCGCGCCAGACATCGCCAAGAAGAACATTGCGATGCCCGTCGAGTACGCAGTGCCCAAGGTCCATAAATTTCTTGAGGGAGAGGGTATCAGGGAGGGGATCACGGTCATCGCCAGTGGCGGCGTCCGGAATGCATACGATGCTGCAAAAATCATTGCACTCGGTGCGGATGGCGTATGTCTCGGCACAGCGGACTTGGTGGCGCTCGAGTGTATCCGCTGCCATCACTGCGAGTCGGGCCGCGGCTGTGCACGAGGCATTGCGACAACAGACGCGGAGCTGACCAACCTGATGGATCTCGAATGGGGTACACAGCGAATCGTCAATATGTACCTGGCCTGGAGCAAGCAGCTTCGTACGATTTTGCGGCGTCTGGGCATGAAAAGCGTTACAGAGCTTACTGGCCGGACAGATACTCTGGTCCACATTGACTATATGAAGAAGGACGAAGCAATGGGTGAGTTAGACTAAAACTAGAGGGTTCAGGGTTCGTGGGTCGAAAGGCCAGAGTCCAGCCAGCAAGGAAAAGCTGATGGCTGAGGGCAAAATAGGGAAGAGGTTATGAGGGAGTCAGAAATCAAAGCAATCTTGAATGCGCGGGCGCACCTGGGGACCTGTGCACCCCCGAGGGGCTATAAAGAGGCTGAGGAGGGCGGGTGCGGTGTCACCGGTTTCGCGTGCAGCGTCCCGGTGAGTGGCCGTCACATCATCGAGCCCTCTGTGCAAATGCACAACAGGGGTAACGGTAAAGGGGGAGGTATTGCAGCCGTGGGCTTTGATTCAGTACAGATGGGCGTGAGCCGCACTATTCTGGAGGAAGATTTCTGTCTCCAAATATCGCTCCTCGACGAAACCGTACGCCCTGAGCTGGAATTGAAGTTCATCAGGCCCAATTTCAGGGTCGACCACGAGGGGTTCCTCGAGACGGTCGATGATTACCGGGATGTACCCGGGCTGGAAATGAAGCCGCCCGCGGTGATGCGCTATTTTGTGCGCGTGAAGCCGGAGGTTCTGGAGCGGTTCAGCAAGGAGCGCCATCTTGAGAAGCTGCCACTCGACAAGATTGAGGAAGAGTTCATCTATCAAAACAGCTTCCAACTGAACCAGGCGTATTACAGTTCCCTTGGGGAGAAAAGGGCCTTTGTGCTCTCCCATGGCCGCAACATGATGATCCTTAAGATCGTTGGCTACGCTGAGCAGGTAGCCCAGTACTATAAGTTGGAAAACTTGATGGCGCAC
Organism: Thermodesulfobacteriota bacterium; assembly: GCA_049513055.1. Lineage (GTDB taxonomy): Bacteria > Desulfobacterota > BSN033 > BSN033 > UBA1163 > UBA1163. The sequence goes on from JBEKWN010000045.1 coordinate 12,725, forward strand.
GTCTGGATTGCCCACCAGCGTTACCCAACCAAGGGACGGGTCTGGCACCCGGGAGGCGCCCATCCCTTCATAGGGTTGGATGAAGCCCTTGTCCACAACGGTGATTTTGCCAATTATTACTCGGTCACGGAGTATCTGCGGCAGCGGAACGTTTTTCCACTCTTTCTGACAGATACGGAGGTATCAGTGCTTGTCTTTGATCTCCTGAACCGGGTTTACGGCTATCCGCTGGAGTATATCATTGAGGCGCTCGCCCCCACGACGGAAATGGACTTCGATCATCTTACGTCCGAGAAGCAGCGTGTCTATCGGCAAATACAAGCCACGCAGATTCATGGCTCGCCCGATGGACCCTGGTTCTTTATCATTGCGCGCAGCCTGGCCTATGAGCACAAGTTCCAGCTGATCGGCATCACCGACACGGCCATGCTCCGACCGCAGGTCTTTGCGCTTCAGAAAGGTGACTTCCAGATAGGGCTTATCTGCTCGGAGAAGCAGGCGATCGATGCCACCTTGGAGAGCCTGGCGAAGGAAGACCCACGCTTTGGGACGGTGGCCGACCGTTACTGGAATGCGCGTGGTGGCAGCTATACCGACGGCGGAGCCTTCATCTTCACGGTCTCTCCCAACACCGACGGCAGTTACCGTCTGACATGTACTGACAAGTTCGGCCGGGAGATCGACGTGTTGGCAGACCGGCCTCCGTACGATTTCCGCAAGACCGCGATCTATTCGCTCGACAAAGGGCTGATAGGACAGCTTGCGGACCTATTCCGCGAAAGCGATGTTCAGGCCGCCTTTTCTTACATGAAGCAGGGCTTTGCGGCCTGGGAGTACGACAGGATCAGGGCCGTACTGGTACAGCTCGTACGGCTGGCGAAGGATGACGTGTCGAAAGGTACCATCATTGAGGTGCTGACGCGGCTTCTCGACTGGCGTTTCCCCATCGGCAACAAGAGACGCCGCTCGATCACGCAGATGTTGATGAGCGCGCTGGATGCGATCTTCTGCGCGGTGTCTCCGATCGAGAAGGCAAGCGGCAGCAGCTACGTGCGGATCAACTTCAAGAGCCGCAAGAAGCTGCGCGCGCCGCAAGCGGGCGAGGAGGTTCTCGTCTGCGATGGCCGCGATTTCCAGCCTGAAGGCGACCAAACGTTGGCGCGCTATGTATGCGATGCCTACTTTCTCGGCTGGAAGCAGTTCATCTGCTTTGGTTACCGTGGCCAGCGATTCCCCGGTTGCTCGCTCGGGCCTGGAACGCAGGGTGTACGGATCGATGCGTACGGTTCCACGGGTGACTACCTTGGCTCTGGCATTGATGGTCTGGAAATCTACGTACACGGCAACGCTCAGGACCAGCTTGGCCAGATAATGAAATCGGGCAAGCTCGTCGTACACGGTGATGTGGGTCAGACCTTTCTTTATGGCGCAAAGGGTGGTGAGATCTTCGTACGGGGCAATGCGGCGGGCCGGCCACTCATTAACGCTGTCGGGAAGCCGCGGGTTGTCATTAACGGGACCGCACTCGACTTCCTCGCAGAAGCTTTCATGGCCGGCGACCCTTACAATGGCGGGGGCTTCGTGATTTTGAACGGGATGACTACCGACGACGATGGCAACGTGATACCCCTCGACACGCCGTATCCCGGTTCCAACCTCTTCTCACTCGCTTCTGGCGGGGCCATATTCGTGCGCGATCCGCACAAAAAGCTGGTGGCCGAGCAGTTGAACGGTGGTGAGTTTTCAACCTTCATGGAAAAAGATTGGGACCTTATCCTACCATACCTGAGGGAGAACGAGCGGCTCTTTGGTGTCTCAATAGACGAGCACCTTCTGATGGTTGACGGCGTGAGGAAACGGCCGGATGAAGTCTTTCGCACGATTCAGGCGGTGAGGCTGGCGGTACTGACTGGAAAAATGGAGCAGGCATCTCTCCAAGAATGGGAAGATTGATGGGAGAAGGTGTTCTTCAGTAGTAGGCTGAAAAATGATATCAGGCAAGCTCTTCAGCATGAGGTCCCGGATCATGACGGGGAGATCAACGTTCAGATCTTGGCGGTAATATTCAAGCTTCTCTGGATCATCAATGATCCTTAAGCCCGGATTCCGATGCAGAAAGTTTTCGAGATCCTTGCTCCAAGTAAATTTCTCACCACTCACCATACGGGTTTACCTCACTTTACCTCTGCAATTTTACATAAATTAAAGATAACCCACGGATGAAAAAAACTCAATCTGTTCGCCTTCCCCTTCCCCTCGTTAGATGTCTATCGCTGTTATTCGGGAAGTCTCTTATCTAATGGGTGCATCCCCTCCCACCATGGGAAGGGATGCTTCGAGTAAAAGGGGGCCGCCAAGAAAGAGAGGGGGAGGAAGACTACAGGATCGGAAGATATTTATCTAATTCGAATTGGGAAACATGGGTTCGGTATTGATCCCATTCGATCTTCTTATTCTCAATAAATTTTTGGAAGATATGATCTCCCAGTGTTTCTTTGACCAGCTCACTTTTTTCTGTGAGTTGGATTGCTTCAAGCAGGTTTCCAGGAAGAGAGTCGATTCCGTGTTTCTTCCTCGCCGCCTCAGACATCTCAAAGATGTCTTCTTCAACCGGGGGAGGAAGTTGATAACCCTTTTCAATTCCCTTCAAACCCGCCGCCAGCATCACAGCGAAAGCCAGATAGGGGTTGCAGGCCGGGTCAGGGGACCGGAATTCCATCCGGGTGGCTTTCTCTTTGCCCGGCTTATACATGGGGACCCGAACGAGTGTCGACCGATTCCTGCGCGCCCAGGAGATATAGACGGGTGCTTCATAACCAGGGACAAGCCTTTTGTAAGAGTTCACCCACTGAGAAGTGATTGAAGTAATTTCCTTGGAGTGTTTCAAAATCCCGGCCATATAAGACTTGGCAATCTTGGAGAGATGGAATTCATCTTTCGGATCGAAGAAGGCATTCTTATCACCCTTGAAAAGGGATTGATGGGTATGCATGCCACTTCCATTCTGGCCAAAAATGGGTTTGGGCATGAAGGTCGCATAGACACCATGCTTCAATGCAATCTCCTTGACGACAAGCCGATAAGTCATCGCATTATCCGCCATGGTCAGGGCATCCGTATATCGAAGGTCAATTTCATGCTGGCTGGGTGCGACTTCATGATGGCTGTATTCCACATGAATCCCCATCGCTTCCAAAGTTAAAATGGTTTCTCGCCGAAGCTCGGTCGCCATATCCAGGGGAGTAAGATCGAAATAACCTCCTTTGTCGAGAAACTGTGGAACTCCGTCACTCGCTTTGAAATAGAAGTACTCCAACTCAGGACCGACGTATAAGGTGTAGCCCAGGTCTTGAGCCTTTTTGAGAGCCCGCTTTAACACCCATCGGGGATCCCCTTTGTAAGGCGTTCCATCGGGTTCATAAATATCTGCGAACATCCTGGCGACTGCATTCTCTTTTGGCCTCCATGGGATGATTTGAAAGGTTTTGGGATCGGGTTTGGCAATCATATCGCTCTCATCGATGCGAGCATAACCCTGAATGGAGGAACCATCGAATCCCATTCCCTCTTCAAGTGCTCCTTCCAACTCATCAACGGTGATAGCGAACCCTTTTAGAATCCCCAGAATGTCCGTGAACCAGAGCCGAATAAATTTGACATCATTCTCCTTTGCCATCTTCAACACATTTTCTTTTTCTTTATCCATCTTTTCCTCCTTTTGTTGAGATATAAAGATTAAAAAAAAGGCCTCTTTTTAAACCCGGGATACATTCCGGAAAGAGACACCCTCGTCTACTTAATACCCCTTTAATACCCCTTTGTATTGGGGAATTCAAGAGCAAATAGCATGCCACTCATAACTATTTTGGTGAATAAGTTTTAGCTTTATAACCTATTGAAATCGCTTATAATAATTTTGGAATGAAAAAGGACGGTTATCTGAGAAAGGTGTTGGAATTGGAAGTAAATGATGGATTTTAAACAGGCTGTCTAAAAAAAAAAGCAAAAGATCCGATATTTCAATATAAAAGAATTGACAAACGAAGCCCGTTTTCATAGATTTAAGATAAAGATCGAATTAAATAAAACAGGAGAGAAATTTTATGGATATAAACAAATTTTCGGAGTTGGCTAAAAAGTTAGATTCGAAAAAGAAGGGGAAAAAGGAGGAATTGGAAAAGTTCCAGAGATTCTTTGAACGATTCCATCTTTTAAACCGTGCTTATTTAGACAAGGGGACCTTTGAAAAGGCACAGGAATCCATCTCATCCATGGGAGAAGCGATTGCCAATACCATTCAATATTTAGACGCGGAGATTACTCGATTGAGAAATAAACGAATGAAAATGCCTGTCGAAAATGTTGAATTGGGTGAGATGCAAAAGATTCAGAACAAAAATGAGATGCTGGTTAAAGAGTATCTGACTGGGTTTGCAAAATAAGATCTTTCTATTTACTTTTCAACTCCAAAATATTTCTGAAAAGGAAGAAGGATGTCGACATTTGACCCAGTCAAATATAAGGAAATCGAGAGAGAAGTTTATAGCCGCACTGCTGAAAATTATGCAAAATATGGCGCTCCCATTTTTGAATCCATGGCCTCTCCACTTTTGAAAAGAATAAACCTGAAACCTGGTCATAAGGTATTGGATGTGGCCTGTGGGATAGGGATTCCATCATTGAGTGCAGCCGAGATAGTCGCACCAAATGGTTCGGTCATAGGAATAGATCTGGCTCCTGGAATGATCGAGATAGCTCGATCAAGAGCTGCTAATAGAGGGTTGAAGAATGTTGAATTTCAAGAAGCTGATGCAGAAAGCCTTCCTTTCGAAGATAGATCCTTTGATGCTGTCCTCTGCCATTTAGGTTTGATTCATTTTACCGATAGAGGGAAAGCTTTAAAAGAGATGTGGCGAGTTTTAAAACCTAATGGAGATTTAGCTATATCAGTATGGAGTACACCAGACCGTACCAGGGTCATTGGAATTGTTTCAAAATGTGTTGCCGAGTTATGGCCGGCTGCTGCGGTTCCAGGCGCTCCCACATGGTTTGATTCTGGTCAGGAAGGAGCCCTTGAAAAAATTCTCATGGGTACCGGTTTCAAGGATATCAAAACAAATCGTTTTGATTTCCCCTTGGAAGTTAAGGACAGTGAAGACTATTGGCGAACCAATTTGGGAGTCAGTGGTCGATTACAGATGTTGCTTAAAAGTGTTCCACAAGATGTGGCACAGAAGATTGAGGTTCGAGCAAAAGCTGAGGCGGAGAAATACCGAGTAGGAGAAATACTTCGTATTCCATGTGAAGTAGTTATCGGTTGGGCGGAAAAGGCAGGATAATTAAGAGATATTCTTAACCCTTCTTATCAAAAATCGCTCCAAGAAATTCCAAGATAATCATTACGGCAGTGGATTGGGTCGAGCCCACTGTGTCGAGAAAGGGATTGACCTCTGCCATTATGCAACGGGTCTGAATCTCACATTCCCTAAAGATAAAAAAAGAGGATCAAAGGATCCTCTTTTCAGTTAATCAGCCCTGATTTTTAGCAACGGCCCCTGCAGCCCCCGCCATGACCACCGGAGAAGCCACCGTGGCTAGAGCCGCCGCCAGAAGAGCCACCGAACGAATGGCCACCACCAGAATGGAGTGAACCACTGCTTCCCATGGAAGGTGAGCTGAAGGATCTACTCGGAGCGCTAAACGACCTTCCGGAACTTTGAGAAGAACCAAGGCTTCGGCTACCTCCCTGGTTCCCCATGGAAGGAGCATTGAAAGATCTTTCATTGGTCACATTGGGAGTCTTAAAGGACTTCCCTTGGCCACCCTGAATATTCATTTCATTCTGTCTTCCAAGGGTTGAAAGGTTCCTTCCAGAGTTACTCCCCAATGTTGTAGTCCTACCATTGAGAGAGCTTACTTGTCCACGGCTGCGTTCGAAGATCGACGCAGCGCCTTTCTTTCCCTCAGTTGTGTTAAACCCTCCCTTATGGGAAGTATCTGTAAAAGTCTTGCTCGTGGTTCCACTGAACCTCTTCATCGGGTCAACCGTGGTGACCGTATGGGTTTTGGGATTGATAAAGTGATTGGTAACTACAAACCGGTGATGACCAACGAAGATGACCCTGTGGAAATCGTGCAGGACGAAGAACCCGGGGAAGAAAAACCCGGAGCACCAGAATGGATAAGGAACCCAGGCGTAAAGGTAATAGTAATCCCATGGAGGAGGATAATATGTGACAATCGGCGGGCCTTCCTCATAGTAATAATTGTTTATTACCGTTGGGTTAGGTTGGGGTGGGCTTTCAGCGTACTTGCCAGAGCTCCCAGGCAAAACCGCTAACCCGAACTCAGCAATGAGGTTTTGAAATGCATTCAAAGCCTCATCTTTCCCCAATGGCAGCTTTTTTGAATCTGCTGCAGTAACCACAGCGTTCTGTAACTCACCAATAATATCGGGTGTTACAGGATAATCGGCGATCCACCCGTTTCGTGGTGCGATCTCGACCGAAGTCAACATATCCTCAGCTTGCGCTTCACTGATAGGTGTTCCCAACTTGAGTGCAGTAACCAGCTTGAGGGCAAAATCACCTTCAGGAACAAGTGATTGTGCTACCGGAGGAGTTCCTGTCGGCATCTGATTTGATTGTGCATAAACCATTAAAGGCATCAGTAGGAAACCAACTGTAATCATTGTAATAAATATTTTTCTCATTTGTACTCCCTCCTTTCTTTTATGGAGCACATGATACTATCAAGTATCTTATTAAAAGATAATACTTGGGTGCTTGAAAAGCAATGTTATTTGACATAATAAATAGGATAAAAGTATTTATTTAACCAGGTGAAAACTAAGGTTTTTTTATATTCTATATTAAGAAGTTTAGGGAGCGATCTTAATGGAGAGGAATGTGGATTAAGGTTGGCTATCTTCTAACGGGGTAAGTTGAGAGAGAATGGTTTTCTTAAGTTGGTCTGTCCTATTCTTTTCTTTTATTTTTTCTCCCCACTCATCTTGGACATAAAACACGTCGACAATGCGATTTCCCAAAGTCGATATTCTCGCAAAGTGAATATTACACCCGTGGTCGGTCAAGGCCTGCGTAATCTCGTAAAGAATACCCAGTCGATCCTCACCGGTGACTTCTACAATGGTATAAAAATCAGAATCCTTGTTATTGATCTTCACTTCTTCAGACACCCTGGGGATGACCTTTTGTTTGATTCCGTTTGATTCATCCCTTTTAGAAAGAAGATCCTTTAAAGGAACCTTTCCACTTAAGGTTTCTTTTAAATCTTTTTTAAATTGCTGAAGACGCCGTTCAATATCTTTTGTAAGGTCTTCGACCCAAAATGTATCGAGGGCGATGCCATTTTCCCAGGTGTGAATTTGTGCTTCGAGGATATTCAGACGGTTCAAAAACATTGAACCTGTAATTTTGGAAAAGAGTCCATAGCGGTCTTTTGTACAAACGGTGACCTTTGCTCGGATTTCCTTTTCGGTCTCCCATCCCACAAGGAGAAGTTCCCTTTCAACGGAGCGAGCCATCTCAATGTGATGGACAATCTCCTCCGGCGGATAACATGAGAGGTATCGGTCTGGGAGATGTTCTCCATATTCAGAAATAATTTCTGGAGGTAGGAATTCTTGGAGCTTCTTAATCATTTCGTCTCTTTTCAGAAACGGCCCAGTAATGGCATCCCTCTCAAAGAAATGCGAGGCCTTCAGAAAAAGCTCCATAAGAAGGGTGTTCTTCCAGGAAGTCCAGGCTTCAGGTCCAACTGCTTTAATGTCAGCAAAGGTCAAAAGGTAGAGCATCTTTAATTGATTGATATTTTTTATTTCGCTTGCAAATCGTAGGATGACCTGTTCATCATGAAGGTCTCTACGAAAGGCTGTCTCTACCATCAAAAGATGGTGACCGACTAAAAAACCAATTAATTTCCTATCTTCCCCAGAAAGTCCCATCCGCTCTCCAATGCGCTTGACCATTTCTGCACCGACCAATGCATGGTCTTCCCCCATCCCTTTTCCAATGTCATGGAGGAGTGTTGTTAGAAAAAGAATTTCAGGTTTTTCAATTTCTCTGATCAAGGAGGTGAGCAAGGGATATTCTTTTTGGTAGAAGCTATCTCTCAACTTTCCTAGTTCCTCCACGGCTAAGATGGAATGGATATCAACGGGATGGACATGGTAGAGATCATAATGGACTCTCCCTTCCACCTCGGAAAATTCAGGGATATACCGAGAGAGAAATCCAAGCTCATGCATCTTCCTAAGGAGAGTATCAACCGCTTCTCCTTTCCTAAGGATTAAGAGGAAAGTCTGATTGACCTTCTCCGAATGTCTGAACGGATCGTCGATGAAGGGGAGAGCCTCCATCACTGCTTCCTCCATCCGAAAATCCATCTTGACTTGATAGGTCTGACAATGTTTAAAGAGAGTCATCAATTGTGTGGGGTCTCTCTTGAAGGTAATAGGATCAAAAAGATGGAGTTCTCCATAAGCGATTCCAAAATTCTCATCGATTTTCTTTCGCTGAAAGAAAAAGAAGGTTTTTTTAAAAAGAGAGGGTTCATAGAGGGCCCGCTCAAGGATATCATGGACAAAGTTTGAGATCCTCTCGGTGGACAGATGATACTGCCTCAACATCTCTTCGATGCCCTTCGTGCTATGGGGGAAGCCAAGAGTGGGAGCGATTTTTTCCTGCAATTCAAAAGTAAAATCATCCTGCCTCCTTCCGCTAAGGAGATGGAGTTGGTTTCTAACCCCCCAGAGGAATTGGATGCTTTTATCTAACATTCGAGAGTGGTCCGGAAAGAGGATTGAATCCCAACGGTCCGTCTTATATTTCGCCCTAATCGTCCACCGTCCAATCTGGAAGTCTCTTAACCCTCCTTCTTCTTCTTTGATATTGGGCTCCAGGACATAGGCAGGATCTTCGTATTTTTGATGGCGCAGGGAAAGGTCCTTAGCCAAACCCTCTGCAAACTTTCGCACCTTCCGGTGAATAACTTTTTTCGTGAAGAGACTATAAAAATTGCGAAAGAATTCATATTCTCCATCGAGATAACGTCCGTCGATCAAGCTTGTTTTGATATGTAAATCCGATTGAGTCATTTTCAGACATTCGTTGATCGACCTCGAACTACAACTTACATCCAATCCCAAATCCCATAGGGGGTAGAGGGTCTTCTCAACCAAAGGTGGAAGTTTTTCTTTTTGCGAAGAAGAGTAGAGAAGAAGAAGATCGATATCCGAGTAAGGGGCGAGCTCAGCCCTTCCATATCCTCCTACTGCCATGAGGCAGACCGATGGGGCGGAAACTTGGGATTGTGCCTTCTGGAAGGCCTTTCTCACAAGGCCGTCCACCATATCGGAATGTTGGCGAAGGAATTCCCTTGGGGAGGAATGATTGGATACTGCCTGGGCCATCAGGTTTTTGGTATCGACGAGCCCGTTTTTAGTAACACCCAGCTCAAATTGCATCTCTTCCACGTTCTCCGGTTCGGATTCGAATCACTTCTTCAACGGGTGATACAAATATTTTACCATCTCCAATCTTTCCTGTCTTGGAAGTCCGTTCAATGGTTTCGATCACCTGAGGGACCATTTCATCGGTGGTGATTAGTTCAATCTTAACCTTGGGGACAAAATCGATTGTATATTCAGCTCCCCGATAAACCTCGGTATGGCCTCTTTGTCTTCCAAATCCCTTGACCTCGGTAACCGTCATTCCCTGAACACCGATTTTGGTTAAGGCATTCTTTACTTCGTCCAATTTAAATGGCTTTATAATCGCTTCGATCTTTTTCATTCATCTCCTCCGTTTTTAATCTTTACGCCTAACTCTTCACTCAATAGCTATATCCTGCTTCCCCATGCTGACTTAAATCGAGACCATTTACTTCGTGTTCTTCGTTTACCCTCAAACCCATGGTCCAATCAAGAATCTTCAATATGATCAATGTCATCACGAAAGAGTAAACCCACGCCGAAACTACACTCAATGCTTGGATGCCAATGAGTGAGGGATTGCCAAAGAATAAGCCATCATTCCCTGCTGAGTTAATGACCTTTGATGCAAAGAGCCCTGTGGCCAATGCACCCCACGTGCCACCCACTCCATGAACGCCTACGACGTCGAGAGAATCATCATATCCGAGTTTGGTCTTGAGGTTAATGGCATAATAACAAGCTAAACCAGCAACGAGGCCAATGATGATGGCTGGCATGGGTCCTACAAAACCAGATGCAGGCGTGATGGCAACCAGTCCGGCCACTGCGCCAGATGCTGCACCAAGAACAGTTGGGTTCCCCCGATATACCCATTCTGCAATCATCCAGGATAGGGCTGCCGAAGCTGTTGCGATATGTGTCACAACAAAGGCAGAAGTTGCAAGAGAACCGGATGCAACGGCGCTTCCACCATTGAAACCAAACCAGCCAAACCAGAGCAGGGCTGCACCCAAAACAGTCATGGTCAGGTTGTGAGGAGGCATGGGCTCATCGCCATAGCCCTTTCTCTTTCCCACTACCAGGGCAGCGGCCAGTGCAGCGACCCCTGAACTGATGTGTACGACAAGACCTCCTGCAAAATCAAGGGCTCCAAGATTCTTGATCCAACCACCGACCCCCCAAACCCAATGCGCAAGAGGATCATAGACAAATGTTGCCCAGAGGATGAGGAATACAAGATAGGTCTTGAATTTAAACCTTTCAGCAAATGCGCCTGTGATCAGAGCGGGCGTGATCACGGCAAACATCATTTGAAAGATCATGAATGCCTGATGTGGGACGGTAGCTGCATAATCGGGATTTGGGTCAAGACCTACACCCCTGAGCCCGACCCAGCCGAGACTTCCGATGATGTGGCCCACGTCGGGGCCAAAGGCAAGACTATATCCGTAAAGGACCCACTGGATCGAAATCACGCCCAGGGCAATAAAACTCTGCATGATTGTACCGAGGACATTCTTACTTCGAACCATACCGCCATAAAAAAGGGCAAGTCCGGGTGTCATCAGCATGACCAAAGCAGAAGAAATCAAAATCCATGAAGTATCTCCTGTATCCACTTTTGATAGAGTTGAAGTAGCCTGGACAGGTGGTGGAGCCACAACAGGAGCCTGCTGAGAGGGCAATGTTCCCTTAGGCTCTTCAGCAAATGTAACCGTCACTGATAAAAAAATGAGGACAAGAAACAGAAACAAAATCTTTTTCATTTGATCCCTCCTCTTCGATATGTTTTGATTCTGTAATGATTCAATGGCTCAGTGACCTATAATGGGTTGTCCGAAAAAGTCTTTTAAAAATTTCATTCCCCTTCTCGTATAGGTTTCGATCTTTATCTCGGTTTCAATCATAATCTCAGTTTTTGAAAATAGTTTGGGGGACTGAAGACCCTTAAATTCTTCTTCGTAGGTTTCCATCCATTCACAGATCATTTCCTCAGTCACTTCGAGATGAAATTGAAGGCCATAAACTTTTTCTCCATATCGAAAGGCTTGACGGGGGACAGGGGATGAAGTGGCGATTAGCTTTGCGGACTTTGGAATCTCAAAGGTATCCTCATGCCATTGAAATACAGAGAATGTTTTTGGAAGATTGGAAAAGAGAGGATCCCGCGAACCTATTCTTGTCAAGGAGACATCATACCATCCAATTTCTTTTACAGGCGCTTTGGAGACCTTTGCACCGAGTGCTTTTGCTATCAATTGTGCTCCAAGACAAATTCCTAAAATGAATTTCCCTCTCTGAATCGCTTCCTTGATAAAGAGATCTTCTTTTCTGAGAAAGGGGTAACGATCTTCCTCATAAACATTCATTGGCCCTCCCAAAATGATGATGTGGGTGAAATCGTCAAGTTTTGGGAGATGAATATCTGCATCGAGACAAAGAATCTGGTAAGAAATCTTTATTTGCTTCAGACAATATTCAATCAGTCCCGGTCCTTCAATATCCACATGCTTGATGATTAAAACATTCATACTTTCATCTATTCCTTCTCCCCATTCAAGGTGAGGGAGGGGGTGAGGGCTGGAAGCTTCCTCGTCCCCTCTTTGGGAGGGATTTATTTGATAATGAGCAATCCTTATGCCAGTTGGTAGAGGTTTATGGTTTAATGGGGTTTCATCAAAATTATTGAATAGTTGGTGGGGATTACCTCTGGGATATTTATATCCTGGTAGTAGCTTTTCAAGAAATTTCTTGCCGAAATTTAAGCAGGCTGTTAAAAAACAACCAATTTTTTCAATGGGGCTTGAAGCGTTAATTCGCGGATAAAAGAGGAGTTAGAACATACTTAATTCAGATTGCCTCTTTTCCGCGCTCACCTGTCCGAATTCGAATCACCTCTTCTACAGGAGACAAAAATATCTTTCCATCCCCAATCTTTCCTGTCTTAGCGACCCTCTCAATGGTCTCTATCACTTGAGTGACCAATTCATCGGTAATGATGAGGTCGATTTTAGACTTAGGTAAAAAATCAATGGCATATTCGGTTCCCCGATAGGATTCTGTGTGGCCTTTCTGTCTTCCAAATCCTTTGACCTCGGTAACGGTCATCCCAAGAACACCGATTTTGGTCAATGCATTCTTCACTTCATCCAACTTAAAGGGTTTGATAATGGCTTCAATCTTTTTCATCTTTTCTACCTCCCCGAAAACAGTTTTTTGATACCCTCGTCTCCGCACGCCCAGGCGGGTGCGAAACCGCCACGGCGATCCTAAAAGGTGAAGAGGGCGTCCACGCTGCATGTCCACTGATTTCTGTCGCCGCTGTTGAAGAGCGAGTGATCAGCGTGGTCGTAGCGAACTTCCGGTCTGAACAGCCACTTCGAGAGGATCTTGTCGGTTAAGAACGGCTT
>JBEKWN010000046.1:0-24748 GCA_049513055.1 Thermodesulfobacteriota bacterium
GTATTTCAAAACCAGGGAAAAACTGAATTAAAATGATTTCTTAAAATTTATGTTTTAAATGGATCAAGTGATTCATAAATTCACCGATGAGGTTGATGGATCAGGAGATGAAGAGAAAAAAGGAAGGGAAATAATAGGAAAGAGGTTATTTCTACGAGGTCAATATTATTAACTGTTTTGTTGGGTGGAGTGGTTTTGTTGATAGCTTCTTCTTGTGCCACAGTGCCAACCGAACCTCTCGCTTCGGGCGAGCTAAGATTATTAAGTATAGATGTTCTGGGAAGTGGCATCGAAGCGAATGCATCCTTTGCGGTTAATATTTTTTTTGGGGCAGCCGGTAACCCAGAGATTAAAAGAGCTTGTTTCTATGAATCAGGGGAGGAGCCATCCTGTTTTGATGTATCGGATGCATCGTATTTAACCTTAGGAACGAAGAGAGCTTTCCAAGTGTACCTTCCCGGTGTTAGCGTTGGCTCACATAGGGTGGAATGTTATGCTGAGTATATTCGAGACGGAGAGACACGAAAGACTAATATGGTATTTATCCAAATCTTAGCTGGCGTCCATACATAGTCAAGGATTTTATGCCGGTGGCACCCAAAAACGGTAAATAGGATGCGTCCCTATTTTCGAATGAGAAAGGGGCATTTTCAAATAGGAAGGCCCGTCATATTGTTGGATAAGATGGTCTCGGGGCTACGAGTATCCCCCTGCTCTCTTCCAACATTAAACGCCGACGCGAAAACCTCTCCAAGGCGATGGTATTTCATGGTGCTCCTAATGTAGATAGGGGGATCAATCTTTTCTGGATCTATCTTTCCATCTATCAGGCAACCCTTACTTACGTAGGTTTCAATGATCTCACCGACAATGAGGATATGGGTTCTCATATCCAGATAATGGAGCGCCTTGCACTCAAGGTTTATCGGGCATTCTTGTATGAGAGGAGCCGTTTTCAGTTCACCGTAGAAAGTTTTAAAAATTTGCGACTTATCTTTCTTCCTCCCGGAGTAGATACCACAATAATCGGTCTTCTTGATGATTTCGCAGGAGGGAACATTAACAGAAAAGGTCCCGTTTTCTCTGATACCTCTCAGGGTATACCGGGCTTTGTTCATGGCAACAGTAATAGCCGGTGGTTTGAATGCTGCGATTCCACACCAAGAGGCAATCATAAAATTTGGCTTTCCATTTACGTTGGCGCCAACGACTAAGGCAGGCATAGGTAGAATTAGAGGTTCCGGGCCAAGTTTGCTCTTTTCCATGCTATTTCTCCTTTTTATTCGTTTTTTCTGTATTCTTAAAAATGTCACTATTTTGAACTAATAGTAGGAGGGTTGTCAACTCTCATGGGGCATAAAACAAGCTGTCCTCTTATCTCCTCTGGCACATCCTTTCTAAACCCGATATTGTCATAAACTTGTGCAAATAAAATAGAAGGTAAAAACAACAGGATCAGAAAGATTAGATTAATGACAATAAATGAAACTGTTCTATTTTTCTTCTTCATCTTTCTTGGCATTATTATTTCCCTACGAACTCAAAAGGAATATGGCAAAGGGATCTTTAACCCGAGCAGAATAGTCCTGCCTCGCCTTATATAAAAGGTCTTTACGGTTATTTCTCCTCTCTTTTCTTCTTCTTTCGATAATCTTTCCAAGAAAGACCATTGAATCGGTGGAATATTCTCTGTAATAGACATTAAATATAATGGGTCTTTTTATTGAGACGAAAGGCCCCTTCAGAACTTCTGCAGGCCTTGGCTCTCTCAATATTTTAATGATGACCAAAAGAATGATTAATAAACCAATGAGATAAACCAAATTCCTTGTTGATTTTTCCTCATAAACCTTTAAACCCCATTGTGTTAGAGTCATACCATTTGATTTTTGGTTGATGGGTTGTTTTAAATCATTTTTTGGCTCTTCAGCTTCTACTAAAGGGCTTATCGTAAGGTTTTGTTTTGGTTTCTCTGATTTAGAGGCATACTTCTCTGGAATTTCAGAGGGATCATCCGTAAAGTGAACGATTCCCTCCTCATCCACCCACTTATAGATTTGACCAATGGAATAAAGAGGAAAAGATAAGATACTAATAATAATAATGAGGCAGATGTAAGGGGACATTGCCTATATCACCTTATTAATCTTTTTTGTTTTATTACCAGAGGAAATATTCTATAATTATTCCAAGATGATGCACTAATCAGTATACCAAAGAGCCTAACATCAAATAAAAAAGCTCTTATAGTCCAAATTTCCTTAGAACTACAAGGGCTCATTTTTTGGCAGGTCATGACTCCCACCATACCCCACCCAAAAACTAAAACATCGCTTACCTCATGGGTGTATTTAATATTGAATTATTTATTATGTCAAACAAATTCTGACCTTGTTCAAATTTTCTCTAATACCCCCTTCATCAAAATTTGATTGATTTGCACATAAATTTGAAATAAATTATGGGGTGAGAAAAGGGTCATAAAAAATACCGTAAGATTTTCAAATAAATACAATACATCCCCTATTTGCAGTATCGATTTTTTTCTCGTAAAATATCAATTAGATTTCTGTTACATTGTCGTGTGTTTCTGGCCACTTTTCATTAGAATGTTTCATGACGGCTACGTCACCCTCGAACGATGAAAATTGGAGGATATTATCCTCCTCCTTGACGGGGGAGGATTGAGGTGGGGGTGGACATGCAATTGTCCCCCTCACCCCCCGCCCGCTCCCGCCTGGGGAGAGGGGGATACGGAGTTATTTTCTGAGCAATGAAGATGCAATTCACCATAAAACTTTTGATTTTCCTAATGGGAATCATTTTTTTCCACTGCGCTGTCAACGCCCATGTCGAGCAGCCAAAAGATCTTTCTGGTATAGGGATTGATGAGAAATTAGGGCAATTTATACCCCTTGATCTAACCCTCCATGATGAGAACGGCAATCCAGTCATTCTGAAACAGTTGATCCAAACGCCCACCATTCTCGCTCCTGTCTATTACCACTGTCCCAATGTATGCAGTTTCTTATTATCTAATCTGGCTGGGGTGATAAACAAACTTCCTTCTGAACCAGGCAAAGAGTACAAAGTGGTGGCATTCAGTTTTGATGAAACCGAGAAGCCTGACCTCGCCCTTGAAAAGAAAAGAATGTATCTCAAAATGATCGAAAAGCCCTTCCCGGAAGATGCCTGGAGATTTTTAACCGGGGATAAGGAGAGCATCCATAAACTAACCGATGCGATAGGTTTTCATTTTAAAAAACAGGGTGAGGATTTTTTACATCCGGTAACAGTGATCATCCTCTCTTCAGACGGAAAGATCACCCGTTACATGTATGGCACGGACTTTCTTCCTTTCGATCTGAAGATGGCTCTCCTGGAAGCCTCGGAAGGAAAGGTTGGGCCCACCCTCAGCAAAGTCTTAAGATTTTGCTTCAGCTATGATCCCAAAGGCAGAAAATATGTATTCAACACTTTAAAAATTACTGGCATCGTCACCTTGCTTTTTGCCCTATCGTTGATTCTCTTTCTCGTCTTCAAGGGCAAAAGACAACCTATTCAAGAGGAGTGATCAGGATGACAAAAAATGGGGTATTAGAGGGAACCCATCCAATCGCCAGTTTTTATCAACATCAGGGGAAATATCGCGGAATCTTTGCATGGATTCTTTCGACAGACCACAAGAGAATCGGCCTGCTTTATTTCTCCTTGATTCTTTTATTCTTTTCTGTGGCTGTCTTCTTCGGATTTCTGATGCGGCTGAAACTGATTGCCCCAGGATTCAACCTGATGAAGCCGCAGATGTATAATTCCATTTTCACATTGCATGGGATCATCATGATCTTTTTGGTCGTCATCCCTGCGATTCCAACCATTTTTGGAAATTTCTTTCTCCCGATTCAGATCGGTGCAAGAGATGTGGCCTTTCCGAGGATCAATCTCCTCTCCTGGTGGCTCTACATCTCAGGGGCGACGATCGTCTTCCTCTCCCTTTTTACGGGCGGCGGACCTATTGATACGGGCTGGACTTTTTATGCCCCCTACAGCCTCAGGACAACGGTCAATGTCCCCCTTGCGGTTTTTGGAGTTTTTGTCCTGGGTATGTCCTCTATCCTGACCGGGGTCAATCTCGTAACCACCACTCATCGGCTTCGAGCCCCTGGTATGACCTGGTTTCGCCTTCCTCTTTTTGTATGGGGAATCTATGCTACGGCCTGGGTTCAAATTCTCGCCACACCCGTGATCGGAATTACTCTCGTCCTTATTATGATTGAAAGATATTTTGGGGTGGGTGTCTTTGACCCTGCCAAGGGCGGAGATCCCATTCTCTACCAGCACCTTTTCTGGATTTACTCCCATCCAGCAGTCTATATCATAATCCTTCCAGCCATGGGGGTGATTTCTGAAGTCATTCCTGTTTTTGCCAGAAAAAGGATCTTCGGATATAAAGCCATCGCCTTTTCAAGCATTGCCATTGCCAGTGTGGGGTCTCTGGTCTGGGGTCATCATATGTTCGTCAGCGGGCAGAGCGACCTTGCCAACCTGATCTTTTCCCTCCTGACTTTTTTAGTCGCTGTCCCCAGTGCGGTCAAGGTTTTCAACTGGGTGGCCACTTTATATAAAGGTTCGATTGAACTGAAACCGCCGCTCCTGTTTGCCCTCACGTTCATTTTTCTTTTTTCTATTGGCGGACTCACAGGTCTTATTCAGGGTGCCCTCGCTGTGAACATGCACCTCCATGATACTTACTGGGTTGTCGGACATTTCCACTACATCATTTTCGGCGGGATGGGATTTGGCTTCCTGGCAGCCATTCACTACTGGTTTCCGAAGATGTTTGGGAAAATGTATAACTGGAAACGGGCTGCATGGGGATGGCTTATTTTATTCATTGGTTTTAATGTTCTCTATTTCCCTATGCTGATTCTCGGCTGGGAAGGAATGCCCCGCAGATATTATGACTACCCTCCCCAGTTCCATACGCTTCATCTGATTTCAACCATTGGTTCCTGGATTCTGATCGCTGGACTCATTTTAATATTTTACAATCTCTTTCAAGCTTTACGAAAAGGGCCAAGAGCCGAAGATAACCCATGGGGCGGAGCTACTCTCGAATGGCAGATTCCTTCACCTCCGCCAACAGAAAATTTTGAAAATATTCCCACTGTGGAAAAAGGACCATATGAATTTCAATAATCCTCCTCTGCCCCCCTTTACTAAAGGGGGGATGGGGGGATTAAGAAATTAGTAATTTGGATTGAAATGGCTATGGAGACTCATCAGGACTACACGGGTTCAAAAATAGGGATGTGGCTATTCCTCCTCTCAGAAATTCTTCTGTTTGGAGGATTGTTTCTTCTTTATTCTTCCTACCGCTATAAAAACCCTTTGGACTTTCATCTTGCTGCATGGGAACTGAATCGAGTTCTCGGCACAATCAACACCTTGATTCTAATCACCAGCAGTTTATTCATGGCCCTTTCCATCTTTTCGATACAAAAAGGGAACCGCAAATTATCCATACTCTTCCTCCTCGGCACCATATTTTTGGGATTGCTATTTCTTTCGGTCAAATATGTTGAATGGACGGCCAAGATCGAACACGGCCTCTATCCCAATTCCCCTCGCCTCTTAGGACGCAGCAAAGGGGAGGTTCTCTTCTTTGGTCTTTATTATTCCATGACCGGGTTACACGGTCTCCATGTGCTGGTAGGAATTTCTATCCTCTCCGTGATGCTTGTTTTAATGATAAAAGGAAAAATTAACCAAAATCGTTTTGTTCCCTTAGAAAACTCTGGATTGTACTGGCACCTTGTAGATATTATCTGGATCTTTCTTTTCCCTTTATTTTACTTGATCACCTAATTCCCTCTTAGAAAGGGAAAAGTATTTGAAGGAGGCTGAGTGGAGACAGGAGAAGAAAAATTTCACGGGATGAAATATAGAACCTATGTTTGGGTCTGGGTGGGATTGTTGATTCTGACGGGAATGACTGTCTCCATGGCAGGGATGAATTTAGGTCGTTTGAGCATTCTTATCGTCCTGGCCATCGCTGCCTTTAAATCGGGACTGGTGCTCAGCTACTTCATGCACCTCAAATACGAAACAGGTCTGCTTTTTAAACTCATGATTCCAATTGTTCTGGCGGTCCTAACGATATTCATTGGATTGACTTTTACTGACATTGCTTTTCGTTGAGGAAAACAATCATGTTTGTTTCGTGGGCGACGGGTTTATCCGGAGAAGTCGTCGATCAAGTTTTCTTCTATATTCTGGCCATCACGATCTTCCTCCTCGGCCTGATTACCTTTCTCATGGTCTATTTCGTCATCCGGTATCAGAAGAAGAGAAATCCTCAACCGAGCGATATCCATGATAACGCCTGGCTTGAAATCATCTGGACAGTGGTGCCCACCCTACTCGTTTTGACCATGTTTTATTATGGATTGACAGGTTTCAACTTCTTGAAGAAGGCTCCTGTAGATGCGATGAAGGTCAAGGTCATTGCGCGGCAGTGGTCCTGGCTCTTTGAATATGAAAATGGGATGAAAAGCAAGGAGTTAAAGGTCCCTGTTGGAAAGCCTGTCAAATTATCACTCACTTCACAAGATGTGATCCACGGTTTTTATGCGCCCGCATTCCGGATTAAGCAGGATGTGGTACCGGGGATGACAAATACTTTGTGGTTTCAGTCCACAGAAGTGGGGAGATTTGATGTTTTCTGCACACAGTATTGTGGACTCCAACATGCCAAAATGGTCACCAAGATCGTGGTCCTTCCTGAGGATGAATTTAATCAATGGTATCAAAAAGGAAAGGAAGAAATGGAGGCTACCAAGGGGAAACCTCGTGGGGCTCAGCTCTTTCAGGAAAAGGGATGCATGGCTTGCCACAGCATTGATGGAACTCCAAGAGTGGGTCCCACCCTTAAGGGTTTCTTTGGAAAGACCGTCACCGTGATGACAGATGGAAAAGAACGAAACATTGTGGCGGACGAAGCTTATCTCCGGAAATCCATATTGGAACCCAATGCAGATGTGGTTAAAGGCTTTCCCCCTATCATGCCCTCTCAAAAAATGACGGATGAGGAGCTCAATGAACTCATCAACTATATAAAAGAGTTGAAATAGATTTCACCTTGGCATTCAGTTGCTTCAGGAGGGTAAGAGACCGTGACAAGATGGATAAACATTCTTCTTGAATTAACGAAATTCAGAATCTCTCTGTTTTCAACCCTGTCGACATTTGCAGGATTTATTCTTGCCCGCCGAGGCTTATCCAGTGATATGATTCTCCCCATCTTAGGTGTTTTCCTTCTCGCATCTGGTTCCTGTGCACTGAATCAATATCAGGAGAGGCAAAATGACCATTTGATGGAAAGAACACAGGGGCGCCCTATTCCTTCAAAGAAATTATCTCCATCCACTGCCTTGAAGATTTCCATAGGCCTTCTTTTATTCGGCTCCATCCTTCTCTATTTCGGGGCTCATTGGTCGGCTTTGGGGTTAGGACTCTTTGCCGTGCTCTGGTATAACGGGGTCTATACCTTTCTTAAGAGAAAAAGCGCCTTTGCCGCAATCCCGGGAGCCCTGGTTGGAGCCATTCCTCCAGTGATAGGCTGGATTTCGGGGAAAGGTTTTTTCTCTCTTGACCCGCAAATCCTTGCCATTTCATTTTTCTTTTTTATATGGCAAGTGCCCCATTTCTGGCTTCTCCTCTTAAATTTTGGAAGGGATTATGAGAAAGCTGGACTGCCCTCACTGACCAGAATATTTACATCAGCACAGCTCAGCAGGATTACTTTCATATGGATCTTTGCGACGGCTGCCGCCTGTATGATGATACCTCTGTTTGGCATTGTGGAATCTCATGCCATCCAGGGAGGTTTATTGGTTGCCGCATTCTGGTTGATGTGGAAATCCCTGAGACTTCTAACCGCTAAAGGTCGTAAATTCTCTTTGCCGTTCACTTTCAAAACCGTCAATTCCTATGCTGTGGTAGTGATGATCTTGCTCACCCTGGATAATCTGTTTCATTAATATAAGGTCGTTCTGCAGATTTTCTCTTGACAGATTTGCGACCTATCCAATATAGATAATTAATATGAGGAAGAAACTCGTCCTTTTTATTCTTGTTATCATTCTCCTCCTCTTCTCTATCGTGGCCTACTATGGCTATCGGTTTCAGACCAAAACCATTTTTTATTCCATCTTCCCAATTTTTAGCTGGGTATCCGTGGACCAACCCATCCTTTTCAATCATATCCATCACAAAGAAGTAGCCAAATTAAACTGTTCTTTCTGCCACCGTTATGTAGAAAGGTATCGTGCTGCGGGGATTCCAAACATTGAGCTCTGCCGGGCCTGCCATGCAACGGATGCGATGAGTAAGAGACCCGAAGCATTGAAAGTGGTCGAATATGTCAAAGCAGGAAGAGAGATTCCGTGGAACCGTATGTACGAACTTCCAAAATATGTCGTTTTCCCTCACTGGATTCACATCCAAAATGGGGTGGACTGTTCTCTCTGTCATGGTCTTACAGGTGTGAAGAAAAGGCCGGTAAAAATGGTTGATCGAAACTATATGGAGTGGTGCATGAACTGCCACCAAAAAAGAAGAGCCAGTATCGATTGCTATACCTGTCACTCCAGTTGATCAGTTCGGAGTAATGAGTTGTTAGTCCGGAGTCTTTACATCTTACTCCGAACTAATATAAACGCATTAAATAAATTGTCTTTGCGAGGAATGAAATGATAAAGCAATCTCGTAGTTACAAAGAGAGATTGCCGCGCTCCCTTTGGTCACTCGCAATGACGAGGTAAAAGGAATTAACGCGTTTGTATTAATAACTCCGAACTAAGTAACTATAATGATGAAGATTACTCGAAGAACTTTGTTAAAGATGATAGGGGCGGCGACCTGTGGAATGGTCCTGCCCGATGAGCTCCTCCAGGCTCTGCCCAAGGAGGGGGAATGGATTCCTTATGAGGAGTACTGGTCAACAGGTGTCTGTCTCCAATGCCCCAGTGGTTGCGGGCTTCGAATTCGGTCAGTCATGCATTGGCCTGTTAAACTGGAAGGTATCAAAGATTATCCGATGAATAAGGGACGGCTCTGTCCAAAAGGCCAGTCCGGACTTCAAGTCCTTTATGATCCTGATCGAATTCGTCATCCATTGAAAAGGAAAGGGAAGCGTGGAGAAGGAAATTGGGAGAAGATCTCCTGGGATGAAGCGATTGGCCTTGTCACACAGAGGTTAAAGACCCTTCGCCAAGAAGGAAGACCTCACCATCTGATGGTGTTGGGAGGAAGATATCGTGGCCACATGGTTGAACTCATGGCAAGGTTCATCGAAGCTTATGGTTCTCCTAATCACCTCGGAAATCCTGCCAGGGGTTCTGAAGGTATTCTAAAAGGCCACCTCTTCACCATGGGTGTAAGAGACTTTTTGGCTATTCACTGGGAAGAGGTGAATTATGTCCTCTCCTTTGGAGCCAGTCTTCTGGAAGCATCGAGACCCTCCCTAAGAAATCTCTGGGGTTATGGATTTTTGAGGAGAGGAAAGCCTGGGATCAGGGGAAAGATTGTCCAGATTGAACCGAGATTCTCTGTTACGGCGTCGAAGGCAGACCAGTGGATTCCTATTCAACCTGGAACCGATGGAGCTTTAGCCTTGGGAATTGCCCACTGGATCATTAAGGAGAAAAAATACGATCATCAATTTATTGATCGTTATGCCTTTGGATTCGAAGATTGGAAAGACAGTGATGGAAAGCCCCACATGGGTTTTAAGACCTTCGTGCTCAAGGAATATTCACCCAAGCAGGTATCCTCATTAACAGGAGTTCCTGAAGAGATCATTGTTCAGATCGCTCAAGAATTTTCGTCTCACCAACCTTCCATCGCTATCACCGGAAGGGGAGTGGGCATGCAGACGAACGGAACCTATGCACAGATGGCTGTGGATAGCCTCAATGCGCTGGTCGGGTCAATCGATAACCCGGGGGGTCTTCTTCTTCAAAAAAAGCCTCCTTTTCAAAAATGGCCTGCCGTTCATAAGGATAGAATTGCAGAAAAGGGTCTTTCCCACCCTCGAATGGATGGAGCGGGAACCATCCCCTTCCCTTTTGCTGAAGAACTTCCTTCTGCACTTCCGGAGAGAATCCAGAAAGGCAAGCCCTACCCTATTGACACACTTTTCCTGTACTATACCAATCCTCTCTTCAGCCTTCCTGAACCTGAAAAATTTCGTATCGCTTTGCAAAAGATTCCTTTCATCGTCAGTTTCTCACCCTTTATGGATGAGACAACCATGCTCTCTGATCTTGTCCTTCCTGACGGAACCTATTTGGAGCGCTGGCAGGATGACCATGCGGAGCCCGGATTGGGTTTCCCGATGGTTGGGTTGCGGAGCCCTGCGATTGATAAACCCTTATACGATACCCGCAATACTGGAGATGTCATCATCAACATAGCAAAGGGAA
Source organism: Thermodesulfobacteriota bacterium (assembly GCA_049513055.1). Classification (GTDB taxonomy): domain Bacteria; phylum Desulfobacterota; class BSN033; order BSN033; family UBA1163; genus UBA1163. Next base: position 10,488 of record JBEKWN010000046.1, read on the forward strand.
TTGGAGGCAACGTTGGCAAATCATTTCCCTGGAAGGATTTTCAAGAGGCTATCAAAGATTCGATCAAAGGGGTTTTTGCATCGAAACGAGGTTCCATCCAAGCAAAGGATTTTGAAGAGTTCTGGAATACTTTAATCGAGCGAGGGGGCTGGTGGGATCCTGCATATCCCTTTGGAGAATGGCGAAAAAAATTTAACACCCCATCTGGAAAGTTTGAGTTCTATTCCTTGACTATGGAAAGAGGTTTGAGGGAGGTTTCGAAAAGGAGTTCCAAAGGTTTAGATCAAATCCTTGAGGAAATAAAGATAGGGGCGAGAGGAGACAAGGTTTTTCTTCCACATTTTGAGGAACCGAGATGGGTTGGAGAGGATAAAGAATATCCCTTCCATCTCATCAACTATAAACTGATGACCACGGCAGAAGGGAGAGGAGCCAATCAACCTTTCCTTCAAGAAATCTTTGGTCCCCATTTAAAAGAAAAATGGGATTCCTGGGTCGAGATCAATCCGGAAACCGCACAAAAGATGGGGATTGAAGACGGAGACTTCGTCTGGGTGGAGTCAAAAGCAGGAAAGTTGAAAGCAAAAGCGAGGCTTTTCCCTGGGACACATCCAAAGTGCATCCACATTCCCTATGGACAGGGTCACAAGGCTTACGGCCGCTGGGCAAAAGGGAGAGGAATTAATCCAAACGATCTTCTTGTGAGAGAATATGATCATCTGGGTGGATTTGTCTCTTACTTTTCGACGAGGGTGAAGGTGTATAAGGTGTAGAAATGCTGATGGGGTGGTAGGGAGATCGGGAGATCGGGAGATTGGGAGAATGGAAAAGAAACTGATTCGAACACACCATGACTTAGAGGTATATCAAACAGCGTTTAATTTGGCTATGAAAATATTTCAGGAAAGCAAATCTTTTCCGAAGGAAGAACGCTATTCACTGACCGACCAGGTACGCCGTTCGTCACGATCAGTCTGTGCAAATCTAGCGGAAGCCTGGCGTAAGAGACGCTATGAAGCTTCGTTCCTTAGTAAGCTAAGTGACGCAGAAGCAGAAGGGGCTGAGACTCAGGTTTGGTTAGAGTTTGCAGTCCAGTGCGGTTATTTGGAAGTTGAAGTTGGGCAAGAACTATCCGCCTCTTATGATAATATCTTGGGCAAGATTGTTAGCCTGATCAATAACCCGCAACCGTGGCTACTGCCCGGAGCCAAGCGTCGTTAAATTATTGGGAGGATTAGATGGGGTCTTCCCTATCTCCCCATTTCCCGACCTCCCCAATATGAAAACTATGGACACAAAAAGTACTTATCGCTGGGGAATGGTGATTGATTTGGATAAATGCACAGGCTGTCAGGCCTGTGTAGTAGCGTGCAGGCAGGAAAATAACATTCCATTTATAGGAGAGAAAGAGGCCAAACTTGGGCGAGCAAAGTTCTGGATGAATCTCATCAGCGAAGTAAAGGGATCCTATCCCAATGTGGAGATGCGCTTTATTCCCATTCCCTGCATGCATTGTGATCAACCACCATGCATAAAGGTCTGTCCTGTAGCAGCAACTTATAAGAATCCTGAAGGAATTGTAGCCCAGGTTTATCCTCGTTGCATCGGGGTTCGAATGTGCATCTCCAATTGTCCCTATACGGTTCGATATTTCAACTGGCATGAACCGACCTGGCCCGAAGAATATAAAAAAGGATTGAACCCGGATGTCTACAACCGGAGAAAAGGGATCACCGAGAAGTGCAACTTTTGCATCCAGAGAATTCGAAGTGCAAAGATGGTGGCAAAGAAGGAGAAGCGGAAGATCAGAGAGGGTGAGGTAGTCCCTGCCTGTGTCGAGACCTGTCCGAGCGAGGCTCTCTATTTTGGCGATCTCAATGACCCGAAGAGTCATGTCTCGAGGCTTTCTAAAAGCCGACGAGCTTTCAGACTGATGGAGGATCTGGGCACAGAGCCCAAGGTCTACTATCTCAAGGAAGGGGAGTGGTATGATGGATAATGAGGTCACTGCCCAGAAATACGCCCCCATTCTCGCCCCGCTAACCCGAGCGGGATGGCCGTTCTGGCTCGTGACAACCCTCCTCTCGGCCATCATACTCTGGTCCGTCTTCGCCTTTGGCTGGCAGTACTACTGGGGACTGGGTGAGACCGGAATGGGGCATCCTGTCTCATGGGCCCTTTATCTTGTCAACTTCGTCTTTTTTATCGGGATCAGCCATGCCGGTGCCTTGGTCTCAGCCGTCTTGAGGATTACCCATGCCCGATGGGGAACCCCGTTCGGTCGAGCCGCAGAGGCGGTAACAGTTTTTGCTTTAGCGGCCGGTCCGACGAACATTCTTTTCGATTTGGGCCGATCCATTCGATTCTACTGGGTAGCCATCCATGCACAGTTCAAGTCGCCACTGATCTGGGACTTTACCTGTATCATGACTTATTTTGTGGTCAGCAATATCTTTCTTTACGTTCTGATGGTTCCGGATATCGCTCTCCTCAGGGACCGAATGCCTGGCCGGCGATGGTTCTATAAACCCCTTTCCCTGGGATGGACCGGAACAGAAAAACAGTGGCTCTCTCTGGGAAAAGTCATTGGCTTTTTATGCATTGCTGTGATCCCCGTTGCCGTAAGCGTCCATACCGTCGTCTCCTGGGTCTTCGGGATGCAGACACAGCCGATGTGGCACAGCTCGATCTTCGCACCTTATTTTGTGACCGGTGCTATCTTCTCAGGCATTGCAACGATTATCATTGTGACCATTGCTCTCAGAAAAGTTTACCATCTGGAGCAATACATGAAACCTTACCATCTCAACAACCTCGGTCTACTTCTCCTGGTCTTCACATTGCTTTGGTTCTACTTTACTTTTACCGAACACTTAGTTGCTGTTTATGGAGGGGATTCTTTTGAACTGGCGGTCTTCTGGAGCAAATTCACCGGGAAATATGCTCCTCTCTTCTGGACGATGGTGACGCTCTGTTTCGTGATCCCTTTCCCCATCCTGGTATTCAGACGCACCGTTCCCGGGCTGCTCATCGCCTCCATCTCTATTGTCATCGGGATGTGGTTGGAACGTTTTCTTATCATCATCCCCTCCTTCTGTCAGCCTCGCCTCCCCTATCTCCGAGGCGCTTACATGCCTTCATGGGTGGAATGGTCCATGACCGCAGGCCTCTTTGCGGGTTTCACTCTTGCTTTCGTCCTTTTCTCCAAATTTTTCCCTGTAATTTCCATCTGGGAAACCGAAAAGGAAGCCCGCGAAAAGGAAAAAGTGAAGAATCGTAGTTGAAGTCCACAATGTGAATTTCTTAAACCCGACCTTACGATAGTCGTCTTTGAAATTCCTGCACTTCAATTTTTTATTGATTTTTTATACCAGTTTGGTAGACTTTTGCCGAAAGAAAGGTTATCCTGTAGCAACCTTTGACTTTTTGAATTAAAGCCAAAGGTTCATTTTTAATGGATGGTGGTTTCGGTTTGACAGAATCTGATAGGCGTATTCTAAAAGAACGCCGTAAAAAACCTACCCCTGTTTTCAGCCGATATATCTTCTTGGGTCGAAGAAGAACGTTTCGAAGAAAACCGGACCAGGAAAAGGGTGGTTATTTAGATCATTATAAATTATCCTCTATCCGTATCCCCATCCGGGTTCAACTTTCCATTGCAATCACAGCCATCATATGGCTGACCATACTGATCTTAAGTTTTGTTATCCTGGCTCGGCAAAGGGATCACCTCTACTTGCAGACAGTTAAAACGGGCAAAGTGAGTCTTAACTATTTTGCCAACAACGCCAATATTCCTCTTCTGAATGATGACATATTAAGACTGAACCGACTGATAAAAGAAGCAGCATCCATAGAGGGACTTCTTTATGCCATTATTGTAGATCGCCAACAAATCATCAAGGCCCATACGGATCATACCAATATTGGAGCGACTCTTCAGGCGTTTGAAAATACTGGGGAGGTAAAAAGGGATGGAAACGTAACCTATTTTAATTACACACTCCCCTCTGGTACACATGTTTTGAATTTGACCAGGCCGGTGACGTTTAAAGATAAAGAATTGGGAGCAGTCCATGTAGGGGTATCTCTCGATTTCATCAAAAATCTTATTCGCCGGGAGACGATCTTTATCCTCATTATGAGTTTATTAATTATTCTCTTAGGGATATCAATCGCTATATTACTTGGAATTGGTTTCTCACGTCCTATTGCTAAATTGGTTTTAGCCACTCAAGAGATCGGCAAAGGGAATTTTCAATATAGAATTGATATGATTAGAAGGGATGAATTTGGGGATTTGGCCATAGCGTTCAACTTTATGGCTCAGGAACTCTGGAATAAATTGTTGATTCAGAAATCTTTCGGCCGTTATGTCAGTCCCGAAGTACTGAATATGATCTTATCACATCTAGAGGACTCATGGTTGAAAGGGATAAGGAGTGAAGCCACCATCCTTTTTACCGACGTAAGAGGCTTTACAGCCTTCTCAGAAACAAGGGATCCGGAGAAGATTGTGGGAGATCTGAACGAATACTTTGGAATTGCAACGGAACTGGTACTTGAGTATGGTGGCTATGTCGACAAATTTATTGGCGATGCGGTCTTGGGTGTTTTTGGCGTACCAATTTTCCATACGAATCATGCTGAGAGGGCAGTCAAAGCCGCAGTGGCTATGCAGAAAAAATTTCAACAAAGAGCAGAGGATAACAGTAATCCACTCCTATCGAGGATTGGGATAGGGATCAACACTGGCGTGGTGGTATCAGGAAATCTAGGCTCTCAGGTTAAGATGGAGTATACCGTAATAGGTGACAGTGTGAATGTCGCTTCACGTTTAAATAGCTTGGCTGGTTCCGGAGAGATCATTATTAGCAAGAGTATTTATGAATTGACAAAAAATATGATTTCAGTGAAGCCTCTTCCACCTCAAAAATTAAAGGGCAGATCAGAACCGGTCGAGGTATTTCAATTATTAGATATTAAAGAAGGAGTAAATAATACTGGGTAGGGATGATGAATAAAATACGGAAAGGTCATCGGCACTTTTTTTCAATTTGTTGCGTAGTACCCATTCTTGCATTCATTGGAGGGTGTGCAACCCTCCAGGGCAAGCCCCCTGAAGTTGAGAGATCCAAACCCGAGGTTTCCAAGGTTGAAGCTCCCCTTATGGAGCGGATTTCCCCCAACTTTATTGCTGTAATAGCTCGGGAAGGAGATACCCTCTCCTTCTTTGCATCGAAATACCTCAATGATCCTTCCATGGATTGGTTCATTGCCGAATTTAACGATATTGAGACACTCACCCCAGGTCAAACATTAATTATTCCCCTCAAACCTTATCAGAAAGGAGGATTGACCTCGAAAGGTTATCAAACCGTTCCAGTCCTCAGTTATCATCAATTCTCACTTGACCGAGCGGATAAAATGACAGTTACCCAATCAACTTTTGAAGAGCAAATGAAATTTTTAAAAGACAGAGGATACCGGGTGATTACCTTGGATCAGTTGTTTGATTTTCTCGAATTTAAAAGCCAGATTCCTAAAAAGTCAGTCGTCATCAGCATTGATGATGGCTGGCGCTCTGCCTATGATATCGCATTCCCAATCCTGAAAAAATACGGTTATCCAGCAACGCTGTTTGTCTATACAGATTTAATCGTTGGAAGTGAAAAAACATTATCCTGGGACCTTATCCAAGAAATGGCAAACAACGGTATGGATATCCAGTGCCACACAAAAACACATCGCCACTTGACTCCGATAGATCAGAAGGAGTCCTTTAAGGAATACTTCGAGGCCATCGAAAAAGAACTATCCGCATCTGAAACGATGATCAAGAAGAAACTGAACAAAGAGGTAAAATATCTAGCTTATCCTTATGGCGATACCAACCCCCTGGTTATTGAGCTTTTGAAGAAACATGGTTATTGGGGTGCTTTCACAGTAAAGCGGGGTGGCAATCCCTTTTTTATCCATAATTACAGGTTAAACCGCTCCATGATTTATGGAGACTTTGATTTGAACCAGTTTGAAAAGAATTTAACCGTTTTTACTGAAGAGTCATTAAAGTGAAAAGATTGTTGCATCACAAAATCTGGGGAATGGGCCTGGTTCTTCTGGTGTTGGTTACTTTTAGTTGTGCTGCTCCGCCTAAAAAACCTACAGAACCCAAAGTGCCTATTGAAAAGGATCCCTTCTCCATATTTCTTGAGGAATGCCGGAGCAAGGCTATAGAATATGAAAAAAATGGGGAATTACGCAAGGCATTACAAAGCTGGGAGATTGTCGCCAGCTTCATCCCAACGGATGAAGAAGTGGCAAAAAGAATAGTGGCCTTAAAAACTCAAATCCTCACTATGGCTGACCAGCATTTCAAGAAAGGATTATCTTATTATCAGAGCAATTCTATGGAAGCGGCCCGCAAAGAGTTTTTAATCGCTCTTTATTACAATCCTGGCCACCAGGAACCCCTAAACTACTTGAAGCACAAATTGCCAGGAGAGGATTATACACTCTATCAAGTAAAAGGGGGTGACACTTTCAAAGGGATTGCGGGGAAAACATTTAATGACCCCAATAAGGATTTTTTAATCGCCTACTTCAACGACCTCAGGATAGATAGTAAATTGGTACCGGGGAATACTCTAAGAGTTCCTGTTTTAGAATCTACAAAGGCCAAGGTGACAATAGATACCAAAGAGTCAACGATGGATGCCAAAGAGATTTCAGCAGATACCAAAGAATTGCTGTCTAAGGCTCTAGCTTATTATAAGGTCAAAAATTATCGGGAAACAGTGTCAATCAGTGAAAGAGTTTTGGAATATGATCCAGCAAATAGAGAGGCACGCGATTTAATCAACGAATCCCATTATCAAATGGGGAAATCGCTTACCCGGGGGAAGAAATACCAGGAGGCGCTTGAGGTATTTAATCGTTTAGATTCTGGATACAAGGATGTTAGGGAGTCTATAGCCTTAGTAAAAAAGCAACTCTCTGGGGAACATTATCTTAGAGGTATCAAATATTTCACTGACGAAGAGCTCGATAAAGCCATTAAGGAATGGGAAGTAACCCTGGCCCTGGATCCTAATCATCCAAAAGCAAAGGAAGACATTGAAAACGCACGCAGTTTGCTTCAAAAGCTGAAAGAGATTAAGTAGGGATTTTTTTGGAAGAAAATAAAATGAGGTTTCTGAATAAGATTGTTAGGCATGCATCAACACGGTTGGTCATGTTGAAATTTATATAGACATCAACCTTCTTTCTTCTCTTCATCCTCCAATTTTTTTAGGAAGGCCTGAATGTAGACCACCTTATCGTCTTTTAGTCCTTCCTCCTGCTTCGATTCCGCTGAAAGTTTTTCTGACCGCTTGTAAACCTCTTCTAATTTGCTGATGACTTCCTGAAGTTTTGGATCCTCTTTAACCAGCTGGTTGACCTGCTGATCAAAATAGTCACCGGCATTTTCAAGCTCTGAGAGATCAACCTCTATCTGGGTCAAATCGATTAGTCTTCTCAGAACGGAGCAGACTACTTTTACATTCCTCGTGTGAAGATATTGCGGAGCATGGCCCCAAAGGCTGACCGCCTTCAAATCCCTCTTCTTAGCAGACTCCAGAATAAAGGTGTGGATGCTGATAGGCCCGGAGTATTCGGTTAACCCCAGTCCTGCCTGGATCACCTTCTCTCTCAGTTCTTCGTGATTGAACAGGGCGCTGACCATTGGAGGACAGGTGTGAGGAATGTAATCGTAAGTACCACCGATGGTAAAGATTTGAATTACATGGAATCTCTCAGCCAAATCGAGAAGAAGGTCTGCAAAGACATTCCATCGAAGATGGGGTTCGACCCCATAAAAGAGGATGAGGTCGTTGAAAAGAGGATTTTTGACATAGTAAAAATGATTGCCCGGGGACTTTAACTCTATCAATCTCCCCTTCTTGATGACTGCTATCGGTCGTAAGGAAGAGATTTTATAAAAATTCTCCGTCGGAATGGAAGCGAATTTTTTTGCCTCTAAATTGTCGACCAAATGCTGCAGGGCAAAAGAAGAGACCTCGGCTGCATTGGGCCATCCTTCAAACCCGATGATTAAATACGGTTTGGTAAGATTTGGTTTCTCGAGGTAAATGATTTCTTCCATTTTTATCTCCTCAGTAATCATACTCCGTATCTCCCCATTCTGTCAACACGCACAAAAATACCGTGATCGTGTCTCGCATCACGTGTCCGTAATCTGGAATTCTTATCACTCAAGGGGGGGCGATAATGTGATCTCCCTCTATAAAAGATTGATTTTTGGTTAGGGAATAGGTAAGCTAATTTTTATAATACCGATGCCCCTCACCTCATCCCTCTCCCCTCAGGGGAGAGGGATGAGGTGAGGGGGTAGAAGAGCCTTCAGGAGGAAATCATGTCGGCCAATGAGAATTTAATTAAAATTTTTGAGTATGCTTTCCAGCAGGAAGAGACAGGAAAAGCTTTTTTCCAAAACTCCCTCCAGAGGATGGGAGTGGGAGCAGCGATCAGCGCCTTCAAACGATTGATCCAAGAAGAAGAGCGTCACATTCTTTTCATCAAAAAAATTCTGGAGGGTCTGAAGCAGGGAAAACTGATCGAGCTCTCCGTTGAGAGAGATGGGGTCTTGGAACCCACCAATTATTTTGATGAGCGATCCAAATCAGAGTTCCTTCAGCAATGCTTGGAGGGCTCGATGGTGCCGGAAGTGACGATTTTCAATACAGCCTGGTTGATCGAAAAGGATCTGAGCGAATTTTACGAGAAAATGTCAAAACAAACGGAAGGGAAATCCAAAGAAGCACTCCAAATGCTCTCAGCCTGGGAAAAAGAGCATGAACGTTTTTTCCGGGAGTTTCGCGATAAATTCTCTGAGACCTATTCTAAAATGCCCTGGGGCGGTTAATCTTCCCAACGATCCTCTGTCCGAAGACATGGCCATGAAACAAAACATCGTATTCCGGAATGATCCCAAATGATCCGTAAACTGACACCAGACGGTAGTTTCCTGTTTATCACCCGTATCACCCGTATGTTTGGTTACGGGTTCCTCTCCATAGTGCTCGTGCTCTATCTCGAGCAAGTAGGACTGAGCCAAGTCCAAATTGGTCTTCTCCTAACCTTGACCTTAATTGGCGATACGATCATCTCCCTATGGATTACAACGAACGCTGATCGCGTCGGCAGGCGACGAATGCTCATTGCCGGGGCTATCCTAATGGTTTTCGCTGGCGTTTTATTCGCCATGACGCGCAATTTTGTTTTCCTTTTGATTGCAGCCACGATAGGGGTCATCAGCCCAAGTGGTTATGAAGTCGGTCCGTTTTTGTCTATCGAGCAAGCGGCATTGTCGCAGATTGTACCAAACGAAAGACGGACCCATATCTTCGCCTGGTACAACCTTGTCGGTTCATTTGCCACGGCACTGGGTGCACTGGGTGGGGGTGGCGTGGTTCAAGCCCTACAGAACTCTGGTGTGACGCCACTCGGAAGTTATCGCACGATTGTAATTGGGTATGCGGTAATAGGAGTGATGCTGGGAGGGTTCTTCACCCGCCTTTCTCCTGCAGTAGAAGTTCAGGCAGGTGGTGATTCATCCCATTCCACCTCTACTTTCAGAACTCGTTTTGGTCTACATCGTTCACGGGGGATAGTGCTCAAGCTATCTGCTTTGTTCTCCATCGATGCCTTCGCCGGCGGATTCGTCTTGCAAAGTATCCTTGCCTATTGGTTTCACGTACGTTTTAATGTGCAGCCAGCAATCCTGGGGGGCATTTTTTTCGGGGCAAATATTCTTGCTGGTCTTTCAGCACTAAGCGCTGCATGGGTTGCCTCAAAGATCGGCCTCATTAGAACAATGGTGTTTACACATATTCCCTCAAATATTTTATTGATATTAGTTCCACTGATGCCAAACCTTCCATTGGCTATTGCTATGCTTCTGATGCGTTTTAGCATTTCGCAGATGGATGTGCCGACCCGCCAATCCTACACCATGGCTGTGGTAGCACCGGATGAGCGGTCCGCCGCCGCTGGCATCACTGGCATTGCCCGGACGACAGGCGCCTCCCTGTCGCCTGTCTTCACCGGGCCTTTGCTGGCAAACGCAGCGCTAATGAACCTGCCCTTCTTTTTGTCCGGGGGCCTTAAGATCGTCTACGATCTGTTGCTCTATCGCAGTTTTAAGGCGATCAAGCCTCCCGAAGAAAAATAATAAACCTGTCCCGAATCCCTTCCCATGAATGGTATTGCCTTGTTTGTCTTCATAAAAATGAACTATTGGAGTTAGGAGAACCCACGTCGCGCCCAAAACATTACTTCCTGAAATATTGTTTTTGGTATCCTCCTTCAGAATGCAACATTTCGAACGAAAATCAGCAATATGGGGTAAATTATGGATGGAATTTTCTCCAGGATGGAATTTTCTCCTTGACTATCAATACACTTAAGAGTAGTTTCTAATTATTGTTTGCACCCGTTCCTAATTAACTTCACAACCAACCCTCTAATCTCCTGGAGTGCAGTATGATATGGAGTTTTCGGAAGATGCCGATATGAGGGATCCAGGGGATTCAGAGTTTCCCTTTGGAGCCTTTCATTTCTGCCATTTTTGAATTGTCCTTTCTTATAAATATCAATTAAATCTTCAAAGCTAAAAAGGAGGAAACGATTATGGCTACAAAAAAATCCGTCAGTATTTGGACTCTCTTTGGCACTTTGATAATCGTTGCCTGGCTCCTGGGGTTCGCGCTTTCCACGGGACCCAGCACCGCGACCGCTCAGCAGGCTGCGCCGACTGAGAACAAGGGCGTCACTATAACCCTGCTCACCGCAGTCGACCTCGGTCCTGAAATCCCCGGCATGCAAAGTCGTCAGCTCCGGCTCCGGATAATAACATTGGAGCCTGGCGGAGTCATCGGGATCCATAGTCACAAAGATCGGCCCGGAGGTGCGTACGTGCTTAAGGGGACGCTTATGGAACACAGGGGCGACGTGGCGAAGGAGTATCGCGCGGGGGAGAGCTGGGCCGAGGATGGGAATGTGACCCACTGGGTTGAGAACAAAGGGACAAGCCCGGTAGTGTTAATCGCAACGGACATTTTCAAGCAACAGTAAGGGCTGATGGAGACGTGGCATCAAGGAAGGCAGGGCTATTTTGGTTTTGCCTTCTTTGGTGTCTATATATCGTGGCTCAGGGATTTAGGCAAAAGTGCATTTATCTGCTATCTATCACCTGTTTCCGATACTTCAAAAAAGCCACGATCTGCTTTTCATATATTCACCTGGGATACGTGATTTCTACCAGTAATCCTCAGCCCAAGATGTTATCGTTGAGTAATGACTTGTAGGTGAACTCGTTGATCCTCCCCATCGGCTCATTTTAAAAAATTGGTAAAGGGAAATTTCGTTTGTTCCTTCCTGAAGTCGTCATTTTTCAAAATTCTGCATTGATACCACCTTTCAAATGGTAATCGATACTTCTTGTTGAAGTTTCCAGTCAAACTTAGTAGACTTATATAAAACCATAGAGAATTAAAATTGACAGAACCTGCGGGACAACTTGCTGGTGCTAAATTTACCGAACGATTATAGGTGAAAGAAGAAGCGCTTAAGAGGACGAGATGAGGGATAGAAAGCAGATCTTAAATGAAATATACGAAAGGCTAAACCATGCCTTTTATTCGAATTTCGAATCAATAGATCCTGCTTCCTGGACGGACTTCCAATCTGCAAATTATGCAATGCTAACAAGAACAAAATCCCTGTTAACGGCAATTCAACTACTAATCTCAAAAAGCTTTATCGCTGAATCGGCCATCCTTGGCAGATCTTTAATGGAGCTTAACTGGATGTATTTGTTTTTAATTAATGCAAAGATGTTGAACGAAGACGGAGTCGAACGGTTCCAATATGATGACAATCCCCCAAAAGATTCTCTCGCATTTATAAGAGCTATGAGATTTTTATCCTGGTATTGGGTGGAAGCATATCGACATGGCAATAGAAATGAGACAGTTGTGAGAATGTGCGCAAAACTTAAAAATACTTTTGGATACAAACGTGAGCATGAAGTTCCCAAGGAATGGTATTTCGAGAAAGCAAATAAAATATGTCACATTAAAGATGTTGCAAAATATGTTGGTGCCGATGGACAGTACAAAGATGATTACAGACATCTATGCGGAATTCAGCACACTGATATCACTTCAGTCATAGTGGAAAGAATCGGGTCTCAGAAAGAATCTTTGTATGCAGATTTTGTATTTTTAAAGGCAGTACAGACATTTGAATTCATTTTAGAAACCACGATGAATGTTTTTGGAAGGAAGGTAGACGAGGTAATGCTTAACTCGGTAAGCGATTTAAACTCTCTAAGCGATGATCTTTATACTCATATTTGGGGAGACAGGAGTAAGAGACTAAAAGCCTAAGCTGAAGAATTAATTTGTAATTGAGCTAACTGATCACAGTACTGTCACAAGGGCGACAATGAACAAATGGAATCGAGAGTCACCATGGAACCCGGCGCATCCTGTCGGCATAACCCCGAAGGAATATGAAAAACAGGTTGTTTCATGGTTAATGGCAGCAGGCAGTAATTTGGAACAATTTGAGGTTCAGCATCTTCAACACCTGGAAGGCCAGGGTGGAGATTATGAGTTCGACGCCATAGCGAAGCTATCCATGCTCAAGGGGGCCAGCATTATCATCCTGATAGAATGCAAGAAATATAGTCGCCCCGTTGAACGTGAGAAAATACTGGCTCTATGGGCCAAACTTCAAGACGTAGGTGGACATAAAGCAATGATGTTCGCAACCTCTGGTTTTCAGTCTGGTGCACTGAAGTTCGCAAAGACTAAAGGCATAGCGACAATAACATTTGTCCAAGGTTCTTTTTTGTATGAGACACGGGGACTCGATACTCCTTCTGTGCCACTTCCTTGGGCCGACTTGCCGGCCTATGCAGGTATTATGTTAAGAGAAGAAGAGGAAACAATACACTCAACCGTAATTGATCACAGAAATATTGAGCCCCTTAAGGAATGGATTGGGGATAATGGAACAGTGTCTAACAAAGCAATCTAGCCGACGCTGTAAGGCGTCGGCTGATTTAGGGCGTTAATGCTCACTTTCAAGCCGTAATCCTCAGCTCTTGAATATGGCCTCCAGTAATTAGTTGTAGGTGAAGTTGCCAGCCAGGATTTGATCTTACGGCTTGTGCTTTATTCTGCACATGTCTGATGAATTTTCCACCAGGTTTCGAATAACCTATCTGCCAGGCTTCTGGCAAAAGAGCGACCTCTCGGTCCGTCTTCCAACTGTTCTATCCATTCTACTGGAAGTCCCTTTTCTCCCACATGAGCGCCAACGATTGCTCCAACCATTCCCGCGATCGTATCGGTGTCGCCTCCGAGAGAGATGGCTGCCTGGATGGCCTCACAAAAATCTGGACTGTATGTGAAAGCAATGTAGCAGGCGCTGGGAACAGAGAATTGAGCTTCCACTCCATTTCCGAGGGATTGAACAACCTCACGGGCTTGGAGTTTTTTCCCCTCAGCTAACATCTCCTCAATCTTATTTAAGGCTCTCATATATTCGATCGGTCCGCCCCAAAGGACTTCTCTCAGGTGAACGATCACTTCCTCTTTTTTAAAAGGCTCCTTGGAGTTCTGAATCACTGCCAATCCTATGGCAGCAGCCTGCATCACAGCTCCCCATTGGCCCAGGGGATGGACATGGGTGATGTTTGCCTGTTTAATGGCCGCCTCTTGAAGGCTATCCAGATCGTGATGATAGAAGAGTCCAACAGGAGAGACTCTCATGGCAGCTCCATTCCCGAATGAACCCTTTTCAAAAACAATCCGCGCCACCTGATGCCACTTGATCCCAGCCCTGAGTGCAAGAACAGCTTTGATAGTCCCGATGGCATACCCACGTGAGAGATCACAATAGAGACTAAACTGTTTCGCAATATCTTCTGTATCTACTTTGCCGGATTGAACGATTGATTCAGCCAAGGCAAGTGTCATGTCTGTGTCATCGGTGTAATTCCTGGAAAATGTTTTTGAAAGTTTGCCCATGTGAAACCTAGTGTAGTGTTACAATAATATCTTTACGATATGCCAAATGTATGCTACAGTTGGCTTCATGTGGAAGCCAGCCGAAAGATTGCAGATGACGAACGAGCAGCGCGCGACGTTGGAAGCCTGGGTTCGGGCAAAGACCAGCCCCCAAAGGAC
>JBEKWN010000047.1:0-24687 GCA_049513055.1 Thermodesulfobacteriota bacterium
TCGTTTACGGAACTGGAAAATGGGAAGGTGCCACAGGAACATTGAGAGGAAGAACTACTTTCCGCGGTAGACCGCTTTCAACGGAAACAGAACAATACTGGTGCAGAATCATCGGAACGCTTAAATTGCAAGATTGAATAACAAATTTACTGACCATCCTATGTCAAAGGTTTGATTCGCCCTTCATCCACTCTTTCAAATAGGAATCATCAGCTTTCTGAACTCTATTGAATAGAATATTAGTAGGTGTAATAAAGCACCGATTCCTTCCTTCCACTAATATCAAATCCCGTACTTCTTCCTGCGGCGCCATAGGGTCGCCTGATCTATGCCGAGTATATCTGCGGCCTCTTGAAGCGATTTTGTCGTAGCCAACACCCGCCGGATATGTTCTTCTTCGATTTTTTCCAACGAAACCCTATCGCCGAGTCTTGCGCCGGAATCACTTGGCAGGAGGTTTTCTGGAAGACCCTCGATACCGACACGGTCCGCCTGACAGAGAATGGCTGCTCGCTCAACAACGTTTCGCAGCTCTCGGAGGTTTCCCGGCCAGTGGTATTGTTTGAGGGCTTGAAGCGCCTCCGAAGTGAAACCGAGAAAGAGATGGTGCCTAGCCCCACCAAAAAAAACTAATAACCTCTCTGCAAAGGTCATCACATCCTCTGGCCGTTCGCGCAAAGGGGGAATTTCGATCTGGATCACATTCAGCCGATAAAAGAGGTCTTCACGAAACTGACCTTCTTTGACTGCTTTATCGAGATCCCTGTTGGTGCTGGCGATAATGCGGACATCCGCTTTTCGTGTCGTATAATCTCCCACCCTTTCATACTCCCTGTCCTGAAGAAAGCGCAGAAGTTTTGGCTGAAGGTTTGCCGGTAAATCGCCGATCTCATCCAGCAAAAGGGTCCCGCCTTCACATATTGCGATGCGGCCAGGATTATCCCTCACGGCCCCAGTAAACGCACCTTTTACATGTCCGAATAGCTCGCTCTCCAAGAGTTCGGGAGAAAAGGTAGGGCACGAAACGATACAAATCGGTTTGTTGGCTCGATGGCTCCAGTGATGAATGGCGCGGGCCAGAACCGTTTTACCGGTTCCACTTTCCCCACGCAAAAGAATGGTAGCGTCAGCGGGAGCTACCTGGTGCGAAAGGTTGATCACTCGCTGCATGGCAGCGTTTGTGGTCGAAAAATCCGCCTCGGGGTTTAACCGACCAAGATCCTCTTGCAGGGAAGCAACTCTCTGTTCCAATGTTCGCATCTCAAATACTTTGTCAACCGCCAGTTTTACCTGAGCAGGTGTAAACGGTTTTGGAATATAATCGGTCGCTCCGCGTCGCATGGCTTCTACGGCTGTGTCAATGGAAGCGTAGGCTGTAATGACAATGATCTTAAGCCATGGGGCTGCTGCCAGTAAAGGAGGGATTAAATCAAGTCCATCTTCCGTACCAAGCCTCAGATCCACAAAGGCAAGTTCAAAAGATCTTCGCGACGCCTCTGCTAAAGCATCCTGAAAATTGCTTACGGCAATCACCTTGTGGCCTTCGGTCTCAAGGCAGATAGACAGTGTCTTGCGGATGTTCACCTCATCATCCACGATAAGGATATTTAACGACTGGTTTATTGTTGGGGTCATCTGTGACTGAATTATAAAATCTGTCTTAGGGCTTGCTCGCTTTCGCGCTTAACCAGGGCAATGACCCTATCTTCCGGTTGGAATTCTGTCTCCCCGTAAGGGATGATAACTTCTTCTCCCCGAATCACAGCAATAAAAATCGATCCCGGAGGCAGTGACAAATCTTTGACCTTCTTCTTCACGATATGTGAGGAACGGGAGAGTTCCACTTCGACTATCTCCACATCTCCTTCTTTCAATGTGAGCAGGGGAATCATCATGTCTCCCGCCTTAACCTGTTCCTGAATCACGGCGTTGATGATCTTTGTGGCGCTGACCGAAGCATCGACTCCCAAACCAGCAAAAAGTTCCTCGTTCCGTGGATTGTTAACCCGTGCAATGGTCCGGGGACGGAGAAACATCAATTTTGCAACTTGACAGATCACGAGATTGTCCTCATCATTGCCTGTCGTCGCCACAATTACATCCGCCCGGTTGGCCCCAGCCTCTTTCAAAACCTCCACCGTTGAACCATTCCCTTGCATGATCGCATCATGAAACTCCAATGAAAGGAGTTCTACCTTGGAACGGTCTTCCTCAATCAGCATCACCTCATGACCTTCGGCCATCAACAAACTACCGAGATGATACCCGACCTTTCCTGCGCCCACAATGATGATATACATAGCCTCCCCCATTAGCTTTCTTGGATCGTCTGTAATAAATCTTTTATAACCAAGTCGGTGGGACAGACTGTCTCCACACCCAGTTCCTTATAGAGTCCTGCCAGAATTGAGTCGTGAACCACTGCAACCACCCTTTCCAATTGGAAATTTCGTTTCACCCTTTGGGCAATCATCAGATTAACATTATCCTTATCCGTCATGGCAAAAAGGATATTAGCCTCTTCTTGGAGTGTTGGACGCACATAGTCTTCCACCAGACCATTGCCCACTACCCGCTTACCAGAAAATTTTTCGGAGAGCCTCCGAAAGGCCTGTTGGTTCCTGTCGAGAACCACCACCTGATGTCCAACCTCATCCAAACGATTCGCCAGAACAGATCCCACTCTGCCACAACCGATAATCATCACCTTCATCCAACCCCTCCTATTTTGTCTACCCAGAGAGTTTATCCACAATCACTTCACAGGGAGCCCGACGCAGAACCAGATCGGAATCCCGGCCCAAGATATCCTGGGCCATCGTGACCTGGGATCGGATTCCCATCACAATCAGGTCAACCTCTCTTTCTTTGGCTACTCTGATAATCTCTTCCCCTGCTACCCTTCCTCGCCTGACTTCCCCTTTGGCAGGCAGGCCTCTCAGATTCACAATCTCCTCTCCTCGCTTGATGATATCCTCTGCCTGGGCTTCTGCTTCAGGCATGGGTGCCTCTAACGGTAGCGTTCTCGGAATTTCAAGAACAGTAACCAGATAAATCTCTGCCTTCTGTTCCTCTCCCAAACGGCATGCCAGCTCGATCCCCCTTTCTGAATAAAAGGTACCTGAGGTTGGAACTAAAATCTTTTTTATTGCTCCTACGGCCCTTCTGGCTTTGGCTGCAGCTAAGGGAATAGCTCTCGGAACATGAAACATCCACCAGAGTAAAATCCCCATGGAGACTGCGAAACAAGAAGCCAGCAAGGTCCCTATAAAAGTGATCTGAATTTCAGATCCCACTTCTCCTGCCTCTCTGCTGAAAGTAAGTCCAGATCATTCTGACTCGAAATAGACTGTAAAGCAAAAGGGCAATACCGAAAATCAAGGATGGAATGGCCCACCTCACGAAAATGGTTTGCCATAAGATATAAAAACCTAAAACGACCATGAGGCCGGTTGTGACAATCTGAAAATAATCCCGCCATCCAGGTCGCTCAGGAACTTCGGGTACCTTTACCAAACGCCTTCTCCTTTTCCCGTTTATCTCTTTCCACTAAAGCAATTTTATATTGTTCAAGCAGATCGAATTCCTCTGCGGACGTCAATATCTTCTTCTGCTCCTCCTCCCAGTTGTGTTTCACACTCCCAAGTAAAGGAAACCCTTTTTTCTTTCGAAACCAGAAATAGTAAATGAGACAGACTAACACCCACGCGGGTCCAGCAATACGACCTATCTCATGGGTCAGAATAACCTCAAAAAGAATAAAACTGACTCCGATCATCCCGATGAAACCCAGAATGGGAACATCTACGACCTTTCCCTTATAGTTCCACTTGATGTTGAGGGGCATCTTGTAGGGCCTTGGGGAGTAAGGATCAGAAAAGCGAAGTTTGATCATCGAGATGAAAACGAGAAGATATCCACTCGCTGCACCAAAGGCATACATATTCCCGAGTGTATCCATGGCACTGGGTGTTAGAAACGCAAGGAGCGCCTCAAGCATTCCGATGAGTGAGAAGAAGACGATGGTTCGAACCGGAGTACGATATTTCGGATGAACTTTGTCAAACCAGGGAGTGATCAGGTGGAGTTCGCTCATCGAATAGGTGAGACGTGACGCGCCCATGACGCCGGTGTTCGAGGAGATGAGTAGAATCGTTGCCCCAAGGATGGCCGCAAAGGGCCCGGCCAGCACGCCGAAAATAGGAAGGGCATGAGCGAGTTTGGCCACAGGATCCCCTTGAGGAAATTCCTGCCATGGGAGGATACCAAGACCCAAAGTGGAGAAGGCCATCGCAAAGATAAAGACTGTAAAAATCAAAGTGATGGAGGTTCGAGGAATGATCGTAGCTGGTCTTTTAGTCTCCTGAGCTGCCTGAGAAATGGATTCCAGACCAACAAAGGAGATAATAGCAAGCGAGGAACCGTACATGAATTCCTTCAAGCTTGGAAATTGGGTTTTCCATTGGAAGACGAAAAGCTCGGGTTTCCAAGCCAAGAGAAAACCAAGGATAATAATGGATGATTCAGTGATGATATCGATGGCACCAATGACCTCATTGAAGAGGGAGGATTCCCGAACTCCCCGGATATTGAGCCAGATGAGAAAGGTGATGAGGATGAGCGTTTCCGCTGCCCAGACCGGATTCACCTTTTTGAAGATCCAGATGTCCATGGCAAAATATTCAGGAGGGATACCTAAGACATAGGGCATAAAAAAGTTCATATAGCCTGCCGAAGCCGTGGCGAAGAGGGCAATGTCAATGGTGTAATCCAACAGAAGGGCTACCCCAGCCGCATAGCCCCAAAAATCTCCCAGACCCCTCAGAGCATAATAATGGCCTCCTCCAGCAACCGGGTAGGTCGATGCCATCTCTGTATAGGAGAGTCCGATCATAATATAGATGAGACCAGCCACAAAGAAGGCAAGGCTCGCCCCACCATGAGCAGCTCCCATTACCAGACCTAAAGCAGCATAGATGTCCGCCCCTACATCAGCATATCCCCACATGTAGGAACCCCAAACCGTCACATCTCTGCGGAGCTCCAATTTCTCTATGGTACAAGAGGCTTCTTGGGGCGTTTTGTTTTTCATAATTATCCCAAAAAAAAAGTAGAGGAAGGTCCCCTACCTTCGGATTCTCTTCCCTTAGTCGCCTGCGAAGTTAGCTGACGGGTTAGGATTAAGGGATATCCTTTCCGATTAATTCGGAATTCACCCCAAAATATGGTTCCCCCGCTTTTATCAATTCGGCCTTTTTTATATTAAATAAAAAACCGCTCCTTCTGTCAACAAAATTAAAGGAGAGCTCTAAGAAACCACTATACGCTCTCTTGATTACACAGATTTCAAAAAATGATTAATCAGAGATTTCTGGACTTTTTCAGAGATCTCTAAAGGGAACGCTTGCTCCTCCACCATTCAAAAGATATCCGCTGAAAAAATATAGATCTCTATGTCTTTTTCTTTCCATGCATTGGGAGGAAGGCCTGCCTTTTGGCATGTATGTTCCAAAAAGGCCAGACGGTCCCATCCATATTCTGTAGCGACCTGGGGTAAAAGAAGACCTGCCCACATTCCTCTCACAATATAGATTCCGTGTTTCCCAACTTGAATCTCATTGACATCCTTGATCCTTTTAAGAGGGGTCAAAACGGATATTTCGATATCCAGCTCTGGTAATTCTTTCTCTTTTACAGGACTGAACCGAGGGTCGCGAAATGCCGCTGCTTCGGCCATCTCTTCAATAGTCTTATGAAGTGGTCCATGCCCTTCAATGTATCCAATGCAACCCCTCAGTTGCCCTTTTTTTTGAATGGTCACAAAGGCCCCTCGATTCTCCTTAAGAATATGAGATTCAATCTTGAACTCTGGAACGGCCTTTCCTCTCGCCTTATTTTCAATCACTGTTTTTGCAATATGATGGAGGGTCTTCTTCTCCTCCTCGTTCAACCCTAAGTCAACACCTACTTTCTTCTCTTCTTTCATCTTCTCTTTCCCCCCGACTGTCTTATAAAAAACACCAGCCGCATACCCTACGACACGGCTTCGGTCTCCAGTCACATCTCCAGAATTGAGGTATTTGAGCACCTTGCCTTGATTGGCCCCTAAAGTCTTGGCCGCCAACATGATTGTGACAACCGGACCTCCTCCACATGCCTCAGTGCGGTTACTTTTTAGGTCACGATTTAATCCTTCTATGTCAAACCGCTCGATATGGTTTAAAAAAATCCGATCCAGCTCAATAGCTATGTTATAAGTATAATAATGGGATAAATCAGTACTTGCGACCAATAGAACCTTTTTCCCTCTTACTGTCTCTGCAATCGCTGAGGCGAGATATTGACAGGTTTCCCAACTCCAATCAGGCTCCATTGCGATAGGAACCAGTTTAAATGACTTTAAAACTGTTTGAAGAAATGGGATTTGGAGTTCAAGAGAATTTTCCTGGTTATGAGCTTCGGGAATAAACCTGATTTCCTTTCGCTTCTCCATAAGTTTTTTCGAAAGCTCATCATCAACAGGGACTACACCTAAAGGTGTTCTGAATCCTCCCCGATCCCAGAGGGATGCACCCTTAAAAGGAAACCTATGGCTGGGTCCAACCACAACAACAGTATCGAAGGACTTCCCTTCGATCAATTTGTAGGCGTGGGCAGCCACCTGCCCAGAATACATATATCCAGCATGGGGTGAGACCAGAGCAACGATCTCACCATCCACCTTCTCCTTCTTTGCATTCTCAAGATAACGCTTCACATCTCGAGAAAGAATTTCTGGATCTCCAGGATACCAAGACCCTGCTAAAGCAGGCTCCCTGATCTCTTTCATCCCCATCTCCTTTCCCCCTTTCGAGATCTGGGCCATAGCCATTGAACCCGCGAGGAGAACAAAACTGATTAAGAAAATGAGGTAAATACACTTTCTCATGATTTATTACCCTATCCTTGCCTGCTCTCCAAGAGAAGCGTCACAGGTCCATCGTTGATGAGATGAACCTCCATTTTGGCCTGAAATTCCCCTGTCTGAACGGGAATACCTTGTTCTCTCAATTTTAAAATAAATTGTTCGTAGAGATGTTTTGCAGTGGCTGGTTCTTCTGCTTCCGTGAAAGAGGGCCTCCTCCCTTTCCGACAATCGCCGTAGAGGGTGAACTGGGAGACGATCAACATCTCTCCACCTATTTCTTTTAATGAAAGATTGAATTTCCCAGAGGCATCTTCGAAGATTCTAAGTTCAGGTATCTTGGAGGTCAAAAAAGAGAGATCACTTTCCCCATCCCCTTTTCCCACACCGAGGAGCACCAGAAGGCCCTTCCCAATCTTTCCAGATACTCGGCCATCCACACAAACTTCAGCGGATTTAACCCTCTGGATCACAGCCTTCATCTTTTTTCTTGTCCGTGAATTGTGTTTCGTGCCTACACGCCGGAATGCGTCATTTCGGCACGCAGGCGTGACTCGCGATTTGTTATTCGTACTCCTGAATTCAAAACTCTTAACTCTAAATTCATAATTTTTAATCTTCTTTCTCTTTATCCCTCTTGGCCTGAGCGATCACCTTCTCAGTCATTTGGGCAGGAACTTCCTCATAGTGGGAAAATTCCATCGTGAAGGTTCCACGGCCGCCTGTTTTGGAGTTGAGGTCTGGAGCGTATTTAAGCATTTCTGACATGGGGACATTGGCCTCGATCATTTGATAATGGCCCTTGGCATCGACTCTCAAAACCCTTCCACGGCGGCTGTTGAGATCGCCGATGACATCACCGATGTTCTCATCGGGTGCTGTCACCACCACCTTCATGATGGGCTCGAGGAGCACGGGATTGGCCTCCTGCACCCCTTTCTTAAAGGCCATGATTGCGGCGATCTTGAAAGCCATTTCCGAAGAATCGACCTCGTGAGATTTCCCATCATAAAAACGGACTTTCACATCCACCACAGGATAGCCGGCGAGGACACCGCTTTGCATCGCCTCTACGATTCCTTTTTCCACCGCTGGAACAAAGTTCCTCGGAACGTTCATGCCGGTAAGGGCATTCTCAAATTCGAAACCCGATCCTCGTGGAAGAGCAGAAACATCAAAATGGACTTCAGCGAACTGTCCGCGACCGCCGGTCTGTTTCTTATGACGATAGATCACACCGGTTTTCGAACCGCGGATCGTCTCTTTATAAGGAACTTTCGGAACGCTGAGGCTCACCTCCACCCCAAATTTTCTTTTCAGTTTTTCAACAATCACCTCCACATGGGTCTGTCCCACGCCTGAAAGAAGGATCTCGCCGGTCTGCTCATCCCGGCCTACCATCATGGTTGGATCTTCTTCGTGGATCCGCGCCAGTGAGGAGGCAATTTTATCCTCATCCCCTTTGCTTTTTGGAGTCAGGGCATAAGAGATCATGGGAAGGGGAAGCTTCGTTTCTTCAAAAACAATGGGCTTTTTCTCATCGGAGAACGTATCGCCAGTGGTCGTCTCTTTTAGCTTGGCAACCGCCACGATATCCCCCACACCAGCGAAGCCTATCGGTTTCTGTTTTTTCCCTTCCAACAAGAAAATCTGGCCGATCCTCTCCTTCATGTCCTTTTTGGAATTGTAAAGGGTGGAATCGGCATTCACGGTTCCGGAATATACCCTGAAGAGATTCAGTTTTCCCGCAAAGGGGTCGGCGATGGTCTTGAATACAAAAGCAGAGAATGGCGCCTCTTCCTTTGGTTCCCGTGTCTCAAGCTCCCCTGTCCTTGGGTTTTTCCCCTGGGCAGGCCCCCCTTCCAGAGGCGAAGGGAAGCAGGAGATTGCCAGATCCAGAAGAGATTGAATCCCTATATTTCGAATAGAGGAACCACAAACGGCGGGGACCAATCTCCTCTCCATCGTTCCTTTTCGAAGGCACTGAATGATCTCCTCGGTGGAAACTTCTCCAGACTCTAAATATTTTTCCATCAATTGATCATCCATTTCCACTGCGGCCTCGACCAACTTCTCGCGAAGTCGTTCCACTTCTTCTTTCATGTCTGGTGGAATATCTTTGAGTTCAAATTGGCCACTTCCATCTTCTCGATAGAAATAGGCCTTCCTCTGAATCAAATCCACCACTCCTTTAAAATTACCCTCTCCTCCGATAGGGAGTTGAACAGGAACAGCCGATTGAGAAGGAAAAGTCTTTTTCACCTCCTCAACTACTTTGAGAAAATTGGCCCGTTCTGTATCCATTTTGCTGACATAGAGGATCCGTGGAACTTGAAATTCATTGGCATATCCCCATACCGTCTCGGTTTGAACCTTAACCCCCGAATTTCCACTGACAACGATGATGGCCCCATCCACGACCCTCATGGAGGCCTTTGCCTCAGCGATGAAATTGGCATACCCGGGTGTGTCAATGATATGAAACTGATGCTTATTCCATTCAAAATGAAAAAGGGAGGCACTGATACTAATCTTTCGATTAATTTCCTCCGGTTCAAAATCCATTAAAGAGGAACCATCATCGACGCGGCCAAGGCGGGTATTCTCGCCCGTATCGAAAAGAATTGCCTCGACCAAGGAAGTCTTCCCTTCTCCGCCATGGCCGAAGGTTCCTATGTTACGAATGTATGTCGGTTCAACCCGTTTCATCTCTTCTCCTTTCCGTTATTTATCCCATCGAAAAGCACAATGTAATAAACTACTTTTTTCTCAATGAAAAGTCAACCCTTTCGACTTCTTCGACTTCTTCGACTTCTTCACCTAAGTGCCGGGGCTTATCTTCACCGAATGGGTCAACTCCTATCTCCCCTTCAATCATTGACACACGAGGGGGATTTCCTTAGAATGTTTGACCAGGAGGTTCTAACATGAAGAGTCCTGTCTTTTTTTCGGATCTGAAGGTGGAGTCTGGGAAAACCCTCCTGGATAAATTGGATATCCTTTTGGATCGGGCTGATTTGAAGGGAAAGATCAGAGAGAAGGATCTGGTGGCAATTAAACTCCATTTTGGGGAGAAGGGAAATACAGCTTATGTTCGGCCCATCTTTTTGAGAAGGGTGGTGGATCGAGTCAAACAATATAAAGGGAAGCCTTTCTTAACCGATACCAACACCCTCTATATTGGAACCCGGAGTGAAGCGGTCTCCCATCTCACCACTGCTTTTGAAAATGGATTTACAGGGTCTGTCGTCAATGCTCCTATCCTGATCGCCGATGGCTTGAGAGGCAATAGTGCCGTGAAGGTTCGGATTGACAAACCTATTTTCAAAACAGTCTCCATCGCCCGTGAGATCTACATGACAGACGCCCTCATCACCGTCACCCATTTCAAAGGTCATGAACTGTCTGGATTTGGAGGAGCCTTAAAGAATTTAGGAATGGGGTGCTCCAGCCGTGAAGGAAAGTTGAGTCAACATTCAAATATCTCACCCCAAGTCAAAGGAAAGACCTGCACAGGGTGTGAAACCTGTCTTGGTTGGTGCGCACAAAAAGCGATTTCGATGTTGTCACCGCCATCGGGAGTCGAAACCAAGCACAACATTGCCTTGATCGATCCTAAAAAATGCATTGGGTGTGGAGAATGCATCCTCACCTGCCCTTCGGGGTCTATTCAAATCCAATGGAACGAGAGCATCCCTATTTTTCAAAAGAAAATGGTGGAGCATGCTTATGGAGCCGTCCAGAAGAAAAAGGGAAAGACCCTCTATCTCAACTTTCTCACACAGATCTCACCGGCCTGTGATTGTTATGGATATTCCGATACACCGATTGTCAATGATATTGGTATCCTCTCTTCTGAGGATCCTGTTGCGATTGATCAGGCCTCGGTTGATTTGGTCAATGGAGAGGTGGGAAACCGATCCTCCAAACTCCCTGGGGCTTGGAATCCTGGAGAAAATAAATTCCAAGCTATTTATCCAAAGGTGGACTGGAACATTCAGCTTGCCTATGCCGAAGAGATCGGACTGGGAACAAGAGAATATGAGCTGATCAAGATTTGATTATTGGTTGATGGCAAATGGCTCATGGCTTATAGACAGGGTGGCTATTGGCCATCAGCCATAAGCTATCTGCTAATACTTCACTTCTTTCAGAAATAAACCGTGAGCAGGGGCAGTGGGACCTGCTTTTTTTCTATCCTTGGAATCTAAAATCTTTCGAAACTCCACAGCCTTCATCCTACCTCTTCCAATCTCGACTAATGTCCCGATGATTGACCTCACCATCTGTTTTAAGAAACCATTGGCTTCGATCTCGAAACGGAGGAGGCCGTCTTGCCCCTTCTTCCATTCCGCCCGGATCACCCTTCGAACGGTTGTTCGAGTTGGAGAGCCTACTGTACGAAATGCTGAGTAGTCATGTTCTCCAATCAAAATTTGGGTCGCTTTCTTCATCTCAGTCAAATTTAATTTTTGAGGGAGATACCATACATACCCTCGATGAAAGGCTGATCGAAGGTTACGGTTAAGAATTCGATATTCATAGACTTTGCTTTTTGAATGCTTTCGGGCATGGAAACTTTCTTCAACCTCTTCTATCTTTTGAATCACAATATCAGGGGGGAGGAGACTATTGAGCGCCCTTTGCATCGAACGGATATCCATTTGGCTTTGCGTCTTGAAGTGGGCTACCTGGCCTAATGCATGGACCCCTGAATCGGTTCTTCCGGAACCGAACAATTGGATGGGTTCTCCTGTGAGAAGTCCTAATTTTTCTTCCAAGATCCCCTGGATGGTCAGGCCTTTGGGTTGAACCTGCCATCCGTGATAATTTGTTCCGTCATATTCAATCAGAAGTTTTATGTTAGGCATCACAAGAAATTGTAGATTGTAGATCTCAGATTGCAGATTGAAAGAATCTACAATCTTAAACCTAAAATCTGAAATCTTAAATCAGACTTTTTCCACTTTCGACCTTCGACTTTCTACTGACCAGCTTCAATGCCCATCCAGGTTTGATCGAAATCGCTCCTTCTGGGCAAACCTCGAGGCAACAGAAACAGCGAATGCATTGTTCATAATCAAAAACCAAATCCTTTCCCTTCCTAGCCAAGGCCTTAGGTGGGCAGATCTCTGAACATCGGTCGCAGGCATTACATATCTCCTCCTGGACGACTGGCTTTGAGGTCAATGCATTCTTTAATGCCCTCCTTAAAAATCCTGGCAGGTTCCAATCCGGCTGTGAGAGGGTTGGAAATTGAAAATGGGGAATCCTCACATCCTCCACCTTTTCCCCTACTACTTCAATCCCATCCTTTCCCAATCCTTGCTCAAACGCTACCCGGTTCGTCAATAAAGATTCCCTTGAAACCCCCAAAAGGTCACACACGATCTGATCTAAACTTAGTGAATCCCCGCTTGCCAAAATCAATCCCAGCGGAATCGGTTGGCCGCTATTGGGTCCGTTTCCTTCCATTCCCACAATCCCATCCAAGATGGTGAGTGAAGGGTGGATGATCTGATAAACATCCACCAGTATTTGTGCAAAAGTCTTTCGATCTTCACCTGCCTTGAGATGCCATAACGCCTTTCTGGGTCCAGGAATACATCCGAAGAGGTTCTTCACACCCAGGGTAAGAAGCGTCAAGCTATGGGTTTTGAATTTAGGAAGGTTGATGATGACATCCACTTCTAAAACCGTTTGGTCAATTTCTAACTGTTTAAATATTTTCCCTTTCCTTTTCGGAGGGAGAACAGGTTTATTAAATTCCACAAGAGGACATTTCATCTCATCTGCTACTGCTTTGATGCCAGCTTTCTCAGCAGTCTTTACCAAACTCCCTACTGAAGGACTATCTCCAATGAAAGGAATCCCTCCTGCTTCCCGAACGATCTGAATCATTCCTCTGAGGATCGAAGGATGGGTGGTCACAGCCTTTTCGGGACTCTTCCCAAAGAGGAGATTGGGTTTGAGAAGAACGTGATTGTCCTCCCTTACAAAAGTTTGAATCCCTCCGATCAGGTCAATGGACCGCCGAAGTCCACTCAAGACCTTGTCTTCGTCATAATTTTGGCACTTGACAATAGAGACAGAAGATTTCATTTATCCCAAATTTTCTTTACCCGTGATTTCCTTAATCAAGATTTCGATCACTGCTGTTTTTTTGAGGATCTCTAAAGGGATCTTTCCGTAGTTTCCTTCTGGCTGATATTTCTCCATCATCCTCTCGAGAATCTTCATCTTTTTATCCCGGTCCCTAACGAAGGTAGCTTTTCCTTTCATGATGATACTTCGATAATAATAGCTGGCTTTGCAGGCGGCCTGGCTGGCGATCACATAGGCGATGGGCTCATCCACCTCAAAACAGATAGGACTTCCCCGCTGTATATCTTCTATTTTTTCCCCTTTCGTTGAAGAGTGAAGATAGATTTTTCCATCCCAATAGAGAAAATTGACAGGCTTGATAACAGGAACACCTTTCTGATTAATAGTGGCAATCCTTCCTACCGGTGAACGTTCCAGCATGGCGATCACCGTTTCTCTATCCTTCATTTCCCTCTCTCGGCGTCGCATCGTTTTCTCCTTTTCAATTTAACTAGAGACCTTGACCACCCCTTCTCGGAAAATGGGGACAAAAGGGGTAATATCAATTTGAGCACAGTAAACAAGGTCATCTCCAAAACCCCGGTTGATCAATTCTTTCCCATGACGAGAAAGGTGAAAAGCTTCTAATAAATTATCTTCGAATCTTTGATAAAGGATTTGGGCGCAGCGTGAAGCATCGGTCAAAGAAATCGGTTTCTCCCTTTTTTTTGTGATCAGATCGATTAACATTCCCCCGCAGACTGTGTCTTCCAGAGAAAAATCTCCTTCATCTCCTGAAGGGAAAATGAAGAGGTCTTTATTCAATTCAAGACATTTCTGTGCCGTGGCTCCGATGTTAAAAAAACTTCCTGCCAAAATTTCTCTCCCAGATGAAACCAATTGAAATGCCTTTGTTCCATTGGTCGTCGTCAGGATCAATTTCTTCCCCCTCACTCTTTCTGCGACATACTCTGTGGGAGAATTCCCTAAATCAAATCCCGGGATATTTTTACTTTCCCTCTCCCCTCCCAAAATAATAGACCCTCGTGGAAAAACCTTAGCCATTTGAAAAGCCTCTTCCACTGTGGCGACAGGAATGATCTCCAAGGCTCCTTGGGACATTGCATGGACCATGACAGAAGTGGCCCTGAGGACATCGATGACCACGACTACTCGATTAGAAAGAAGATTAGGATTGGGGGGAGATGGCACAAATTGAATATCGATGTGCATAGAAAAAAATTATCATACCCATCATTCCATTGCAAGTTGCTTAAAAAAATTTATAAAAAAGTTGCCTTTTGTTATTGAAGATGTTAAAAAAGGAATTTGGATTTTCAGAGAAAAATTAGTTGGGGGGGTTCGGTATTCGCGTTCCCTCTCTTCCTGCCGCTCTTATATAAAATGCAAAAAATATTTTATGTGTTTCCATTAATATTCCTATTAGGGGTTTGCTTTGTCTCCTTTGTGAGTGGAGCCGATCAAGAGTTTCCAGTATCTCCCCCACCTTTGACAGAGGGGATTTATCCCTGCAGTAACTGCCATGCCTCCATGGAAGTCAATCGGAAAAAACGGGAACTTAAAGAAGAACATTCCCAGATTAAACTCCACCATGCAGAGACGATGCGATGGTGCCTCGACTGTCATGATGCAAAAAACCGAGATAAGTTGCGACTTTATAATGGGGAACTCATAAACTTCACGGAAAGCTACCAGCTCTGTGGCGAATGTCATGGGCCGGTTTATAGAGACTGGAGAGCAGGTATTCATGGGAAAAGAACGGGATACTTTTCGGGTCGTGGCAAGAGAACCTATTTTCTCTGTGCTCACTGCCACGACCCCCATGAGCCAAAATTTAAACCGATAAAGCCCGAGCCTCCACCCTACCCACCGACGGATAGAAACCATGCAAAATAAACGTTACACCAGAAGAGAGTTCATCCGTAATCTTTCACTAACCACCTTGGCAGGTCTTTCTCTTCCTCTCCTCTCCTCCTGCACCAAGGAGGAGGCGGAGGACTTTTTGCAGAAACATTTCCGCGAAATGACCGAGGAAGAAAAGAAACGTGTCGTTGCAAAGTTGGAACAAAGATACCTGCAGAAATATGGTAGGAAATTTCAGATCAGTACAAAAGAAGCTCTTCCGGATACCTTTTGGGGATATGGTCTTGAACTCTCACGATGTATTGGCTGCCGAAGATGTGTTTATGCCTGTGTGAAAGAAAACAATCATTCGCACCATGATCCTCAACTCCAGTGGATCAGGGTTCTCAGGCTCAAGAGAGGAAACCTGATTAATCTCGAAAACTCTGAACATTACTATAATCCTGATTTGGTTCCAGAAAAAGGATTCATCTATCTCCCCGTTCAGTGTCAGCAATGTCAGAATCCTCCCTGTGTGAAGGTATGTCCTGTCCATGCCACTTGGCAAGAACCGGACGGCATCGTCGTGGTGGATTACAACTGGTGCATCGGTTGCAGGTATTGCATTGCAGCCTGCCCATATAAGGGAAGGGTCTTTAATTGGGCAGAACCAAACATTCTCAAAGAAGAGATAAACCCCTCTGTCCACTATCTTGGAAACAGGCCCAGGATGAAGTGTGCCGTAGAAAAGTGCACTTTTTGTATCCAACGGGTGAGGTTGGGAAGATATCCAGCCTGTGTGGAGGCTTGTCCCACAGGATCGAGGAAATTTGGAAATCTTCTCGATCCCAATAGCGAAATTCGTTACATCATCGATCGAAAGCGGGTCTTCCGGCTCAAAGAAGATTTAGGTACAGAACCGAAATTTTATTATTTCTTTGAAGCATAGGAAAGCAGATGGAAAAGTTTCGAGAAATGTTGAATGAGACATGGCATTTTTACAAGAGGACCCTTACCCTTGTGGCAAAAGGGAACACATTGTACTACGCCTGGTGTTTCTCCCTCATTGCCATTATCGTCGTGGGCTTCCGATTCTACCTGATGCAACATGAAGTTGGGTTAATCGCAACGCACATGAACGATCAGGTTTCTTGGGGCCTCTACATTGCCAATTTCACCTATCTGGTCGGGGCTGCGGCAGCGGCGGTTCTGCTGGTCATTCCATCTTATGTCTACCATTTCAAACCAATCAAAGAGATTGTCGTCCTTGGGGAACTCTT
Organism: Thermodesulfobacteriota bacterium; assembly: GCA_049513055.1. GTDB lineage: Bacteria > Desulfobacterota > BSN033 > BSN033 > UBA1163 > UBA1163. The sequence continues at coordinate 16,132 of JBEKWN010000047.1, forward strand.
CGCCGCATCATCAATCATTATGGCCATACTCTTTGTGATGGTTGACCTCGGAAGGATTGACCGGTTCTGGCACATGATTCCATTCGTCGGTAAAATGAACTTTCCTCAATCGCTTCTGGCCTGGGATGTCCTTGCCCTCAACGGCTATTTATTCTTGAATCTTCTTATTCCTATCTATCTATTAGTCAAATTCTACTACCGGAAAGAACCTAACTGGAAATTTATCCTCCCTTTCATCTTGCTCTCCATCCCTATGGCCGTCGCGATTCACACCGTCACCGCCTTTTTATATAATGGGCTTCCTGCCCGTCCCTTCTGGAATGCATCGATCCTTGCTCCGAGATTCCTGGCCAGTGCCTTCTGTTCAGGACCTGCCATCATTATTATTATTTTCCAGATCATCCGAAAGGTATCCACATCCCATATAGAGATAGAGGATGAGGCCCTCTTCAAGATTTCAGAACTGATCGCCTATGCTATGTTTCTCAACCTTTTCCTTCTCTCTGCTGAGTTATTTAAAGAGTATTATTCTCAAACGGTCCATATTGCATCCTTTAAATATCTGTTCGAAGGGCTCCACAACCACAAACAACTCGTGCCCTGGATTTGGGGGGCGATGACGATGAATGTCATCGCCTTCATCATCTTCTTGATCCCCCAAACCCGGAAACGGTTAGCCACCCTCAATTTAGGATGTCTGCTCATTATCATCGGGGTTTGGATTGAAAAAGGGCCTGGTTTCGTCATACCGGGATTCGTTCCGGATCCCCTTGGCGAGATCTTCGAATATCTTCCTAATCTCTTAGAGCTCATGGTGTCCTTCGGCATCTGGGCAACCGGTCTCCTCATCTTCACCCTTCTGATGAAGGTGGCCATTCCTATTGAAACCGGAAAATTCACCCATACAGAGTATGAAAAAGAGGTAACGGCTTTTAGACCTCACTAAAGACGTCAGCTGGATAGGGTGGTCTCCTCCCCTTATTTAGGGAAAAATTTCATATGCCTGAAAAAAATCCATTGCATTTCAAATAAAGTGTTGTTATAAGAATTTTTAGGGGGGGGTAAAATAACGAACTCAGGGCTCTAAGGAATGAAATTCTTCCTCATGGGATTGGCCATTGGGGTTCTTTTACTCTTCCTCCTCATCAGCTTCGGTCTTGGCTCCAAGGCCGAACAACCCGTCTCTTTCAATCATAAAAAGCATGTGGAACAAGGATTGGGGTGTGACGCATGCCACCGCTTCTTCAAAACCCAAACCTTCTCCGGGATGCCCGACATCAACACCTGCCTGGAATGCCATAAGGAACCCGTCACAAAAAATCCCGAAGAGGAAAAAATCAGGCAATTTCAAAAAAGGGGCGAAAAAATCCCTTGGAGACGGTTATACCAACAACCCGATCATGTCTTCTTTTCTCACCGTCGTCACGCCGTGTTAGGGAAGATAGCATGCCAGACCTGTCACGGAACGATTGGACAGAGCGAAAAACCTCCGACGCAGCCATGGATGAAGATGACAATGAAATGGTGCATGGATTGCCATACGAAGAACAAAGTAACCAATGATTGCTTAGCATGCCATGTCTAATATGAAAAAGTTTAAAGTTCTGAGTTCGGAGATTTGAAACCAAACGCTCCGAACTCCGGATTAATAACTTTTAAGGAAAAGAATGAAAATCAATCGTAGGGATTTTCTTAAGATGGGTGGAGGCGCTGGGGTTGCAATTGCTTTGGGAGGTGGTTTTTGGAAATGGTCTCAATTCCCTGTTGCAGAGAAACCAAATGCTCCGGGCGTTGAAAAGTGGATGCCTACCATCTGTGGCCAATGCATGGGGGGGTGTGGAATCCTGGTCAGGGTAATTGATGGATGGGTGGTTAACATCGCTGGGAATCCTCTTCACCCAGTGAATCGAGGAACGCTCTGTCCTAAGGGAATTGCGGGTCTTCAAGGTCTTTATGATCCAGACCGCATTCGAACTCCTCTGAAAAGGATTGGAAAGAGAGGCGAAGACCAGTGGCAACCCATCTCTTGGGATGAAGCCCTCCAGAGGGTCACCACATCCTTAAAAGATCTTCGAAAGGACGGAAATCCACACCAGCTTGTCATTTTGGGTGGAAAGTATAGAGGATTGATGAGATCCCTTTGGGAACGTTTCTTAGAGGCTTTCGGGTCACCCAACTATATCGATAATCAGTTTCAGTGGGAAGGGACACCGACCGAAGGGCTCCTCCTCACCCAAGGAATCTATTCAACGCCAGCTTATGACTTAGAAAATGTCCAGTATCTCCTCTCCTTTGGTTCGGAACTGCTCGAATCTTATTGGTCCCCCATCCAAGCTCTGAAGGCTTACGGCTACTTCAGGAGGGGAAAGCCCGGACAGAGAGGAAAGTTAGTCCAAATCGAGTCCCGACTTTCTATCACCGGTATCAAAGCAGATGAATGGATTCCAATCCAACCTGGAGCGGAAGGGATCTTGGCCCTTGGCATTGCTCACATGATTATTAAAGAGGGGCTCTACAAGAAAGACTTTGTCTCGAATCATACTTTCGGATTTGATAGTTGGACTGATGAAAATGGAAAGGAACACCTGGGTTTCAAAGAGTTTGTCCTCTCTGAGTATGAACCAAATGTTGTTTCCAAAAAGACCGGTGTCCCTGTGGATACCATCATTCGATTGGCCAGGGAGTTTGCAACGAATCAACCCTCCCTGGCTATTGGCTTTCGAGATCGACCCTTCCATCAGATGGCTGTCTCTGTTCTGAATGGTTTAATGGGAGGTATTGATACAACAGGAGGAATTCTGATTCCCAGAAATGTTCCTTACCAAGCTTTTCCTATTTTTAAAAAGGACGCCATTGCACAAAAGGGTCTTGATAAGGAAAGAATGGATGGAGGAAAAGGCCTGCAGAGGGTTATGCATCAACCCTATCTCTTCGCCAAAAATGTTCTCTCCGGAAGACCCTATAAACCAAAAGTCCTATTTCTTTATTATACCAATCCTCTCTTTTCCAATCCCAAGCCTGATCTGTATGCCAAAGCGTTTGCTGAGATTCCTTTCATTGTTAGTTTTTCCCCTTACATGGATGACAGTACTCATTTTGCAGACCTCGTCCTTCCAGACCATACTCCCTTGGAACGCTGGCAGGATGATCCCGTCTTCTTGAATAATGGCTTCCCGGTTCTCGGGATCCGGCAACCTGTGATCGAACCCCTCTATCAGACAAAAGCAACAGGGGATGTGCTTCTTCATTTTGCCAAATCTTTGGGAGGAGAGATCCAGAAAGCCTTTCCATGGAGCGATTTTAAAGAGGTGATGTTCTACGGCCTCCAAGGCGTCTTCGAGGCAAAAAGGGGAGATGCCTTCGGCCTTCAATTCGATGAGGCTTGGATCCGCCTCCTTCAAAAAGGGGGATGGTGGGCACCTTCCTACAAGACCTTCGAGGAATTCTTGAAACTGATTCAAGAGAGAGGAGGATGGTGGGATCCCCTTTACGATTTCGGAGAATGGGACCGCATCTTCCAAACCCCTTCTAAAAAGTTTGAATTTTATGCTCAGGGATTGAAGCGCATAGCCCCTTCTCCTGTTTCAAGAAGTAATGGGGATCCGTCCTTTCTTCCTCATTGGGAAGAACCAAAAAGGACCAGTGATGGAAAAGGATATCCTCTTCACCTTCATATCTTTAAAACGATGACTGTGACAGGAAGCCGAAATGCCAACCAACCCTGGCTTTCTGAGAATTTTGGTCCCCATCTCTTTGAAAGGTGGACGACTTGGTTAGAAATTAATCCTCATACTGCAAAGGAGTTGGAAATCTCAGACGGGGACTGGGTCTGGGTAGAATCAACGTTTGGAAAAATTCAGGTCAAGGCCAGGCTATATCAAGGGGCGATGCCTGATGTCGTCAACATTCCTTTAGGATTGGGCCACGCTTCAGGAGGTCGCTGGGCCAAAGGTTTGGGTGCAAACCCTTATCAACTTCTCGGGGACGATCTGGATCCGTTAACGGGCAATCCAATACAACGATCCACTCGAGTCAAAATTTATAAAGTTTAAGGAGGTGTCTCTTGCATCGTTGGGGGATGGTCATTGATCTGGATAAATGCTCTGGATGCCAGGCTTGCGTGGTCGCTTGCCATGCGGAAAACAATATTAGTATCATCGGACCCGAAGAATCAGCAAAAGGTCGCACCATCAACTGGATCGAACTGATCCCTTATATCGAAGGAGAATATCCTCATATTAAGGCGAGACTTCTTCCCAGACCCTGTATGCATTGCGATCACCCCCCGTGTACCAAGGTGTGCCCCGTTAATGCCACTTATAAAAACGAAGAAGGCCTGGTCGCACAGATCAATTATCGATGCATCGGCTGTCGATACTGTACGACCGCATGCCCCTACACCGTGAAGTATTTCAATTGGTATGCCCCTGAATGGCCGAAAGAGATGAAAGGGTCGCTTAATCGTGACGTCTCGATTCGGACAAAAGGGGTCGTGGAAAAATGCACCTTCTGCAGTCATCGACTTCTCAAGGCAAGAGAAAAGGTGAAGGCAGAAGGAAGAGACCTTCTACCGGAGGATTATATCCCAGCCTGTGTCCAGGCATGCCCAAGTGGAGCCATGTACTTTGGTGACTTAAACGACCCTTTTAGCACCGTATCAATACTTTCCAGAGAGAGAAGGGCTTTCCGATTGTTGGAGGATTTAGGCACAGAGCCAAAAGTTTACTATCTTTCAGAAGGAATGTGATGGACGAAAAACATCTAAATTTGGAAGAGGATGCTGTTCTATTTGAGCCCATCAGGAGAACAGGGAAGTATTTTTATATTACCTTCTTGATCCTTGGGGCCGTAATCCTTTGGGGAGTATGGGCATACCTTCACCAATACCGTAATGGTCTGGGTGTTACAGGTCTTGCCAGACCAGTCTTCTGGGGTGTCTACATCACCAACTTCGTTTTCTTCATTGGGATTAGCCATGCCGGAACACTCATCTCTGCCATCCTCCGTCTCGCTAAAGCAGAATGGCGAAGGTCGATTACTCGTTCCGCAGAGGTCATTACGGTCCTCGTCCTTTTCTTCGGCGTGGGAAACATATTAATGGATTTGGGACAACCCGATCGGATGTTGAACATCATCCAATTTGCTCAATTCCAATCGCCTTTGCTCTGGGACGTCTCCAGCATTACCATCTATCTCACAGCCAGTTCCATCTATCTCTACCTTCCTTTAATCCCGGACATTGCTCTTCTCAGGGATTACGGTGGGAAATGGAAATGGTTTTATCGGATTTTGTCTCTGGGTTGGAAGGGAACAGAAAGACAACATCACCTATTGGAAAAAGGAATTGCCTTTATGGCCGTTCTTGTTATTCCGGTTGCTGTCTCTGTTCATACCGTGGTTTCCTTTGTCTTTGCGATGACCATCCAACCCATGTGGCACAGTGCCATCTTCGGCCCCTATTTCGTTGCGGGTGCCATCTTCTCAGGGATCGCCGCACTCATTGTAGCGATGAATGTGATCCGCAAAGTCTACCATCTGGAAGATTATTTAAGACCTATCCATTTTAATAATCTCGGTATTCTCCTTCTTATAATGACCCTCCTCTGGTTCTATTTCACCTTTACAGAATATATCACCACTTATTATGGAGGAGAGCCCATCCATATGGCCATCTTTTGGTCTAAATTTACAGGAAGGTTTGCTCTCTACTTCTGGGGAATGTTCTTCTTCTGTTTCATCATTCCCCTGCCCATTCTCAGTTTCAAAAGAACTCGAACCCCCCGGGGTACTCTCATCGCTTCAATCTCTGTGGTCATCGGGATGTGGCTCGAGCGGTTTGTAATTGTAGTGCCTACTTTGACCAACCCCAGGATTCCCAGCGAGGTGGTCCTTTACTTTCCCACCTGGATAGAGTGGTCCATTTTTGCTGGTTGCGTCGCCTTTTTTATTCTTCTCTATATGATTTTTACCAAAATCTTCCCTATCGTGTCCATCTGGGAGGTGAGGGAAGGAAGGGAAAAATCAATGGCTGAAGTTCGAGAACGAATTAAAACCTACCTTCCTGGAATTGGAATTGAATAGAAGATTTTAAAAGTGTAAGAAAATTTCAAACTGCGAACCCCTATCCTTGGGCAAGTAGCTTAGAATCCTTGAAACCGTTTTTAGAACTTTTTGGAAAATGATGGAGGAGTGAAGCTTCTTATGTGTAGAAAAAAAATCCTTGCGACAGGAATGATTTTGATTCTTATTTTAATAAGCCAATTCACCTTCGCCCAGCTTCTGCCTGAAGACCCAACCAAAGGATCCCGTCTCTTTGTCAATAAAGGGTGTGCAAGATGCCATGCCTTCAAGGGTGAAGGAGGGAAGGTTGGACCCGATTTTGGCAGAGTCGACCTCGGAAATACTCAACTGGATATGGCGGCCAAACTCTGGAACCATATCCCTTCTATGAATGTTGGGATGGAGAGGGCGAAGATGATCAAACCCAACCTGACCGGACAGGAATTCACCGAAATCTCTGCCTACCTCTATTTTCTTAAATTCTTTGATGAGCCTGGAGAGCCAACGCGAGGAAGATCCATTTTTAATGAAAAAGGTTGTAGTTCCTGTCATCCCCTCTCAGGCAAGGGGAAGGAAGGTGAACCTGGTCTGGATCAATTTCCCCAAAATATCTCTCCAGTCTTTTTAACCCAGTCCATCTGGAATCATGGTCCGGTGATGATTGCCCACATGGTCAAACTCGGGATAAAGTGGCCAGTCTTTGAGGGAACCGAGATGATGGATCTCCTGGAATACATCAAAATCAATTCCAAAGGGGTTAAAGAAACTGCCTTCATCACACCCGGAAACTCAAGAGAAGGGAAGCAGGTTTTTGCTACAAAAGGTTGTATCAAATGTCATGCCGTGAGAGGCGAAGGTGGAAAGGAAGCAGAGGATTTAGGCAAGAGGGCAAAGACTTTTTATAAAAGCCTCACTCAGATTGCCTCCATTATGTGGAATAAAGGGCCTGCCGTTTTAGGTAAGATGAGTCAAACTCAAATAGGGATTCCAAAATTCACTCCGAAGGAAATGGCTGATCTGATCGCTTATCTCTATTTTCTCCATTTCATTGATGAGCCAGGGAACTCGGTTAATGGGAAAAAGATTTTTTCCGAATCGGGATGTTCAAAATGTCATGGATGGGATGGAAAACCAGGTGAATTGATGGCCATTAGTCTTTCCAAGTACCAGAAGGCTGGCAATCCCATAGATATTGTCGCGAGTCTCTGGAACCACAGCACCGAGATTGAGAAAGCCATGAGGGAAAAAGGGATTTCTTGGCCCCAATTTAAGAAGGGAGAGTTGGCTGATCTCCTCGAATTTATCCGAACTCCTAAGAAGAAATAGAAAGGGAATGAGAAATGAAACGTATCGGCTTCTGGTTCATTATCAGTGTCCTCTTTCTTGCTGGAAATATCATTTATTTGGCACAAGCAATTGGAGCCGAAAAGAAGGGAGAGTACCTCCTCCCAGGGGATTTCAGAGAGGGATGGAAGGTCTTCACCGTGAAGAAATGCAATGCCTGTCATTCAATCTGGGATGAAGGCGGAAAGGAGGGACCTGATCTCGGTACCCTTCCAGAGTCTTACGTCAGCCAATCTCAATTAGCCGCCCTGATGTGGAATCATTGGCCAGAGATGTGGGGGAAAATGGAGGCAAAAAAAATTCCCTCTCAGAAAATGGACAAGAAAGAAATGGCTGACCTTTTTGCCTTTCTTTATTTCATCCGGTATATGGATGAACCAGGAAACCCGCGGAATGGGAAAGCGTTGATGGAGGCCAAGCATTGTCGCCAATGCCATCCCGTAGTCAAGGAGGGGGCGAAAGGCGATCTCAGCGTCTGGGGAATGTATACCAATCCAATCCTTTGGGCCCAGATGATGTGGAACCATACCCCTCAAATGGAACAAGAGATGAAGAGGAGAGGCCTTGCCTGGGTCGAGTTCAAAGGACATGAAATGGTCGACCTCATCGCTTATATCCGAAGCCTTAGTTCAAAAATGGAAAAGGTTTACCTCTCTCCTGGAAATCTTCAATCCGGAAAGAAGTTATTTACCCAAAAGGGATGCATTCAGTGTCATTCTCCTCAGGGAGAATTGGACCTATCCACGAAAAAAGATTTTCCGAGGACATTAGCCCAATTAGCTGGAATGATGTGGAATCATTCGCCCAAGATGTGGAAGGGGATGGAGGAGAAGGGGATGCAACGCCCAACCCTTTCTCCTCAAGAAATGGCCGATCTGGTCGCCTACCTCTTTTCAACCCAATATTTTGACGAACCCGGGGACCCTGAAAGAGGGAAAAACGTCTTTATCAAGAAACAATGTAACCTCTGCCATGCCAAGGGTACTAAAATGCCAAACCTTTCTGTTTTAAAAGGTCAGATCTCTCCGATCTTTATGGCCCAGACCATGTGGAATCACGGACCGGAGATGTTAGAAAAGATGAGAAAGGCTAAAGTCCCTTGGAGTAAAATAGACGGAAAGGAAATGGCAGATCTGATGGAGTATCTCAATC
>JBEKWN010000048.1:0-26339 GCA_049513055.1 Thermodesulfobacteriota bacterium
AAGATCTTCGGCTGAATTCCTGTCTGTTGTCCCATCATGGCATTACTCCAATTAAGTTGTATTGCCATCCTTATATACGGTATGTATAATGCTTGCAAGAACTATTTGGGCAACAGCCCGTACACTATTCACTAACCGCCCTCACCCTTCAATTGTTCTGGAGTCCTTTCTTCCAGCCAAAGCCCATATCCTAGCATAGGGCAAAGAGCATAGAACATGGCGTAAAGATTATTTTGTGAAGGGCACAAGGTGTCAGGCCTTCAAATATGAATTAAATTCAATGACATCGTTCATCCCATTCTCTGTGGAGAATCTGCCCTAACCTACCCAAAAAACGATAAAAGATCAATTTTAATTCATTCTTTTTCTTCTGTTCTTATCTCCACCCTCCTCCTTTGGCCTCTATCTATTGATTCAGGATTTCCGGTTCTTGTAACCTGGAGGTTGCGAAGTAATGTTTGGATGTCTAACCGTTATTTGTATTGGACGGGTGTGGAGGAGGCCAGAGTTTTTCGGAGCAGATCAGGCGGGTGCACCGGCGAAATCCGATGTTGACTGGCAGATAGAAGAAAGATCGAACACGGGGCTTTGTCATCATTCTTTTCCAGATGCTCCGCCAGGAATAAATTTTCTTCCATGCTGATCTCATTCCCCAATGGAGCTCCGCAGGAGTCATGTTCTTAGGAAAAAAGGCTACTGACCCATGATCATAATCGCTCCAATTGCGGCTGAAAATCCGGCCCTGAGAGTCCATCTGAATATAGATCGGGGTGTCTGGAAGGGGCGTGAGGATCAGCACAAAGGCGGTCTCCAGTTGGTTTTGAATGGCGAATTCGGCGATCCTGTCGAAGACCGCAGGAGTGTCTTCATCAAATCCGACAATGAATGTACCCATGACGCCGATTTCACGTTCGTGAAGACGGCGGATAGAATCGGCATATTCAGCCGTTCGATTCGGAAGTTTATGCATGGAATCAATCGTGTTTTGAGAGAGCGACTCGAAGCCGATGTTTACGCCGATACATCCTGATTCGGCCATCAGATCAAGCATGGACTCATCCCGTGTGAGGTTAAAGCTTGCATGGCCGTACCACCAGATATCACAGTCCTTAAAAACCTGCAATACGGTGCGGGCATGACTGAAATCTGAAACAAAATTGGAGTCCATCACATAGAGGAGGCGCCTCTCGATAAAGTAGGGAATGTCAGAATGCCAGTGCTGTGCCAGCCAGTTTTTCCATTTCGCCTGCGGGGGCCTTGGACCGAAGAGAGCCATCAGCTCCTTTCGAATCTCTTCAGGCGGGCGTCCCCTGTACCTCTTTCCAAAAAATTTCTGAACGCCGCAAAATGAACATCCGACCGCACAGCCCCGAGTGGCCTCAATGATTTCCCCGGGATGGTAGAATTTTTTATTAAAGAGATCACGCCTCATGACCGGAAGACGGGCAAGGTCCGTCTCCTGTCCAACATATTTATTCTTCAAGTTTCCTTGGGAAAAATCCTCAAGAACCTCTTTCCATATGGTTTCTGCTTCTCCAACAATCACGGAATCGGCATGTTCCAGGGCCTCGTTCGGCAGAGCCGTCACATGGAATCCGCCTAAGATCACCTTTGTTCCTTCAGACCGCAGCCGGTCGGCGATGCGATAAACGTTCGGCACATGGTGGGTCAGTCCGACGATCAGGGCCAAGCTGCAGGCTTGCCCGTAAGGAACAGGTTCATTGCCTTCGTCTATGAGGTGGATGTTGAATCGTTCCGGAGTCAGGGAAGCGATCATGGCAAGGCTGATGGCGGGATAACTGAGCAGGGGCAGACGGATGCCAAAGGCTTTGTTGCGTGCTTTGGAACCTGTTGAAGCCGCGATGAGAAATAGGTTGGGGCGATCCAAGGTGCCGCCGGAAAGAATTCCTAATTTTCCCTGATGACTTTCATGGCTGCGATCACTCTTTTTCAAATGACCTCTGAAATATGAAAAGTTGAGAATGCTGATAACCCATCATCAAAATAAGCGTGATATATTGAGGAAAGATTGTCAAGAACATGACAGTTTAGTAACCCAAAGGTGTCAGGCCTTGAAATGTAAATTAGTGTTCTAATCGCCCTCACCTTTCAATTGTTCTGGAGCTTGTCTGTAACCGTGAATTGTGACTCGTGATTCGTGTCCGTAAAAAAGCATAGCGCAAAGAGCATAGCATTAATCCTTAATCGTGAGACGTAAAGCGTAAGGCGTGGAGCAAAAGATTAAGGCTTCTTCCTTTCAATATCTTCAATCGTCTCAAAATCTTCATCGTACGAATAGATTTCGCGGAGACCATGATATTTCATAAAGACAGCATGGTAGGCATCAATTAATGTTGGGTGAAGGGGGACGCATCTCTATTTGTCATTTAGTTTAAATAGGTAATGGCTTGAACGTTTTTGATGACTGGATGGTTCTTTTCAAAGAATACCTTATATTCCCCAAGAGAATTGAATGGGCCATGAACCCCGACCATTGTTTTGTAAGGTGTTCCATAATCCATAATGAAAAGCTTACCCTCCTTCTTAAAAGAACAGGCGTAATGGTTTGCTCCACGTCCCAATAAAAGAACCACTATTTTAGCTTGATAGGAGGGATCGATCCGGTTGAGAGTCTCTGTGGCAAAGATCGCTGCATCAATGTAGATTCCAGATTTGAGTTTGAAAGTTTCCTCTGGAGTTCTCGGAGGAGGTAATGTTCCTTCAAATCTTTTAAACCTCTCCGTATCGAGAGAAAAATCCTTTTCCATCCATTTCTCTAAATCTTTATAGGATTTCCATCGGGAGACCGTTTCATCATAGGTTTTTATGGGAATAATCGCACAGGCAAAAAGGAATAGAATAAAAAAGGGCAAACATTTAATTTTAAATCTTATTATTTTTGTTTGATTCAATTGGGAAGCCATTCCGTATTTCCTGATCTCTTAAAATTTTTTCCCTGTGAACTTGCCAATTTGAGTTCATCAAAAAAAATGGAAAAATCTATTCTTTTTAACCAAAATAGAAAAAAAGATCAACCAGATTAAACATTAGGCAATGGGCGTTAAGGGTGAGGCGTGAATCGTGAGGTGTGAAGTGTTGAAAAATTATCATCAACAGTTCACACCTCACGATTCACGATTTGGAGTCTATCCATGGCAAACCGAAATTTTATAAATTATAATGCTTAAATCCGTATGCACGATTACAATGGAGTCCCATGGGCAAAGCCCGTGGCCCCCTGTCTGACACTCATGTTGGGCGACATCCCGGCCACACGATGGCGCATTCCTCCACGGCCAAAGGCCGTGGTCTCCTGCTGCCGGGGTGAATGATTCGAAAAGGGAGAATTTTATGGGTCATCATGAAATAAAGAAGAGAAGGCCAATCGCCCGATCTTTTTTTACAAACCTTCATGTCGATATGCCCTGGCCGAAAAAGATACATCTCCTTATCAGGAATAACTGGATCAAGATAAGAAATTTCCAAAGCTGTTGCGGTCACCCTGGGGAACCTGGCTGCTGAACGGGTGAAGGGGACGACCCTGGAAGGGTTGAGAAATAGGACGATGAATCAGAAGGATTACTATCAGATTTTAGAGGTTGAGAAAGAGGCTTCGCCTCAGAAGATCAAAGAGGCTTACCGAAAATTGGCCTTCCGGTATCATCCGGATAGGAACAAGGAAAATCCTTCGGCTATGGAAAAGATGAAGGAGATCAACGAGGCTTACGCTGTCCTTTCCGATCCTAAAAAGAGAAGCGATTATGACACATTTCATGAGCAGTACGGACCTTATGGGTACGACCGGTTTAAACAGAGATATTCTGAACAGGATATTTTCAGAGGGTCTGACATCAATCAGATTTTTGAGGGGATGGCCAGGGCCTTCGGATTCAGAAGCTTTGAGGAGGTCTTCAGAGAGTCGTATGGCCAGGGAGTCCACACCTTTGAATTTCAAAGACCAGGAGTCTCTGGCAGGGGGTTCATATTTTTCGGCCCCGGCTCTGGAAGAAGCGATCAACAAGGGATTCCAGTTTCATCCGAGATTTTCCCGGGAACTCTGGGTAAAATCATTCGGTACTTCTTAAAGAAGACCTTTGGAATGAGAGAACCCGATAGGGGGAAAGACCTGGAGGATGTCATCTATCTCGATCCCCGGCAGGCCCTTGAGGGAGCGAAAGGGAAATACCCTCATCGAAAGAGATCGAAAGAGCTGATCATTACCCTTCCTCCAGGAATGAAGGAAGGTCAGAAGATAAGATTGAAGGGAATGGGAGCACCCGGCAAAGACGGGGGAGAACCCGGTGACCTCTATTTGAAAGTGAAAATCAAAAAACCGCTGTTAGAGAAAGTCAGAGAATTATTAAAAAGTTAGCGTAAGGCGTAAAGCGTGAGGCGTTAGGTGTTGAAAAATTGAAAACAACACTTTACGCCTTACACCTCACGGTTGACGATTTGTCAAGGCATGGCAGCCTGTCCCCCATTAAGGCTTGGACAATACGTCCTTCCAGTAGTCGTAAATTTTCATATACCCTGCTCGAACCATGGCTCTGGTGAGGGGATGAAGGCGTCCTTTTTCCGACCCAAGTTCTCTGATGGCATCTTCTTCCGAAGAAGCTCGAATGGACCAGCCCCCAACCATATCAGCCAGTTCGAGAGGACCCATGGGTAGGTTATAGCCAAGCTTTAGAGCCTTATCTATTTCTTCTGGAGAGGCAACTCTCTCCCAAACCATCTGAACGACTTCTTCTATCATGGCCCGATAGGCCCGATTGGCTAAAAATCCATAGCTCGTGTCCCGGCAGACCACTGGTTCCTTCCCTAATTTCTTTGCAACATCACACGCCACTTCTATCGTCTCATTAGAAGTACGTCCTCCTCTGACCACCTCAACCAATTGCATAACAGCTACTGGATTAAAAAAATGGATCCCCACCACTTTTTCCGGTCTCTTTGTGGCGGAGGCCATCTCCGAGATGTTCAGATAAGAAGTATTAGAGGCCAGAATGGCATGGGCCGGAGCGCTTTCATCGAGCTTCTTAAAGATTTCTTTCTTTAATGCCATTTTTTCCATGGCAGCTTCGATGACCAGATAGGTACCTTTGGCTGCCTCTTCAATACTCGTGTAACCTTTTATTCGATTCACAATATTCTTTTTCTCTTCCACAGTGAGCTTGCCCTTTGAAACAAAGAATCGCTCTAATCTTTGCTCAATAGATTGAAATCCTTTCCTGACCAGGTCGTCATTGATATCAACCATGCTTACCTCATAGCCCCCCATACGCGAAAGGACTTCGGCAATTTGTGCTCCCATCGTCCCTGCACCGATGACTGTGGTCTTCTTAATTTCTCCGATCTTCATACTTCCCTCCTTGAGATTAGAATTTTAAGGTGTAGAACGGTTGATCACTCTACCGGTAGTTACCTGGCCAAGGACAACAATATCTTCTAAAGAAAGATAATGGTCCACAGAGGCGTCGAAGAGAAGCTGGACCGAAGGCGGAAACTCTTCGTCGCCCTCCCAGAGGACATATTGGAGAGGCACATAGGGGAAAGCATGAAGGATGAAAGAGGCGTCCCCAACCTCTGCAGGTTCTCCCCCTGATTTGATACCAGTTTCTTTAAACGATTTGGCTGATTTCCCAAACTTCCTCTGCAAAGGTTCTGTCACCCTCCTTGCAAAAACACCTGCATAAAGCAGGCCTCCTGGAATATCTTTATAGGCCACCCATTTCCCCGTGAGAGGATTCCCATCCGCACGGATGAGATAATGGAGAAGGAGAATACGAGTGACCAGAGAAACCACCTTTTTAGATGGGGAATAAAATTCGATCTGAGGAAACTGGATAGAATATGGTTCTGAAAAAAAATGGATGGTGATTTTCTCTCCCTCTTCTCCTTTTTGATAATCTGCTCCAGCCTTCTTTGCCCTCTCTTCCAGATCCATTCCTTTGATGGAGACACAGGCCAAATCAAAAGACTGTTGATAATTTTTCTGTTTGGAAAGTTCCATAGCTTTCTTAAAAAGCGTGAAGCGTAAGGCGTAAACCGTAAAGTGTTAAGTGTAAAGCGCAAAGTGTTAAATGTTAAGCGTAAAAAGTAAAGTGAAATAAATTATTTAGTTAATACTCGGCATTTCGAATTCCGAATTGCTTACCCAATTTCCAGTCTTAACTTACGGATGGTTTCTTCGTAGTCTTTGGTCTTGAAGAGGCCTGTGCCTACGACAAAGATATCGCCACCGGCTATCGATACTTCCCTGATATTCTCGATTTTGACTCCCCCATCCACTTCTATTTCCAGCGGATATTGGTTCTGATCAATGATTTTCCTCAACCGCTCGATCTTTTTCAAAGTAGAGGGGATAAAGGGTTGCCCTCCAAAACCGGGATTGACCGACATGATAAGGACTAAATCAATATCATCCAGAACAGGATAGAGGGTTTTTATTGGAGTAGCGGGTTTAAGTACGATGCCTGGCCTTACGTTCAACTGACGAATCTTCTTAATCATCCGCTTGAGATGAGGACACACTTCAGCGTGAATGGTAATCCAATCGCTCCCTGCCTGAGCAAAGGGTTCAACATAACGCTCAGGGTTCTCGATCATTAAATGGACATCAAGAGGCATAGAGGTCAATTTCTTCAATCCTTGAACAACCAGAGGGCCGATGGTGATATTGGGGACGAAATGCCCATCCATCACATCGACATGGATCACATCCGCTCCAGCCCTTTCGACCGCCCTTACTTCATCACCGAGGCGGCTGAAATCAGCAGATAAAATCGAAGGCGCTATCTTTTTCACCTTTACCCCCGTTAACGATGTAAATATTGATGGTGCGCTCTGGGAACGTATCCATCCTAATATTATTAAAATCGCAATGTTTATTCAATGAAATTAAACCAACTTTCTCATCAGAGCAGACTCAAGAACGCAAACAAGCCAAAACCTATGATGATTAAACCCGAAATTTTGTTTAGCCACTGCAATCTCTTAAAATTGAACAACCCCCGCAATATACCGGTAAAACCGCTCAGAATAATCCACCACATTGCAGAACCAAAGAAAACACCCAAGACTAAAATTCCAGCAGAGACATAGTGATTGTTTCCACTTCCAACTCCCAGTCCGGCAAAGACGGCTGCGAAGAAGAGAATGGTCATGGGATTGGTGAGGGTTAGAAAGAATGTGGACAGGTAGGCATTCCAAAGGCTATTCCCTTCGATGGAAGTTCCTTGTTCGGCAGGTTTGGAAAAGAATGTCTTTGCACCTAAGATAAAAAGCAATCCACCTCCGATCAGATGAAACCACATCTGCTGACCGATCAGAAAATTTGAAAGAAAGGTCAGTCCAAATCCGGCAATGGCTCCATACAAGGCATCGGCCGTAGCGCCTCCCAGACCTGAAAGGAAACCAGTGATTCGACCCTGAGCCAAGGTCCGCCGGATGCATAAAATGCCAATAGGTCCCACCGGTACAGCAATGGATAATCCGATGATCAATCCTTTGAGAAAAATATGGATTTCATGCATCATCCTTCCTTTTCCCTGTAGGGTTGGGATAATTTTATTAATCGGGCTACAAAAAATCCATCCATCTCATCTTCTGGAGGAAAAGTTTTGAAATATCTGTTCTGAATAAATGGGTGGCATTTTTCTGGAAGGACTTTATCTATCCGACCCAATTCGAATTCTGGATGCTCCTCTAAAAACTTTTCCACCCCATCCTCATTCTCCTCATGGAAGACCGTGCAGGTGCTATAAATTAAGACGCCTCCCTCTTTCACATAAACGGAAAGATTACTCAGTATCGAAAACTGAAGCTCACTCAACCTCTTGATATCCTTCTCCCCTCTTCTCCACTTCAAATCAGGATTCTTCCGAAGCGTTCCAAACCCTGAACAGGGGACATCTGCCAGGATTCGATCGAACCTCATTCCTTTGGGAATCGGAAGAGGTTGGGCGGCATTCGTCTTGATCGTCCTGACAATTTTTATCCCCAACCTTTGACACATTTCTTCAATTAAATCTAATTTCCCCTTGCTGAGATCCAGAGCATAAATTTCTCCCCGGTCTTCCATTTTTTGGGCCATATGAGTGGTTTTCCCTCCGGGCGCAGCACAGGCATCGAGGATCCGTTCCCCTGGCTTCGGGTCCAGAATGGAGGTGACCAATTGAGAGGCTTCATCCTGAATGATATAAAGACCTTCTTTAATGAATGGGAGTTCTGAAGTGGGTGGAGGATCTTGTAGCACAATCCCCTCTTCTGAAAAAGTGGTCGGAAATGGTTTTAATTCCACTCCCCTCAACTTTTCGATAAGTTCTTTCTGATTTAGCTTCACGGTATTGGTTCGAAGCGCCAGGGAGGAGATCTGATTGTTGAATGTGCAGATCTTGAGGGTTTCTTCGACACCCATCTCCTTGATCCACCTCTGAACTAACCAGAGGGGATGAGATTGAGCGACAGAGATATGGAGAGCTGGATCTTCAACGATATCCGGATGACGGATTTCATCTTTCTGCCGGATGGCGGAACGAAGAACGGCATTAACAAAACCTGCTCCTCCTTTTCCCCGGATTCGCTTCGCCAATTCTACAGACTCGTTCACGGCTGCCGAAGAAGGAGTCCTTGATAAAAAAAGGACTTGATAGAGCCCGAGGCGGAGGATATTGAGAGTTTCTAATTCGATTTTCTCTAAGGGGATTTTCGAGAAATGGCGGATCACCCAATCGAGTTTTCCTCTCCACCGGATAACCCCATAAGTCAATTCCGTGAGAAAGGCTCGATCAAGCGAGGTAAGATATCGGTAGCGTTTGAATGAATCGGTGAGAAGACGATCAGGGTGAAGATCGGCCTCTTCAATCCGATTCAGGATATCGAGGCAGATCGCCCTTGGTTTTTTTTTCCTCAAAACCTTCCTGTCCTCGCCATCTCTTCAAGCCTGGCGATACGTTCTTCAATCGGTGGATGGGTGCTGAAGAGAGAAAGAACCCTTCCCCCTCTTAATGGATTGACGATGAACATATGGGCAGTGGAAGGATTGGCATCCATGGGGATCCTCTGGGCAGCTACTTCTAACTTTTCCAGAGCTCTTGCTAAGGAAAGAGGATTGGCAAGATGAGCTCCGCCTTCATCAGCCAAATATTCTCTGGAGCGAGAAATGGCCAGTTGAATGAGCATCGCCGCGATGGAAGCAAATATCGAAACGAGGAGAACAACGAGAATATTTCCTCCCCCGCCCCCTTCTTCGTCATCTGATCGAAATCCGCCAAACATGGCGCCCCAGCGGGCCATGGTAGCGAGGATGCTGATGGCACCGGCCATCGTGGCAGCGATGGTACTGATGAGGATGTCACGGTGTAGGATGTGGGAAAGCTCATGTCCGATGACTCCCATCAGTTCTTCTTTCGATAAAATTCTCATAATTCCCGATGTCACGGCAACAGCCGCATGCTCCGGGTTTCTACCTGTCGCAAAAGCATTGGGAGTGTCATTTTCCATAATATAGACCTTCGGCATTGGAAGGCTGGCCTTGCTCGTCAGTTCTGCAACGATCCCGTAAAGTTCAGGTGCTTCACTCTGGGACACTTCTCTCGCTCCATACATGCGAAGGACAATCTTATCGCTAAACCAGTAGGAGAAAAAATTCATCAGAGCGGCAAAGATGAAGGCATAAATGGCTCCACTCTTACCTCCGATCGCCGTCCCCACCAGGATGAAAAGAACAGTTAAAACCAGCATCAGGAAAAATGTCTTAAACTGATTCATAGATAACACTACCTCCTTTTTCACATGAAAATATAATCATAAGCCCTTGTTTTGTCAAATGGTTATGCGTGTTGAGGTTCGAGGAAGTCTAAAATGGCATCCCTTACCTTCTGAATATCCACCTTGGTATTGATACAGGGACCGTTCGGCCTTTCGTTCAGAATTCCGACCACCGGGATCGGATAACTGTCCTGAATCCCACTGGTCAGATCGAGTTCGCAGGCGACGGCCACGATGGCCTCTGGCCTGTTATCCACGATAATTCTCCTTGCCAGGGTCCCTCCTGTGGCCACCGCGATCTTCACCTGATACTGATCGGAGAGTTCTATCAGATCTTTAATTTCGCATTTCCCACACCCTTCGCAATTTTTAACATTCCCTGTGATCTTGATTTGACAGTCAAAATCCTGAATGCAGTGGGGAAGGAGGATCAACAACTTATTTGGCCGGGTACGGTGATTGTTGGACCGGACGAGATGGTTATTCAACTCGATGAACGATTGTTGAACCTTTTCTTTCGACACTCCTACCAATCGTCCCATTAAGATCATAAAGGGGAAAAGGACCTTGGCCACAATTCCCCTCAGTTTATGGGAGAGGAAAATATCCTTCCCTCTGAAGATGGTAAAGACAAGGAGGAGCCCCCCGGAAATCATGAGGAACACTAAAATCGCAAGGAGGATAGTGAAGAAGAGAGGAAGGGAGGGATGGATGTTCTTCAATCCCACCATCGGGACATACCAGAGCAGAAAGATGAGAAAGAAGAGAATTAAACAGGTGAAAACCAAAAGTCCGATGAAGATTCTCTTCCTGGGTTTAACCTCCAAAGTTTTCTCCAAAAAGACGTGACACGTGATTCGTGGTTCGTGAATCGTGTTAGAAAAATTTATTTCAAAAAATGAATTCCAATTTCTTACGAATCACCAGCACGAAACACGATATCAATGAAAGACTGTCCCAACAGGGAGGGGATGTCCGGAAAGAAATTCCCGGGTGGTCATCCTCCTTCTCCCCTCTAATTGGACTTCTTGGATGAGGAAGGAATCCTTCCCTGCCTCCACCTCTATGAAATCCGACCCCACCCAGACCACCGCTCCTGCCTTTCCAGTAGGCTTCCCTTCTCTGATCTCTCCTTTATAAATTTTTAGCAACCGGTCACCCAATTTTGTAAAGGCACCGGGCCATGGATTGAAGGCACGGATTTGATGATCGATCTCCTTAGCCTCCTTTTTCCAATCAATGTGTCCATCCTCTTTCTTAAGAAGAGGGGCATAGGTCGCTTTCGAATGATCCTGAGGGATAGGCCGAATATTTCCCGTCTTCATTTTCTCCAGAGTCTCTAACAACAATTGAGCTCCTGAGAAGGCCAACCGATCATGGAGCGTCTCACACGTCTCCTCATCGCCGATTGGAATCTCAGTCTGTAAAAGAATGTCCCCTGTGTCCATGCCTTCGTCCATGACCATGGTCGTTACTCCCGTCACTTTCTCCCCATTCAGGACCGCCCAGGCAATTGGAGCGGCTCCCCGATATTTGGGAAGTAAGGAGGCATGGACATTGACGGCCCCGTATTTGGGAATGTTTAAAATGGACTTTGGCAAAATCTGACCGTAGGCCACAACGACAATGAGGTCCGGTTGAAGACCTCTTACCGCCTCCTGAAAGGATTCCTCCTTCACCCTCTCTGGCTGAAGAGGGATGAGGCCATGCTGAAGAGTAAGTCCCTTCACAGGAGAAATAACAACTTTTCTCCCTCTTCCCTTTTCCCTGTCTGGCTGAGTGACGACACCGACCACTTGATCGGACCCCCCTAAAAGTCTTCGCAGGGTCGGGAGTGTAAAGGATGGAGTCCCAAAGAAAACGATCCGCCAGGGCGGTGCGCTCAAGGTTTTTCTTCCTTACGCTTTTCTTTTTTTAATTTATTCCGATAAATTTCTCTCTTCAGCCGACTCACTCTGTCCAATATAAGAACGCCATTAATGTGATCAATTTCATGTTGAAGCGCAATGGCCAAAATTCCATCTCCCTTGATCTCCATTTCCATTCCTTCAGGAGACAAGCCTTTCACACAGACCTTCTCCTTCCTCTTCACCTTTTCCAAGCAATCGGGTACACTCAAACATCCTTCCTCATGGTCAATCTCGCCTTCTTCGGAAATGATCTCAGGGTTGATCAAGGCGAAGAAGCTGTGTTGAGGATCCATCGGGCTGACATCGAGAACGATGACTCTTCGAGGAACTCCGACCTGACAGGCGGCCAAACCAATCCCCCCTGCCTCATACATGGTCTCTCTCATGTCATGAATCAATTTCCCCACTCCCTCATCAATCCGGCCCACTGCCTCAGACCGCTTTTTCAAAATGGGGTGAGGAAATTTGCGGATTTCTAAAACCGCCATCTTTTTATCTCCGGGATTGTTTCTTCATATAGAATAACACAAAAATGGAGAGTATGGCTAACAAGATTCCAATCCCTTGGGAGGTGGAAAGGAAATCTCCAAATAGGAAACCTCTCGGGTCCCCTCTAAAGATTTCAATGAAAAAACGTGTAATCGAATAGAGGAAGAGAAAGAGCCAGAAAATTTGACCATCGAAAGTCTTTCGCCTCTCCATCCAATTTAAGAAGAAAAAGATGGCTAAACCATTGGCGGCATCATAGAGTTGGGTGGGATGAAGCGGAACATTCAACCGGGCCAACGAATCCGGATTTTTAAAGACCACCCCCCACGGCAGGGAAGTCTCTTTCCCATAACAGCACCCAGCCAGAAAGCAGCCTATCCTGCCAAAAAAGAGACCCAAAGCAATCAGAGGGGAAATCAGATCAGCCACTTTCCAGATGGGCAATCGGTGCCATTTCATATACCAGAAGGCAACAATGACCGCAAGGACGAGTCCCCCATAAAAGACCAATCCCCCTTCCCATATTTTAAATATCTTCATAGGATGTTGGCGATAAACATCGAAATTGATCAAGACAAACAGTATTCTCGATCCGATGAGGGCTGACAAGACCGTGTAGAAGAAGAGATCCACCACATTCTCAAAAGAAATTCCTATATTTGATTTTCGAATTTTCAGTCCGGCAAGAACCACGGCCGTGATAAGGCCCGCGACGATGAAGAACCCATAAGCGTAAATATGGAAGCTGCCGAATTGAAACAGGATGGGATACATAATTAAGAGTGAAGAGTTATGAGTTATAAATTATGAATTATGAATTAATAATAATCCTCTCACGACTTACGAAGAGCTTTTTAACTTCTTTTTGTCTCGGGCCAACAATTCTAAGGCCATCAAACCAATACCAATACAGATGGCTGAATCCGCTATATTGAAGGCAGGCCAATGGTAAGTGGATAGGTAGAAGTCGAGGAAATCTACAACTTCCCCGTATTGGAGACGGTCGATGAGGTTTCCAATCGCACCACTCAAAACGAGAGAAAACGAGAGGGCAAGGGTCTTTTCGTCCTCCCCTATTTTAATGAAGAGATAGATAATGGCTCCAATGGCAATCAGGGAGACGACCACAAAGAGGATGGAACCGAGTCCCCCGTTTTCTCCACCAAAAATTCCAAAAGCACCACCTGTATTCCTCACATGGATGATGTTAAAGAACCCCTGGATCACCTCCACCTTTTGATAGAGAAGTAATTTCTGGACAATCAGGTATTTGGTCCACTGATCCAGCAAGAGAACCCCAAAACAGAAAATCAAAAGGACCCAGTACTTCCTTCTCATGCCCACCCTAATGACGCCCCCATTCGGGATCAATAATTTTTTGTAATCTGGAATCTGAAATCCCAAATTTCAAATCCCCAATAAATTCCAATTACCAAATCCGAATGACCGAAACGATTTTCTTTAAAATTCTGAACCTGTCAGGAACAGGTTTTGAATTTGGAACATTGGAGTTTATTTGGTATTTGGTACTTGGAATTTGGTGCTTACCTCACTTTATTTTTGGATCGCTTCGACACACCTCTGGCAGATGGCTTGATGTCCTGGATGATGACCCACACTCACATCGTGGTTCCAGCATCGTTCACACTTTTTACCCTCTGCCCGGGATACTATTGCCCTCACCTCTTTTTCGTCCTTGGTTTGATGAAGGGTGACCGAGGAGACAATAAAGATTGACTTCAGATCCTTCTCATAACATTCAAGAAATGAAAAGACCTTTTCAGGAAGATGGAGATGGACCTGCGCATCCAATGAAAGTCCGATCACCTTCTCCTTCCGGGCCTCCTCCAAAGCTTTGGTCACGACCGCCCGAATTTCCCAGATCCGCTCCCAACGCTCGTTCAGGGCATCATCCAAATATTCGCTTTGCACTTCAGGAAACGATGCGAGATGAACACTTTCCGCCTCCCCCGGACCTTGAGGAATGTATTTCCAGACCTCTTCCGAAGTGAAAGAAAGAATAGGAGCCATGAGGCAGGTTAGGCTTTTCAAAATCTCATCAAGGACGGTCTGAGCCGATTTCCTACCCCGAGAGCCGGATGAAAACGTATAAAGCCGATCCTTCAAGATATCAAAATAGAGGGCACTCATCTCCACCGCACAAAAATTTTGAACACTATGGTAAACCGTGTGGAACTCAAAATGTTCATAAGCCTCGCGAACTCTACCGATCAGTTTCTGAAGCTGATGGAGAGCCCATCGGTCCATCTCATGGAGTTCATGATAGGGAACCCGGTCTTTCTCAGGATGGAAGTCGTAAAGATTTCCTAAAAGAAAGCGATAGGTGTTGCGGATTCGAAAGTAGCTATCGGCCAAACGTTTCAGGATCTCGTTGGAGATTTTAATGTCATCTTTGTAATCCTCTGCCGCGACCCAGAGCCTCAGGACATCGGCTCCCAATTGGTTGATGACTTCTTCGGGGGCGATCACATTTCCCGCTGACTTGGACATCTTTTTCCCCTCTCCATCCACAACAAACCCATGGGTGAGGACGGAACGATAAGGGGCGCACCCCCTTGTCCCGGCAGAAGTCAGAAGAGAGCTGTGGAACCACCCCCGGTGTTGATCACTTCCCTCCAGGTAGAGACTGGCTGGAAACTCAAGGTCTTTCCGTTTCTCCAGGACGGCTGCATAAGAAACCCCTGAGTCAAACCAGACATCCAGGATGTCCATCTCCTTTATAAAGTCTCTTCCCCCGCATTGAGGACATCGGGTTCCTTTGGGCAAAAGGTGATGGGCCCCTTCTTCAAACCAGATGTCCGCTCCCTTCTCCTCAAAAAGATGGACGATATGATCGATCGTCTCCTGATTGACCAAAGGTTGTTTGCAGGCGGAACAGTAAAAGACGGCGATGGGAATCCCCCAGGCCCTCTGCCTGGAGACACACCAATCGGGTCGGTTCTCGATCATCCCGTAGATCCGATCTCTTCCCCAGGGAGGGATCCAGGTCACTTCATTGATCGACTTCAGGGCATTCTGTCTCAATCCCTTTTTATCCATCGAGATGAACCATTGCTCTGTCGCACGAAAGATAATCGGGTCGTTGGTTCTCCAACAATGCGGATAGGAATGCACCATCATCTCTTCTTTGAGAAGCGCTCCGACCTCGGCAAGCTTCTTGTTCACGGCATCATTGGCATCAAAAACGAACTGTCCTGCAAAGAAAAGGACATCCTGAGTAAACCGGCCATCATCATCGACCGGGCTGTAGATCTCCAAACCATATTGCACTCCACTTTCGTAGTCCTCCTGACCATGGCCGGGCGCTGTATGGACACATCCTGTTCCAGCATCTAAGGTCACATAGGAGGCGAGGAGGATGAGCGAATTCCGGTCGAGGAAGGGATGCCGGCAGGTGAACCCCTCTAATTTCTTCCCTGGAAATTTTTCCAATACTTCATATTTCTTGATTCCGAATTTCTTCATCACCTCTTCCAAGAGGCCCTCTGCCAAGATATAGATTTCCCCACCTACGTCCACCGCCACATAAGTGAAATCCGGATGGAGTGCAATCGCTAAATTAGCCGGGATCGTCCAGGGCGTGGTCGTCCAGATAATGACGGAGACAGGTTTCCCCTGGAGGCTTGGGAAATCCTTCCAGATCTCAGAGATCATTTTGAATTTCACATAAATGGAGGAAGAACGGTGCTCTTCATATTTCACCTCTGCCTCAGCCAGTGCCGTCTTGCAAGTGGGGCACCAGTGGACCGGTTTCTTCCCTTTGTAAACCGAACCGTTCAGAAGAAACTTTCCGAACTCCCGCACAATCGTTGCTTGGTATTCGAAATTCATGGTCAGATAGGGATTCTCCCACTCCCCAAAGACCCCGAGGCGTTTGAACTCTTCTCTCTGAATCCCTACAAATTTGGCTGCGTAATCCCGGCATCTTCTCCGGATTTCAACGATGGAGAGTTCTCCTTTCTTTGAACCGAGGCTCTTCTCCACTTCGTGTTCAACGGGCAATCCGTGACAGTCCCATCCTGGAACATAATGGCTATCAAACCCTACCATGAACTTCGATTTCACGATGAAGTCTTTGAGGATTTTATTCAAGGCAGTCCCGATGTGAATATTCCCATTCGCATAGGGAGGTCCATCGTGGAGGATATATTTCGGCCTTCCTTTCGCTCGCTGGCTTAATTGGCGGTAAGTCCCCTTCGCTTCCCACGCCTTCAGGATATCCGGTTCCCTCTTCGCCAAATTGGCTTTCATGGGGAAGTCGGTTTTAGGGAGATTCAATGTGTGACGGTAATCCATTGCCTTTCCTTCCTATTCAAAGTTGACCCCGAGCAGTACCTTCTTCCCCATCCTAAAGAGCAGGGCTTAAGCGCTGCCGAACGGATCATCTTTTATGAAATGTTTCTTTTTATTGAACAAAAATTAAAAATCCTTTATTTTTAGAGGTATCTAAATAACATAAAAACAGCAACTTAGCAATCTTTTAATGATTTGGAGGTCTAGATGAAGAGTAAAAAAAAGAGGGAAAAAGTTATTCCCCCTCGGTCGAAGAGAAGTGACTCTAAAAAAGGATGGAGTTCCATTTTAGAAGGGGTGTCCAAAGATTCTCCTTCCCTGTCCCAGGCCTATCAATTGACCCAAAGGGCCTCCAAAGTAGGATTTGATTGGCCAAGCAGGGAGGGGGTGTTGAATAAACTGGATGAAGAAATGAGAGAGTTTAGAGAAGCCCTTTCTCTTCAAAACAGAAGAAGGATTCGTGAAGAAATCGGGGATCTCCTTTTTGTCATGGCAAACGTTTCGCGATTTCTCCAAATCAACCCGGAGGAGGCATTGAAAAAAACCTTAGACAAATTTGTATCTCGATTTCATTATATTGAGACCTCCCTTTACAGTGAAGGGAAAACCTTTCTTCAGTCTAACCTCATCGAAATGGACCGATTATGGGAGGAATCGAAAAAGAAGAAAACCAAATGAAATTTAGGAATTCAGGGATTGAGGCATTGAGGGATTAAGGAATTGAATCTATCAAAATTTCGGAATTCCTAAATTCCAGAATTCCTCAATGGTTTTATATAAGAAATTCGGCGACGTTCATATTATATTCATTCGGGTCGAGGGTCTTTACGATGCTCCTCTTGAAATCCTTGGTGGCCTCATCCATCTCTCTCAGGTCCACCACTTTCCCTTTCCGATATTCTCCATCGCTATAATAAAGGAGGCAGACCTTGGGCCGATCGATCAGTTCTGAATCCTCCTGGATCTGGGTGACAAGCCCCATCTCATTGGTATTTAATAATACCAGAGTTCCGAGGGGAAAGATCCCGATCATGTTGATGAACACTTTGACGATGGCAGGATCAAAGTCTTTTCCACTTCGTTCCAGCATGATTCCCAGGATTTTTTCGGAGACATAAGGGAATCGATTATACACTCTCGGCCTCACCAAGGCATCGTAAAAATCGGCAACGGTGATAATCCTGCCAAATAGGCTAATCTTTCTCTTTCGGGTGAGTTTCGGATATCCAGTCAAATCGTATCGAAGGTGGTGTTCAAAAGCAGCGTCAATCATCCGGGTGGAGAGTTCTCCCCACTCTTTCATTCTCATGACAATTTCCGTTCCCACGAGGGGATGGGATCGCATCATCGTCCATTCTTCCGGAGACAATTTCCCAGTTTTGTTCAGGATCTCCTTCGGAATCCTCGTCTTTCCTATGTCATGGAATAAACCTGCCATGCCCAGATGGGAGAGGTGCTTTTTGGGGATCCCGATCCTTTGACCCAAAGCGATGGCATAGATAGCCACATTCACAGAATGATTGAAGGTGTATTCATCATAATTCTTAATATTTGCCAAACCCAACAAAGTGGAATCATCCTGCATGATGGCGTTGACAGCGTTCTGCATGAGGCGTTTGGCTTTTCGGATATTGAGCGCTTTTTGTTGATTAATGCTCTCTACGATTTCCTTGACTAAACCAATGGATTTAAAATAGACCTCTTTCGAAAACTTCTTCTGGTCCTCAGAATCAACATAGATATCTTCATCTTTAAAAAACTCCAATTTGCCCGCACTAATGGTTTCAATGTTTCGGTATTCCAACTGCTTCTTGATATAAAGATAATTGCTCTCGTTATTCTCCTCTAACCCTGAGAGAAGATAGATGAACTCTTTAAGATGCTCTCCATTCACCTCGCTCGTGAATTCCACTTCCCCGATCCAGCGCTTTCTCATCTCCTGCCAGAAAGCTTTAAAGATAGAATATTTGTCAGCTTTCACCAGGATACGGATATTGTTGAAGAAGAAATTATCCCGAACAATTTTTAAGAAGAGATTACCTTCCGATTGGATGATGCCATTGATCACCTGAAGACATTCCTGGGTGAGGCGATCGATGAGGATATTTTTTCGATCATAAACAGCAGTTCCCTTAAGAAGACGATAGAATTTGGTGACAAATTCCGTCCCGAGTTTTGTGGGAAGGTGTTCATGGTCAACTGAGGGTTTTATCTCTGCCATTGGACCCTCTATCCCTCAAGGGGCTTGCCCCCTCAATGCCTGTGTGCAGGCACCCCGAATGGTTTCGTCCTTTGAATTTTTTCCTTCTTCCAAGATGGCCTTTGCATCGGGTGTTCCAACCGTGGCCAGGGCGTTGGCTGCTCCCATACGAATCTCATCGGTCTTCCCTCGGCCGAACCAACTCTTTCGTTCCAACAGTTGCTGCAGCACTGGGATGGCTTCATTGGAACCCACCATTCCGATCGCATTAAAGAAGGCTTTGATTTCCGCTGGTTCTCTTTTGTAAAAATCCTTAGATTGCACAACTTCTAATAGCGGAATGAGGCCTGCTTTTTTACCTACCTTCCCTAAATTTATAGCCGCCATGCAACGGATACGAACATCATTGTCCGTGAGAGCCCTCACCAGTAATCCAATAGCCTTGGGGCCACCGATGAGCCCCAGTGCCTGTACCGCCTCTCTCCTGACCCGATTCTCCTCATGATTGAATACCTTTTGGATATAGGGGAAGGACTGTTCTTTTCCAATCCGGCCCAAGATATAGGTGATATTCCGGACCAGATACCATCGTCGATCATCGATAAAGGGAGTAAACAGTTCGATGCTGTTCTTCCCGATTTCAGAGAGGGCGTCACAGAATATCCTTCTCGCCTTTGAATTTTTAAGTTCCCCCAGCAGTTTGATCAAGGGTTTGATGGAGTTTTTTTGAAGGAGCATGAGATAGGCATTGACCTCTTCCAACCGTACCTCTTCCCTCTCCAGAACCTTCCCGACCCGTTCGATCCGCACTTCCTCACCAGCTTCCACGATGACTTTTCGGATGTTTTCAATCTGCCAATCCTGCAGTTCATACGTTTTGAGTGTGATATAAACTCGTTTCAAAAGATCGGTCGCTTTGGTGAACTCGCCGAGAGTCAGAAAGGCATCCAATATTTTAATCAGGATATTGACTGCATCATGATAGGGCTCACGCTCTTTTTCCAAAGCCAAAATTTCGAAGAGGATGTCCATGATATTGAATACAAAGATTGGGTCGATCTCGGCTTCGACATCCTTTCTCAATCCTTCCACTTCGTCTGAGGTGAGGAAATAGACGCTTCGATCTGACACAAAGGGAGGAGGTTCCTCGATCACCTTGGATAGGATTTCATCCAAATCGATCCCTTCCTCTGAACCCTCCTCTGTGAGTTCCACCTCCACATGGTGGGCAAGGGGTTTAAAAACCAAATTTTTCCTGAATTGGTCAACCGTCTCTGGGATGATGACGGGTGTCTCCTCCAAGAATTCATCCGTCGCCAAAAAACTGATGTGTATAAAATCTTTTTCCCACATCAGGGTGACGATATCATCCTCTAATTGATTGATACTCTCACCTTGTTTGAGGATATCAATGATCCCTTGGACCTCCCACTCTTCCAAACCCTTTACGAACCGGATTTCTCTTAACCCGTCTCTATAGAGAAGAAAGGCAAGACTCGTCTTCACATCCCTGTTCTCGTATAAGATCTTACTTTTAAAGGAAAGATCGTATTCTCCAATGACAATCACGAAAGACTGATATTTATTTAAGAAAAATTGGAATTTCTTAAGAAGTTGGTCCCGGAATCCTTTGAGAGTGGGATTGTCCGGTGGATAAAATCGAAAGGCCTTGATCGCCTTGATGAAGGCGCTGGTTAAATCTCTAGCGAGAAGGAGCTCTTCATCCGTCTCCACTCCTTCGGGCAATGGCATCTCGACACTGAGATCAGGAGCCTTTTTATCTGATGAAACCTCTTCGGGCATAAGTTCCTTTATTGTGGAGCCCCCTAGCTAAAGCCGTGGCTCCAATTGCTTCATTAGGTTGTTTACGCTCGGTAGCTTCAGCGATGGATCGCGAAACCCACCGAAGCAATACCCTCCTACGCTAAAGCTTCAGAGGGTTACCCTTTTCGCATTCATCCACAAATAAACCCGTGGCTTTCTGCGAAGGCGGGTAACTTTTTGAGATGACTATATCTTTATGGATTTTGAGACGATTTGTCAATAATTTTTTTTACCTTCTCCCCTTGATCAAATCATCAAGAGGTGATATTTTGTCGATTAGTTAATGATATTAGAGAATTATGACATCTCCTTCTCCCAACCCAGAAAAAGGCACACTCTATATCGTTTCCACTCCCATTGGGAATCGAGAGGACATCACCCTGAGGGCCCTCCGTATCTTAAAGGAAGTGGACTTAATCGCTGCAGAGGACACTCGACATACCGGCCTCCTCCTCAGACACTTTGGGATCCCAACCCCACTCACCAGTTATTTTGAAGGAAATGAATTGAAAAAAAAGGAATTTATACTCTCTAAATTGAGGCAGGGCCATCGAGTTGCCCTCGTTTCGGATGCTGGGACACCCGGCATTTCTGACCCCGGGTTCCGACTTATCCAAACAGCCATTGAAAACCAGATTCCCATTGTTCCCATCCCCGGTCCCTCTGCAGTAATTGCCGCCCTCAGCGTTTCTGGTCTTCCAACTGATGCCTTTCTTTTTAAGGGCTTCCTCCCTCATAAATCCAAAAAGAAAAGGGATTTGCTCAAACAAGTGGAAGAGGTCAAAGAAACCCTCATCTTTTACGAATCCCCACACCGCCTCACAGAAACATTGAATGACCTCTTCGATGTCCTCGGGGATCGAGAAATGGTTCTCACTCGAGAATTGACAAAGATTTATGAGGAGGTTCTCAGGGGAAAAGTAAGTGAGATTCAAATTCAGATTGGAGAGCGTAAGTTAAAAGGCGAGATCACTCTGATCATCTCTGGGAAAACCCGAAAGGAAAGACTTAAAAATAGGAAAAATGACAAATTTCAAAGCTCAAATGTCAAATGAATGTCAAAGTTCGAAGAGTAAAGAAGTAATCCAAAATTTGAACTTTGCCTGCCTGCCGCAGGCAGGGATTTTGACATCTGAAATGAGTCTCTCTCTTAGCAACAAAAAATTAAATATAGAAAAGATAGAGCAGAATATTACAGACAGCCACAACCACCATCATGGCTGGATAGCACGCTTTGCAATAATATCCCCAGCTGATCTTTTTGTCCGTCGTCCGCTCATAGGTTGCCACGGCCACCACATTCGCTGAAGCTCCAATTGGAGTCCCATTTCCTCCGATATCCGTCCCCAGAGATGTTGACCAGATCAAGGGGAGGAGCGAAAAACCAAAGGTATCGCTCATATGCTTGAGGATGGGCGCCATCGTTGCAGCAAAAGGAACATTATCAACAATCGAAGACCCAAAGGCACTGATCCATAGAATGATCGACAAGGCAATGAAAAAGTTTCCTCCAGATGCGGTCTTCACGACTCCCGCTGCCATTTTAAGAAGACCCACATGCTCCATTGCACCAACAATGATAAATAGCCCCGCAAAGAAAATGATAGTCGGATAATCAATATTCATCAAAACCTTACTCATTTTGTGACCCCCGAGAAGCAGGGCAACCAATGCCCCGGTAAGAGCACAAGTAGCGACTGATAAATGAGTGATATGATGAGTGACCAGCACGATCACGACATAGAAGAAAGCGATCAGCCCTACGATGAAAAGCCATTTGTCCTGAACCGCCTCTTTAGGATTTAAGGTAGCGACTTGCTGCTCCAGCCAATGTGGGTCTTGTTGAAGCCTTTTCCGTGCTGAAAAGATCTCCCCTTTGTAAAACCAGATGAAGAAGATTGTATTGACGAAAAATCCGATCCATGCAATCGCACCCGTATTTTTGACAAAATCCATGAAAGAGAGTTGAAAATAGGTCCCCAGAATGACATTTGGAGGGTCTCCGACCATCGTCGAAGCTCCACCAATATTGGCTGCACAAATTTCAGAAAAAATAAGAGGAAGAGGATTGATCCCGATGATATTTCCTACTTCAATCGTTAGGGTGGCCATGAAGAGCATCACGGTGATGCTGTCCACAAAGGCTGAGAGAAACCCAGCAATAAAGGGAAAAAGAATAAAGAGCTTGAGGGGATCGAGCTTCACCCATCGAGCACTATGAAGGCCCAGCCATCGAAAGAAACCTGATGTGTTCATCGTTTCGATGACCGTCATCATTCCGAAGACAAAAAGGATCGTCTCCCAGTTTTCATAATGGATGAGTTCCTTCGGACCAAGAATAAAGATGAAGGAAAGAACAGCGCCAAAGATTGAGGCAATCGTCCGGTTGACCTTCTCTGAAATGATCAGCCCATAAGAAAGAATGAAAATTCCTAAAGCAATCCACTGTTGGTTCGTCATGATCTGCTCTGGCTAAATCAACCCATTCGACTCCCCGGTCTGAAGCCCGGGGTATGCTCAGGGTTGATACTGAGCGGCGCTTTCAACCCCGATTTTAAAATCGGGGTTTGGCGCCGTCGAACGTATCAAATTAGTTTTACCATATTACATGAAATTTTTTAAAAATCAAATCCTATTGCTGTGATTCGTCGCTTCTATTCAAAATGGGGAAAGTGTCATTTTTAGAGAGACAGGCAGGGAGGGATTCTTCTTGAGGAGGTTAAAAAGGAAGAAAAATAAGTAGTCATTTCACCGTCCATATTTTCACCCACCTTGCCGCAGCGAGAGCCGAGAGATTAGATATGACTCCCAAAAGACGACGTTGATCGAACAGAAGATCTTTGAAATCGTACTGAATACCGATGACACCGATGGTCTCTTCAAGCGATTTCATTGGAATAAAGAAGACCTTAATGTCTGTCAGTGTTTGTGTCCCCGCACCAGCTGGTTCACCATGTGTGTAGGTCCACTCTGCAACCGCCATCTCATGGGAGGTAAGGTCAACGTCGGTTTTGCTTCGAGCCCAGACTTGGAGTCTCCCCTCTTTCCCACTGAAAAGTACAAAGGACGGTGCATCGATAATCTTTGATAGATACTTGATCGCAATATGACTGATGTGATCAAGAACAGTTGTACGAAATAGTGTC
Source organism: Thermodesulfobacteriota bacterium (assembly GCA_049513055.1). Taxonomy (GTDB): domain Bacteria; phylum Desulfobacterota; class BSN033; order BSN033; family UBA1163; genus UBA1163. Next base: position 23,652 of record JBEKWN010000048.1, read on the forward strand.
AAAACATTTTTCCATTCGCTCGAATTCTGAACAAGCCCCCCGACAAATTGCTCAACCGGGGGGAGCATCAAAAATTCTTTGCTCATCTCTTCAATGAGGGTAATACGCTTGATGCGGAGCTGCAAAACGAGATTTTGACGTTTCGTTATTTTCACAAGTTGCCCGATGATAATCGAAGTAAGGAAAAAGACCACGACATTGATGATGTCATGAGGATGATACATTGTGAAACTGTATTTTGGTTCAACGAATAAAAAATCAAAGGTGAGCAAACTGATGACCGATGAGAAGACCGAAGGCCCGGTACCAAAAAGAAGGCCACTGGCTATCGTCGCAATTAAGTAAATGTAAACCAGAGACATGGGATTAACAAATTTTTGAAGGAATAAATTCAACAAGGTAACAGCAATTACCATAAGAGTGGTGAGGAGGTAGTCTTGGGCATTGAGTGTAAATCGTTCAGGCGTTGGTTTTACCTCCACCTCTTTCTTTTCAACCGTTGGCGTTATGAGATGCAGTTCGAACTCGCTCGGAGTGTGGAGCAAGCGAGATGCTGGTGAGCCTTTCCAGAATCCCAATAACATGGAGTGAAGGGGCTTACCGATCACGATATGGTTAATATTGTACTCACGAGCAAAGCGCAGGATTTCGCTTGCCACATCCGTTCCGGAAAGGGTTGCAATTTTTCCACCCAATCCCTCTGCAAGATTCAATGCCTCAGCGATGTAAGCCTTATCGCTATCCGACATCTCTTTCAGAGAGGGTGTTGAAACATGCACTGCGTACCATTCGGCATGTGCCTCTTTCGCAATGGTGTACCCTTTGCGGAGAAGCTGTTTTGCATATGGACTCGGGGCGATACAGACCATCAATCTTTCGCCTGCCGGCCAGGGACCAGAAATGGCCTTCGCCCGCATATAGTTCAAAAGTTCAGTGTCCATCTTGCGGGCTACATGGGTTAGCATGAGTTCGCGAAGGGCAACCAGATTGCCTCGTTGGAAAAAATTCTCCATAGCACGTAAGTTCTTCCAGTGGGATATCAATCACCTGAACTTCATCCGCTCGATCCAGAAAAGTATCGGGTAATGTCTCCTGCATGCGAATTCCTGTAATTTTTTCCAAGACATCGTTGAGGCTTTCAAAATGCTGAATATTCACTGTGGTGTAAACATCAATACCGCTGTCAAGTAATTCTTCAATATCCTGATATCGTTTCGGATGGCGGCTGTCAGGAGCATTGGTGTGGGCAAGTTCATCTACTAAAACCACCGCAGGTCGTCGTTTGAGTATGGCATCGAGATCCAATTCTTCAAGGGAAATACCCTGATATTCCACACGCCGTTGTGGAACCATTTCCAAATCTTTGAGTAATGCCTCCGTTTCGATGCGGCCATGAGTCTCTACAACACCCACTACAACATCCTCACCGCGTTTCTTCAATACACGTGCTTCGTTAAGCATGGTGTACGTTTTTCCAACACCTGGCGCGTAGCCCAGAAATATCTTTAATCTTCCCCTCTTTGCTTCCTCACGCTGAACTTCCTTTAAGAGGGCATCCGGATCTGGCCTTGTAGTATCTTCATGGTTTTTATTTACTTCCATCTTTTAAGCCGCCTTCCCTATTCTCAATGATGTAATCGTAACCAAATCGTTTTTACCTTGGCGCACATAATAGACGAGCAGCCCAAAGCTGATGATCCCGCTTATAATGTATTCCCAGTTCATGGTCTACCCCTTATCAGAGCCAATCACATGCATAGATATGCCAAATTAAGAATCCCAAAAAGACCAAAACCAACACAACCAAAATGACATCAACATCTCAGTTGCCCACAAGACCGTGGAATCGTAAGGTATTATAGCAGAAAGGGGTTATAACCTAAAGAATAAGATCGAAAAGAATATTATTTTTCTTGAGGAACAACAAAATCAAATTCTTAAGGAGGAGAGTCCCCACGGACGAGGTAAAAGGTAAAAGACGTGAGTAGTCTCGTCAACTAAAGGGAGAGATTTGGTGTACGGAGGAGTATTTGGTTGTAGGGATTGATGCGAGGGAAAGAACGGAGGAATCCTTTTTTTGGACAGCGACAGTAAAGTCGCTTTTCATCCGTAATCTGATCTATCGTTTTATACGGGCCAATTACCATGTATACATTATACCAATATCAATGGTATCCTGGCTCTTCTTATTAAACGTCACGTGCTCTGAATCAAAACCGTCCCTGTTGGACCAATCGTGCCTGTACTCCGGCCTCACAATCAGCCGCCGGCATCCTTGGTATCGATCAGGCTACTCTCTGGCGTCACCGCAAGAAGTACGGAATCTGAAAAAAACTCTTTGTGAGCTTCTTGGTTCCCAAACTCATCGACCTTGCTTATCGTCATCCGCCGGATCCCGATCTTAGTCAAAGCATTCTTTACTTCTTGCATCTTAGAAGGGTCAATAATGGCTTCAATCTTTTTCATCTTTTCTACCTCCCCGAAGACAGTTTTTTGATACCCTCATCTCCGGCACGCCCAGGCGGGTGCGAAACCGCCACGGCGATCCTAAAAGGTGAAGAGGGCATCCACGCTGCATGTCCACTGATTTCTGTCGCCGCTGTTGAAGAGCGAGTGATCAGCGTGGTCGTAGCGAACTTCCGGTCTGAACAGCCACTTCGAGAGGATCTTGTCGGTTAAGAACGGCTT
>JBEKWN010000049.1:0-69167 GCA_049513055.1 Thermodesulfobacteriota bacterium
TTTCACCCAGGTGACGATTGATAGGGACACGGGTCGAATCATTCATCCCAATACTTCTTTATAATCACCCTGGGCAGTTTAACTAATAAATCATATTCAATTTTCAAAGAGCAAAGGCAGGGCCAGAGATGGTTCTGCCTTTTTTGTTTGTTTCCTTCGGCAATCATTAACTCCCAGGTCAACCTGCTATTGCAGATAAGTAGGTGTTATTCGCACCCTCGTTTCTCACCTCTTCCTTCCTGAAGTCTATTTTTGACATTATCTGCTAAAAGGTGTAGATTTTAATTGGTAATCGATGGGAGGTATAAACAACGTTGTCCTCTGTGAACGAGTTATCTGCTAACTTTCGGCGGCTTAAAGAGGCGTAACTGACATGGAAAAACAGACCGAGTTGAGAGGTGCTTAGAACACAATGATGATTGCTCCCCAGAGGTTCCAAATGAAATTAAAACTGAAACTGCCAATCATGGTAGTGATTTGTCTGATTACGTGCTTATGCACCACCACCCGAGCCCTGAGCGCCGAAACGGCCGCCAAACCCGATGAAAAATACACCTTCACCACCGACTTCTTTACGCACAATATTCCCAGCTGGACACGAGTCCTCAACGATATGAAGGGCAAGCCCGACCTGACCTATCTCGAGATCGGTGTCTATGAGGGACGCTCCTTTTTCTGGGTGCTGGACAACATACTTACCCATCCCTCCTCCAGGGCCATTGCCATCGATACCTTCGATGGAGACTTTGAAAAGCGTTTTCTCGATAATATGCGCCACTCTGGCTATTCATCGAAGATCGGGATTCTCAAGGGATTTTCACAGCAGAAGCTGAGAGGTCTCAAGCTGAACAGTTTCGATCTGACCTATATCGACGGCGATCATAGGAGCAAGATGGTACTTATGGATATCATTCTCTCATGGGACCTTCTCAAAGATGGCGGCATTCTAATCATTGACGATTATAAGTGGTTCGCAGGTCTTCCGATGGAACAACGACCCGAATTCGCTGTTGACGTCTTCCAGACCCTTTTCTGGGACGACTTCCAGATCCTTGTCAAAGACTATCAGTTGATCGTTCGAAAGGCCAAGACCTCCTGTAATGAGGCCATGGGTTCTATTAAAGTGGGAGAAATACCTCTGGCCTGTTCTCGCCTGGGACCATACATATACTACTGGAAGCCGCAGAAGCTTTATGATGCTTCGACAAACCGGAAAATCGTCCTCAACGACGGAGAAATATCTCTCATTGAGAACACCTTGATAAGCCGCAAACTTGGTTTCAATTTGGAGGTGGGAAAAAAGCAAACAGATTTATACAAGAACTTGCTCAATAGGCTGGGACTCCATGAAATCTCGGTGTCTTCGAAAGAAATTGGTATATTACCATCTTTAGCTTCCTCCCAAAAGGAATTATTTGTCTCAGCCCTAGATGAAACGGGCTCTACTTATGTGGCTCCAAAGGATGGCACTTATCGATTTATGATCATTGGTGGAGCTTATGAAATTTGCCCCCCAAAATCTCAACCTGGTCATCCAGAATGTTGGGGGTGGTTAACAAAGTTACTTATCTATAAGAATCGTCCTATAAGTTGGACCGCAACTTGTCAGCAGGAATATCCAGGACCTGGTAATTGGGACTTTGAGTTAGGTTCCTGGACTCATTATGATACATATCAGCAAGCTGAAGAAGCTAGTAGGGATAAATACATAGATTTGCCCCTCAGTGAAGGGGAATTTTTAACATTTGTTATCTCGGATTGCAAAGAATGTTGCTTTTTGGACAATTCTGGGGGGATGTATCTTTCTATTACACTCCTGAAGAATCTGCCACAGTTGAAATAACTAAAGCAAGGATGGTTTCCAAGAATGAATTAGGTTGGGAAAAGAGCTTTTTGATATCCCGACAGACCCCTTCAATACCTCCTGGCGTTGACGAGTATCCTTACGCCTGCGTGTACTTGGAGGGTTGGAGAGACAAAGAAGAAGGAGTGTCGTTCTGAGTGGGATGGTCGGAAATAAACGGCTCACATAGTTTATGCTGGTCTTGATTACAAAAGTGTAGAAGGTTCACCGTTATTGAATCGGTGGTTTTTTAAGAAAACAATACTCAGCTTTCTTTTCGACGGAGGCACTGGCTTGCACTTCCGGAGCAGCAGGGTCAGAGATGGCTCTGCCTTTTTTTCTTTTAACTTATTCTTGCTTTCTGTTCGTAATCCTCAACCTTTAAAGTTAGCTCAGACTGAACAGTAGTAGGTGTAATTCTCAAAATCTAAGCTTAATCGAACACGAGTGGTGAGGTCGAGGTCAGATTATTAGAGAGGTTTCTCGGCAATTTATTTTGGGTCTGATTCTCTTCTTCCAGGCTTTATGGAAACCGAAGTTCATAGGGTTACCAGCTTCCGCCGCCACCTCCTCCGAAGCCGCCCCCAGAAGATCCACCCCCTCCAAAACCACCACCTCCCCCACTGGACCTCGGTGCAGAAAACATGGCAGATCCAAGGTTTGAAGTAACTGAGTTGAGGGAATGAGTAAAACCATAGGGGCTGAAAGTTCGGAATCCCATCGGAGAAACATACCAATCGGGCGGTTCCTGATAAATCCCTTCAAAGGCCTTCGCCCAATTGTCCGCCACATCAAGGGCGATGGCGTAAGGTAAAAATTTAGAGAAAAGGTTTTTATCTCCCATCCTCTCAAGTCTATCTTTCTCTGCACGATTCATAAACTCCTGAAAACCCAGAATATCCATGTGGGTGGAAGCCCCCGTTCTTGTTTTTACAGGCATGAACTTTGCGAAGGCGAGGACTGGAATTCCTGTTAAGATGCCCGCGATAAAGCTTTTTCCTCCCGAGTTGGGTATAAGGAATACGAAAGCAAGGATGGCAAACACCAAAACGACAATCCCTGCGGCCACATAGGAATTCCTCACCTTTTCAGGACTGCTGAGAAAATACTTCTTTCTAATCAGCTCTCCATACAGAACCTTTTTTAATATATCTAAATTTGTATAAAACTTATTTTTTAAATCAGAAATGAGCGTGCCTGGCAAGGCAGCGGGGAATAAGGCTTTCATAAGCTCGATCTCAAAAGGGTTAAGATTGGAATCAGGGTTCTTTACCTTTTTAAGATAGTAATCTGTTTTATCAAAAATCATTCCTTCTTTTTTTGTTTCCTCAATCTTGATATATCCCTTGACCGCCAGGCCAACAATCGTGGAAGTGATATCTCGTGGATCGAGTTTTTCATCGATGAGTGTTCCAACCTCTGCAGGAGTAAGGGGTTGATTATCGAACTTAGGAGGTTCATACATCACGGCAACGGATTCTCTGACCCTCGGATCCCTTCCTTTTCGATACCAGCGATTGGCCATGTAAAGGAAGGAAAAAATGGGAAGCAAGAATATCCAGTTTTCCCTTGGGTTAATGGCCCACAAAAGTTTCTTCCATGAGGATGGAGGAAAGGCAAGCCCTTTATCCCATCCGAAGGCGATGGTTAGACCTTCGCCCATGTTGAGGTTTCTCTTTGTAAAAAATTTTCCGCTGTTTTCGTAGGTCTCATAGCCGCATTCTTCTCTCGAACCGTAGCTTCCCTCATAGCCTGCGGCCATTAAATTTTTACTCTTATCCTTTGTGGTCAAAGATACGGTCGTAGAGGCTTCTTGGATCGGGGCCTTCCAGTAATTTCCTGTCACATTCCAGTAAAGTTCATCATGATCATTGAAAAAGAGGATCACATTTTCGACTTCATAGATAATCACATAAGTCTGATGTCCCTCGATATATCGTTTTGCATCCCCGATTCTGACATGAATCACCGGACCTGTCTTCCTAACCTGGTATTTCCAGACTTTCCCTGATTCATCCGTCACAGACAAAACCCTTGTGGGTGTCGTGATGACCTTTCCCAACTCATCTCTGTATTTAAATGGGATTTCCCGATAAATCCCATGCTTCGATCGATGAAACTCCACATCAATCGTCTCTTTGACGATAACGGATGAATCTTCATGGATCATAATATCCGAGTGGAAATTGCTAATGGTGAAGTCCTGCGCAAAGGCAGGAGAAGTGAATAGGATGATGATAAGGTTGAGGATGAAAAGGACAAATATAAATAATCGAAATGGTCTCCTGCAGTTTTTCATCGATTTCCTTCTCCTGTATTCTGCATTCTGACATTCCCTGCCTGTGGCAGGCGCATTCCGAATTCCGCACTCCGCAATCCGCAATTTACGAAAAGCTCACCTTCACAGGTTTTCTCTCCACCTCAGGTGTTTCGAGCTGGAATAACTCTGCTTGCTTAAAATTGAACTGAGAGGCGATAAGATTTGAAGGAAATGATTCGATCAGAACGTTATAGTCTCGCACCACGGCATTATAGTACCTTCTTGCATATTCAATATTATTTTCCAGTTCCTGCAGCTGGGATTGTAGCTGCATGAAATTGGCATTGGCTTTTAATTCAGGATAGGCCTCTGCCACGGCAAATAGGCTTTTCAGGGTATCTCTAAACACATTCTCAGCCTTAGCCATTTCCGCAGGAGAGGTTGCCTTCATCGCCATGGACCTCGCCTCTGTCACCTTTTCGAAGACACCCCTTTCATGAGAGGCATAACCTTTTACCGTTTCGACCAGATTAGGAACGAGGTCGTATCGCTTTTTACACTGGACATCAATATCCGACCATGAGGACTTCACCGTGTTCCTGAGCCGGACGAGCTTGTTATAGATGGCGATCACACCAATGACAAGGATGGCAATGATGATGAGAATAATGAGTAAAGTCATCTTCTTCTTCCTCCTCTCCTTAAATAATGCTGTAGATTACAGAATTTAAGGAATTTTTACAAGGATTCTTTCATCGAGGGCTTAGGGTCAAAGGAAATTTTTAGGTTAGAAAAATTTAATCTTAATTTAATCTCCTTTTAATCTTACCTCTTTAATATTTATTCCTATCGGCAAGGACTAGGGGGGTCTTGTCCCAAAAAATAACAACCTTTCGGCAAGTTGCTGATATGAAAAAAAATCTGACCCTTTTTGTCCTAATAGTCCTCGTCTTGCTGTTGATCATTCCCCTCGCTCTATACCTCCACACCAGAAGCAAAAAAGAGGTCCTTTCGCAGTTCAACGACCATCACCTCGTCGTGGCACAACAGATTACCAGAGAAATCGAAACTCATCTCCGCACCTATTCTTCATGCCTTCGAATTCTTGCTTCTTTGGCTCCCTTCCAGTATCACGATAGGAAGAGCATGCAAGCGATCGTCGAAAAAAACTTCGACCATCTCAGGGAAATGCATATCAAGAGGGTTTCTGTATATGGGGAAAAAGGGAGAATCATTTACTCTACCGCGGAGACAGTTGGGTTGGAGGACGCCAGTTCTGAATGGTTTGAATGGGCCAGGAAAAAGGAGAACAGAGGAAAAGTCCTCGTCTCCTCCTCCGCTCAAATAAGAGATGGAAACTCCGGGCTGAGGATCTCGGTTCCCCCAGAGGGCCACAAGCCAATTCGTTATGTCCAGATCCTCCTCGTCATGCCTCTCTATCAGGAGGCGGTGGATATCAGATACCCTATGCCTAACAAGAAATTCGCTGGCTTCCTTTTGATGAGCGTTGACCTGGATGAATGGCTCGGCAAGGATCTCCTCCGGGTCAGCCCAAAGATGAAACCTTATGAAGTATGGCTGATGGACAGGGAGGGAACCCTTCTGTTCCAATCCGAGCATCCGGAGATGCGATTAAGAGGAATTAGCCATAGGGATGAAATGTGCAATCCATGTCATAGGACCTTCGATTATGCAAAGAAAATGATCGACGAGGGACAGGGAACAGCCGAATATCAACTTTTAGGGCACCCGAAGAAGCTTGCCGTCTTTGCCCCGATGAAGTTTGAGAACACTTCGTGGATCGTCGTCGTAAACGCTCCTTATGAAAAGGTGATGGCATTCGCATCAAGAAGTCTTTATACCACCCTATGGCTGTTGGGGATCGTCATCTTTGCAGTGGGCGGTGCGTTAATTCTCATCTACCGGGACTACCGATTAAAAGTCATCTTATTGCATCGGGCTCTTCAACTTGAAGAAACCAATAAGGACCTGGAAGCTTTCGGCTACTCGGTTTCTCATGATCTTCGTAATCCTCTTATTGCGATTAGCGGCTTCTCTCGTCTGCTGTTAGAGAAATATTCTTCTTCCCTTGATTCAAAGGGGCAGGCCTATCTGAAAATGATTGGAACGAAGACACAAAATATGTGGCAATTGATTCAAGACCTTCTCGCATTCTCCCGTTTGGGATATCAGGGGATGAAGACTTCTGACATCAACATAGAAGAGTTTGCGAGGACGGTATTCGATGAATTGAAAAGCATATCACCGGAGCGAAAACTCCGATTGGAAATCAAGAACCTCCCTCCGGCCCATGGGGACCCGGCCATGATTCGGCAAGTCTTGACGAACCTGCTCTCAAATGCCATCAAATTCACACGACCCCGGGAGATCGGTGTGATTGAGATAGGGAGTGGGACCAGAGAAGATCAACCCATCTATTATGTAAAGGATAATGGAATCGGATTTGATATGAAATTTCAAGATAAATTGTTCGGAGTTTTTAAACGGGTGCATGGGGATGAGGAATTTGATGGAACGGGTGTTGGCCTTGCCATGGTTCAGCGCATCATTCACCGGCACGGTGGAAAGGTATGGGCGGAAGGAGAGATCAACCGGGGGGCAACCTTCTATTTCACCCTCCCCTCCCCGAAGTAAAGGATCGGAAAATTCATGTCGATTGGGACGGCAAGATTGTCGAAAGTTATTAATTTACTGTAATTTAAAAAGAAATTTCTCCCACCCCTGAAGATTCTCGACAAAACTTTCCTGTTTTAAACCTATTTATTTTTAGCGAAATTTCCAAAGACAATGAGGATTTTATTATCTTTTGATGTCAAATGGTGTCAAATTTTTTAATCCACAAAAATTCAAACCTTTTGAAATTTCTAAACAAATCAAGCCTTCCCATCTTTACCCTCGTTAGAGCCGAGAAAAATCTTTTTTTATCTTCTTAAATAGCTGGCACAGCACTTGCTCTTCATAGCCCAAAAGATATGAATGAAAAGAGGTGAAAATAGTTTAAAGTAATATTTTTAAAATTTTGTTAATTCATCCAGTACTTGAAGGTCTAAAAGAAAGGGGGATAAGTAAAATGAAAAAAATATTTTTAGGAATTTTGGTTGGAACTCTTGTTCTTGGAACAGTAGCCACTGCGATGGCTGGCCCTTTTACACGAAGAGAAGCGAGACAACAGGCCCGTATTTATCAAGGTGTTGATAGTGGTCAAGTTACAACGAGGGAATATCAACGCCTTGAGCGAGAGCAAGGAAGAATTGAGGCGAATCGGCAACAAGCCTGGTCTGATGGAGTACTTACTCCTGGAGAAGCATGCCGTCTGACAAGAGAACAGAATCGTGCCAGTCGTGACATCTGGCGAGCAAAGCACAATGACTTCCATTATTAATATAAATTTCTCAAAAGGGCGGGGAGGAATCTGCCCCTTACCAAGTCCCTTCTCCTTTTTTTCCTCCTCGCCCCTCCTCTTATTCTTACTAAAGGCGATTGGGGGAATTTAATTTAAAATACCGCTCTGCTTTTTTGACGGCGGGCCAGAGGCCGAGGTTCATCGGCCCAAAAATGATCAGACTTCTTCTGATATGAAAGGGATTGAAGATTCTTTTCAACATGGAGGGAATAGAATAGAAAGATCGATTTACCTTCCAGAATCCTTCCTGAAGTTCTTCGACCGTCATTCGTTTGGGTTGAAAGACCACTGTAGCCATATCGTATTTCGACCAATCCTCTGTCAGAAGCCTTCCCTCCTGTTTTAACCTCTGATAGATTCGAGTCCCTGGAAAAGGGGTGAGAAGGGGAAGGAAAGCCCCTTCAATTCGGTTTCGTTCAGCAAATGCCAAAAACTCATCAAAGACCGATGGGTCATCGAAGTCATAACCAAAGACAAAGGAGGCATAGACTCCAATACCAGCGTCATGAAGTCTTTGAATCCCTCTCTCATAGGCTTCAATTCGGTTGATTCGCTTTCCCATGAGATTGATGTTCTCCTCACGGAGGCTCTCAAATCCGATGAAGAGTCCATGGCATCCTGCTTTGGCCATCAGGGAAACCATTTCCTCGTCCTCGGCAATATGGATCGGTCCTTGACTCACCCAGCGCAACCGATAATGGGAGAGCATGGTGAGGAGTTCTCTGGCATGAGAAAGGTTTCCAACAAGATTATCATCCACAAAGAAGATGTAGGCCTTTGACCGTTCCAGGGATTGAATCTCTTTTTCAACTTCGGAGACCGGTCTCATCCGATAGGACCTTCCATAAAGAGCGGTCACCGAACAGAACTCACAGTCATAAGGGCAACCCCTTGTAGTCTGAATCAGATTGTGAAAGAGGTACCCCTTCGGAGGGAAAAGATCCCTTCTCGGAATGGGAAGACGGCTAAGATCTGTTCTCTCCTTCTGACGATAAAAAGGCTTCATCGTTCCTTTTTCAGCATCTTCCAACATCTCAACCCAAACCTCATCTGCTTCACCAATGGCCACACTATCGGAATGGGCTTTCGCCTCTTCAGGAAGCCAGGAAGCATGAATACCTCCTATCACCACCTTCTTCCCTCTCCTTCGAAATTCGTCTGCGATCCCATATCCCCTCGGAGCTAATGGGGTGATGGCGGTGATGGCGACCAGATCAACATCCTGATTGAAGTCGATCTCAGCGAGGCTTTCATCAACGATGTGGAGTTGATGGTGCGAAGGGGTGAGCCCTGCGAGAAGGGAAGTTGAAAGCAGGGGGAATTTAAATGCGATCACATCCCAGAAGCTGTCCTTTGGCCACCTCGGGATGATAAAAGTGATCTTCATTCCAACTTCTTTCCTTTTAAGAATTGGGCTAATGGTTTAATCTCCACCCCCTCTGGAGCGACCCACTGAAAGGCATCCTTCGGCAGGGATTGATTGATGGAAATTTCCTTCAATTTGACATCGACGCGGGTCTCCTTATCCGGTATCTCAAACCGAATCCGGTCTGGAACATCGCTGCCTTCAGGCTTTTCTATAGAAATCTTAATATTTGTCTTGGCGATCAGATCTCTAAATTCTGAAATTTCCCCGGTATAGGCCCTATTCTGTAAAGGGCTGAAAAGGAAGAATTCCCCGCCTCGGTAAAGGGCGTCAAACACACCCATTCCAAAGGGATGATAGCCCAGGATGCGAAGCTTATCCGGTTTCTCATAGAGGATGATTCCGTTGAGAAGAAATTTCAACTCCTCACCTTTTCTCACGGTGTCAAGACGAATCGAGGCCTTTGCCTGGAGAGATTCTGCAGAGGAGAAGGCTTCAAGAAGTGTAGCCATGGGATCCTTAACAGGAGGTGCCTCTATGGAAGGAATCTTCGCAACTTTCTTGGGACACCCCGGGAGAAAGAGTACCGAGAGAAAGAGACTCAGAATCACAAACCAGGGTTTTCGGATCATTTCAGAATTCTCCTTTCGCAAAACGGTTCAGTACAGCTTCTGCAGTTAATTCCCCTGAGGCCACCACTCCAGCTATCCCTCCTCCAGGAGATGTCCAATGTCCAGTAAGATAAAGATTTGGGATGGGGGTGGTGCGCGAAAGACGATAGATCCCAGATTGCCTCGGGATCTGTGCCCATCCATAGGCTGCACCCCACCGATTTCGAGTCCATTGCTCAATCGTTTTCGGGGTGGTCTCTATTTTGACCACGATCCGCTTCTCCAGATTAGGGATGAATGTCGATGCCTTGTGGATAAGGCGTTGGGAGAGTTCGTCTTTAATTTTCCGATCCCAATCCGGACTGAAGCGATAAGAGGTTTTACAGCTCAGGCAGAGTGTATTTTTGCCCTTGGGTGCATGGGATGGATTGACTTTCGATGGAGCGAGGAGGTAGAAGGGAGCCTTCTCTGAAATTCGATTTTCGTAGAGAGATTGAAATTCTTCTTTGAGTTGATCTTCGAAAAAGACCTCATTATTTGAAACGGAAAGTTCATCCAACCCCCCTTCGATTCCCAGATAAAGGATAAAATAAGAAAGAGAAGGCATCATCCCCTTTAATTTTGATCGAAAGCCACTTGGGATGTGGTCCTCTCCGATGAGGTCTGAAAATGTGCTATGGGCATCGATATTAGAAATGACGACCTTCCCCGTCATCTCCTGACCATCCTTTAACCGCACACCGATCGCCTTCTTCTCTCCGATCAGAATTTTTTGAACCTCATGGCCAGTTAGGATTTGTCCTCCCATCTTCTCAAGGGCCTCTCCCATTTTAAGAGGGAGTTGTTCTACTCTTCCCTCAACGCAGGAGACACCGTAATTGAAATAAGACATCTCAATGCCGGCCATTCCCACTGCAGAGATTTCCTCTGGGGGAAGCAGCGCATAAGAACTTCGTATCGAGAGGAGGGTTTTCAAAAAGGGATGGAAAATAAATTCGTTGAGAAGTTCCCCATAAGTCTTATCCTTATATCGCGAGAGAAAAGGATATTGGGATAAAAAGGAAGAAGGTTCAAACCAATTAAGAGAGGATGGAATATTGGAAAATTCTTCGAAGATTTTTCTTAGAACAGCATAAACTTCTTCAATTCCCTTTCTCTCCTTTGGGAAAAGGGAGGAGAGGTTTTCGATGTGGGTTTCCATTCTGGAGGATTGACTCACTTTCCGATCCGGAAAGTGATATTCTCTTGCGGGCTCGAGGGAAATGAAACGGATTTGATCTAATAGGTTTAATTCCTTCAGGAGATTCCATATTCTTCCACCTTCCTGACATTCACCTATTGACTGCACAGAGAGATCGAAGGAAAATCCATCCTTCTCAAAAGAGGTGCAGCACCCGCCCACTTTCTGATTCTTCTCAATCATCAGGACCTTCAGTCCCTTTGGGGCGAGAACACAACCGCAGGTAAGGCCTGCCATTCCTCCTCCGATGATGATCACATCCTTATCAGGCATGATTCAAAAGTATAACACAGCATTTCGTCTTTAGTCGAATCGTCTCTTTTTTACAAATCATTAAGTAGCTGAAAAAACTTGATCGTTTTACAATAGGGCAGGCGAGGTCTGATATGAGTGGAAATAGAAAATTTATCTCAGGAATCGTTCCCCCTGAAGAGCGATCTGAGCCTGCCTGGTGGTTTGCCTTCCAGGAGAGTAAACTCCTCGTTTATCAGGAATCTTCCGGAGTCAACCTCCCATGCATTGTCGATTTTGTAGAGTTGGGATTGAAAACTTTGCGGGAGCACTACCTGGGCCGATTCGATAATCGGCCTTGCTATGCTGTCGAAGTGGTTGAAGGAACAACTCCGCCAGCGGGGATGACTTTTGAAGGGTTACGTCAGGTATACGGTTGTTTGGATGAAGACCTGTTCTGGATCGCAGCCCGGGCAGTTCAAATTGTGGATTGGGATAGGACACACCAGTTTTGTGGCCGATGTGGAGCTCAGTTAAGAACCAAGCCCATTGAACGAGCTAAAGAATGTCCCCAATGCGGTCTGCTTCATTTCCCGCGTCTGGCTCCAGCGATTATTGTCCTTGTCGAGCGAGGGAACAAATTGCTTCTGGCTCGGTCCCGTCACTTTATGCCAGGGATGTACAGCGTCCTCGCCGGATTTGTAGAACCTGGGGAGTCACTGGAAGAGGCAGTGGTGCGCGAGGTGAAAGAGGAAGTCAGAATTTCCGTTAAAGACATTAAATATTTTGGGAGCCAGCCCTGGCCTTTTCCCCATTCTCTAATGATTGGATTTACAGCCACTTATGCAGGCGGTGAAATTTCACTTGATGATGAGGAGATTGAAGATGCCGGCTGGTTCACAATTGACAACTTACCACGCATTCCTGGAAAAATCAGTATTGCCCGCAAACTAATAGACTGGTTTGTTCACAAACAATGGGGGTATCCAAACCTGAATGACAAATGAAGTTGCAACCTCCTATGATATGACCTATTTCCATTGACCCATTCGGCGGCGCCAAGCACCGCTCTTTAGGGCGGCGTTTAATGCGTCGCTCAGGGTCAACCCTGAGCCCTCGGCCTGAGCTCGGGCTGAAGGCAAGCCCCAGCATTTATGTGGAGAGTCGAAGGGTTGACTTTTTAAAATAGATAATTTAAGTCCCTCCCATGAGAATTGATCTACACTGCCATACTAAATATTCAGGCGATAATTACCTTGAGCCTGAGGAATTAATAGAACAGGCCATCAAGATGAATCTGGAGGGTGTTTGCCTTACCGAACATCACTCGATAATCCCTTTGTGGCCTTTGGAAAAAATCAGTATCCCTGAAGGCTTTTATGTTTTCAGGGGCGTCGAAATATCAACCGATCGGGGGCACCTGCTGGTCTATGGATTAGAAGATGACTCCTGGAACATATGGTCCAGCCATACTTATTTGAATGCTTTCCAGGTAATAGAAAATGTTCACCGTCTTGGCGGCATCTGTGTGCCAGCCCATCCGTTTAGAGGTTGGGATTCCTTTGGTAAAGATGTTTTCAGAATGGATGGCTTTGATGCCATCGAGACCCACAACGGTCTCGACTTAGAGAATATGAACCAAA
This sequence comes from Thermodesulfobacteriota bacterium, assembly GCA_049513055.1. Lineage (GTDB taxonomy): Bacteria > Desulfobacterota > BSN033 > BSN033 > UBA1163 > UBA1163. Next base: position 12,619 of record JBEKWN010000049.1, read on the forward strand.
AGGCCATCCATGTCGCCAGACTGAGAAATCTTCCTTCAATAGGGGGAAGTGATTGCCATCAAAAAGCGCAGGTAGGCAGGGCCTTCACCGAGTTTAAAAATTCTGTACACACGATCGATGGGTTGATTGAAGAAATAAAAAAGGGAAACTGTAAAGGAATGACCCTATAATAATTTGTAATTGGAGGACAGGTTCATATTTTTTAAAAAGTGAATTCATGAATCCATGTGTTCATATCGTTTGAACCAGAGAGAAATATTTGATCCGCCATTGGAGCAGCCATTGAGCAGTGCAGATCTTATCTCCTTCTTTTTTGACTGACCGAGGACTAAATTTAAATCACACTGTGAATCGATATGCTTTGTTCCAATGGTTGGAGGGATCATCCCGTGGGAAAGAGACAAAACCACTCCGCAGGCCCTGATTCCTCCTGAACCGTCGAACTCCCCGAGCATTGACTTGAGACTACTTACAGAAATTTCTTTTGCCCTTTTTCCAAAAACCTTTTTAATCGCAACAGCTTCTGCCCGATCCAGATCAGGAGTGGAATTAGCGGCTGCTGAAATATAATCAACTATCTGAACCTCCTTAGCTGCCAAAGACATCGCCCTGGCAATTGAATCTCCTTTAAGATCGTACCGGAGAAGTCCATCTGTGCTCCCGGAAAGCCCGACACCAGCCATCTCAGCATAGATTTCGGCTCCCCTCTTTTTCGCATGCTCCAATGTCTCTAAGACAAGGATTCCACTTCCTTCTCCCAGGACAATCCCATTTCGGTCCTGACCAAAGGGCCTCATCCCTTCTACACCTTTCCTTCTCCCCGGGGATAGGGCCCCAAGCATCGAATAGACATGATAGAGAGGCTCACTCAACTCATCGCCTCCTCCTGCAAAGATGACATCTGCCTTTCCTTCTCTCAAGAGATGGTAAGCAAAAGTCATGGCCATCTCTGTGGAGGATTCTTTATGGGAGAAAGTGATGTTCACTCCCTTGATGCCATATTCGATGGCACAGTGGCTCGTGATGGCATTGGGTACAGCTGTTTGGAAAAGCAAGGGCGCAGCTCCAATCGGTCCCTCTTTTAAAAGAGAACGGAAGAACTGGTCTACGGTATCTGAACTTCCCAGGCCTGTACCAATTGAAATTCCTAATCGACTAGAATCCTCTTCCTTCAGGTTGAGACCTGAATCGTCTATCGCTAATCGGACAGCTGAGACGACAATTTTCCCGATCCGATCCATCCTTCTGAGATTAGCGGGCTTGATGAAAGCCTTAAAATCGATCTCCGGGAGTTGAGCTCCCAATCGAGAACGGTAGGAACTCACATCAAACCCTTGAATCGGTTTGATCCCGGAGATTCCTCGAAGACAATTTTCCCAGAACGCCTCCTTACCAACGCCAATAGAGGAAACAATTCCCAAACCTGTAATGACAATGCGATGGTCTTTCATAATGAAATTCTCAATTCGGAGTTTAGAATTCGGAGTTCGGAGAGTTTAAAATACTCCGAACTAATCACTCCAAACTACTTATTATATTTTCTAAACACCAGACACACATTGTTGCCTCCGAAGGCAAATGAATTTGAGAGGGCAACCTGAACATCCTTTTTGATGGATTGATTGGGTGTATAATTCAGATCGCAAAGGGGATCTGGTACTTCGTAATGAATCGTTGGAGGAATGATCCCTGTCTCCAGGGTCCTGACGGTTGCCACAGCTTCAATGCCGCCTGCAGAGCCGAGGCAATGTCCCACCATGGACTTGATTCCACTGATGGGAATCTCTTTTGCCCTTTCTCCAAAAACCCGTTTAATCCCTCGTGTCTCGGCAATGTCATTAAAGGGTGTAGCTGTACCATGGGCATTGATGGTATCGACCTCTCCCGCGGAAACCTCAGCATGGCCTAAAGCAATGCGTATCACTCTTTCCACACCCTCTCCATTGGGCTCTGGTGCGGTGAGATGATAGGCATCGGCGCAGATTCCATATCCTAAAAACTCTGCGTGGATCGGGGCCTCTCTCTTTAAAGCATGCTCCAGTTCTTCAAGGATGAGGATGCCAGCTCCTTCGCCAATGACCAAACCCTGTCTTCTTTTATCGAACGGTTTGCAACTTTCAGGATCAACCAACTTCAGACTGCTAAATCCACTGTAGGAGACCTCGCAAAGAGAATCACTTCCCCCCGTCACCATCACATCAGCCAAACCCATTTGAATCATCTCATAGGCCACTCCTATGGAGGCAGAACTCGAAGAGCAGACCGTTGCTGTGGTCGTCCGGGGACCTTTCAGACCTGATTCAATGGCGATGTGGTCTGTAGTGGTAGCGAGGGAATAAGAGATGAGAAGCGAAGGAGAGGACTTCTTCGTTCCTTGATAAAAATCTCTAAAATATTTTTCGACTGAGAGAATGCCGCCAGAGCCTGCTCCCAATACCACCCCTACCCTTTCCTTGTCATGCGAATCCTGGTTAAGGCGAGCAGATTTCCAAGCTTCTCTAAATGCGATCAGGCCGAATTGATCACATCGGGAGAGGCGCCGAATCTCCTTTTTTGAAAAATGGGCCTCAGGGTCCAAATGGGAAACCTCTGCAGCAATCTTTGTCCGGTAGGCAGAGGGATCGAAGACCGTGATCTCCTTTGTCCCATCTTTCCCTTCGGTGAGGGAGTTCCAGAACTCAGGGAGGCCATTTCCCACGGCACTGACCACACCCAGACCTGTGATAACAACCCGCTTCCTCATTTCACGTCCGTGATTTTCACATCCTTTGGAAGATGAATCTCAAAATCTGATTCGGTAAGGCCTGTATTCACCTTCATATTCGAATAACGGATGGAGGTGGTATCTCCATTTTTCTCAACCATGTCCATCCCTATCAACATCCAATCCTTCTTCGAAACCCGAAGCCTTGTCTTCACAAAGAGAGGATCTTTCACTTTAGGGATGATCTCCATGACCAAGAAAGATTCCCGGTCTTCCAAGATCTTCCATTCTGCCAGTTTTTCTTGAAAGGGATCTTTTGAGAAAAGAAGATACCGCTCTGCAATCGGGTTGGAACGGAGAGAATAACGTTCTGCGAGTTTTTCCTCTTTATAGTAGAGAAGGGCGGTTTTCCCATCGAAGACCATCTGGCTCGATTCTGGATGAAAAAATTCGATGGAGACCTTATCCGGTTTCTTAAATCGAATTTTTCCTCTCGAGATGATCTTCTCCTTCAGGAGAGAGAGTTTCTTCTCTTGATGAATGTCTGCAGAAAAGTCCTTTGTTTTCTCCTGAATTTCTCTCAAGCGCTTAACCACCTCATCGGCGCTTATTGGCGCTGCCCCCTTGGCAGTAAGGGGTATCCAAAGGAGAGAAACAAGGATCAAAAGCCAAATTTTCATGTTCTCTCCTCTTTAAAGGCAAAGATGGTTTTACTGACTCCGGGAAGAAGGATTTTCTTCAGGCTGAGATAGAAAAGCGCTTCTGAGAGGCTTCCAAAAAGAACAGAGGCTGTTCGCTTTCCCAGATCACTGGGAAGTGTGTATCCACCGATCAAGTGTTGGCATTTTCCAAACCCAATTCTCTCCAAACATCGCTGAATCATCTTCGGCGAGAAATCAGAGAGATGGGCAGGTAGATCGTATAAGCGATTCTTAATGCCAAAAAGTCGAAGGAGATTCTTGATGGGGGTGGTATGAGGATACCTCAACAGGAGGAGCCCTCCTGGCTTAAGAATGCGGTAGCATTCTTGAAGAAAGGCCATCGGATGGGGAAGATGCTCGATGATATAAAATCCAGTGACCGCATCAAAATAATTATCTGGAAAACCTACTCTCTCCATAGGTCCAGGATGGAGGGTCAGTCCCAAAACATTCCTTGCATAGTCCATCGCTTTTTTGGAGATCTCGACACCCATAACATCCCATCCCCTATTCTTCATTTCAGCAAGGAAAAAACCAAAACCAGTCCCCACATCCAAGAGCCGTCCATCTTTTCTATATTGCTTAAGCAGATTTGCCGCCTGATAAAAAATAGGTTTCATCATCTTCTCCCATGACTCAATCGAGGACTCTTCTTCCGGGAGATACTGTTGATAGAAATAATGAAGAGATACAATCGTGGGCCGAGGATTGAGGAAGATGAATTGACATGAGGGACACCGGACCATTTGGAAGGGACCCTCCAAGTGGAGAGGCTCCCCTCTTGATTCTTCGCAGAGGGGACAATTGACTTCCTCCATCTCAAAATCCATTTTCACCTTCGCGAGAATAGTCAGTAAATAATCCTCCTAAATTCACCTTTAGTCATCCCCCTTCATCCCCCATGACTAAAGTGGGAAAGAGGGGGATCGGGTCTCATTGATTCGATCCACACCTCTACGGTCCGGGTATAAAGTTTCCAATGCCTCAATCTCGATTGTTCTAAGAACTTCCGAAATTCTTCTATGGTATAGGAAGACCGAATGGATTCTAAAAAACCTCTCCTCGCTTTAGGATGCTTTCCGAAAAAGGCTTTCCAAAGAAGATTAAAAATTCCGATGAACACGCAAGAGGCATCCCGATGAAAATCAACTATAACAAACGCCCCTCCTTCCTTCAAGGATCGGGCGACCTCGTTGAAGAAGTCAAGAGGGCGGTCTAAATGGTGAATGGTGTTGATGCAGAGGAGAAGATCGAGAGAATGGTCCTCGACAGGGAGGGAGTAGGCTGAACCAACCTCGAATTCAATCCTATTGTTTATCCCCTCTTCAATGGCGTTCTTCCTAGCAAGGTCAACCATGACCGGAGAGAGATCAATTCCTCTAAATCGAATCCCTGGAAGAGCCTTTGATATAAAAATTGGAAAAATTCCAGGGCCTGTTCCGACATCAATGGCCCTTCCCTTCTCAATCTCTTTGGCCAACACCCGTTTAAGAACCCTCTGGCAAGGGAATCTCATATATCGTTTGGCCATGAGGTTGTAATATTCTGCCAACTCCTGATCTTCAATGATACCGGACTCCGAGATGCGCTCTCTCATTGACTTAAAAGTCCTCCCAAGGATTTCAGGATTTTAGGGTGCAAGGGTGCAAGGGTTTAATTTAAAAACTTCACTAGAACCCTTGACCACTTGACTCCTTAAACCCTTGCCCTTTTGCTAAAATAAGCGTTCCCTCGGCCACGGGTTCTCCTCTCACTCTGGCCAGAATCTTTACTTTGGCCAAGTTAGAAAACACATGTAAAACTTCTGCTTCGATGATGATTTGATCTCCTGGTATCACTCTTCTTTTCAATCGAAATTCTTCAATCCTCGCTAAGACCGGAATCCCTTCTTCTTCCTTTTCAAATGATGACTGAAAGGCTAGTCCCCCGGTTTGCGCCATCGCTTCCAGAATCAATACTCCCGGCATGACAGGGTCATTTTGGAAATGACCTAAAAAATAAGGTTCATCAATGCTTACATTTTTCAAGGTTATAGCCTTCTTTCCTTTTTCGATTTCGAGGATCCGATCGATCATTCGAAAGGGAAAAGCATGAGGCAGCCTTTTTAAAATCTCGTCTGTGTCAATCATACTCATTATTAATTTCAAATTCCAAAGTTCGCACGAAGTGATGAACCGAAGCTGAATCAATGTTAAATCAAATCCAAAGCTCAAATATTAAAAATTCTTGCTTTGAACTTTGACATTCATTTGACATTTGGATTTTGGAATTTGGACTTACAATTTCCTCCATACTCTGTAAAAAACCAAACTCTTGCTCAAGATTTTATTAATAAGGGATTAAAAGAGGGCAATGATCTTAAAGATCCCTTTTGCAATGCCCATGATGATGAAAATACCTATGAAGGAGCCGGTCATCAGGAGAACAGTTCCTTCAACCCTCCCTTTTTTAAGAAAGAAACTAACGATGCTCGCTGAAAGGATTCCAAAACCTCGAATGGGAAGAGCAGAAAGCAGGATCAATCCCACATTCCCCAGGGACATTACCTTTTTTAAGATGGGTCTCTCATTCAAGTGGGTCAAAACATTGTCAGTTTTCCTCTTCAACCATCGTATGGGGAAAAAACTTCTACTTGAATGCTCCAAAATGATGCCATACACTGGGATTTGAACATAGTCATAAGCCAAGGCCAGGGGAAAGTAGAGGAAGACAGGCATTTGGTTGAAGATGGCAAAAAGCACAGAAAAAGATCGCCCCAGGGTGAAGTGGATGAGGGTGAAAAGGAGAATTAATTTCCAATAACTGGCTATCCATTCCATTCAACACCTACCAGGATAGACGAAAAGCAATTCTCTGGTGAAATCCCCAAATGGAGGATTGTCTGAATCTTTCGATCCAACCTTTGAGTGACAACATAATGGAGATCACAACTTGAATCCGGGTTCAGATAATTGATAGTGGGTGGAATGAAGCCATTTTCCATGGAGAGCACGTTGGCTACCATTCTCATCCCCCCGGATGCAATCGCCTCCCCCACCATTGACTTGATTGAGCTGACAGGAATCTGAAGATACTGGGTCGGAAAGGTCTTCTTAACCCCTTTGGCCTCCAAGGCATCCAATACTTTGGATGAATTCCCGGCCCCACCGAGATAATCGATGGAAGAACCTTCTCTCTCCTTGAGCGCCATTTTAATAGAACGATCCAAATCCTCTGACCCGTCCCCTTTAGATGACTTCCCCACTAAACTATAACCTAAAATATAACCGTAAATCCTCCCCCCCCTCGATCGGGCATGTTCCTCATTTTCAATGACTAATAATCCAGCGCCTTCTCCCAATACCAATCCATTTCTCATTTTATCGTAAGGACAGGATCTTTCTCCATGCCCCTGATCTGTGGCCAAGAGATGAAGTTCTGAAAACCCACGAAACAGAAACTCACTCAGTTCATCCACTCCCCCTGTGAGGATGAGGTCTGCCTTTCCTTTTCGAAGTTGATCACAGGCAAAAAATATGGCAGCCTCTGCCGTGCAGAAGGATTGAACCAATGTGGAATTGACCCCCTGGATTCCGAGTTCAATGGAGACATAGCTGGAAGGAGCATTGGGAACAGTGTTGGGGAAGAGCATGGGGTTTAAGTCTAAAAATCCTTTTAGAACCTGTCCTCGATGGAATTCCTCTGAACTCGAGAGTCCACAGAAACCAGAGCCAAGGACGACTCCGATTCTCGAACTGTTCGTCTCGGTCACCGCAAACTTAGCATCTGCTAAGGCCAATTTCGCCGCTGCGATAGCGAACTGACTCGCCCGATCAAGTCGCCGGATCTTGCTCACAGGTATGAAATCTTTGGGATGGAAAGATCGGATCACTCCTCCCCCTTTAGAACGGGAGAAATGGGTATCGAATTCTTTAATCTCCTCAATGCCCGATCGACCATTCTTTAAGGAGGAAAGAAATTCCTCCTTCCCGATTCCAATCGGAGAGACGACTCCAATTCCAGTGATGCAAATACGGTCTGACATTGCCGGCTCATTCATAGACCTTCTCTTCTTCTCCTTCGAGGTCACTAGCATCTTTTTCTACATCCCTCGCGTCACTCTCTCTTTTCAACACCTCTCTATAGAATTCATGCTGAATGAGAAGACTCATGATTTCATTCGTTCCGGTCCAGATCATCTGTAATCTGGCATCACGGAAGAAACGCTCGATTGGATAGACATTCGTATATCCGATCCCACCCATCACCTGCATCGAATTGTTGACGACCTCCCAGAGCATCTCTGTGGAGGTCTTTTTTGCCTCGGAGACCATCCGTCTCGAATCCAGACCTTCGTCCACATGTCTTGCCGTTACATAGACGAGACTCCGAGCAGCATCGAGTTTCGAAATAGAATCGGCTACCTTAAAACTGACCGCTTCAAATTTTCGGATCGTCTCTCCAAAAGCCTTTCTCCGATCGCTATATCGTGTAGCAATCTCCAGACAGCACCGGGCCATGCCGAGTGCTCCGGCTGCAGTGGTTAACCGTTCAGGAATCATCATCCGGTTGAAGACCAGCGAACCTCCATTTAACGGACCCACAAGATTTTTTGCCGGCACCTTCGTATCGCGAAAATAGAGACGGCCTGTCCCTCCTCCCCGTGAACCCAGGAGTCCATAGACATGCTTGACCTCCACACCCATATCCCTTTCGACAATGAAACAGGAAATGGATTGATGGGGGTGAGCCTCAGGCGCTGTCTTTGCATAGACCAGAAAATAATCTGCTCCCTCTGCCCCCACCACAAAACGCTTCTGACCATTCAGGATATAATCATCCCCCTCCTTCTTGGCAATGGTGGTCGCGCCAAAGAAATCAGACCCTCCCCGGGGTTCGGTGAGTGCCTCTGCACAGCAGAGCTTTCCTTCAAGGGTGGGTTTCAAATATTTTGCCTTCTGCTCCGGGGTACCAAAATGATGGATCGCCTCGCCACAGATGCTTACCAAGGAGTAGAGGCAGGTCATTCCTGACCCGAGGACGCCAATCTCCTCAATGGCTGTCACCTCCCCTGCCCACTTCATTCCCCGGCCTCCCCATTCTTTGGAGAAGCGAAGTCCGAGAAGATTCTGTGCTGCCAGACTTTCGATATACTCCTTCGGATACTTCACCTGATCAGTATCCATGGCTCGAATCAGTGAACTTGGCACCTTTTCCCTGACGAACTTTCTGACCTCCTCTTGTAGCTTCTTCTCTTCCTCTGTTAAAAGAAAATCATACATAGTTTTCCCTCCCTCCTAAAAGTAATATTTGGCTCTTGATTGCTCCTTCATGATGAATTCTTTACCCAAAAATCATAAAGAATCAAGAGAATTCTTTTCCGAAGCTCATCGCTCAAATGTCTTGTGTTTTTGAGAGAGATTGATTAATATTGGGCCTTGGAGGAAAAAAATTTATGCTGAGAATATTGAGGGAACATGCATCTTCATGGATGCTTAAGGGTATCCTGATATTGGTGGCTGTGACTTTCATCTCCTGGGGAGGGTATTCGTATTTCCGGGAGAAAAAAGTGACTTATGTGGCTAAAGTGAATGGAGTCACCATCGAATGGAGGGACTATAATGATGCCTTTCAAAATGCGGTCAAGCAATATCGAGAGGCGTTGGGCCCATCCTTTTCGGAGAAGATGATCGAAGAACTCCGTCTAAAAGACAAAATCTTAGATGACCTCATTGCCAAGATTCTCATCCTTCAAGAAGCAAAAAGATTTGGACTTTCCATTCCTGACGAAGAGCTGAGAGAGGCCATTGAATCCATCCCGGCTTTTCAGATGAATGGCCAGTTTGACAAAAGAAGTTATGAGAGGTTTCTTCGTTCAAACCGAATGACCCCGGAAGAGTTTGAGCAGAGCCAGCGGGAAAGTCTTCTGCTTTCAAAGGCAGTCAGTTTGATAAAAATGAATGGTGGGAAGGTTTCAGATGAAGAAGTATCGGACACTTACCTTTTTGAGAATGAGCGGATCAACCTCACCTTCCTGAAGATCGTCCCTGAGGCTTTCAAAGGTCAGATCAATGCCAATGAGATCGAGATAAAGGATTATTACCAGAAACATCAAGAGGAATTCAGAATTCCCACTTTTGTTCAAATTCAATATCTCCTTTTCCGACCTTCTGATTTTGAGAACAAAGTCCAGGTTTCCTTAGATGAAGCCAAACGATATTATGACTCCCGAAAAGATACTTTTAAGATACCCAAACAGGTGAGGGTGAGGGACATCCTGATCAAAGCAGGACCACAAGATGCACCTGATCAATTGGAGGCAAAAAAGAAGAAAGCCGAAGAGATTTTGGAGAAAGCCAAAAAGACGAAGGATTTTGGTTCCTTAGCAAAGCAGTATTCGGCGGCGGAAAATGCCTCTAAGGGCGGCGACCTGGGATGGATTCAAAGGGGGATGTTGGGTGAACAAATTGAATCGATTCTCTTTGCGATGAAAGCAGGTGACCTGACTGGAGTGTTAGCAGCAAGAGATGGGTTTCATATTTTAAAAATAGAGGAGGTCAAGGAGGAGAAACAAAAATCCTTTGAGGAAGTAAAGGACCAGATCCTTCAGACCTTAAAGAAAGAGAAGGCAAAAGCAGAAGCCTCCCGAAAAGCGGACGACGCATTCTACTCCCTTTTCCGAAGCCGTGATTTAGAAGGGTATTCAAGAGAGAAGGATGTTCCAATTAAGACCACGGGCCTCTTTAAGGAAGGCGACGAGATCCAGGATATTGGCAAGAATCCTGTCTTCTATTCCAGTGCCCTCTCTTTAAAGCTGGGAGAAATCTCTCCTGTCGTTACCATCCTGCCCAATTTCTATATCCTGAAGTTAGTGAACAAGAAGGACTCCCGGATCCCGCCTCTGGATGAGGTGAAAGAGGAAGTGAGACAAAAGGTTATTGGAACAAAGGCAGAGGGGAAAGCCCGTCAGGTGGCTGAAGAACTTCTCAATCAGATTCGAACGGGCAAAAACATCAGAGAGGTTGCAAGAGAGAAAGGTTATCCTTTTGAAGAAACGGGTTTCTTCACCCGGACAGCAGGAGCGGTTCCTAAAATTGGTCCTGCCAGAGAATTTATGGGAATACTCGCCTCTCTGACAGAAAAAAATCCTGTCCCTAAAGAAGTCATTCAGACCAAGGATGGGTATTTTGTGGTAAGGTTATCTGGCTATGAGCCTGCGGATCAGAGTAAATTCCAATCCGTGAAGAAAAATCTTGAAAAACGACTGAGCTACCAGAAACAGGAAGAGGTTTTTCAAAATTGGCTCAGTCAACTCCGATCCAAAGCCAAAATCGATATCAATAAAGAAATCCGGGGTTAACCTTGTTCTTCTGATCTTTCAGTTGAAAAGGGATCAATGTTTCTTGCGGGTGGGAAGGGAGAGTTGTCTCCCTGATTCTGAATAGGGGAGCCCGAAATGGTGGTAGGCCAATTCTGTGGCCTTCCTCCCGTTCTGCATTCTTGCGACAAAACCGATCTTCAGGAGAAAGGGTTCAATCATATCGACCAGCGTGTCCGATTCCTCCTGCAGGGTGGCTGCAATTGCCTCCAGACCCACTGGCCCTCCTCTGTAATACCGGATGATGGTCTCCAGAAATCTTCGGTCAAGACTTGTCAAACCGATCTCATCCACCCCTTCTAAACGCAGTGCTTCATCGGCAATGGCTTTGTCGATCTTCCCTTGCCCACGGATCTCAGCAAAATCCCTCACCCTTTTGAGAAGCCGATTGGAAATTCTCGGTGTCCCTCTTGACCGCTTGGCAATTTCCTGTGTCCCTTCTTCATCAATGGGAACCCTTAAGAGAGCGGCAGAGCGCCTAACCACCTGGCAGAGTTCTTCCACAGAATAGAAATCGAGGTTCCTCAATATCCCAAATCTCTCCCGAAGAGGTGCGGAAAGGAGCCCGGCCCGAGTGGTGGCACCCACAAAGGTGAAACGTTCCAGCCGATATCGATGGCTTCTCGCATGAGCTCCCTTATCAAAAATAAAATCAATGCAAAAATCTTCCATGGCTGGGTAGAGGAATTCTTCCACCACCTTGGGAAGTCTGTGCACCTCATCGATAAACAGGACGTCCCCTCTTTCCAGATGGGTGAGGATGCTGATCAGGTCGCCTCCTTTTTCGATAGCAGGCCCGGAGGAGGTGACAATGCGAACCCCCAATTCTGTGGCGATGATATGGGCAAGAGTGGTTTTTCCCAATCCTGGTGGGGAATGAAAAAGAATATGGTCCAGAGGCTCCCCACGTTTTTTGGCTGCCTGGATGGCAATTTCCAGTGTCTCCACCACCTGTTTTTGGCCGATGTATTCAGAAAGGTTACGCGGCCTCAGATCGAGATAATCCTCAATCTCGGGTTGAATCCCTTCAGCTTCCACCTTTGGATCAGGTTGTTTGCTTTCTTCGGACTTCTTCATCTCCTTCTCCCACTACCTAAAACAAGCAAATTAAGGTGAAATCTCTTTTTGACCTCGATACACCTCTTCAAACAATTCTTCTGGGGATGAAATATTTGGGTTTCGGAGCATCGCCTCTTTGACCAAACGCTGTGCCTCACTTAATCTATGGCACATCAGCTGAGATTTGATCCTCCCTCATCAGCGCAAATTTACCAACCTTTCCTTGAAGGGTGGCAATGATCTTATCTGCTGTTCTCTTCCCGATTCCCTTCAGGCTTTCGAGGGTTTTCGAATCCCGCTCCTCTATCGCCTTGGCAATCCTTGGAATGGGCATCATCAAGGCCTTCACTGCCGTGGGCGGACCGATGTCTTCCACGGTAATAAATTTCTCAAAGAATTCCTTCTCCGGTTCGAAGTTGAACCCGATGAGAAGAGGTTTGGGTTGCCGTTCGGTCTGATGGTAATAAATATAAAGTCTGACAATCTCCCCATCCTCCCCTGCTCTCTTCGGGCTGAAGGTCTGTCGAACAATAGCAGGGAGGAGGATCTCATATCCCACCCCATTGGCTAAAACGACTATCCTATCTTCTTCTTTCTTGAGCAATTTTCCTTCGATATAGCGAATCATCAATTTCCTCTAATTGTATTAGTGAATGGTGTTAGTGCTAGTGTGAAATAAAAACTATCACTCATCACCATCACCAATGAAAATTTTCATTCCGGGAAAGACCGGTTAAGGCCAGGGCGAGGGCATCCCCTGCGTGGCTCGAGCTCAGGGGATTCTCGATCCTGAGAATTTGGCGAATCGCTTTCTTCATCTGTTCCTTATCGGCCCGACCGCTTCCGGTCAACGCACTCTTCACCTCCGTCGGTCTCACTTCGACCACAGGAATGTCCATCTCCTGAGCCGCGAGGTAAATCACCCCTCTCACTTCTCCCAACTGGATCGCTGCCTTAGGAAATTGTTTCAAAACAAAGACCTCTTCTAAAACGAGGAGGTTGGGTTTCCACTTTTCAAGAAGTCCTTTCAGTTCATCATAGATGGTTTTTAAACGGAGGGGAATAGGACAATTTGGTTCGGTTCGAATGGCTCCCCAATCACAGGCTTTCCCTCCTCGGGGAAGAGCCTCTACCACTCCAAAGCCCGTCATGGCCAAACCCGGATCGATTCCAATCGCCTTCACCAAAAGAGTTTCTCCACCCTTCGGTTTCTCCCCGGCCTTCGGTCGGGGGGTTATCAGGGTTGACCTTGAGCGCGCCTTTGTACGAGTCTTCGAAGAGCATGATCGGGCGCGGTCGAAAGGTCCAGATGTGAAAAAGCCACCCAATCACTTTCCTTCAGAAGGGGTGGCTGATCAACTAACTGAAACAGGAATGTTTATGCACTGAGCCGTTCCATCTCCTCTTCGGCAATATCGAAATTGCCGTAAACCTTCTGGACATCATCAGAATCTTCAAGCCCCTCCATTAACTTCAGCATCTGTTCCGCCTCTTTTCCGCTCAATCGAATAGTGCTTTGGGGAACCATTGTTACCTCAGCGTAGGTGTATTTGAAACCAGCCTCCTCAAGGGCCTTTTTCACTTCTTCAAAATTTGCAGAATTGGTCGTCACATCAAATTCCTTGCCCGAATCCTTCACATCAAGGGCTCCTGCATCTAACGCCACCTCGATCAGACGATCTTCATCGACTCCGCTCTTTTCGATGACGACCAACCCCTTCTTTTCAAACATCCAAGAAACGCAGCCATTCTCACCAAGGCTTCCATTATATTTGGAGAAGACGTGTCTCACATCGGCCACGGTCCGGTTTTTATTATCCGTCAATACTTCCAGCATCATGGCCACACCACCCGGTCCATAACCCTCATAAGTCAGCTCTTCGTAGTTGACCCCTTCCAGTTCTCCGGTCCCTTTCTTGATCGCCCTTTCAATGTTGTCCTTTGGCATGTTTTCTGCTTTTGCCGCGAGAACAGCAGCCCGGAGCCTCGGGTTGGCATTCATATCCCCTCCGCCGAAACGCGCTGCCACCATGATCTCCTTGATGACCTTGGTGAAGAGCTTTCCCCGTTTGGCATCGGCTGCCCCTTTTTTTCTCTTAATCGTACTCCACTTTGAATGTCCAGACATGGCTTCTTCTCTCTCGAAAGTAGGGGCAATTCATGAATTGCCCCTCCAACGTTCCACCTTCTAAACGATGGTGGGCGCTACTGGATTTGAACCAGTGACTTCCTGCGTGTGAAGCAGGCGTTCTCCCCCTGAACTAAGCGCCCAATTTAAAACCTATTTTATAAGACCTTCCTGAAAAGTCAACCCTGTTGTATAAAACACAGTGATTGAAATTTTCAAGCTTTATCATTATAGACACGGCCTATCGTCCATTCGATTCATATCTCTATACAACAGGGTCAACCCTCTAATTACATAAATACCTCTCAAGCAATATCCAGTGTAGGGTATTTAGCAACCGTTTGGCTCCACTTTCCATTTGTAAGGCCCGAATGCCACAGATGATGCATAGGCAAAGGGAATCCGACTTCTTCATCCTCTTCACATTATTCATTGTCGGATTTGTTAATAACTTTGGCCTCAGATTTTTGACAAATTTATACAGATCAAGAAAAACAGAATAAAAAGGACTTTCCTCCACCTTTCCGGAGGCAGAAGCGAGTCCTTTCCTGACCCCCACATCCAAAGCATGGGACCAGGTCGCAAGCCTCTCCTCTTCAATCTCATTGTGCAACACGTCTAAGATATCGGTGTGGTCAATATTCCATTCCATGATCTCATCGATAAGTTCATCATAAGATCTGGTCTCTTTGCTGATCGAAGGTTCAGGTTCACCCCTAGCCCCTGGTCCGCTTCCTTTTAAAAAATCAAAGACTCCCAAGATGCTTCCCCTTTTATTTTATTAGAAATTTTCTCCATTGTACCAGAGTCGAAAGGACTGTCAATGGTTTTTACCTCTGATCCCAATTCCACCTCACAGAGAAGGCTTTAAACACCGGAAACCCCGAAATGGCGTCTTGGGATGTCAGTTTTTTATAACAGGTTATTTCTCAAAAGACTAATATTGTTCTTCATGAATTTATATTGTAAAAAAAGACAAGATATTACCGCATTGACAATTCACCTGGCTAACGATATGTTAAAAAAGTCTTTGGGTCAAGACACAATGACTCTAAGACGCGATGGACCTCATGACATAATTATACGCTTTTAGAATCAGGAGGTAAATTATGGAACTGAAGACTGAGCAATTGGAGATTCCAGAAGGGTGTAACATCATTTTTGGACAAACCCATTTTATCAAGACGGTAGAAGATCTTTTCGAGATCATGGTGGGGTCTGTTCCCAATGCCAAATTTGGAATCGGATTCTGTGAAGCCTCGGGTGACTGTCTCATCCGGATTGAAGGAAATGATGAGGCCTTGAAGGAGGTCGCCAAGAAGAATGCCCTGAAGATTGGAGCAGGCCACACCTTTGTGGTCGTTTTAAAGGATGCCTTCCCGATCAATGTCCTCAATGCGGTGAAGATGTGTCAGGAGGTCTGTACGGTCTTCTGCGCCACGGCAAATCCTGTTGAAGTGATCCTGGCCCAGTCAGAACTGGGCCGAGGCGTCCTTGGTGTCATTGATGGTTTCTCTCCCAAAGGGGTTGAAAAAGAAGATGGGATTGCCTGGAGAAAAGGTTTATTGAGGAAATTTAAATATAAACTGTGATAATTGATATTTAGGAATTGAGGGATTTGAAATTTCTTAATTCTTGAATTCCCAAATTATTTAATTCCCATTTTTCACCAGACATTCCAGGGTAGTAATATATTCCGCTGTCATGCAAGTAGGGATCCGATGTTTCTGCAAACATTCAAAACATTTGCTGGGTTCATAGAGAGGAGTACTCACATATTTCTCTCCGCCATCCGGGAAGAGTGTCACCATCACACCATGATCTAATTCCATTGCCTTCTGCAATGTCCCCCACATCACTGCCCCGGAACTGATTCCACAAAAGATTCCCTCTCGGATGGTAAGGACCCTTGCCATCTCGAAGGCATCCTCATCCTTCACATTGATCTTTTCATCCAATCGGCTGGGATCATAGATCTCCGGAACATACTGGGAGCTCAGGTTTTTTAATCCCTGAATACTCGAATTTGGATAGGGTTCCACGCCAACGATTTTGATCTCAGGGTTATATTCTTTCAGTCGTTTAGAAACACCCATCAGGGTCCCGGTGGTTCCTAAACCCCCGACAAACATCCTGACCTTTCCTTTGGTCGCCCTCCAGATCTCTTCACCCGTAGTCTCGTAATGGGCAAGCACATTATACTTATTCTCAAATTGGTGAGGCATGTAATATTTAGAGTCTTTAGCCATCTCCTCAGCCAAATCGATCGCCCCATCCATTCCCTTCGAACCCTCGCTTAAAATAATCTTCGTTCCAAAGGCAGTGAGGATCTTTCTTCTCTCCACGCTCATGGTCTCAGGCATCACCAATTCTAATCGATATCCTTTAACCGCACAGACCATCGCCAGAGCAATGCCGGTATTTCCGCTGGTGGGTTCAATGACGATCTTATCTTTCGTCAGGAGACCTTCTTTCTCCCCATATTCAATCATGTATTTTGCAATCCGATCTTTGACCGAACCGGCTGGGTTATATCGCTCCAACTTTGCAAAGACCTTCACCTTTTTGTTGGGAACAATATGGTTAATCCTTACCAAAGGCGTATATCCCACTAAATCGACCATATTCTTAGCTACACGATACATCACTGTTCTTATACCTCCTCCTTACTGAAATGACGTGAATCGTGATTCGTTTTTCTTGTTAAGTAAGATTATTTTGAGTAACCAAAAACAAATTCAAACCTTTTCCCGAATCACGAATCACCAGCACGAATCACGTTATTAAGGTTTAAAGGGCACTTAATATCTCAGCTCCATCTTCAGTGATGGCAATGGTATGTTCAAAATGGGCGGAGCGTTTTCCATCTGCCGTCACGACGGTCCAGCCGTCAGAAAGAACTCTGACCTCGTAGGTTCCTTCATTCACCATGGGCTCCAGAGCGAAGACCATCCCTTTCTCGAGTCTCGGTCCCTGGTGGGGTGCCCCAAAATTTGGAATCTGCGGTTCTTCATGGAGATCTCTCCCAATCCCATGTCCTACAAAATCTCTCACCACAGAAAATCCATGGGATTCCACCCATCCCTGAATGGCGTAGGAAATATCGAAAAGTCGATTCCCAACCTTAGCCTTTTCAATACCAATGTAGAGAGCCTTCTCCGTAACTTCAAGGAGTCTTTTGGCTTCTGGATCTACTTCACCCACAGGAAAGGTGATGGCTGCATCTCCATAATAACCAACAAAATCGACTCCTACATCCAGGCTTACAATATCCCCCTCCTTCAACCGGCGTTGACTGGGGATGCCGTGAACGACCTCCTCATTGATGGAGATGCAAAGGGTCGCAGGAAATCCCCTGTAACCTTTAAAGGCAGGGCGGGCTCCTTTCAGAACGATATATTCTTCGGCAACCTGATCCAACTCCTTTGTGGTGATCCCGGGCACAATCATTCCCTTCAGTTTCTCAAAGACCTCTGCCACAATGGCGTTGGATCTTTTCAATTGCTCAATCTCCCGGTGAGATTTGATAATAACCATAGCACTAATATGCATTTGAACCAAGGAATTGTCAATATTTAACAACCGGTTTTTTATTGACTTTTCAACCCCATTCAGTAATATAGTTCTATACATTCCATAAGGAGCCTGAAATGATTCCAAGATACACCCGGCCAGAGATGGGAAAGATTTGGACGGATCAGAGAAAGTTTGAAACCTGGCTCCAGATTGAACTCTTGGTCTGCGAGGCTCTTTCCCAATTAGGCGAGATTCCAGCAGAGGCTGTTCGAGAGATCAAAGAGAAAGTCTCCTTTGATATCCGCCGGATTGATGAAATCGAGAAGGTAACGAAACACGATGTCCTCGCCTTCTTGACCAATGTGGGGGAATACATTGGTCCCCTTTCGAGATATCTCCATTATGGTCTCACCTCTTCTGATATCCTCGACACCTCCCTCGCCCTGCTTTTAAAAGAAGCCTCTGAACTCATCCTTCAAGACATCCATCGGCTTTTAGAGGTATTAAAGAAAAAAGCCTTCCAATATAAGGAAACCTTAATGATCGGCCGATCTCATGGTATCCATGCTGAACCCATTACTTTTGGCATCAAAATGACCCTCTGGTATGATGAGATGAAGCGAAATCTCATCCGCATGGAGAGGGCCAAAGAGGCGGTGAGTGTGGGAAAGATCTCAGGGGCTGTGGGAACATTTGCCCATATTCCCCCCTTTATTGAGGAGTTTGTCTGTGGGCGATTGGGACTTAAACCAGCGCCCATCTCGACACAGATTGTTCAGAGAGATCATCACGCCGAATTCTTCACCACCCTGGCCATCATGGCCTCCTCGATAGAAAAATTTTCTGTAGAACTTAGACACCTCCAGCGAACCGAGGTCTTGGAAGCTGAAGAATTCTTTTCTAAGGGACAGAAGGGTTCCTCTGCCATGCCACACAAGAGGAATCCCATCTCCTCAGAAAACCTCTCCGGTCTGGCACGCCTTGTACGATCTTATAGTACGGCTGCTTTGGAAAACATTCCTCTCTGGCACGAGCGTGACATCAGCCATTCCTCAGTAGAAAGGGTGATTGCTCCGGATGCCACGATTTTGATCGACTACATGCTCAACCGCCTCACCTCCCTGGTCGAGAATCTCATCGTCTATCCAGAGAACATGAAAGCTAATTTGGAAAAGATGGGAGGTCTTGTTTTTTCGGAATCGATCCTTCTCCATCTGACCAAAAAAGGCCTCTCGAGGGAAGAGGCTTATGGGGTGGTTCAAAGGAATGCGATGAGGGTTTGGGAAAAGGGCGAGGATTTCAAAACCCTTCTCTCCCAGGACGAAACCATCAAGCGTCTGATGACCCAAAAGGAACTGGACGCTCTCTTCGATGTCTGGACTCATCTGAAACACGTGGATGATATCTTCCGAAGAGTATTTGGAGATTCTTAAGATGAAGAAGGATCAAAAACCTTCCTCCAACCTGAGAGATCTTCTTCGAATCAAAGAACCATCAGATCGAGGGGGGAAGAAACCCATTCTTAAAAAGACCCACTTTACGATCTGGTATTTTGTGATCGCCTTTCTCATCGTTCTGCTCCTCCAGAGTTACCTCTCGACAAGAAAGACCGAGGTGGTCGTTCCCTATAGTGAATTTAAGGAATTATTAAGGGCGGGCAAAATCAAAGAACTGACCATTACCCCGGAATCGATCAGCGGAGAGAGGGAGACCGAAAAGGGCCCCCCAGGATTCCAGACCGTTCGAGTAGAAGACCCGGACCTGGTGAAGGAATTGGAGACTTACCATGTGAAATATACAGGGAAGGTCGAGAGTAAATGGCTGACCAATATTGTTTCTTGGATTATTCCCCTCGTTTTTTTCTTTATATTATGGAGGATCCTCTTCTCCCGGATCGGACCGGAGACGAGTGTGATGTCCTTTGGAAAGAGCCGGGCTAAAATCTACGCGGAGAAGGAAAAGAAAATCACCTTCGCCGATGTGGCGGGAATCGACGAGGCGAAAGAGGAATTGAAGGAGGTTGTGGAGTTTCTTAAAACTCCGGAAAAATTTCAACGTCTCGGCGGAAAGATCCCAAAAGGAGTTCTCTTGGTGGGAATGCCTGGAACGGGAAAAACCTTGCTCGCCCGGGCAGTGGCCGGAGAGGCAAATGTTCCCTTTTTCTCCATCAGTGGTTCCGATTTTGTAGAGATGTTTGTTGGCGTGGGAGCTGCGAGGGTAAGAGATCTCTTTGCTCAGGCTCAAACCCACGCTCCCTGTATCATCTTCATTGACGAACTGGATGCCCTAGGAAAGGCTCGTGGCGTCAATCCTATGGGCCGACACGATGAACAGGAGCAGACCCTCAACCAACTCTTATCGGAGATGGATGGTTTTGACCCCAATACAGGGGTGATCATCATGGCCGCTACCAACCGCCCTGAAATTTTGGACCCCGCTCTTCTCAGACCAGGAAGATTCGATCGTCATGTGGTGGTTGACCGACCCGATATCAATGGTCGAGAAGAGATCCTGAAGATCCATGCCCGAAATGTCAAATTATCTTCAGATGCCGACTTGAAGGTGATCGCTTCAAGAACTCCTGGATTCGTGGGGGCAGATCTTGCCAATATCGTAAACGAGGCAGCACTTCTTGCAGCCCGAAAGAATAAAGAGGCTGTAGAAATGGCTGATATTGAAGAGGCGATCGACCGCGTGGTAGCTGGATTGGAGAAGAAGGGAAGACTGATGTCAAAAAAAGAAAAAGAGATCGTTGCCTTCCACGAATCTGGTCATGCCATTGTGGCCTCCTTCTTACCGAATGCCGATCCAGTTCGTCGAATCTCCATCGTTCCGAGAGGGATTTCTGCATTGGGCTATACGCTACAACTGCCCACGGAAGACCGCTATTTGATGACCAAAACAGAGCTTCTCGACCGCCTAGCAGTTTTGCTGGGTGGAAGGGTTGCTGAGGAAATCATTTTCAGAGAGATCTCCACCGGTGCTCATAACGATCTCCAGCGGGCGACCGACATTGCCACCAGCATGGTGAAAGAATTTGGAATGAGCGAAAAATTGGGTTATGTCACGTTTGAGAAGGAAAAAACGCCTCTCTTTCTACCCTCTTCATTGTTTCCCATGAGGGAATATAGTGAGGATACAGCCAAACAGATTGACGAAGAAGTAAAGAAGATTGTGGATGAAACGTATCTAAGGGTGAAAGAAATATTGACGGCTAAGAAAGATAAAATGGAAGAACTCGCCCATCTCTTACTTGAAAAAGAGGTGGTCGAGGAGGGGGATCTGAAAAAGATTCTCGGATTAACACCATCGAATCCATGACAAAAAGAATTTTTAAACATCTCAGAGCAAAGATTTTTACGGGAATTTTGGTTATCCTACCCCTCGGGATCACCTTTCTCGTCTTGAAGTTTGTCTTCAACACCCTGGACAGTATTCTCGGCCCACTGATGCCGCGCATAGCCGTCTATCCTTTTAATCGAGAATATTCCATCCCTGGGTTGGGGATCATCGGTTTCTTCCTCTTGCTCTACTTGATCGGAGTGATCGCTACCAATGTTTTGGGTCGTAAACTGGTCAATTGGGGTGACCGCCTCTTCACGAATATACCGGTTGTAAAGAATATCTATCTTTCCTCAAAACAACTGACGGATGCCTTCTCGGCTTCACGAAAAGGCGCATTCCGACAGGCTGTCTTTGTCGAATTCCCACAGGAAGGAAATTATGTGCTCGGCTTTGTGACAAATGAGTTAACCGATCTCGAGCGCCAAACGAAGGTCACTGTTTTTGTCCCGACAGCCTTCGTCCCACCTCAAGGTTTCCTCCTCTTTCTCCCTAAAGAGAAGATCCTCCCTTCCCAGTTGACCATCGAAGAGGCGATAAAAACCATCATGTCTGTGGGGATTGTCACTCCTCATAACCTTTCTGTTCCATTATCTAGCCCGAAATCTGAAAAGGAATCGGTTGAAAATTTTAAAGGGATGAAGTATCTTAATCCAAAAATTGAAGGAGGTCTTTGATTATGGAGGGTATCACGCTTCTCATAGCAGTGGTCGCGCTTATCCTTTCCATCCTCGCCTATCAGCGCACAGGAGGAACCACAGAACTGAAACGACAGATCGAAACCGGCGCCTCCTCCCCTGACCTGAAGAAACAGATAGACGCCTTAGCGGCGATGACCGATTCCCTGAGAGAGAAGACTGCCGATGCGCTGGATCGTTTAGAAAAGGTCGTCCGGAAAACAGAAAAGGGCGAATAGGCTCAAACATTCAATCAATGCCAAATGTCAAAGTTTAAATTCCAAACCTTGAACTTTGCCTGCCTACCTCAGGCAGGGATTTTGGCATTTGAAATTTGGAGTTCATGGCAAAGGCCTTCATGCCTGAGATATTCAAAAACATCACCACTTGGCTCACCACTTCCGGAATCAAGGTTTTCGGGATCCTCATCGCTCTCATCATTCTGTCACAAATGTCCAAATGGATCGTGAAATGGCTCGAGAAGTTTATTCCGGAAAAGGATCCCCTCCAAGCTATCGAGGCAAAGAAAAGGGCTCATACCTTGGGAAACATCCTTCGTCATGCCCTTCTCATTGTCATCTTCTTCATTGCCCTCCTGATGATTCTTGGAGAACTGGGAATCCAATTGGGTCCCTTATTAGCCACTGCCGGCATTGGGGCATTAGCCATTGGTTTTGGGGCCCAGAGTTTAGTCAAGGATGTGATCAGTGGATTCTTTATCATTCTCGAAAACCAGTATCGGATCGGAGATGCGATCGAGGTAGCAGGGGTATCCGGTCTTGTCGAATCGGTGAGTTTAAGAAGAACAGTTCTGAGAGACTTGGAGGGAAAGGTTCATACCATGCCCAACGGTGAAATTAAAATTGTAAGCAATCTTTCTAAAGAGTGGGCAAGGTCGGTTTTGGATGTCGGCATCTCATACCGTGAAGATGTGGACCAGGTCCTGAAACTCCTTGAAGAGATCGGGAGGGAATTGGGGGTAGAAGAACCCTGGAAGAGTGCCATCCTCGAACCCTTAAAAATCTTGGGAGTGGAGCGATTCGGAGAATCCCAATTGGTCATTCGGGTGGTAGTAAAAACTGTACCTTTAAAACAGTGGGAGGTGGGAAGGGAATTGCGGAAAAGGATTAAAAATAGATTTGATGAAAAAGGGATTCAAATCCCGTTTTCACACTGCGTCCTGATCTGGGAGGACAAAGAAAAAAAGAACTAAGTAAGCGTGAAGAGTTATGAGTTATGAGTTTCAATCTTACAGGTTTTAATTCATAGCTCATAACTCAAAATTCATCATTGGTGATTATGGATAAACCCCTACAAATCCTCTTTGCGACGCCTGAGGCTGTCCCCTTTGCTAAGACAGGAGGTTTGGCGGATGTGGCAGGAGCCCTTCCTAAGTCCCTCCAAGCATTGGGATGTGAGATAAAGTTATTCATGCCCTATTACCGAATGGTGAAGGAGTCTGGGCTTCCCCATCAATATTTGGGCGAAGAGATCGAAGTTCCCATCGGGGATGAGAAGCTCAAGGCAGATATCTATCTGGGCCATCTACACCAGGACATCCCAGTTTATTTCATTGGCCGGGAAGAGTTCTTTGACAGGGAATATCTCTACAGCACACCCAAAGGCGATTACTTCGACAATGCCGAGCGCTTCATTTTCTTCTCCAAAGCCATCCTCATCTTCTGTCAGCGCATGGGGTTCTCCCCTGACATCATCCACCATCATGAATGGCAAACGGGATTGATCCCGGCCTATCTTAAATCGGTCTACCAGAACGATCCTCTCTTTTCCCATACTGCGGCGGTGTTCACCATTCATAACATTGCCTACCAGGGATTGTTCAAGAAGGAGAAGTTCTGGCTCACCGGCCTCCCCATGGAGATGTATAATCCAGAAGGAGTCGAATTTTGGGAGAGGATTAACTTCATGAAGGCAGGTATTGTTTATGCCGATGCGATCAACACCGTGAGCCAAAAATATAGCGAAGAGATCCAGAATCCTGAATATGGTTATGGGTTGGAAGGCATTTTGAGAAAGAGAAAGGAAAGCCTCTATGGGATCCTCAACGGGGTGGATTATGAGGATTGGGACCCTTCTCATGACCCTTACCTAATCGCCCGATACGACTCGAAAGAAATCTCCGGAAAGAGAAAATGCAAAAAGGACCTTCTAAAGGAATTTCATCTCCCCTCTTCCCTTGAGAATGCTCCCCTTTTAGGAATGATCTCTCGATTAGCCGACCAGAAAGGATTCGACCTTCTGATGGAAATTTTAGAGGAACTTTTTGGGCTCGACATTGGATTCGTTCTTCTGGGAACAGGGGATCAGAAATATCACGATCTCTTTACCCAGGTCGCTCAAAAATATCCTCTCAAAGCGGGGATTCGAATCGCCTATGATGATCGATTGGCTCATAAAATCGAGGCCGGGGCAGATTTCTTCCTCATGCCATCGAAATATGAGCCGTGTGGCCTCAATCAAATTTATAGCCTGAAATATGGGACGATCCCCGTGGTGCGTGCCACCGGAGGGCTGGATGACACCATCACCCATTACGACCCTGCCACAAGAAAAGGAAACGGCTTTAAATTTACCCGCTATGATGCTAAGGAATTCCTCAACACCATCAAGATGGCCATCAGTTTTTATTCTCAGCCAGAGCATTGGAGACAACTCCTCCAGAATGCCATGATAGCGGACTTCTCTTGGGAAAAATCGGCTGAGGCTTACCTCCAACTCTATCGAAAAGCGTTGGAGAAGAAGAGAGGGAATATCTCAGGGTAGAGGTTCGGGGAGGTCAGCATGGGGAAACGAAGATCACACATCCTGATAGGAGGAATCCTGATCTCAATGGTTTTATTTCTCCCGGGTTTCCTCTCTGCCAAAACCTCTCCCTTAAAAAATTTTGACCATCCCAGGCTTATTGAGACACGAGAATTGGCAAACCTGACCAGCCATCCCTTGATTCGTATCATTGACATGAGAGCTTCGCTCCTTGATTATCTCAAAGGCCATATCCCAAACGCCGTCTATCTCCATTTTGAAAATCTCCAGGTTCCAGAAAAGGGCATACCCGATCAGGCACCTGATCGGATCTATTTAGAAAGATTATTAGGAGACAGTTTAAGCCTTTCCAATCCTATGTGGGTGATCCTTTACTCCGATAAATCAAATCCCAATGCAACGTTCCTCGCTTGGACCTTGGACTACCTAGGCCACAAAAAAGTGGGGATCCTGAATGGAGGCTGGGAGAAATGGAACTCAGAAAAACTTCCCACCCCCCAAGAGTACCCCTCTCTTTCCCCTAACAAATTTTTTGGGAAAGTGATTCGAGATACATCAGCTGAAAAAAAATGGATTCTCGATCGACTCACAGCGAAAAATGTTGTGATCCTGGACGCTCGTCCCCCGAAACAATACAGCGGTGAAGAAGGAGAAGAGATCCGGAGAGGCCACATTCCAGGAGCCAAGAATGTATTTTGGGAAACGACTTTAGAAGGGGAAGAGGTAAAGGTTTGGAAGAAAAAAGAGGATCTGGAAAAGCTCTTTGCAGAATCCAGAGTGACGAAGGACAAAGAGATCATCGTCTATTGCCGCACGGGAAAGGAAGCGAGCCATCTCTATTTCACCCTGAAATATGTTCTTGGGTTTCCCCATGTTCGTCTCTACCGGGGATCCTGGGTCGAGTGGGCTGCGGATAAGAACATGCCGGTCAAGATCGGAATGGATCCTTAGAAGTTTTTAACTTGACAAACTCAAGCGATCTATGTCATTAATTTAAAAATCTTTTTTAAATTCCCCCTATCTTCTAGCGCTTTCAGGAGGAATTTTATGATGCGCAAGGTCTTAGCGGTGGGGATGATCTTTTTCCTCTCTTCTGCATGCCTACCCCACCTAGGCTCTCTTTCTGAAAAAACATATTCTAATCCTCCTCCCACAAAAGAAGAGAGTTCCCTCTTTACTCAAACAGAATTGGAAAAGTCCTCTTCTCAGGAAATCTTTCCCTCTCCAAAAGAATCTTCTCCATCCACCCCCCCACCCTCAATGGAAAGCCAGTTGGTATGGAGTTTAGAGCTTCCGATCAGTGACGAATCCAATGACGATTTCAGCCTTGAGGTCCTCCCAAAAGATCGGCCTAAACAGGCACAGGAATTCGACATCCCTATTGTGATCAATGCCAAAGTGGAACATTTTATCCAATACTTTCAAACGACGGCCAGAAAGGCCTTCTCCAATTGGCTGGCACGATCAGAAAAATATATCCCTTTCATGAGAAACCATCTGAAAGAGAATGGTCTTCCAGAAGACCTTGTCTATATGGCTCTCATCGAGAGTGGCTTTAATCCTTATGCCTATTCCAGGAGCAAGGCATCCGGTCCATGGCAATTCATTTATCTCACAGGGAAAAGATATGGGTTGAACTCAAATTGGTGGATCGATGAGAGGAGAGACCCTGAGAAATCTACCATCGCTGCCGCCAAATATCTCAAAGACCTTTATGATATGTTTGAATGTTGGTATCTCGCCGCTGCTGGTTATAATGCCGGCGAAAAAAAGATTGCTACCGCGATGAAACGTTACCGGACAGAGGATTTCTGGGAACTAACAAAATACCGATACCTGAAACGGGAGACAAAAGACTACGTCCCCCAGATGATTGCCGCCGCCCTCATCGCTAAAGACCCTGAGAAATATGGGTTTGTCGGCATCGAATACCAAGAACCACTCCGCTATGATAAGGTGAAGGCGCCTGAAGTCACAGACCTTCGTCTCATCGCCGAGGCCTGCGAAGTAACCCTTGATGAGATAAAGGAACTCAATCCCGAGCTGTCGAGATGGTGCACCCCTCCTAACTTACCAGATTATGAAATTAAAATTCCTTTTGGGAAAAAGGAACTCTTTTTAAAAAATTTTGAAATCCTCTATCCTGGTGAAAAATTCCAATTCGAAACCTATATCGTAAAAAAAGGGGATACCTTTTCAAAAATTGCCAGACTTTATCGAGTCGATCTGGAACCGATCTTTGAGATCAACCGATTGAATAAAAAGAGCCGCCTCTCTACAGGAATGAACCTTCTCATTCCGCTTCCGAAGGGTCAGGATCCGAAACCAGATCGTACGGCCAAGAAAAAAGAATAACCTCCACCCGGAAAAGAAACTGATGCCAGGAGATAAACTGAAAATCAAGATGAATAAAACCTCTGACCCATTGGATGAACCTCATGGAAAACGGGTGGGAAAAGAAATCATTTACGTGGTGAAAGAGGGAGACACCCTTTGGAGTATTGCCAAAAAGTTTAACCTCACCATTTCAGAAATCAAAACCTGGAATCATCTCAACGTGGCGGATCAAATTCACCCTGAGGATCGATTGAAATTGAGGGTGGGAGGGATTAAATCTTCAACTCTAAATTGATCATATCCCCTCTTGTAAATCCCATGGCATGAAAAAATTGGAGGAGATCCCAATCGTTCCAACTGACGAGGGTGTAAATGGTTCTGACTCCAATCGCCTTCAAACTCTTGATTAATTCATGGGTCAAGGCGGTGGCTAACCCTTTCTTCTGGTAAACCGGCCCAACGCCGATTGTATCAATCCATCCAATGGTATCCGGTACTCCAAATTCCAAACCGCTGATATCACCGAGAATGAATCCCACAACCTTCCCCTCCACCTCGGCAACCAACGAGATTTGGGAAGCTTTATTGTTCATCAATTCTAACTTTCTCTCCCAATAATTCTTCCGGCTCTCTCCCAGAATCTTTTCGTCAATCTCGACAATGGCATCCAGATCTTCCCTTTTTAGAATTCGGATTTTCACATTCTCCAGGGAATTCATATCTCTTTCACTCCCCTTTAATCCATTAAACAAGAGCGAAAAATTTGTCAAGGGAAAACTTGGTGAGCCTCAAAATTTTAACTTGACAAAAGGCCAAAATTTGTATACAGTATACACTCTAAGTTTCTCTTTTTAATTTTAAAATTATTAGATAATTTATTTAAATCATTGGATAAAATAGACCTGAAATTTTAATATATTGGAATCATTTAGCTGTAATTTGTGAAATATTTCCAGAGAATGTTATCTTGACAAAGAAGGTTTATTCCTCTATATAAATACATTGACTAATCGTTGCTATAGAATGGGAAAGATCCAGGCAAATATCTTGGGGGAGAACTAGAGCGGGAGGGATGAAATGAAACTGCCTAAGTTCGAGTTTATCCAACCGCACTCACTGCAAGAGGCTTGCTCCATCCTTGGAGAGCATGACAGAAAGGCAGCCCTCTTGGCCGGAGGCACTGCCCTCATGGTTGGGCTTCGTTACAGACTCAGCAAACCCGCCGTGGTTATTGGCCTGAAGGGATTGACCGCGCTGGATTACGTGGACCGAAACGAGAGCGGCGGACTTGCTATCGGTTCTATGGTCACCTTGGAGACCCTGGAGAAATTCCCCTTTGTCTTAAACGAGTACGCCCCCCTAGCTCAGGCCGTTCAGCTTGTGGCCATTCCTTCTATCCGCCATGGGGCCACCATCGGAGGAAACCTCTGTCTTGACACCCGATGCATCTACTACAATCAGTCCGAGTTCTGGAGAAGCGGCCTAAAGGCTTGCTTCAAGCGGGGAGGAGACATCTGCCACGCAGTGGAGAAGGGCCGACATTGCCAGGCGGTTTACCAGGGTGATCTTGGTCCAGTTCTGATGGCGCTGGGAGCGGAGGTGAAAATTGCCTCGGCGAACGGTGAAAAAATAATTCCCTTAGCCGAGTTCTTCACCGGGAGAGGAGAGAAGCCCAACGTTCTCAAGCCCGACGAAATACTGGTAGAAGTCCGGATCCCACCTTCTGGCCACGGGGCTGCCGGGGCCTACGAGAAACTCCGCGTGCGCGAAGGCATGGATTTTCCTATGGCCGGAGTAGCCGTTATGGTGAAGAGGAACCGAGATGGCACCATCGAACAGGCCAAAATGGTACTGGGAGCGGTGGGGCCTTCCCCGACAGAGGTGCCCAAGGCCGCGGGACTTCTAGAGGGCCACAAGCCTACAGACGATCTACTTCAGGGTGTGTCACGAGAAGTGGTGGATAGGGCACAGCCTGTAGGAAACCTGGCTATGAATGCGAGCTATCGTAGGAAGATGGTTGGAGTGCTTGTAAAGCGGGCACTGCGCCGAGCACTGGCGATGGCCCCGGAGGTTAGGTCTCAATAAATCTTCGAACATTGGAGTCGACATCATATCCAGCTTAAAGGAGAGCTATGGGAAGGATTCCAGTTTCACTAAATATAAATGGGCGAGCTGAAATGCTTGAAATCGCTCCTCACAGGACCCTATTGGACGTCATCCGGGATGATCTACAACTCACCGGGACTAAGTGCGGGTGCGAGGATGGAACTTGCGGTGCATGCACGATCTTGCTGAATGGGGCACCCGTACGTTCCTGCTTACTTCTCGCGGCGGAAGTTCAGGGGCAAGAGATTGTCACCATAGAAGGATTGTCCGACGGAGAGAAGCTGCACCCGGTACAGGAGGCATTCGTCAAATACGGTGGCACTCAATGTGGGTTCTGCCAAGATCGTCGAATCTGTGATGGCCGCCTCCAACCAGGGAGCCCCACCCTTGGAAAAAGAAGTTGCCATTTCAGACTATTCCGTAGTAGGAAAGCGAGTATCTCGAACCGACTCTGTCCCCAAAGCTAAGGGTGAAGCCAAATTCTCCGCCGATCTGTATTTGCCAGGCATGCTTTATGCTAAAGTGCTCCGCAGCCCTTACGCCCACGCCAGGATACTGAACATCGACACAAGTCGAGCTGAGAAGCTTCCTGGAGTGAGGGCAATCATCACCGGCAGGGACGCCATACCCTACCGATGGGGCGTTTTTGCCTACACCCGGGACATGCAGTTCCTTCCTACGGACAAGGCCCGATTCTTCAGCCAAGAGGTTGCTGCGGTTGCTGCCATCAACGAAGAAACTGCGCAAGAGGCCGTAGATCTGATCAAGGTGGAGTGGGAGCCTCTACCACATGTTCTCGATCCTGAACAGGCCTTGCTTGAGGGCGCTCCTCAGCTTCATGATGATAAACCCGGGAACGTCAGCGTGCACATTTTCGTGAACGAAGGGAATGTGGACCGGGCTCTTTCGGAGTCTTATCTCGTGCAGGAGGGCCGCTTCTCATCTCCAGAAGAAAGCTATTGCCAGTTAGAGAATTACGCCGTCGTGGCCAGTTTCGACAGCACTGGGCTGGACATCTGGTGTCCAAACGCGGGCCCCCATATGAAGGCGAGACCGCTCAGCAACGCCCTGGGCATAGCGACCTCAGACGTGCATGTCCGCAAGATCGCAGTCGGTGGACATTTCGGCGGCAGGTCCGAGATTTCACCTGCGGATTTCATGACCGCACTCCTCTCGAGGCAAGCCCGCCGTCCCGTTAAATTGGTTTATACCCGCGAGGAGAACTTCAACTGCGTACGCCAGGTGCACAGCAGTATGACGGACTGCAAAGTGGGGGTCGACGCCGAGGGAAGAATTACGGCTGTGGATATGAAGGTCATCATGGATGGTGGAGCTTACGCCAGCACCGGCCCGATCGCTGCCTCTGTCGCCTATATTATGATTGAAGAGGCCTACAAGTTCGCCAATCTGCGCTATGAGGCCATCCGGGCTTATACCAACAAACCCCCTCGCGGGATGTACCCGCATCACCCCCGCACCGCCTATGCTGGATTGGAGCTGCAGTTCGATGCACTTGCCGAAAAACTTGGAATGGACCCCCTCGAATTCAGGATCAAGAACGCCGTCCACGAGGGCTACATTACTCCTACCAGAACGGTAATCACCTCCTGTGCCGAAGTTGAAACCATGCGCTTGGCCACGGAGAAGGCTGGCTGGAAAGAGAAACGGGGCCATTTACCGCCTTATCGTGGCATCGGCATGGGCTGCGGCTCGGTGATCAGCGGATTTCCAATGGGCATCCGCGGAGGGTCAGCAGCCTTTGTGCGGTTCAACGAGGACGGCGATGTCACGGTGATTTCTGGAGTGATGGATAACGGACAAGGCAACGACAGTATGATTTCTCAGATCGCCGCCGAGGAGCTGGGAATCCCGCTGGACCGAATCAAAGTCATTACTGGGGATACCAGTGTGACTCCGTCTGATCAAGGAGCTTACTCCCAGGCCTCGACCGTCATTTCCGGCGGTGCAGTCAAAGCCGCGGCCGCCGACGCCAAGGAACAACTCCTGGAGGTCGCTGCCCAAATGCTGGACGCCAACAAACATGACCTTGTCGCACGTAATGGCCGCATTTTCGCCAAGGGAGCACCGGAGAAATCTGTCGATATCACTAAAGTGGCTCGAACCGCTCTGGCACAGAATCGAGCGATCTTAGGGCGTGGCGACCGTTGGCCCGACGCCGATCCCAAGCGGGAGTGGATCAAAAACCCGCGTGGTCAGGTAGCCTCCGCATTCTCCTTTGGCACGGCAGTGGCTGAGGTGGAGGTGGATCCCGAAACAGGCAAGGTGAAGCTACTCAACATGGTTGCGGCCCATGACTGCGGCCAGCCCATCAACCCTCTGGCTGTTGAGCAACAGATCCAACGCTCCGCAATGGAGGCGGGTCCGCAGGGTGTGCTCATGGAGAAACATATATGGACCAGCAGAGGGCAGAACCTTAATGCCAACTTCGCCGACTACTGGTTCCCGCTCTCCACAGATGTACCCAACATTGACCCTATCGTCGTGACCTCCAACGATCCCTTTGGGCCGTTTGGCGCCAAAGAGGGAGGTTTGTCCATAGCCGTGGCCATGACCGGAGCTGTGGCCAATGCCGTGCAGAATGCCATCGGCGTCATGCCCAAGGAGCTTCCCGTCACACCCGAAGTGGTGCTGCGCATGTTGGAGGAGAAGAAGTCTGACACATGAACCTCCGCAGATTCGACCCTATCTGCATCGCCGTAAAGAATCTGGAAGAGGCTTAAGTTCGCGGGCCTTTTTCATAATAAGTGACATTGGAGACTCTTCTCTGATATAACATTCCTGGGTAAAATCCTTGACCTCTCCTTCTGTAAAATCCCGTGGCGCCCTTCTAATAACGATGGAGCAGTCCAGGAGGAAAGCATGAAGCTTCTCGATCGAGTTCTTATCCAAAAAAATTATAATTTATAAGGAGGGAATGAGAATGCAGGCATTAGTATTAGGCGGAACAGGGGGTATGGGTCAGGGAGTCGCCCGGGATCTCATTAAGCAGGAGCAGATTAAGAAAGTCATTTTAGGTGACATCAATACAGATCCGAGTAGAGTGCAAGATAAGTTGCGTACCAGCGGAAAGGTGTCGCTCATCAGAATCGATGTAAACGATCACAACGGCTTGGTCAGAGCAATCAGGGATGCCGACGTGGTCATCAACTGCGCAGGGCCATTCTACAAGACGGCTGTGGTAGTAGCCAGGGCAGCTGTTGAAGCGAAGGTCAATTATATAGATATTTGCGATGACTATGAGGCGGCTGATATTCTTTTTGCTTCTGATATTGATCACGCTGCCAAGGAAGCAGGAATAACCGTCTTGACAGGAATGGGATCGGATCCGGGAACCAACAACGTCATCGTCAAGTGGTATGCAGATCAACTGGATCGTGTTGACGAGATCGCGTTGTTCTGGGTAGTAAGTATCGCCGAGCTTGCGGGTGCAGCGTGGGATCATGGTCTCCATATGACGATAGGTAAAATCCCCCAGTATTTGGATGGTAAGCTGGAATATGTAGAGGGCGGTACCGGTGAGGAGACGGCTGAATTCCTTGAACCGCTTGGCACTTGCCAGGTTCGTTACGTGGGTCACCCTCAGCCACTCACAATCCCACGGTATATAAAAGGGGTGAAAAAGGTGGTTGTCAAAGGTGTGCTCATACCGTCATGGGTGGATCAGCTCATTAAAGAGCAGAGAGAGACGGGCTTTCTCAGTGAAGAGCCAATAGAGATCAAGGGGACTAAGGTAACACCTTATGATCTCACTTTGCGGCTTTGGGAGGCCATTCCCAAGAATAGGGATAAGGGGCCCTTCGCTTCCGGCTTGAAAGTAATTGTAAAGGGGGAGAGAAAAGGAAAACAGGTGACTTACACGGCCGACATCGTGGGCAGGATGGCGCCGGGGACTGGACTTCCCGCCTCGATCGCAGCCCTCATGCTGGATTCTGGCGATGTGACGGTGAAGGGAGTGGTAGCCCCGGAAGGCTGCATCGATCCGGGAAAATTCCTTGCAGCCTTGATACAAAGAGGGGCCAAAATACATCAAACGGAAACGATAAAGTCTATGTTAGAAGTCTAACGCGGGTCGGACATGTTCAAAGGAGAATCCCCATGAAGGATACTAAAAAACTGAATATATCGAAAAGTCTGGAACTTTTTGAACAGGCAAAAAAATTAGTTCCCGGCGGAGTCCTGGGTGCCAGAAAACCAAGCGATTTTATCGAAGGAGAATATCCCATCTTCCTTGAATATGGCAAGGGCTGCCGATTAACCGACGTCGATGGAAATGAATATATTGACTTCCTCTGTGGCTATGGGCCAATCATCTTGGGCTATAGAGAAGAAGAAGTGGATGAAGCTGTGACGAGGCAGATAAAAGACAAAGGTTTCTGCTTCACACTCACGCAGAGGTATCAGAATGAGCTCGCGAAAAAGCTGAGCGAACTCGTCCCCTGTTCCGAGATGAGCGTTTTTTTAAAGACCGGTTCAGATGCCACGACAGCGAGCATCCGTATTGCGAGGGCATACACAAACCGGATCAAGGTGATGCGTTGTGGCTACCACGGCTGGCATGACTGGTGCGTTGAGATGAAGGGGGGCATTCCTGAAAAGTTCTACGAGGATGTGTATGAATTTCGTTACAACAACCTCGCTCAGCTCGAGGACTTGATGGCACGATATGGCGATCAGACAGCCGCTATCATTATGACTCCTTTTGGGCATCCCCTCCATCAAAGGATGGAAGAACCCAAGCCCGGGTTCCTCGAAGGCGTAAGAGAAATCGCTACTAAGTATGGCGCAGTTTTGGTCTTTGATGAAGTCCGAACCTGCTTCAGGCTCAGAATGGGTGGAGCACAGGAACTCTATGGAGTCACTCCCGACTTGACAGTTCTTGGAAAAGGAATGGCCAACGGATATGCAATAAGTGTGGTTACCGGAAAAGCTGAAGTGATGATGGCTGCAGCACAGAAGCTTTTTATATCTTCTACCTTCTTTCCAAACAGTGACGGTTATGTTGCTGCTCTGAAAACCATCGAAATCCTGGAACGTGACAATGTCCTCGACAAAATATGGGAAAAAGGTGGCCGTTTTCTGAAAAAAGTCCAGGACATCATTAATAAGTATCACGTTGGGGCCGAGTTAAGTGGTGTCGCACCCATGTTTTTCATAACCTTCAAGAGGGATGAAGCGAATACCCAAAGAGCGAGACGCGATGATTTTTACACTCAGCTTATCCGTAGAGGTGTCTTTTTACACCCACACCATCATGGATAGGAAAATATAAAGTAACCTTTTAACCAAAAGGAGGCTTCGGGAGCATAGGAAGGATTTTATTTAGGAAAATGTGGTAACAATATAAAAAATATTGTTAGGCGTAAAAGGGAAGATAGGCTATTCAAGTTTCTTCGGGAGAAATTGACCATGGAACTCAATAGGAGAAGAAGTGCTACAGCATTAAAATCATAAGGAGGAAACATATGTTATCAGGGGTTAAGAAGTATCCGCACATTTTCAGTCCAATCAAGATTGGTAAATTGGAGATTAAAAACCGAATCAAATATGCCTCCACAGAGACAAATTTTAATTATCGAGATGGGTATGTTTCTGATAAAGAAGTTGGCTATATGGAGGCTCAAGCCAGAGGGGGAGCAGGCATTGTGACTTCCCAGGGTGCCTTTACAGAACCCACGGGTGAAGGAAAGGGCTATGTGGGAATGATGGCCATCTGGGATGATAAATTCATTCCGGGCCTAAAAAAGATTGCCGACATCATCAAGAAGCATGACGCCGTTCCCTGCCTCCAATTAATGCACTGCGGTAGAGTGGGAGGAATTGAAATTCCATACACAGCTGGGCCGTCGAATGTTCCTCAAAAACTCCCCATTTTCCGTCCACCAAAAGAGATGACCAAAGAGGAGATTCATCAGTGCATTCAAGAGCACATCGATGGAGCGGTAAGGGCCGTCGAAGCTGGTTTTAAGATCGTCGAGGTCTCAGGAATCGTTGGTTATCTTCTCTCCAACTTCATCTCTGCCTATACCAACAAACGAACGGATGAGTACGGCGGCGATATTCATGGACGATCTCGATTCATGAGGGAGATTCTCGAAGGGATCCGAAAGGCTGTCCTCTCTGATATTGCCATCGGAATTCGCCTCTGTGGTGAGGAATTGCTCGATGACCGCGGAGGAAATACTCCGGAAGAAAGCTTGGAGTCAATCAAGATTGCCGATAAGGCAGGCATTGACTATCTCAGTGTCACCGCAGGATGGCAGGAATCGCCTGTCTCGGTGATCTCTCGAGATGTTCCCATGGGAAACTGGCTCTACATCGCAGAGCGGATGAAGAAGAATATTAAAGCCCCTGTCAGCATGGCCTATCGTCTCTTCGTTCCAGAAATCCCAGAGAAGGCCATGGCAGATGGCAAGCTCGATCTATGGGAGATGTGCCGACCGATGATCGCCGATCCTTTCCTTCCCAAGAAGATTATGGAAGACCGCCAACAGGACATCATCCCCTGTATCGCCTGTAATGTCTGCTTGGCTCGACTCTTCAGAGATACAGAACTTTGCTGTACGGTCCGGCCTTCCCTCGGGCATGAGAATGAAGTGGAATGGGGCTTCTACGGTTTCCAAAAATCGAAGACGAAGAAGAAGGTTATTGTCGTTGGGTCAGGGATTGCAGGTCTTCAAGCTGCAGCCATCGCAGCGGAAAAAGGCCATCATGTGACGGTCTATGAGAAAAACGATCATGTGGGCGGTCAATTCGCTGCGGCAGCCCACGGACCATGGGGCGATAATGAGTTCCAACGAATGGTCAATTATCTAAAGGCCCAATGCGACAAGCATGGTGCCAAGATCCTTCTGAACACGCCTGTGACCAAAGAACTCCTGGAGAAGGAAAAGGCCGACTCTGTGATCATTGCCACAGGTGCTGTCCCGGACAAATCGATCCCTGGCAGTGACAAGAAGCATGTGGTGACCTTATTCGATGTCCTGGAGGGAAAGGCAAAGCTTGGCCAGAATGTGGTGATCGTGGGAGGTACAGGAGCAGCCATTTCAACAGCTCTCTATATCATTGATAAAGGAAAACATACTGTGACCATGATTGATAAGCCCAAAAAATTCGGGCTGGACGTGAACCCATCCTATGTCTGGAGATTCATGAAGAAGTTGAAGGAAGGAAATGTCGTCCAGATGGTTCAGAGCGCGGTCAAAGAGATCCGGGATAAAGAAGTCGTTGTAGAAGGACCGGAGAAGAAGGAGACGACCATCCCGGCTGATTCCGTGATCCTCGCCAACCTCATCCCCAATAAAGAAGTGGGTTATGGCAAATATGCAAAGGATGTTTACATGATCGGGGATGCGGTTCAGGTCCGCAGGGGGACAGCGGCAATTCGCGATGGTTACAAGATAGGGATGAGGATTGATTTCTTCCCCTATCAAACCTACCATCGGATTAAACATTAAACCAAAGATAAAAATGAAGAATGGCCCTCCCCTAGGGAGGGCCATCACCAATTCGATCAAAAAGGAGATGTTTATGGTACCACATGTAGATGTTTTCAAATGCACGGGTTGTGGGATATGTGTTAGGGATTGCCCCGAAGGAATCATCGGTCTGGTGAAAGATAAAGCAGCCATCTTGACCGATCTCTGTGTGGAATGTGGAATCTGCGCCTTTGTCTGTCCCTTTGTCTCCATTGTAAACGAACTTCCCAATGGTGGCTACGAAACGGGTAATATCATGAATCTCTCAAAGAGATAATGGCTAAGAATCCGCGAGATCATGCAGCCTCATGGACATTTTTCAAGAAAGAAGTTGGGCCAAAGGAGATGAAAAAATATCCAAGCAAACTGGGAAAAAGAGAGGAGGTGTCTGATGAAGGTAAATAAGATTGATCATATCTGTATTGCAGTAAAGGACCTTGAGGCAGCGCGAAAAGTCTGGGAACCCATTCTTGGAAAGGGACCTGATGATCCCTATGTGGATGAGCCCGAGAAAATCAGGGTAGCGAGGTACTGGCTGGGAGAAGTTGGATTCGAATTGATGGAATCCACCACCCCGGACGGTGACGTGGCCAAATTTATTGAGAAAAGGGGCGAGGGCGTCATGATCATCGGGTTAAATGTGGATAGTACTGAAGCAGCCATGAATGAATTGAAGGCGAAAGGCTACCCTTTTATCGGTGGATTGAGGCCATTCCGGGGTTGCAAATTCGCTTTTGTCCATCCCAAAATGGTGAATGGTGTGCTCCTGGAACTCATCGATTATCCTTGGAATGAATTTAAGAAAAAATAATGGTGCTTACCAAATTTCCTCCAGATTTAAAATGGCACTCTGGAAAAACCAGAGTACCATTTTTTTATTTCACAATCCCTTTCGAATGGGTTAAAATACCTTGACAACCTAATCAATTATTGATATTTGAGAATTCAATTTTTAAGAAACAAAGATTGAGGTTAAAGAGAGTAGGGAGACAGAAGGAGGTGATCATAGAACAAAGGTTATTGGTTATTTTGTTGAATTCTTTTTACAATAGAAGGAGGAGATTATGAAGGAGTTCAAAGTTTTCCTTAGAGAAGATGAGATTCCAAAGCAATGGTACAATATTCAAGCAGACTTACCTACACCCCTACAACCGGATCTCCATCCCGGCACGGGGAAACCAATCGGTCCTCAAGATCTCGCTCCTGTCTTTCCAATGAATTTGATTGAACAGGAGGTCAGCACACAACGATGGATCGATATTCCCCAAGAGGTAATGGAGAAACTCCTTATCTGGAGACCTACCCCTCTTCATCGGGCTTATGCATTAGAAAAGGCCCTGGGAACACCAGCCAGGATTTATTATAAGGATGAAGGGGTGAGCCCTCCAGGAAGCCATAAACCCAACACAGCCATTGCTCAGGCCTATTACAACAAAGTCTTCGGGATCAAACGAATCGCCACAGAGACCGGTGCTGGCCAATGGGGAAGTGCACTCAGTTTCGCTTGCTGTCTCTTCGGTTTGGAGTGCAAGGTTTACATGGTAAGGATTAGCTATGATCAAAAACCTTATCGCCGTCTGATGATGAACACCTGGGGCGCAAACTGTGTTCCCAGTCCAAGCAAAGATACCAATGCGGGAAGAAAAATTTTGGAGGAGCACCCGGATTCTCCTGGAAGCCTCGGGATCGCCATCAGCGAAGCCATTGAAGATGCTGTCACCTCAAAAGACACTCGATACTCCCTGGGAAGCGTTTTGAACCATGTGCTCATGCATCAAACGATCATCGGCCTTGAAGCCAAGAAACAGTTGGAGAAATTTGGGGAGAAAAAGGTCGATATCGTAACGGGGTGTGTAGGCGGAGGAAGCAACTTTGCTGGTCTTGCCTTCCCCTTTGTCCTGGATAAAATAAACGGCGCCAACATCACTATTATTCCAGCAGAGCCGACTTCCTGCCCTACCATGACGAAGGCTCCCTTTGTCTATGATTTCGGTGACACAGCCGCCACAACTCCTCTCCTCCCCATGCACAGTCTTGGACATACCTTCATCCCCGCTCCTATCCATGCAGGGGGATTGAGGTATCATGGCCTCGCCCCTCTTGTGAGCCAATTGATTATTGAGGGACTAATTGAGCCCAGAGCCTATAATCAATTGGAGTGTTACGCGGCTGCTGTCCTCTGGGCAAGAACCGAAGGTTTCATCCCTGCTCCTGAAACCAGTCATGCTATACAAGTTGTCATTGAGGAGGCGAAGAAGGCGAAGGAAGAGGGAAAAGAGAAAGTCATCCTTCTCAACTGGAGTGGTCATGGTCTCATGGATCTGGGTGGTTATGATTCCTATTTCAGTGGAAAACTCGTCGACTACCCCTTACCAGCGGAAGAGATGAAGAAATCCCTTAAGTCGATTGAAGGCCTGCCGAAAGCACCAAAGATGAAGAAGGGTAAACCTGTCTAATAGAATTAGGATCCTACGGGCCTCTATCGGCCCGTAGGATTTTTTATTGAGTGAGCTTGTGATAAATTCCTCAAAGGTCATTTAAAATGACCGCAATTGAAGAACATGATGCCTTAATCATCTACTGCCCTCAGTTGGGGGGAGAAATCCCCTTTCAATATTGCCGAACCGTCAATGAAGACCTGCCATGCCGGAGAATTATTGTTTGCTGGGAGTTTAGAATAGAGATATCAAAATTCTTGGGCGAACATTATTCGATGGACCAAATTCAACGTGCCTTGGCACCTTCGACCAAGACAAGGCTTGATACGATTCTCGAACTCATCGAAAAAGCAAAGAAGGTAAAAGAAGAAGGAGAGTGACAGGATGCTAATCTCTGATCGATTGAGGAATATCAAACCTTCAGGGGTGAGGCGAATCTTTGATCTGTCACGCCAGATGAAAGATCCCATCAATCTGAGCATTGGAGAACCCGATTTTGATATCCCGGAACCTCTCAAAGAGGAAGGTATTCAATGGATCAAAAAAGGGTTCAACAAATATACTCCCACGCAGGGTATACCTGAGTTGAGGGAGAAGATTGCCTCCCATCTAAAAAAGAAGGGCGTACATTTTGAGGAGGTCATGGTAACGGCTGGAGTGACCGGTGGCCTTCTCCTCGCCAGCCTTGCCCTCATCAATCCGGACGATGAAGTCATCATCCCTGATCCATTTTTTGTGATGTATGAATATCAGGTTTTTCTAATGGGGGGCATCCCTGTCTTCGTCGATACCTATCCTGATTTCCGATTGAGGGAAGAAGAGTTCATTAAGAAATTATCGAAGAAGACGAAGTTTATCATCATCAATAGTCCGAATAATCCCACTGGAGCCATCTATCCAAAGGAAGACCTGATGATGGTCGTAAGGATGGCCCGGGAAAGAAATCTTCTAATTCTCTCTGATGACATATACGATAACTTTGTTTTCGATGCACCCTCTTGCCCTTGTATCGGACAACTCTACGAAAACACATTAACCTTTGGTGGATTCTCAAAGGGTTGGGGAATGACTGGATGGAGATTGGGTTATGCGGCAGGTCCTAAGGAAATCCTCCAACAGATGATTACCCTTCAACAATATACCTTCTCTAGTGTCAATTCCTTTGCCCAGAAGGCAGGGGTCAAGGCCTTGGACTTCAATGTGGAGAGTTATATTGCAGGATACAAAAAGAAGAGGGATTTGATCTACAATGGATTAAAAGAAAAGTTTAATGTCCAAAAACCACAAGGTGCTTTTTATATCTTTCCAGAGGTCCCAGGAGGAAACGAAGAGGCCTTTGTCGAAAAAGCCATTCAACAGAATCTCTTTATTGTGCCTGGTAGTGTCTTCTCCAAAAGAAATACCAACGTCAGGATCTCTTTTGCAGCATCAGAGGAAACTCTCCGAAAAGGAATTGAGGTTCTTAACCGAATCAGTTAAAATTTAGTATATTAGGGTTAGAATAGGGAAAAATCGACGTAGGTCAATTTGTACATAGTCGATGAGGTAAAGATGTCGGAGGGAGAAAAAAGGGTTTTACTTGGAAACGAAGCTATTGCCAGGGGGATCGTGGAGAGCGGATGTCAATTTTTTGCAGCCTATCCAGGAACTCCCAGTTCAGAAATCCTTCCTGCTGTAGTCCATTTCAAAAAGGAAAATAACCTGGACATTTATGTTGAATGGTCCACGAATGAAAAAGTGGCTTTTGAAAATGCATTGGTGGCCACTTATACAGGGAAAAGAGCTGCTGTGGCCATGAAACAGGTGGGGCTCAATGTTGCCACTGATCCATTAATGAGTGCAGCCTATATTGGGACGATAGGAGGCTTTGTCATCATCAGCTGCGATGATCCCGGACCCTATTCTTCCCAGACCGAACAGGATACTCGCTTTATGGCTATGTTCGCAAAGGTTCCGGTTTTCGATCCAGCCAATCCAAAAGAAGCCCAGCAGATGTTACCCATTGCTTTCGAACTTTCCGAAAAATATCAGATTCCTGTCATTCTCCGGCCGGTATTAAGGGTTTCTCACGCCCAGCAAACCATCACGTTCAATCCTATCCCCAAGATTGAAAGGAAGGCCAACTTCCCGCGAAATCCACAACGATGGAGCGCAACCCCCAGATATCGATTCCTCCTCCATAAACAGCTCAACATCAAGCTCCAAAAAATTGCAGAAGAGTTCAATTCGATGGCTTCCCTCAATTTCATTGAGCATGACCGGGACAAAGCGGTTTTGGGAATCATCGCTGGTGGAATTGGTTATGCCATAGCTCGGGATATTCTTCCAGAACTGGGCCTACAGAAAGAGATACCTATCCTCAAAATAGGAACTCCCTTCCCCTTTCCCACTGAGGTGGTGGAGGCATTCATCCAGAAATGCGATCATGTCCTGATCCTCGAAGAAACTGAACCAGTCATCGAGCTTCAGATCCGGGACAAATCAAAAATCTATGGACGATTGGATGCCATGATACCCAATGAAGGAGAGATGCTTCCCGAAGTCATTACCCAGGTAATATCCAATCTCTCTAAAAGGTTCTCTATCCCTGTAGGTGAGGTCCCTACTACTGCACCTCTTGAGAAGATGGTTGCAGGACTTGGCTTGCCTATTCGTCGGCCAACCCTTTGCTCAGGATGTCCTCATCGATCTTCTTTTTATGCTATTAAGAAAGCTTTCCCTAACGGGATTTTTCCTAGTGATATTGGTTGTTATACCCTGGGAATGAATTTGGAGTCAGTAGATACCTGTCACGACATGGGGGCTGCCATCACCTTTGCCAGTGGCCTCTACCAAGCTTATCATCAAGATGGTAAAGACATTCCCATCATTGCCACCATTGGAGATTCGACTTTCTATCATTCCGGTGCTCCAGGACTCCTGAATGCTGTTTATAATGGAGCACGATTCGTTCTTGTGATCCTTGACAATTCCATTACAGCCATGACAGGCATGCAACCGACTCCCGAATCCGGAACCACGGCTGATGGACATCCTGGTAAATCCCTTTCTCTTGAAGAACTGGTTAAGGGATGTGGTGTCAAATACATCCGAGTAATTAATCCTTATGATATCAAGGGGATGATCCAGGAAACCGAAAAAGCGTACAAATATACTCAGCAACGAGATGGTGGAATGGCTGTTCTCATCGCTCGTTACCCCTGCATCATCTATCAAAAAGAGCAGCTCAAGGTGAATCCCATCAAGGTGGAAATCCGTCATATCCCTCCACCAGAAAAGGGTCTTCCACAGGTGAAAAGCGGAGAGATGGACAAATCCCTTTTACCTGTGTTTCAAGATGAGGCTTGTTATCAATGCGACACCTGTATGATCCAGTGTCCTGAGGGAGCGATTTCCAAAA
This sequence comes from Thermodesulfobacteriota bacterium, assembly GCA_049513055.1. Lineage (GTDB taxonomy): Bacteria > Desulfobacterota > BSN033 > BSN033 > UBA1163 > UBA1163. The sequence goes on from JBEKWN010000049.1 coordinate 54,664, forward strand.
CCGAGGGCGGTTATGTCATTGATTACAACAAATGTACAGGTTGTCGCGTTTGTATCCAAGAGTGTCCTGCCTCAGCAATCGATATGCCAGCTGTGGGTGCCTGTATTGGTTGCGGGTACTGTCTCAAACGATTCGAGTGCCCCTCCTTGATAAGAGGAGAGGATGGCCGAGTGAAGATCGATCGATTAACCTGTGTGGACTGCGGTCTCTGCGTACAGGTCTGTGGCCAGGAAGGGATTTTTCAGACGGCACCTTAAAGATTGAGAAATAACCAATGAGGAAATGTTTATGAATCAACAATCCCCAATCCGCAATCCCCAATCCGCATTGGAGAAGATGAACATCCAGATGATTATTTCGGGTGTGGGCGGACAAGGTGTTCTCCTGATGACACGGATTTTTGCGGCGTTTGCCCTTCAAGAAGGATATCCCCTCATTGGTTCAGAAGACCACGGGATGAGCCAACGGGGAGGGTCAGTGATGACCCATCTGAAAATTGGAAATTTCGATAGTCCCCTTGTAAAGAAGGGAAGCGCTGACATCCTCTTATCCCTTGAAAAGGATGAAGCCTATAAAACCCTTTACTATCTCAAACCATCTTTGAATGGTCGAGACGGCGGTCTCTGTTTTATCAATGCCCCAGATCCGAACTATATGAACCAGGAAATCAAGACATACCTGAAGGAAAAAGAGATCGAAACTTATGTGTTTGGGGCGGATCAATTAGCAAGGGAAATGGGATCGATTCAATCGGCAAATATTGCCCTCATCGGTTTTGCCACGGCTCACCCCAGATTCTCCTTTCCCCATGATAAACTTAGAGAGGCGATAGAACGAGTATCGGCCCAAAAGTTTCGAGAAGTGAGTCTGAAAATATTTGAAAAAGGATTTTTAGAAGGTCGAAAATCTATAAAAGAATAACTTCCTTTTTTAAACATCCTTTCTTGTCCACCTGATATCCAACGTCATTGACAACCTAAGGGAAAAAAGATAAATTATTAATATAATTAATTTTAAGGAGCGGACGATGGGCAAAAAAATGACTAAAGGATTGGTTTGGTCTCTCTCTTTCCTTGCTCTCCTATTTGGCCTTTTCTTTTGCATGGATAGCGACCGGGTCAATTCCTTACCTAAAAATGATAAATTGACAACGGCCAGATCGCTTGGACTGGCCTTTGTGGAGGTAGCTAAAAAAGTCCAGCCTGCTGTCGTCAATGTCACCACAGAAAAGACAATTACAATGAGACCTTGGGATAGATATGGAGAAGACTTCTTCAAAGGAAGTCCCTTTGAGGATTTTTTCAAAGGCTTCGGTTTTTCGCCCCGAGAGAAGGGAAAGGAATACAAACATAAACAAAAAAGCGGGGGGTCGGGGGTCATCGTTGATAAAGAGGGTTATATTTTGACCAACAATCACGTGGTGGAAGAAGCGGATAAGATCAAAGTACGCCTCAACGACGGGAGAGAGTTTACTGCAACCCTCAAAGGTCAAGATTCAAGAACGGATCTCGCTGTCCTCCATATCAAGGCAAAAGATCTTCCTGTGGCGACCTTGGGAGATTCAGATAAGCTGGAGGTCGGAGAATGGGCCATTGCGATCGGAAGCCCCTTTGGTTTGGAACATACAGTCACAGTGGGAGTCATCAGTGCCAAAGGCCGGTCAGGATTGGGGACGGGAACTTATGAAGATTTCATCCAAACCGATGCTTCCATCAATCCAGGCAATAGTGGAGGCCCGCTGCTCAATATCGATGGAGAGGTGATCGGGATTAATGCCATGATCATCCAACCGGGCACAGGGATTGGGTTTGCCATTCCCATTAATATGGCCAAACAGATCTTGAACGATCTCATCAAACAGGGCAAGGTGGTCCGGCCATGGCTGGGAATCAGTGTGCAGGATCTCACCTTTGAGATGGCTGAACAATTTCAAGTGAAAGAGAAGGAGGGAGTTCTTATCGCTCAAGTCCATCAAGGAACCGGTGCCGAAAAAGCAGGGGTCGTTTCAGGGGATATCATTAAATCAGTAGATGATAAAGCTATTAAGAACGTTAATGAACTCATTAAAGAAATCCAAAAGAAAAAGGTGGGGCAGAAAGTAACACTCAGTGTAGTCAGGGATGGAAAACCCATGACCATTGAGATCACCACCACGGCTATGCCAGATAAGCCAGAGGCAATGAAAGAAAAAGAGATAGAAGAAAAATTAGGGGCAAGAGTTCAAGAATTGACTCCTCAACTGACTGCTCGATATCGAATCTCAAGCGAAATAAAACGCGGTGTCGTCGTCATCAGTGTTGAAGAGGGTAGCCCTGCCGATGAGTTAGGCCTTCAGGAAGGAGATGTTATCCTGGAAATCAATCGAAAAAAGATCGAGACGGTAAAGGATTTTGAAAAAGCGATAAAGGATATCAGCTTAGAAAAAGGAATTGTTTTCCGCCTTCATCGGAGGGGAAACACTTTTTATCATTCTTTCAAAAAACAACCCTGAGTGATTAACCCGCTGCTTTGACATACCTCATCCTCAGATCATAGAGGACATATTCCATTACCCTTTCCTCCTCGGGGGTAAGATTTCCCTTTGTCTTTTCCTTCAACATCCCGATGAGGTCTATCGTCTGTTTGGCTAAGGGAAGGTTTTTAGCTGATTTTTGAGTGAAGGGATCTTGAATCTCTCCCAACTGAATGAGAACTGAAGTACTTAAAGAAAAGATGAAATTAGTAAAATCGACTTCAGGTAGAGGTTCTTCTTGCGCAGAAATATCTTCCTGGGAAGTTCCCACTATCTTCCCCTCTTCCTTGATTTGAGATTCCCCCTTCTCTTCCTTCTTTGCACTAAATCTTTTATCCTTTACAACAAAAGCCTTTTCTTGTTCTTCGTCTTTTTTTTCATTTCCCATGGCAACCCCCAAAAATCAATGTTATTTTGATAGACTTTTTATATAAAATAATTTAATAAAATCAATTAGATATAAAAAATACTTGACTTTTCAAGCATCCATATTATATTCTTTTATTAGCACTCTAATAGAAAGAGTGCTAATTTTTCTGAGGGGTGGTTTAAATGCCAATTCCAAATCTTCCAGTTGTCAAGAATTCCTTAGAATCCTATCTTCTGCAAATCAATCGGTTTCCGCTCTTAACCCGAGAGGAAGAATTTCAACTTGCCGTAAGATATCGTAAAGACAATGATATTGAAGCTGCGCACGAGTTGATTACATCAAATTTAAAGTTTGTTGTCAAGGTTGCTTTTGAATATAAGTCCTATGGGGCTAAACTTCTTGACCTCATTCAAGAAGGGAATATCGGCCTGATGATGGCGGTCAAAAAGTTTAATCCTTACAAAGGGTATCGATTCATATCTTACGCCATCTGGTGGATCAGAGCCTATATCCAAAATTTTATCATAAAAACTTGGAGCCTGGTTAAGATCGGAACCACTCAAGCCCAAAAGAAACTTTTCTATAAGATTGGAAAGATAAGAAAAGCGTTGGAATCGAATGGAGAGGACGAAAAGAAATATGAACTTCTGGCCAAAGATTTAGATGTGGCTAAAGAGGACATTATCGAGATGGAACAGAGGATGGCTGCGAGAGACCTCTCTCTCGATGCTCCTTTTGATCAAGGCCAGGAACTCACTCACCTCGACCTTCTTAAAGAAGATTCTTTAAACCAAGAAGAGGCGTTTGCACAAGAGGAAGAAAAAAGGATTCGGGAACACGACGTTCAGGGTGCGATGAAACGTTTAAATGAGAAAGAGGTCTATGTGATTCAGAATAGGATCATGGCTGAGGATCCCCTCACCCTTCAGCAAATTGGGGACCACCTCAAACTCTCAAGGGAGCGGGTGAGGCAGATTGAAAGTGAAGCATTAAAAAAGTTAAAAAAAGAATTCAGCACCCAATTAGAACTACCGGCCTAAAGGGGAGGTATTCAGAATGCCTATTTACGAATATCAATGTCATCAGTGCCATGAGGTCTTTGAGATCTTTCATAAAATAGATGAAAACGGTAAAGTGACCTGTCCTAAATGCTTGGGGCCAGCCAAAAAACTGATCTCAGCAACCAACTTTGTCCTGAAAGGATCTGGCTTTTATGCCAACGATTATCCCTCAAAAAGTCGAAAGGAAGGGAAAAAGACAGAGAAAGAAGGAACAGAAAAAGGACAAAGCGAAAAAGCCGAGGAGAAAAAGACAGAGAAAAAGGCAGATAAGACGGATTGAAAAAAATTAAATTTCAATCACCAAATCCCAAATTCCAAATTAATTCCGATCACCCAATGCCCAAATGAAGAAACTCCTTCCGGTTATTCTTTTTGCTTCTTCCTTCTTTTCAATAACCTCACTACCTCATCGAGGATCAATTGGGACACTTCTTCCTTGGTCATTTGAGGAAGATCTTTGATTTGACCAGAGGGATAGATGATCTTGACTTGATTGGTATCCGAACTAAAACCTGCTCCTGGTTGGGTCACGTCATTGACCACAATAAAATCAAGATTTTTCTCCTTCAATTTCTTTTTAGCATTCGCAATCAAATCCTCTGTCTCTGCCGCAAATCCGATCAGAATGCGATTCCCTTTCTTCTTTCCAAGTTCTTCAAGAATATCCTTCGTTCTCTCCAGAGGTAAGGTGGTATTGGAACTACCTTTTTTTATTTTTTTCTGGCTGATCACCTTCGGACGATAATCTGAGACGGCTGCTGCCTTGATGACAACGGAAGACCCCACCAAAGAGTTGAAGACGGCTTTTCTCATCTCCTCTGCTGCCCGGACGGGTACCAATTTAATATCTCTCCGTGGGAGGGGAAGAGAAGTGGGGCCTGTGATTAAAATAACCTCTGCGCCTCTGCGCCTGGCCATCTTGGCCAAGGCAAATCCCATCTTTCCAGAGGAACGATTGGTGATGAACCGCACAGGATCAATTGACTCTTGAGTGGGACCCCCTGTGATCAGGATCTTCTCCCCTTTCAAATCCTTTGGAGATAAAAGATCTTCCATTTTCTCAACCACTTCATTCAGTTCTGGCAGTCTCCCCTTTCCATACCAATGGCAAGCCAATTCTCCCTCCCCAGGTTCCAGGAGATGATAGCCAATTTCGAGTAGGGTCTGAATATTTTTCTGGAGGGCTTTATTTTCCCACATATTGACATTCATTGAGGGAACGAAAAGAACCGGGGCTTTTGTAGCCATCACCATGGTGGATAGAAAATCATCAGCAATCCCATTGGCGATCTTTCCGACGATATTTGCCGTCGCGGGGAGGATGACAACCAATTCTGCCAAATCAGCCAATGCAATATGACCGATTTGTGCGTCTTCAAGTAGAGCAAAGGGATCGGTTACAACTGGATTTCCGGAAAGGGTTTGAAAGGTGAGCGGCGTGATGAATTTCTGGGCGTTTTGGGTCATGACAACATGGATATCCACCTCTTCTTTGACTAAAAGCCTAACAAACTCTGCTGCTTTATAAGCAGCAATCCCGCCCGTAATCCCTAAAACAACCATTTTCCTTTTAAGCATGAATATTCCTATATCACAAAAAGAGCCCATTCTCAATAGAGAATTGAAGTTTCAAAAGATTTGACCCATTCAGCGGCGTCAAGACCCGCCTTTCAGAACGATGTGTAAAGCGCCGCTCAGGATCAACCCTGAGCTTTCGGCAATACTCAAGGCTTAGTCCTGCGCGATACCGAAGGGCTGAGTAAACCCAGATATTATTAATGAGAGATTAAAAGGGTTGACATTCTATTCATCCATTGCTATCTTCGCCTTTAAGAGATTTCTGAAACAGCCAAGAAATCTCAGATTACATAGATTATGAAGCGATTAGACAGATTAGACCTGCCGTAGGTAGGAAGGCATTAATCCCCCCTGTTTCCCCTTAGCAAAGGAGGTACGGGGGATTGAATGGAGAGAGTGGAAAATGGCAGAGAGGGATCCCATTGATCTGATCAAAGAACAGTTAAACAGAGTGGATGAAAGGGTGGGTCTTCATGCCGACCATGAAAATTTTAAACACTGGCATTCCGAAACTAAAACGATTTTAGAGAAGGTCTTTGGTTCTAAATCCATCCACTATCAAAATTTCCTAGCCCTCCGATTTCGGGAGATGAGTGTCAAAGCCTTTGCTTCGGCTGAGATCGATAAGATCAATGCCGCCCGCTATAAAAAGGACCTCGAGAATGTAAAAAATATCCTTCAATCAGCCATTAAAGAATTGACACTGGATCGAACCCTCTTTAAAAAAATCCAGACCACACCGAAGTCTGTGGAGGTCTTCCTCAAGGGCGAATATTTCATATCTTCTGGAATCAAAGAGTCCGACTTAATTCAGGCTATCAAAAACGCCTTTGAAGGAAGCGGACTGAGTCCGCTTCTGGATACAGAAGCCTCTGAAAAAGGAGAATCCCTCTATCAACGAATCGATCAGATCAAACACGCCAAATTTGGAATCTACGATCTTTCAACCTCCGAAAAAACGGATACCTACCTCGAACTCGGTGCGGCGCTGGCCATGGGGAAAGAGACTATCATTATTCATAAAAAAGGCACCCCTCTTCCTGAAAGGATGAAACCATTGAACCGAATCGAATATGAAAATGTCTCTGACCTTACGGAGAAATTAAGAAAAAAAGTTCCAAGCTGAAGAAACCTTTTTCGATAAATAAGAAATCCAAATGGACGAAACCACGAAAGACATCTTGAAGTCCATCTTCGATAAAGTCAATCGCGAAGACACCTTTTCCCAACGAATTGGAGTGAAACTCATTGAACTTCTCCCGGGTTTTGCCCGCGCCACACTTCCCATTACCGAGGAAACCATCAATATCTACCAAATGGCTCATGGAGGAGCCATCTTCTCCATCGCTGACCAAGCCTGTGAAGCAGCCGGAAACAGTTTTGGAGAGCCAGCCGTCGCGCTCCAACAAAATATTCATTTTCTGGCCGCTGGCAAATCTGGAGACTTCCTCGAGGCTGCAGCAAAGGTGACCCATCGATCCAATCGAATCGGCTTGATTGAATTTGAAGTCAGGAATCAAGAAGGGCTCCTCATTGCCATAGGCCAACAAGTTATCTACTTCAAAAAAGGGAATTTGGACAGCAGATGAACCGTAAATTTTTTCCCTTTCAGATAGAGGGTCCTTAGACACTCCAAGGGAAAAACGCTCCAAAAGGGAGGCGGGTAGGCTGGGAAACGAGGCAGCAAAACGCTTAAAGGTGCCGCTGTAAAGGTTTCCCAGCCTACCCGCCTCCCTTTCCAATGCAACGTTAATGTTCATATTCGCTCAAAAATGGCTGCAATGCCCAAACCCCCTCCCCCACAGATGCATTCCAGGCCGTAACGGCTGTTGCGCCTTTTCATCTCGTGAAGAAGTGTGACCAGCACCCGGGTGCCTGTACAGGCAATCGGATGCCCGAGGGATATTCCAGATCCGTTGACATTAATCCTTGGATAATCTTTTTCCGTAAGATTCATCATTTTCAGATCTGCCAGGACCTGGGGGGCGAAGGCCTCCTGGATCTCAATCAGATCCATCTGATGGAGACCTAAACCGGATTTCTTCAAAGCTTTCTCAACTGCTTTTGGCACCGTCAGATAAGTACGACAGGGATCCGAACCCACGACGGCAAAGGCTTTGATGTAAGCCAATGGCTTTATCCCAAGTTTTTTGGCCCTCTCTTCGGATGTCATCACGCAGGCAGCAGCACCGTCATTTTCAGTGGAGGAATTTCCAGCCGTACAAACACCTCCAAGGACGGGTTTGAGTTTGACCAATTGCTCCAACGTGGTATCTGCACGTGGATTTTCATCTCGATCAACGATCATTTCACCTCCCCTGGGATTTGGAACAACAACAGGAATAATCTCCTCTCGAAATTTTCCCGATTCTATGGCTGCGCAGGCCTTCTGATTGCTCTCGAGGGCCCAGCGATCGCAGTCTTCCCGTCGAATACCCTCTTCTTTGGCAGCGGTTTCTGCCCAGGACATCATGGATGGAAGTATCCCGTACCTCTCATCAGGTTGAGACATCACCCTGGCTCGTTGGATTCGATCATAAAAAGGAATTCCCCATATCGAAAGATCTCCATGTCCACGGGGCATTCCCTTTTTACCACCAATTCCCCATTTGATATCACCAGGTACATAGAACTCAGCAGTGCTCATGCTTTCCACACCGCCCGCCACGATGATATCCGCATTATCCGATTGAATCATCATTGCTGCAAAACAGATCACATCCAGTCCGGTACAGCAGCGTCGGTCCAATGTGATTCCTGGAATTGAGTCGGGCCAACCCGCCTTGAGAAGAGACATACGTGCGATGTTGACATATTCACCGCTCTGGTAGGACTGACCCAAAATGACCTCGTCGATCTGAACCGGATCCACTCCAGCTCTTTTCACGGCTTCGTTCAAGACCAGGGCCCCTAAATCAAAGGCAGCCACATCTTTTAATGCCCCCATGTATCTCCCAACAGGTGTCCTTATTCCACTAATAATCACGACGTTCTTCAAGGTTCTCTCCTTTCTCCCCTCTTGGATATCCTAACATTATTCATGTCTGCCTTTTTTCTCCATGAGAAGATTCAGAGGTTTTTAAAGATTTTCTTGACATAATAAATTCTTAAGGATACTCCTACCTCATAATTCACTGTAGACCTTTTGTCAACCCAATCTTTAACCGGAGTTCTCTGATTTATTACCCGGTAGGAAGATAGGAGAGATTTCTGAAAAAGTGTAGAAATCTCTGATTGAGAGCGTATAGTAGTTTTTCATAGCTCTCTAGGAAGTATCTTGACACCGACACTAAAGTATGATTAGTTTGAAAATCATTAAACCCACCTAAAAAGATCAATTTAATAGAATTAAAATTATAGGAATGTGATCCTGTGAATTTGAATCTATCTGATAACCCTAATTCCTTCCAGCCACCGCTGCTTGAAGTAAAGAACCTCTCCCGGGACTTTGGGGGGTTGCGAGCCCTTGCTACAGTATCCTTTGGTATCATGCCAGGAGAGATTGTCGGTGTGATCGGACCCAACGGTGCTGGGAAGACAACCCTCTTTGCTCTCCTGAGTGGTTTCCTCGCCCCTTCTCACGGAGAAATAAGATTCATGGAAACCCCGATTGCTGGAATGCGGCCGGACAAACTGTGCCATCTCGGGATAGCCCGCACGTTCCAGGTAGTCCGTCCGTTCCTGGAAATGACTGTCTTTGAAAATGTCAAGGCAGCGGTGGTTTTCGGAAAGCCGGGCCGGCGTACTGCCACAGAGATCAATCGGGAGGTAGAAGAGGTCATTGAAAGTACCGGGCTCACGCCTCTCGCTCATCACATTTCCCATTCGCTGAGCCTACCGGAGCGCAAGCGGCTGGAAGTGGCCCGAACCCTGGCCACCCATCCCAAACTCCTTCTTCTAGATGAAGTCCTTGCCGGGCTGAATCCCCGGGAAGTTGAAGAAGCCATTCCCTTTATCCGCTCTCTCAATATGGAAAGAGAGATCAGCATCCTCATGGTGGAGCATAACCTCCGAGCCATTATGGGGATTTGTCGTCGGATCCTGGTACTCAATTTCGGGCAACTCATCTTTGATGGTCCTCCGGAAGCGGCAGTGGAAAATCCAGAGGTTATCCGCGCCTACTTAGGGGAGAGAGAAGATGCTTAAGGTTGAGGGTCTCTCCGTTGGATATGGAGATGCTCACGTCCTTGGAAATATCTCCTTTCAGGTCCGTGAAGGGGAGATGACATGTATCCTTGGTCCAAATGGGGCTGGAAAAACAACTCTTCTACGTTCGATCACTGGGCTGATTCCTCCAGCCTCTGGCAAGATATGGTTTCTGAACGAGGAAATCCAAGGGATGAAAACTCATCAGATTGTGGGCCTGGGAATGACAATGATCCCGGAAGGCCGGCACCTGTGGCCACCCCTTTCGGTTCGAGAAAACTTAGAGATGGGAGCCTACAGGGTTTCCGAAAGGACAACCGTCGAAAAAAGGTTGGATTGGGTATTTTCATTATTCCCCCATTTGGCTGACCGGAAGGATCAGCTCTGCGGAACTCTTTCAGGGGGTGAGCAGCAGATGGTCTCAATCGGCCGCGGGTTGATGACTTTACCAAGATTGTTGTTGATGGATGAGCCTTCTCTCGGTCTTGCGCCTCTCATCGTCCGTGAAATGTTCGAGGCGATCAAAAAAATTGTTCATTCCGGTACCACCATATTACTGGTGGAGCAGAACACTCAAGTGGCACTTTCAGCGGCCTATTACGGATATGTATTAGAAAGAGGAATGATCGTACTGGAAGGGGAAGTGAATTTTCTGCGAGAGACTCCCCATATCAAGCATGCCTATCTGGGCCTTTAGGCACTTAGGAGTGGAAGCACCAAAAAATGTAGCGATTGGGTCATAAGTCAACAGTTGGTAAATAACTTAATGACCAATTGACTTAATAACTAAGAAGGAAGGAGGAAAAAATGAAGCCATGGATGATGATTAAAATCTGGTGTGCAGTGTTAGTAGGTTTGTGGTTGGGGACGGGCTGGGCCGCACCGATCATCAAACTGGGGGCACATGCCCCTCAGACAGGAAGCTTAGCCAAACACGGGATGGAACAGATCAAAGGGATCCGTGTCGGAGCAGAGGAGTTTGAAAAGAAGTATAAGATCAAGGTCGACTTGCGTGTCTATGATGATGAAAGTGATCCTCAGAAGGCTGTAGCAGCCGTTGAGAAGCTGGCAGGCATGGACAAAGTCAACGCCATCGTTGGCGGATATGGATCCAATCTGGTGGGGCCTGCATCAGAGGCAGCCGAACGATACGATACGCCCTACTTAACGACCGGAGCGGTCGATACGAAACTGTCGGCCAAAAAATTCAAGAACTTCTTTCGCCTGAATTATATGCCAGGCTATGCATCAGCCCAGTCAGGAATCATCAAGGAACTCTTTGGGGCCAAGAAGGTTGGAGTTCTTTACAACAGCCTTTCCGCCACCACTGAGATTGCAGAAGTGGTCAGGGACCAGTTGGTGAAAGCAGGCATTGATGTTCCGGTCTTCGAAAAGTTCGAAAAGGGAACGACCAATTACAAGCCGATTCTGCTCAAGGTCAGGGATGCTGGATGCGAAGTCCTTCTCGTAGAAGGATATTTTACTGATTACGTAGGCACGATTAAGGACGCAAAGATTCTCAACCTGCCGGTGAAGGCGTACATGGGGGCATGGGGCATTGGCACGCCCGATTTTGTCAGGGAGTTAGGGCCGATGAGTGAGTATATCTACGGCACATCGATCTGGGAAATGGGGACTGCCCCAAAAGTGGCGAAGGCTGAGGAAGCGGAGTTTGTCGCTATTTATAAGGCCAAATATAAGGAAGAGCCTTCGTATATCTCAATGCTCGGCTACCTCTCCACAAAATATATGCTCGAGGCCATTGCTCAGGGTGGAGGAAAATCTGGAAATTACAGTTTTGAAAAGACCAGAACTACTCTTCGGGCGATGGATGTCGTTGGTCCTTTAGGCCGAGTTACTTTTGACGAGAAAGGCGATCCCAAATATTTTACAGCCATATTGTTCCAAACACAAAAAGGGAATCAGGTTGTTGTCTATCCCAAGGATCGGGCCATAGGGACCATCCAGTATCCTGCGGTTCCATGGGGTGGAAAATAGTCTGAAAGAAAAAAAACAAGGTCCATAGGAGAAAAGAATTGATCTCTACGGCCAGTATCATCCAATCCATTCTTTCTGGAATGTTGGAGGGGGGGAATTATGCCCTTTACTGCTTGGGACTGGCTTTTGTATTTGGCATCATGCGGATTATCAATATGGCCCACGGAGAGTTTCTGGTGCTGGGTGGCTATATTGCTTATTGGCTCTTGGTAAAGTGGGGGCTGAACCCCCTTCTCGCCCTTCCGTTAGCAGCAGCCATTGCCGCTGGAGCATCTTCACTCAGTTACCGTGTCTTTTTACAGAGGATCCGTACTACTGCAGAACTGAATACCCTCATCTTGACCTTCGGGATCGGGATCTTTCTCTCCAACCTCTATCTCCAACTCTGGTCAGCAGACATCCGCAATATCAGCGTGGACTGGATGGAGAAACCATTGAAGCTCGCCGGGATCTACATCAGCCTGGGAGAGATTATCACCTTTGCAATCTCTTTTATCGGAGTCCTGGCGCTCCATTCCTTCCTGCGCCATACCAAGATGGGGAAAGCCATTCGGATCACTGCGATCGATCGGGATGCTTCATCTCTGGCTGGAATTAACGTCGAAAGGGTTGACCTTCTCGCCTTCAGCATCGGTGGGTTGCTTGCAGGTCTTGGAGGTCCCTTGCTCGGGATGTTGTCATTTGTCAGTCCAGGAACAGGTATCCACATTACGGTCAAGGCTTTTATTCTTACGGTTCTGGCTGGGGTCGGTTCCATTCCAGGATTGATTGTAGCTGGAATGATTCTTGGCATAGGAGAGGCCATGACCGTAACGTTTGTCAGTTCTTCCTACAGGGAATTGTTCGGGTTCATGCTCTTCCTTGTTATTCTTCTGGTTCGGCCCTCCGGACTATTTGGAAAGAGGATATAAATGAAATCTTATCTCCCATTCCAGGTATCCGAGAAAATAACTGCACTGGTGCTGTTCATTGTCGTCCTGGCCCTTCCCTTCATTCTTTCTTTCAATCCCTACTACCTGAGCATCTTCATCTCAGCTCTCATCCTCGGATCTGTTTGTCTGGCGTGGAACCTGCTCGCAGGAGTGTGCGGACAGGTTTCCTTCGGACATGCGGCCTTTTTCGGAATCGGTGCCTATGCTTCAGCCCTTCTGGTGATGAAAGCGGGGTTCAACCCTTTCCTGGCCATGGTAGCCGCAGCAATGGTCGGGGTGTTTGGAGGACTGATCATTGGGGTTCCTGCCTTTCGATTGCGTGGACCCTATTTCGCCTTATCCATCCTCGGTTTCGCAGAGGTGATGAAGCTCCTTACCCTGAACTTAACCCGCCTGACAGAAGGCTCTAAAGGAATTTTTAGCATCCCCTCCCTGCCATTAATAAAAATTTGGGGAATGACATTTGATTTTTATATTTCCAGGACAACCAATTATTATCTGGCTGCGGCGCTGATGTTTGCCATCTATCTGGTGATCTATTTAATTCGACATTCGAACATAGGGCTGGCCATGTCAGCCGTTCACGGGGACGAAGAGACGGCTTCCGGTATCGGCGTGCCGGTTTTAAGGACCAAAATCACTGCCCTTATAGTTTCAGCGTTTTGCACCGCTTTGATGGGCGCCTTTTACGCCCACTACATCCATTTCCTCAATCCTGATTCAGCATTCGACGGGTTCTGGTCCGTCATGCCCATTGTAGGATCACTTTTTGGCGGAATTGGCACGCTGATCGGGCCGAGCATAGGAGCACTCGTCATCACGGGATTGGATGAGTTTGTCTTCAAAAGGTTCTTTGAGACTGGACATAAGCTTTTTTTTGGACTACTGTTGTCAATAACCGTACCTTGGGAGCCTCTGACTTTCCCGCTTCGAAAAGCGGCGAAGGAATACCCGGAAAAGGTTGCTGTGATCACCCCTGAAACAGGTGGAAAGGAATATTCCTATCGGTGGCTGGAGGAAAATTCTTCAGCCCTTGCTGCTTCCCTTGCAAGGATGGGAGTGGAGCCAGAAGACCGTATCGCCCTCTGGATGAAGAACAGTCTGGAATACATCCTCTCTTTCTATGGGATTTTGAAGGCAGGGGGCGTCGTCGTTCCAATAAGCACCCACTACGGAGAGAGAGAGGTTTTACACCAATTGAAAGAGACAGAAGTCAAGGGCATGATCACCTCGGACAACCTGTATACCCAAGTGGGAAGCCTCATTTCAGAGGTTCAGGGGTTACGATTCGTAGTCCTTGAAGGGCAAGGGGAACCGCCTTTGGGCACCCTCCCCTTTTCGTCGCTCCTTGCGGGATCGGATCGACTGGATCGTTCCATTGGGATAGACGCCAAAGAGAGGATCGCCGTATTGCCTTTCTCGAGTGGTACGACCGGGCTTCCCAAAGGGGTCATGCTGACCCACTTCAATCTTCTCAGTTGTCTCTACCAGGTTGTTCAGGTCCATGAAATTTCGGCAACGGATATAATGATAAACCAGCTCCCTTTTTTTCATATTTATGGGATGACTGTCCTGATGGGAACATCCATCATGGCCGGGGCAACTCAGGTTCTGGCAAGTCGTTTCCGCCCGGTGGACGAATTTCTCTCCCTCTTCGAAACCTATCGGCCGTCTCTCTTTTTCACTGTTCCTTTGATCGTTCAGGAATTCTGCCACCATCCAAAAGTTCCAACCATGGACTGGACCCGTCTCCGGTACGTCAATGCAGGGGGGGCGATCCTCTCCCCTGAGGTTCAAGAGAGGTTTACACAGATCACCGGGGTTCCTGTGATGGTGGGATATGGTCTTACCGAATCTTCACCAACCACCCACGTTACCCCCATCAGAAAGATCAAGGTGGGATCGAT